>JAFQRJ010000015.1 GCA_017410145.1 Tyzzerella sp.
AGGAACAATTGCAGTTGCTAAGGCTATGGCTGATGCAGATGCTACAACAGTTATCGGTGGAGGAGACTCAGCTGCTGCTGTTAACATCTTAGGATTCGGAGATAAGATGACTCACATCTCTACAGGTGGTGGAGCTTCACTTGAATTCTTAGAAGGAAAAGAATTACCAGGTGTAGCAGCAGCTAACGATAAATAAGGAGGAACTTAAACATGGCAAGAAGAAAAATTATCGCTGGTAACTGGAAAATGAACAAAACTCCAAGCCAGGCAGTAGAATTAATCAACGAATTAAAACCATTAGTAGCAACAGAAGATGCTGACGTAGTATTCTGCGTACCTGCAATCTGCATTATCCCAGCTATGGAAGCAGCTAAAGGTAGCAACATCTGCATCGGTGCTGAAAATATGTACTACGAAGAAAGCGGAGCATACACAGGAGAAATCGCTCCTAACATGCTTACAGATGTTGGAGTAAAATATGTTATCATCGGACACTCAGAAAGAAGAGAATACTTCGCTGAAACAGATGAAACAGTTAACAAAAAAGTGAAAAAAGCTTTCGAACATGGTATTACACCAATCGTATGCTGTGGTGAAACATTAACACAAAGAGAACAAGGTGTTACAATCGATTTCATCCGTCAACAAATCAAAATCGCTTTCTTAGACGTAACAGCTGATCAAGCTAAGACAGCAGTTATTGCTTACGAACCAATCTGGGCAATCGGAACAGGTAAAGTAGCTACAACAGAACAAGCTCAAGAAGTTTGTGCAGCTATCCGTGCTTGTATCGGAGAAATCTATGATGAAGCAACAGCAGAAGCAATCCGTATCCAATACGGCGGATCTGTTTCAGCAGCTAGCGCTCCGGAATTATTCGCTCAACCAGACATCGACGGTGGTCTTGTTGGTGGCGCTGCACTTAAGCCAGACTTTGGTAAGATTGTAAATTACAAATAAGAAATATTCAAAAGACGCTATCATGTGTGGTAGCGTCTTTTTCTTGCTTTATAGGAAACTTCGGCAAACTCTTTGTTGTAAAGGCAAACAATATCTTGCAACTACATCTAAAATCATGTAAAATATATTGGGTGAATTACGAAAAGAATAATTTGAAGATAAAAGGAGAAGAAAAATGAGTAAAAAACCAACAGTTTTAATGATTCTCGATGGTTATGGATTAAACGACAAGTGTGAAGCGAACGCAGTGTGCGAAGCAAAGACACCTGTGATGGATAAATTGATGGCTGAATGTCCATTTGTACATGGTAATGCAAGTGGTATGTCAGTAGGGCTTCCGGATGGACAAATGGGTAACTCGGAAGTAGGACACTTGAATATGGGTGCAGGACGCATTGTATATCAAGATTTGACAAAGATTACGAAATCCATCCAAGATGGCGATTTCTTTGAAAATGAAGCGTTGTTAGCTGCATGTGAAAATGTAAAGAAAAATGACTCGGCACTTCATATGTTTGGTTTAGTATCAGACGGTGGAGTTCACAGCCACAACACACATATTTACGGACTTTTAGAGCTTGCAAAAAGACAAGGTATCGAAAAAGTATATGTACACTGTTTCTTAGACGGACGTGATACACCACCTGCATCAGGAAAAGATTTCGTTCAGGAATTAGTTGACAAAATGGCTGAAATCGGTGTAGGTGAAGTTGCAACAGTTATGGGACGTTACTACGCTATGGACCGTGACAACCGTTGGGACCGTGTCGAATTAGCATACAATGCAATGGTAAAAGGTGAAGGCGAGACAGGTTGCTGCGGACCATGTGCGATTCAAGAATCTTATGATAATGATAAGACAGACGAATTTGTTCTTCCAACAGTGATTGTGAAAGATGGCAAACCGGTTGCAACAATCAAAGACAACGATTCTATCATTTTCTTTAACTTCAGACCTGACAGAGCAAGAGAAATTACAAGAGTATTCTGTGACGACGATTTTACAGGTTTTGACAGAGGAGAAAGAGTAAAGACAACTTATGTATGTTTTACAGAATATGACGTTACAATTGATAATAAAGATGTTGCATTCCGCAAAACAGAGATTACCAATACATTTGGTGAATTCTTAGCAGCAAATGGATTAAAGCAGGCAAGAATTGCTGAGACAGAAAAATATGCTCACGTAACCTTCTTCTTCAACGGTGGTGTAGAAGAACCAAACGAAGGCGAAGACAGAATTCTTGTAAAATCACCAAAGGTTGCAACATACGATTTACAACCGGAGATGAGCGCTTACGAAGTTTGTGATAAATTAGTAGATGCAATCAAATCTGACAAATATGATGTTATCATCATCAACTTTGCGAACCCTGATATGGTTGGTCATACAGGTGTGGAAGAAGCTGCAATCAAAGCAGTAGAAGCAGTTGATGAGTGTGTGGGTAGAGCGGTTGATGCAGTGAAAGAAGTAAACGGCCAGATGTTTATCTGTGCGGACCACGGAAATGCAGAACAACTTTTAGACTACGAGACAGGTGCTCCATTTACAGCGCATACAACAAATCCGGTACCATTTATTTTGGTAAATGCAGACCCTGCATATTCACTTAGAGAAGGTGGATGTTTGGCAGACATCGCTCCAACATTAATCGAATTAATGGGTATGGAACAGCCAAAAGAAATGTCAGGCACATCTCTGTTGGTGAAATAAGAAACATAGTGAAATCCTTGGAGCGTAGAGCTCCAAGGTTTTTTTTGAAAACCATGGAAGGTATAGTTAAGGGAAACATATGAAGGCAGTAAAATTATTTATCAAACAGAATACGGTTACCTGCATTGCATTCCTTGCAGCCATTCTTACTTGTATCATTGTACCGCCTGACAAGGAATATCTGGGTTATTTTGATTGCAAGACTTTGTCCTGTCTGTTTTGTGTTCTTGCGGTTGTATGCGCACTGAAAAATGTGAACTTTTTCTATATGTTGGCACGTAAGGTGGTACAACTTTTCAAAAATGCAAGAATGTGTGTCCTGGCTTTGGTGTATATTACATTTATCGGTTCTATGCTGATTGCAAATGACATGGCACTGATGACCTTTTTACCACTGGGATATTTGGTAGTAAAAAAGACCGGAAAAGAAAAATATATGGCATTTCTGTTTGTCATGCAAAACATTGCTGCAAATTTAGGCGGCATGCTGACACCTTTTGGAAATCCGCAAAATTTATATTTATACACCAAATTTCAGATTCCTAATCTGGAGTTTATGAAAATCATGGCACTGCCATTTGTGATAGCGGTTCTGCTTATCACGATTTGCTGCCTTGCGTTCGTAAAACCGGAACCATTGGAATTGGATGACAAGCAATTTGCGATAGAACCAGTGAAAACAGTCATATATTTATTGTTATTTGCATTGTCTATTGCAATTGTATTTCGCGGGATTCCCTATTGGATTGGTTTGATTGCTATCCCGGCAGTGCTTCTTGTTATGGATAGGGAAGCACTAAAAATGGTAGATTATGGACTGTTGTTTACTTTTGTGTTTTTCTTTATCTTTTCAGGAAACATGGCAAGAATAGAAGTGGTAAGGAATATATTTTCCATCTTGCTTGAAAAAAGCACTTTGTTAATCAGTGTCTTGTCCTGCCAGTTTATCAGCAACGTGCCTTCCGCAATTTTGCTGTCACAGTTTACAGACAATTATCCTGAATTATTATTGGGTGTAAATATCGGAGGTGTTGGTACATTGATTGCTTCCTTGGCAAGTTTAATTACCTTCCGTGAATATACGACCCATAATCCGGAAAAGACCAGACATTACATAAAAGTTTTCACCATATTTAATATGGCATTTTTGATTATTTTGACAGGAATTATGATGATTTTTTAAAAAGAAAGGAGCATTTCAATGAAGTGGTTAAATAAATTAGAACGTAAATTTGGCAAATATGCAATTCCAAATCTAATGTTTTATGTAGTGATATTGTATATTGTAGGGTTCATTTTCAGCTTAATCGCCCCGGGGTTTTATTATAGTTTTTTGTCCCTTGATATATCGGCCGTTTTGCAAGGACAAATTTGGAGATTGGTGACATTTATCATACAGCCGCCGGCTACAAGTCCGTGGTTTGTAGTGTTCACATTGTATTTGTATTATATGATTGGGCGTCAACTGGAGTTGGTATGGGGCAGTTTCCGATTTAATTTTTATTATTTTATGGGCGTATTTTTTCATATCGTTGGGGGGATACTGGCCTATGCTTTGTTTAAAGTATCTTTGCCAATGGGAACATACTATTTGAACCTATCCCTGTTCTTCGCCTATGCAGCTATTTATCCGAACCAGCAGTTTTATCTGATGGGACTAATCCCTATAAAAGTAAAATGGCTGGCATGGATTGATGCGGCTTATTTTGGTTATACTATCTTACAGGCATTTTTGCCTTTGAAAGAAGGCATGCCAGCTATATATGGGGTGATTTTCAAGGCCAGCGCCTTGGAAGCCTTTGTCTCTATTTTAAACTTCTTAGTATTTTTCTTAATGACAAGAAATATGAGACGCTTTTCGCCGAAGGAGATAAAGAGAAAGCAGACTTACCGTAAGGAAGTGCAGCAAGGTAGACAAGAGGCTCAATATGCAAATGGAGCAAAGCATCGTTGCCACGTATGTGGTCGCACAGAATTGGATGATGAAAATTTAGAATTTAGATATTGTTCAAAATGTAACGGCAACTATGAATATTGCCAAGACCATTTATTTACCCATGAACATGTAAAATAAAATCAAGGAGTATTCCGTATGAAAAAGACAAAAATAATCTGTACATTGGGACCAAGTACGAATGATAAAGACATGATGAAGAAATTGGTTGAAAACGGTATGGATATTGCACGTTTTAATTTTTCACATGGAGATCACAAAGAACAAAAAGAACGAATGGATCTGTTAAAGTCTGTCCGCCAGGAGTTGGGGGTTCCGGTTGCTATTTTATTGGATACAAAGGGACCTGAAATACGAACCGGTCTGTTAAAAGATGGGCAGAAAGTTGTGTTAAAGGAAGGGCAGACGTTTACCCTCACAACAGAGCAGGTTGTAGGCGATGAAAATAGAGTTTCGATTACCTATGACGGTTTGGATGAAGATGTGAATAACGGGTCGAAGATTCTGATTGACGACGGTTTGATTGAACTGGAAGTGAAGGAAATTGTTGGAACAGAGATTGTTTGCCATGTTATCAATGGTGGAGAATTGGGCCAGCGAAAAGGGGTAAATGTGCCAAATGTGCCGGTCAGACTTCCGGCGTTAACAGAAAAAGACAGGGAAGATATTATATTTGGAGTGGAACAAGGTGTTGATTTTATTGCAGCATCCTTTGTACGCTCAGCAGAAGGCATTTTGGAAATCAAGGCACTTCTGAAGGAATGCAGTGCACCTTATATACCGATTATTGCAAAGATTGAAAATGCAGAGGGTATTAAGAACCTAGATGAGATTTTGCAGTGTGCGGATGGCATTATGGTTGCACGCGGTGATTTGGGTGTGGAGATTCCGGCACAGGAAGTACCGTATTTGCAAAAATGGATCATCCAGAAATGTAATGAGAACTACAAGCCGGTTATTACCGCAACCCAGATGTTGGATTCCATGATTCGAAATCCACGTCCGACAAGAGCAGAAGTAACAGATGTTGCAAATGCGGTATATGACGGAACAGATGCAGTGATGTTGTCAGGAGAGACAGCACAAGGGAAATATCCGGTGGAAGCCTTGCAAATGATGGCAGAGATTGTAAAGAACACAGAAAGCCATCTGGACTATGAGGCACTACTTGAAAAGGCAAAGGAACACGGGAAGAAGAGTATTTCCAGTGCGATTGGATATTCTTCCGTGTCTACAACTACAAGTTTGAATGCAAAATGCATTATTACACCAACTGCTTCAGGTGCTACAGCCCGTGTGGTGTCAAAGTTTCGGCCAAAGGCTATGATTGTGGGGGTATCTCCGAATGAGGAGACCCTTCGCAGAATGCAGATATACAGAGGGGTGTATCCTATCAAATCCCTTCCATATAACACGACAGATGAAGTGTGTGATGAAGCAATCAAATTGGCAAGTGCAAAAGGACTTGTAGAAACGGGGGACATCATTGTGGTGACAGCCGGTATTCCATCACCATACGTGAAAAATACCCGTGAATGCATGAGCAATATGATGCGGATTGCGATTGTTGATTAGGGGAATTAAAAGAAATAGTAGGGTGTTGGGAGTGAATTTATAGGAATAAAGAGAAAGGATATGATTTTATGAAGTTACCAAAAACTGTTTCTGGAAGCATACGTTTAGGAAGAAATGACTATCATGACAACAAGGCGGCTCAAACTTTAAAAAATGAATTAGCTAAAGGCATATACAGTATGAAAAAGGGTGAAGTATATACCTTAGACGAAGCGTGGAAGGAGATTGATCTTATTTAAGATATGGATACGAAATATAACATAGTTCTCTCGAAGGAAGCGCTTAAAGATATTAGTTCCTTTAAGAGATATATTTGGCAACGCGTGATAGAACAAATGTAAAAACAATTGACCGTACTGGAGTAGTGTGGTAAAATCTTGATAAATAACAAAAGAAGAGCAGAGTAAGAATGTATGCGTTAAGTGCCGGACGGACGGGGAGTTGCCGCTTGGACGAAGAATGAAGATTCGCGGTATATGTTCTGCATCCCGCTGCTGCACATGACAGATATTAATACCTGCTATGCAGCTTTACGGACAACTGCAAAGGAGGTATTTTTTATGAGAAAATTTAAGGAATTACTTGGTCAAGTGCCAAAAGATTTGAAAGATTTGCCAGAACGTTTTGTGAGTTCGGCGAAAGAACTTAAGAGTGTGAAAACGCTGGCTGTATGTGCAATGATGTTAGCGGTTGGTACTATGCTTGGATACTTTAGTATTAAGTTGGATAATGATAAGACAGTGGGGATTTCTGTTATCGCACCACAATTAGTGTCTGCACTTTACGGTCCGGTTGTCGGTGGAATTGTAGGGGCGGCTGGTGATATTTTGGATTGTATCCTCAATCCGAAAGGCCCATTCTTCCCTGGTTATACTTTGAATGCTTTTCTCGGGCAGATGATATATGGGATGGTATTGTATAAGAAGAATCTATCTTTTCTGAGAATAATAATATCTAAAATTTTAGTGGCTGTATTGGTCAATTTGCCATTGGGATCCCTTTGGTCATGGATGTTCATTAGTAAGGGTTATTTTGCAATATTAGTTGGAAAAATCGCACAACAGGCTATACAGGTTGTTGTATTAGGTGTTTTGTTTTATATGTTTGTGTCTGCTTTGAAAAATGCAAAGGTATTTCAAAAAATGCTTAATAACTAATTTAGGTGTATACAATCAGATTTGTTTTGTGCTAAAATAACCATATGTTATTTAGGAGGTTTACATTATGAGTTACGCAGATAAGGTTTTTATTGATATGTGCCGCGATATTATTGACAATGGTGTCAGCACAGAAGGCGAGAAGGTTCGTCCAAAATGGGAGGATGGTACATACGCTTATACCATGAAAAAGTTCTGCGTGGTAAACCGTTATGATTTGTCAAAGGAATTTCCGGCACTTACACTTCGCCGTACAGGCATTAAGAGCTGCGTGGATGAATTGCTTTGGATCTGGCAAAGAAAATCAAACAACATTCATGATTTAAAACCACACATTTGGGATAGCTGGGCAGACGAAGATGGTTCCATCGGTAAAGCCTATGGTTATCAAATGGGTGTGAAACATCAGTACAAAGAAGGTATGATGGATCAGGTGGATCGTGTACTATTTGATTTGAAAAACAATCCTTACAGCCGCCGTATTATGACCAATATCTATGTACATCAAGATTTGCATGAAATGAATCTGTATCCTTGTGCATACAGCATGACTTTTAATGTGACGAAAAAAGAAGGTTCTGATAAATTGGTGTTAAATGCAATTTTGAACCAGCGTTCACAAGATGTATTGGCAGCAAACAACTGGAATGTATGTCAATATGCAGTGCTTGTACATATGTTTGCACAAGTCAGTGATATGGAAGTGGGCGAATTTGTTCACGTAATTGCAGATGCACATATTTATGATAAACATATTCCATTGGTGGAAGAGTTGATTTCAAGAGAGCCACTTCCGGCACCGAAATTCTGGTTAAACCCTGAAGTGAAGAATTTCTATGACTTCACACCGGATGACGTACGTCTGGATGATTATGTGACGGGACCACAGATTAAGAATATCCCGATTGCAGTTTAGGAGGAACAGACATGAATTTAATCGTTGCAGTAGATAAAAACTGGGCAATTGGAAAAGAAAACAAGTTGCTGGTAAGCATCCCACAGGATATGAAATTTTTCCGTGAGACCACAATTGGAAAAGTGGTTGTAATGGGAAGAAAGACTTTGGAGAGTTTTCCGGGGGGACAGCCATTAAAGCAAAGAACCAATATCGTTCTCACAACGGATAAGAACTACAGTGTGAAGGATGCGATTGTGGTTCATACTATCGATGAGTTATTAGAAGAATTGAAAAAATACAATGACGAAGATATTTATGTAATCGGTGGTGAGAGCATTTACAGACAGATGCTTCCGCATTGTACACTTGCTCATGTGACCAAAATTAATCACGCGTATGAGGCAGATACCTATTTCCCTAATCTGGACGAAAAGGATGAATGGGTAGTGACAGGTGTCAGCGATGAGCAGACATACTTTAACTTAGAATATGAATTTGTAAGATACGAAAGAATGCAGTAATGCATTCTTTTGTTGTTTTATAAGGGGTGTTGACAAGTATACTCCTTTGGGAGTATAGTAGTGTTAGAAATGGAGATGATATATATGAAAAGGAAATTGTATCATGGTTCGCAAAATATAATAGAAAAACCGGCCTGGGGTTATGGGAAAAAATATAATGATTATGGTTTAGGCTTTTATTGTACTGAAAATATGGATATGGCAAAGGAGTGGGGCGTTTTTGCGAACAAAGATGGTTTCGCCAATTGCTATGAATTAGAATGTGACGGACTTAGGATACTAGATTTGAATAGTGAAGATTATTGTATTCTCCATTGGCTCACTATTCTTTTGCAGAACAGAGAATTCGACATTCCAAGTGGTCTTGCATTGGAGGCTAAAGAGTATTTGTTAAAGTATTTTTCTGTAGATTATGAGAGTTTTGATGCCATTATAGGATATCGTGCAGACGATAGTTATTTTTCTTTTGCGCAAGATTTTATTAATGGAGCAATTTCTTACAGGCAATTGAACTGGGCAATGCATTTGGGGAAATTGGGGCAACAGTTTGTTTTGAAAAGTAAAAAAGCTTTTGAACAAATAGAGTATCTTGGTTACGAAGTCGCAGACAGTGGCGAATGGTATGCGAAGAAGATGGTTCGTGATAAAACTGCCAGAAGGGAATATTTTGATATTGATCGAAATCGTTACAAAAAAGGAGATATTTACATCATACAGATTATAGATGAGGAGATGAAAGCAAATGATTTGCGCTTACGACAAAGTTTATCTTGATTGTGCTAAAAGGGTGCTTGGAAGAATGTTGGATTTCGCTGTGTATGATTTGAAATATAGTATACAAGAATTTTTTTCTTTATTTATTAAATCAGGAGTAGCAGAACGCTTTGGGAAAGGTGATTATACGATTTTGGCAGGGAAGTCTGGCGTTGAAGTTGCCTATGAAGTTTTGGAAAAAATGCAGATTGATGTGGAGCGTACTGCGCCTAAATATGTCGTCAACCGAAGTGAGGAATATTGGACGGGTTGGGCGCTGGCGCATTATCAGTGGGAAACAGCATTGAGTTTTGAAGAGATTGAGAAATTTATTCCCATTCATTATGTGAAGGCTCTGTATTCACCTTACCACGAGATGGACATCAAACATTTTATAGAAAAAATGAATGATTTATATCGGGAGGCTAAACCGGATACGAATTTAAAGACCAAACGGAAACAGGTTGGCCTTAGTCAGAGTGAATTAGCTAAAATTTCCGGGATTCCTGTTAGAACCATTCAGCAATATGAGCAAAGACAGAAGAATATCAATAAAGCGCAGGTGGAGTATTTATTTAAATTGTCGAATGCGTTGGGATGTAGTGTGGAATGTTTAATGGAAAAGGTTTGACAAACCACCCAGAAAATCTTATAATTCTTTAGATACGTTAGATTTATGAAAAGAGGCGACATATGAAGAAAATTTCAGGAAATAAATTGTTTGTCAAGGCGCTGAAGGAAGAAGGAGTAGATGTTCTTTTCGGGTATCCGGGGGCATGTACCATCGACATCAGCGATGAACTATATAAGCAGGATTATACAAGAGTCATATTACCAAGACATGAGCAGGCGCTTATTCACGCAGCAGATGCTTATGCACGTTCCACAGGAAAAGTAGGTGTATGCTTGGTTACCAGCGGTCCGGGGGCAACGAATCTGGTTACAGGTATTGCTACGGCAAACTATGACAGTGTGCCATTGGTATGCTTTACCGGTCAGGTAGCGAGACATTTGATCGGAAATGATGCATTTCAAGAGGTCGATATTGTAGGTATTACAAGAAGCATTTGCAAATACGGTATTACGGTACAACGCAGAGAAGATTTGGGTAGAATTATCAAAGAAGCATTCCACATTGCAAGAACAGGAAGACCGGGTCCGGTTGTGGTGGACCTTCCAAAAGATGTGATGGCAGAGCTTGGAGATGCGGAGTATCCGGAAACAGTAAATATTCGCGGTTACAAACCAAATCCGGGATTACATATCGGACAGCTTAAGCGTGCCATCAAGATGCTTAAAAAGGCAGAGAAACCATTGTTTTTAGCAGGTGGTGGTGTGAATATCGCAGATGCCAATGAGAACTTTACAAAGCTTGTAGATAAGACACAGATTCCGGTTGTTACAACCATTATGGGTAGAGGGGCCATTCCAACCGACCATCCATTATTTATCGGAAATCTTGGTATGCATGGGGCCTATGCTGCAAATATGGCAGTAGGAGAATGTGATCTATTATTCTCTATCGGAACCAGATTTAACGACAGAATTACCGGGAAACTTCATGAATTTGCGCCAAATGCAGAGATAGTACATATTGATATTGATACCGGTTCTATTTCAAGAAATGTAAGTGTGGATATTCCAATTGTTGCAGATGCAAAGGAAGCCACAGAAAAGATGCTGGAATATGTGGAAGAAAATAAGAGGCCGGAATGGCTTGCGCAGATTAATGCTTGGAAAGAGGAGCATCCTCTGATGATGAAGAATCAAAACAAACTGACTCCTCAAAAGATTATCGAAACCATTAATGAAACATTTGATGAGGCAATTGTTGTTACAGACGTTGGACAACACCAAATGTTTACAACACAATATTTGGCATTGAATGAAAAGAAACAACTGTTAACATCCGGTGGTCTTGGAACCATGGGTTACGGTTTTCCGGGAGCAATCGGTGCACAGATTGGCAATCCGGATGTGCCGGTTATCATGATTTCCGGGGACGGTGGAATGCAGATGAACATTCAAGAGTTTGCAACAGCAGTTCTTCAAGAATTGCCGGTTATCTTGTGTGTATTTAATAACACTTACCTTGGTATGGTTCGTCAATGGCAGAAATTATTCTATGGCAAACGTTATTCCATGACCTGTCTACGCGCAGGAAAGGTCTGTGATGGGAAATGCGGCACAGAAGGTTGTGAATGTCCGCCATACACACCGGACTTTGTAAAATTGGCTGAAAGCTACGGAGCAAAAGGTATGCGTGTATTTAACCCGGAAGATGTAAAGGCAGCATTTGAAGAGGCTCGTAAGAATACGAAAACACCTACTCTTATTGAGTTTATTATTGATCCGGAAGATTTGGTATACCCAATGGTAAAACCGGGGGGAACCTTAGAAGATTTGATTATGGACTGTTAGGAAGGAGGAAGATGCATGGATTCAACAATGAAAAAAAGATGGATTTCGTTATTTGTAGAAAATCAGGTCGGTGTACTTCCTAAGATTTCCGGCCTGTTTTCAGGGAAATTATATAACTTAGACAGCTTGACAGTAGGTCCGACAGAAGACCCGACTGTTTCCAGAATGACAATCGCCACATCCAGTGATGATGAAACATTTGAACAGATTAAAAAACAATTAAACAAGATGATCGAAGTCATTAAAGTGGTAGACTTTACAGATTGTTCTGTTTGTATGAAGGAACTCCTTTATGTTAAGGTAAAGAAGATTAACCGACATGAAAAAGAAGAATTATTCCAGATTGCACAGTCCTTCCAGGCAAGAATTGTGGATTATGGAAAGGACAGCCTGTTGTTAGAATTTGTTCATTCTGCAACAAAGAATGATGCGATTATCAAACTAATGAAAGAAGAATTCCAGTCTATCGAGGTAGTACGTGGCGGTAGCGTTGGAATCGAAGCGATAAACATGACACAAAGATAGGAGAAAACAACATGAGTAACAAACAAATTGATTGGGCAAACCTAGGTTTTGGATATATTCAGACAGATAAAAGATATGTTTCAAACTTCAAAGATGGCGCATGGGATGAAGGCGGTCTTACAGAAGATGCAAACATTGTGTTAAATGAATGTGCAGGTGTTCTTCAATATGCACAGACCATTTTTGAAGGATTAAAAGCATATCGCACAGAAGACGGACGTATTGTAACATTCCGTCCGGACCTGAACGCAAAGCGTATGGTTGACAGTGCAAAGAGATTGGAAATGCCGGTATTTCCGGAAGAAAAATTTATCGAAGCAGTAGAACAGGTTGTGGCGGCAAATGCAGATTTTGTGCCACCATACGGCTCAGGTGCAACCATGTACCTTCGTCCATATATGTTTGGAAGCAACCCGGTAATAGGTGTAAAACCGGCAAGTGAATATCAATTCCGTATCTTTGCAACACCGGTTGGACCTTACTTTAAAGGCGGCGCAAAACCGATTACGATTAGAGTGTGTGATTTTGACCGTGCGGCTCCGCATGGAACAGGTCATATTAAGGCAGGTCTTAACTACGCCATGAGTTTGCATGCAATTGTTGATGCACACAATCAGGGATATGATGAAAATATGTATCTTGACTCAGCTACAAGAACAAAAGTAGAAGAAACGGGTGGGGCAAACTTTATCTTCATTACAAAGGACGGTAAACTTGTGACTCCAAAATCAGATACGATCTTGCCATCTATTACAAGACGTTCTTTGTGTTATGTTGCAAAAGAGTATCTTGGCATGGAAGTGGAAGAAAGAGAAGTATTCTTTGAGGAAGTGAAGGACTTTGCAGAATGTGGTCTCTGTGGTACAGCAGCTGTTATCTCTCCGGTAGGAAAGATTGTGGACCACGGAACAGAAATCTGTCTCCCAAGCGGAATGGAAGAAATGGGACCAATTACAAAGAAATTATATGATACATTAACCGGCATCCAGATGGGCAGAATCGAAGCTCCGGAAGGATGGATTCATGAGATTAAATAGGAGAATGTTCTTTTTTAAGGGGGCTTAAGCGATTGCTTATGCTCCTTTTTTGTATCGATAAAATAAACAATCTGCCATGTGAGGTGACCAAATAGCTTTAGCTTCAGGTTTTGATATGGAGATTGTTCGTATACAAAATAATCTTGGAAAATCTAACTCATATTATGCTGTTTTGAGTTAGAAAAATACACATTATTTCATATACGAACAAAATTTCATGAAAAACAAGAAAAATGGCTTGAATTGGGTTAGTTTTTAATGAATTATTTCAAATACATACCAATAACCGTCAGGTTTGCTTATGCAAGTAGTGCAATTTCTGATGCTGTTCAGAACACATATACAACTTACAGCTACTATATCTATTCGTAATTATGTTATCGGAGATATGGATGGAGACAATGAAATTACTAATCTGGACAAAGTTCGTTCGAGCAATTTTATTGTCCTATGTGTATCGATACACATCTGATTTTCATGACGTTTCAGTCAAGAAGAAATTCAATTTGATGAAAACTGAAAATGGAGAGTGATGTCTATGATTGTAGTATAAAAACTATATTTACTCATGTCTATTTTCATTTATTGGACTTATTTTCAATTCTGTGTTACAATTCATAAGATAAGTATTTCTAACAAGAAAGGGCAGTATATGGACGCATACACAAGCTTTGCTTCTGTCTATGATACCTTTATGGATAACATTCCATACGAGGAGTGGGCAGAGTATTTAATCGGACTTTTAAAAGAATATGGTATTCATGATGGTCTTGTGCTAGACTTGGGGTGCGGAACCGGCAACATGACGGAACTTCTGGCGCAAGTTGGCTATGATATGATTGGGATTGATAATGCAGAGGACATGCTGGAAATTGCGATGGAAAAACGCGAAGAATCCGGACATGATATTTTATATCTCTTACAGGATATGCGAGAGTTTGAACTGTACGGAACGGTAAAAGCTATTGTCAGCATCTGCGATTCCATCAATTACATTACAGAGGAAGAAGACTTGTTAGAAGTATTTCGATTGGCGAATAATTATCTGGATCCGAAAGGAATCTTTATCTTTGATTTCAACACGGTCTACAAATATAGCGAAGTGTTAGGCAATCAGACAATTGCAGAAGACAGGGATGAATGTAGCTTTATTTGGGATAATTATTACTATGAGGATGAGCAGATAAACGAATATGAATTAAGCTTATTTATCAAAGAAGCTGATTCGGATTTGTATCGGAAATATCAAGAAACACATTTCCAAAAGGCTTATGATTTGGAAACAATAAAAGGACTGATTGAAAGGTCTGGTCTGGAATATATAACAGCATATGATGCGTTTACGAAGAATGCACCTACGAAAACTAGCGAACGTATTTATATGGTGGCACGAGAATGTGGTAAATGTGTATAATTTAGATAGACGGGAGAAATAGTATGAGTGATTATATTGTAAGAGCAACGGCAGCAAATAGCCAAGTACGTGCGTTTGCGGCGACAACAAGAGATGTAGTAGAGACAGCGCGTGCAGCACATGGGACAAGTCCTGTGGCAACGGCAGCACTTGGAAGACTTTTGACAGCAGGAAGTCTTATGGGAAGCATGATGAAAAACGAAAAGGATATGCTGACCATTAAGATTCAATGTGACGGTCCGATTAAAGGACTTACGGTGACAGCAGATGTGCACGGGAATGTAAAGGGATTTGTAGAAGAACCTATGGTGATTCTGCCGGCAAGCGAGAAAGGCAAACTGGATGTAGCCAAAGCTTTGGGATTAGGTGTATTAAGTGTGATCAAAGATATGGGACTGAAAGAGCCATATGTTGGAGATACTATTTTAACAACCAGTGAGATTGCAGAAGACTTGACTTATTATTTTGCAACATCGGAGCAAGTACCATCTTCCGTTGGACTTGGGGTGTTGATGGAGAAAGACAACACCGTAAAACAGGCGGGTGGATTTATTATCCAGGTCATGCCGTTTGTAGAAGATGCAGTGTTGGATAAATTGGAGGCAAATATTGCAAATTTGGAACCGGTTACAAGCATGCTGGATAAAGGCATGACACCGGAGCAGATTTTGGAAACGGTACTAGACGGCATGGATGTGGAATTTAACGATACAATGCCGACCAAGTTCCAATGCAATTGTTCGAAAGAACGTGTGGAAAAAGCATTAATCAGTATTGGCAGAAAAGATATTCAGGAAATGATTGACGATGGCAAAGAGATTGAAATGCATTGTCATTTCTGCAATACCAGTTATCAGTTTTCCGTGGAGGAATTAAAGGAAATTTTAAAGAAAAGCAGATAGGGGGCTTTGAAGATGCGACAAGGATTTGTAAAGGTTGCGGCAGCGACACCAAATGTGAGAGTGGCGGATGTAGAATATAATAAGCAGGAAATTTGCAAGGCAATTGATGAAGCAGTCTCTAACGGTGCAAAGATTGTAGTGTTACCGGAATTATGTGTGACAGGCTATACCTGTGGGGATTTGTTTACACAGGATGTGCTCCTGAAAAAATCAGAGGAAGCATTGCAGGAAATCGTTGCTCATACAAAAGATAAGGATGCGCTTGTTTTCGTTGGACTACCTTATACGGTAAATGGAAAGTTATATAATGTGGCAGCAGCAATCAATCGTGGAGAACTCCTTGGTATGGTAAGCAAAACATTTCTACCAAACAGCGGGGAAGCGTATGAGATGAGACAGTTTTGTCCGGGACCTAAAAAGGCAGAGTGGGTGGGAGCACCTGCATGTGCAAAATGGGTTGATTTTGAGGAAGAAGTACTGTTTGGCTCACGTATATTATTTACGTGTAAGGAAATGCCAAATCTTGTTGTAGGAGCAGAAATCTGCGAAGACGTATGGGCTCCAAATCCGCCAAGTGTGGAGGCTGCTTTGGAAGGGGCAACTGTCATTGTCAACTGTTCTGCAAGTGCAGAGGCAGTTGGAAAAGACACCTATCGCGGAGACTTGATTCGAGGACAGTCTGCAAGAATTATTGCCGGATATGTGTACGCAAATGCAGGTGAAGGTGAGTCAACCACTGATGTGGTTTACGGCGGTCACAATATCATTGCAGAAAATGGTGTTATTTTAAGTGAATCACCACAGTTTACAAATAAGATTATATACAGTGAAATTGATGTGGATAGAATTGTCAGTGAAAGACGGAAAAACACTTCGTTCCAACCATTGGAAAATGGAGATGAAATGTTAAGAATTCCATTTTCAATTGATGTGGAAGAAACAACACTTACAAGAACAATAGAGGCAATGCCATTCGTACCATCGAATTTACAAGACCGTGAGAACCGTTGCGAAGAAATTTTGACCATTCAGGCAATGGGATTGAAAAAACGTATGCAGCACGCACACTGTAAGAGTGCGGTTGTAGGTATCTCCGGTGGTTTGGATTCCACATTGGCACTTTTGGTTACTGCAAAAGCATTTGACATGCTTGGCCTTGAAAGAGACATGATTGAGTGTGTGACTATGCCATGCTTTGGAACCACAGACAGAACCTATCAAAACGCTTGCACGCTGACAAAGAAATTAGGTGCAACCTTGAAAGAAGTTGTCATTAAAGATGCGGTTCGTACCCATTTCCGTGATATCGGACATGATGAAAATGTGCATGATGTAACCTTTGAAAATGCACAGGCAAGAGAGCGGACACAGGTGCTGATGGATATTGCAAATATGACAGGCGGCATGGTAATCGGTACCGGTGACATGTCAGAACTTGCACTTGGCTGGGCGACCTACAACGGTGACCACATGTCCATGTATGGAGTAAACGGCTCTGTGCCGAAAACATTGGTACGCCACTTGGTGAAATATTACGCAGACACCTGTCAGGATAAGGAACTTTCAGCAGTTCTTCTTGACATTCTTGATACTCCGGTCAGCCCGGAACTTTTACCACCAAAGGACGGGGAAATCGCACAGAAGACCGAAGATTTGGTAGGACCATATGAACTGCATGATTTCTATCTGTACTACATTCTTCGCTTTGGTTATACACCAAGTAAAATTTATCGTCTGGCGAAATATGCATTTGCCGGAGCATACGATGATGCAACCATTTTGAAGTGGTTGAAGACCTTTTACCGCAGATTTTTCATGCAACAATTCAAACGTTCCTGTCTGCCGGATGGACCAAAAGTCGGCAGCGTAGACGTGTCACCACGCGGAGGACTTCGCATGCCAAGTGATGCATGTGCTAGCATTTGGCTGCAGGAGTTGGAAGAATTGAAATAAATGAAATAGTTGGAGCAATTGGAACAAATAAAATAGTTGGAGTGATTGGAACTTAAAAGGTGTTTGGGTATATGCGGAAAAAGATTGCTTCCATACCCACGATTTAGAGAAATTGTGGATGTAGAAAAGTGATTTTTCCCTATATACCCCAAACACCTACTTTTTTTGGATAAAATGCACCTGTTTTTAAAAAAAACACCAATTATTTTAGAAAATCAGCAAAATTGTGGGTATTACAAGGTGAAAATCTTGCATATACCCAATTCCAAATCCCCAACTTTAAATCACTGCGAGTCTATTCACAAAGATAAATAGTCTAGGAAGAAAATTTTCAAAAACCATATTGACAAATTTCTAAAATAGGACTATAGTATGGTTACTCGTCGGAGAGCAAATCTATTATCAAATGGGAAATTCATCCCAAGTATCCAAAACGAGCAAAAAATTTCACATCGAAGGGAGGCATGATAGGATGATTGTATGTTCTTTTGTTATGCAAAAATAAGTGCAATAACGTAAAGGAGGAGAAAAATTGAATATAGGAAAAACGAAAACTATGTTGTTCACGCTGTGTAGCGTTTGTTTGCTTTCCGTTTTTTGCGTATGTTCTACAAGCGCATCGGCTGGCTCTGTAACCGGATATCAGAAAATCACATGGGGAATTAGTACCGGGCGCTATTACGTCAATGGAATTCATGCATTTTGTGCACAGTACAACAAGTCGTGGCCGCTGGTAGGAACGAATGTAGAGCGGATTGAACTTTGTAACAATGAGGTATTAAGGAAGGTGCTTTATTACGGCTATAATGGTCCGAAAAATACACTTGGCACAGACGAAAAGGCACATGTTTTAACTGCAATTGCCGTTTCTGATGCAAACATCGGTGAGAGACAAACCGGAGCCAGTGCAAAATACGACGAATTTTATTGGGACATTGTAAATAATCCAAGTAAGTATCCCACACCACCCACAAATTTCAAAGCCTATATGGCCATAACAGCAGGGGACGATTTGCAGAATCTGGCCTTTTATGAGTTTGAGAAAAACGGGTATGTTACAGGAATAAAGATTTCTGAAAATCCGGAACTGACAGATGGAAATGGATGTTATTCCTTGGCCGGAGCTCAATATGGAATTTACAAAAGTCAAACCATTTCTGAGAGTGCAAAAGTAGGAACTTTGACAATGGATGCAAATGGCAAATCCAATACAGTGGAACTTTCGCCCGGTATTTATTACGCATATGAACTTGTAGCCCCAAAAGGTTACGAGAAAAGCGATAAAATCACTCAGTTTACCGTGACGAAGGAAAAGACCACAACCCTTTCCTTTTCAGATAAGCCAAAGCTGATACCCATTGACATCCTATTGCAAAAGGTTGATGCGGATACAAACACAAGTAAGCCCCAAGGAGCAGCCACGCTGAAAGGCGCCCAATTTACCGTAACGTATTTTCCGGGCTTGTGGGAACCGGACATTCATCCGGAAAGTTTGGGAGTCTCGCCAAGCAGAACATGGGTTTTTGAAACGGACGAACAAGGAGTTATCAAATACACAGAGAAGTATCGGGTACCCGGACATGCCTCGGACGATGCCAAAGACAACACCCTGTACAATTCCCTACCCCTAGGAACACTGGTCATACAAGAAACCAAAGCATCCGAAGGATATATGCTGAATGAGGAAATTTTCGTCAGACAGCTTACTGCAGGGGAGTCTCAGATATCTACTTACCAACCGCCCGTAATTCCGGAACAGGTGATTACCTACGACCTAGTTCTTCACAAGAGTGATTCCAATGACAAGGTGCTGGAAGGCGCAGAGTTTACCTTATACTCAGACAAGGAGTGCGAGCAGGAGCTTCAAAAAGGATTGACCGATGAAAATGGGGAATTGCGGTTTGAAAACTTGTTTCCGAAAGTAAACTATTATCTGAAGGAAACAAAGGCACCTACCGGATATCTAGGTCCTACAAATGCGGACGGCGAACAACTAGTATATGAAATCTATGAAGAGGGTATGCCATCAGAAGAAGTACATATGAATGTGAAAAATGAAAAAGATTTTGTACTGCCTAACACAGGTACAAGCATCCCTCTTATCATGAACTTAACAGGCGGCACATTGTGCGCCATCAGTATTTACTTAATGAGAAAAAAGAAAGAACAAAAAGGAGAATTTTAACATGAAAAAAATGAAAGTATTATTAGCAGCATTATTATCGGTAACCGTAGTATTAGGAACTGCAATTCCTACAAACGCAGCATCTGCAGATGTTAACATTGAGGTACAGGAAACAACCATGGACAATGTATCTGTCACAGTACCAACTTCCATTCCGATTGTGTTTAACGCAGACGGAACGAATACCTTACCGACCAACTGGACCATCGAAAATCTAAGCGCAATTGCAGGGATACATTTGTCGCAAATCGATATGAATGCGGGGAACTCCGGATGGAAGCTGTTGGCCGCTTCCCAGGATGTGAAAACCATTTCCAAAGATACAAAGTCCATTAAATTCTCAGTAGGAAAAGCAGGCGACTTAAAATTGATTGCACCAACAAGTGGGACGGAAAACGCAAGCGGAACAGTTGTCTTTGGCAATGCGGAGATTTCCATTCCTTCCGGCGAAACACAGGTGCTTTCCTTCGATGTGCAGCGAGGTGCATTTACCAAGTCCGAAGCTTCTGCAAAAGCCTTTGATATGGTGTTGACATTTAAGTTTAACTAAATGGGGAAATGGCAATGAATCAAGCGAAGAAACATAATAGTTTGTATCTTGGTATCTGCATTCTGATGGTTGTGTTTTTGGCGGTTATGGGACATTCCTGCGGGCAGGAACTTGCTGTTTCCGAGTATGAGAGCAACGTCAATCAAATTACGGAGATTGATGCTTCCAAACGGCAGGAAGAATTAAATGCAATTGTGGAAGAAGGAAAAATGAATGTAAACTATTCATCCAATGCGGTCTTTTCAGGGGCAGTAAGTGAGACCTTTAACATCAAAAACATTAAGAACAATCATCATCCGATTGTATTTACCCTGTACGATGAAGGCGGAGATTGCATCTATACATCAAAGAAAATTGAGCCGGGATATGAAATGAATCAGATTGAACTAAGTAAAGAGTTATCAAAAGGAACACATGAATGCAAGTTAAAAGTTGGGTATGCACAAGAGGGAAATGTAACTTCTGCATTTCCAATCACAATTGAGGTAAAATAATGAAAAAACTATTGATATTAATCTGTATTTGCCTGTCAATCGGAGCAGTGGCAAATGCAGCAGACAAGACATCTACCGATGTTGAAATAACCATAGAAGCAGAAAATGCTGTACAGGCCGGAACGGACATACAGACCGGTGACAAAACCGCCTGGGTGAAATATGCAGTCGCCCTTGGTGTGGCTGTGGTAGCAATGGTGAGTGTCCGGAAAAAGAAGAAAGGAACACTTGCAGTATTTGCCCTGGCTTTCGCTCTGTTATTTTCGGCCCAATCTGTCAAAGCCTCTGATATGGAGGAAAATGTCAGTGTAACCATTCCAACCACCATATCCATCACATTCGACCAATCAGGAGAAAATCAAATCAGCATGTTTGAGGTGAATAATCAATCCCTCGTTCCCATCACAATTCATAACATCCAAGTAACAGAATATAACCAGTGGAAGCTGGTGGAAAAGGGCTCTGAAATCCCGGCAGATACCAAGGAACTGGTATTTCAGATAGAAGACACTTGCTTGCGTGCGGGTGCAAACAGTGTAAGCATTGCCGTTTCCGAACAGACCCAAAAGACCTTGGATATTTCCGTGGAAAGGGGCGCGTGGTCAAAAGCAAATCAGACCCAAAAAGCGTTAGGCCTGGAATTGGAATACACCCTTGGAAAAAAGGAGTTTGAACTGAAGTTTGACACAGCAGGAAGCGGAGAGAACATTGCTACAAAAAGAGTGTGTAATGGGGAAACCATCGAATTGCCGTCTGCAAAAAGAGAGGGCTACCAACTTGCAGGTTGGGAGGATGAGAAAGGGAATCTCTACACAGAAATGTTTGTAATGCCAATAGGAGATACAACCCTAAAAGCCCGATGGAAGGAAGAGATAGCATATGCCATCTATAGTGCAAGTGATACCTCCCTTCGCTTTGTCCGGTCCGCGGATGAAATCCGAGCGGGGGACATCTATAATGGAAGAAGTGTAACGGCGGTTTTCACCGGATTTGAGGAGAATACCTATGCATCCTTTGGAAAGGTGCCATGGTACGATGGAAATAAATATAATACTCGTGTCATTACGAAGGTGGTGTTTGAGGATGTGATCAGACCAAAAAGCACGGCAAATTGGTTCCATTACATGGGAAAATGTTCCAACCTGGATGTGAGTAAATTAGATATGTCTCAAGTGACGGATATGTCTTATATGTTTGCCCACACAGGTGACGATAGCAGTGTAAAAACCATAACCATTACAGGTATCAGTGAATGGAATGTTTCTAATGTTACAAATATGTATGATATGTTCTTTACAACGGCATATTTTGCAACCTCATTTAGCCTGGGAGATTTGAGTAAATGGAATGTGTCCAATGTTACTGACATGGGTGGAATGTTCCAGCAAACGGCAGGTTCAGCCACATGGTCTTTGAATCTCAGCAATTGGAATGTGAAGAAGGTGACCTATTATAAATGTTTTTGTTTGTTCGTCGAATCAAAAATCACTCAGCCAAAATGGGTAAATTAATACTCTTTTTGACAGGGTGTACCTTGTGCCTGTATTCGCCCATCTGTAAAACAATTGACAGATACCAAAGCCAGAATGTGGGGCAGATACAGGAAGGCAGCATAGGACGAGTAGAAATAACCGCAATCCATGTCAACCTACCCATTTTCAGCGGAGTGGATGAAGAGGTGTTGGGAAAAGGTATCGGTTATATCAAAGAAAGCAGTCCCTTAGGTGGCGGCGAGCATACCCACAGTATTCTCGCAGGCCACTGCGGGGGAGTAAAGGCAGATATGTTTTTACGATTAAAAGAATTGAAACAAGGCGATGAGTTTGTACTATACCTAGGGAAGCGCAAACTCGTATACGAGGTGTGCGAGATACAAGTGATATTACCGACGGAAACGGAAACGTTAAAGGTGCAAAAAGGGCGGGATTTGGTCTCTCTAGTCACATGTACTCCTTACGGTATCAACACCCATCGCCTGGTTGTTACAGGAGAGAGAAAATCATGAATAGAAGGATAGAAGTTATTCTGCCCGAAGGGGCAAAGGACCTTGCATTATATTATAAAAAAGTTGCAGAGCGAGAAGCATTTGACATTGCAGAAGCAGAGCATATGTTGCAGCAAGATATCCTCTACGATCATTGTGTAGAAGTGGGGGAAGAGGATGTGTTTTCCCTTGCCGATATAGAGGATGGCATTTATCAAATTTATCTTTCGGGGGACGAGGAGTATGCGTTTGTACCCATGTTGGTTAGCATGCCGGCGTGGGCAACAGAAGATGCGAAAGAGCTTTCCTATGAAGTGCGTGTCACACCGAAGTATACCAAGATAGAACAAGCGGAGCCGGAGCAGATTACGCTGATTGAAACTCCAATTTCTCAGACGCCGAAAACCGGTGATGGAGCATCTGGGGGCATGTTTGGTGCATTTGGAGCAATTTCTTTTATAATAGTGGTGATAATGACTTGTCATAACCGTTTTAAATGTGCTAGAATGACTGAATAAGTATTCGACAAAAGGGAGGACCTAAACATGGGAATGACAATGACGCAGAAAATTCTTGCCGCACATGCAGGATTAGATTCAGTAGTCCCGGGGCAGCTGATTGAAGCGAAGTTAGATGTGGTCATGGCAAATGATATTACAGGACCAATGGCAGTGCCTGTATTTAACCAGATGGCAGATAAAGTATTTGATAAAGAGAAAGTAGTATTGGTACCAGACCATTTTACACCGAATAAAGATATTAAATCCGCGGAGAATTCGAAATCAATTCGTGAGTTTTCAAAATGCCAATGTTTGAAACATTATTTTGAAATCGGACAGATGGGAATTGAGCACGCAATTTTACCGGAAAAAGGAATTGTAGTTGCAGGGGAATGCATTATCGGCGCAGACTCCCATACTTGTACATACGGAGCGCTGGGAGCATTTTCAACCGGTGTTGGTACTACTGACATTGCAACCGGAATGGCAACCGGAGAGTTGTGGTTTAAAGTGCCAAGCGCAATTAAATTTGTGCTTAGCGGAAAGCCAAGCAAATACGTAAGCGGGAAAGATATTATTTTACATATTATCGGACGTATCGGCGTGGACGGTGCGTTATATAAATCCATGGAATTTGTGGGTGACGGTATCCAATATCTTTCGATGGATGATCGTTTTACCATGGCAAATATGGCAATTGAAGCCGGTGCAAAGAACGGTATTTTCCCTGTAGATGAAAAAGCAGAAAACTACATGAAAGAGCATTCTGATAAGGAATATACTATTTACACTGCTGATGATGACGCGCAGTACGATGAAGTAGTAGAAGTAGACTTGTCGAAAGTACGCCCTACCGTAGCATTTCCTCATTTACCGGGTAATGCACATACCATTGATGAAATAGAAACCATGGAACCGATTAAGATAGACCAGGTTGTGATTGGTTCTTGTACCAACGGTAGAATGGAAGACATGAGACGTGCGGCGGCTGTACTCAAAGGACACAAGGTGCATCCGGATGTGCGTGCATTGGTGATTCCGGCGACACAAAAGATATACTTACAATGTATTGAAGAAGGCATTGTAACTACATTTATTGAAGCAGGCTGTGCATTTAATACACCAAGCTGTGGACCATGTATGGGTGGACATATGGGAGTTATGGCAGCAGGAGAGAAATGTGTATCTACCACAAACCGTAACTTCGTAGGAAGAATGGGACATGTAGATTCCCTGATTTATCTTGCATCACCTGAAGTGGCAGCGGCAAGTGCGATTGCAGGTTGTATTGCAAATCCGGAGAAAGTAGGTGACAAATAATGAGAGCATTAGGACACGTATTTAAATATGGAGATAACGTAGATACAGATGTTATCATTCCTGCAAGATACTTAAACTCCTTTGATGGAAAAGAGTTGGCAAGTCACGCCATGGTTGATATTGACCCTGAATTTGCAAAAAAAGTACAGCCGGGTGATTTGATTGTTGCAAACAAGAACTTTGGCTGCGGTTCTTCCAGAGAACATGCTCCATTGTGTTTAAAAGAAGCTGGTGTTAGTTGTGTCATCGCAGAGACATTTGCCAGAATCTTCTATAGAAATGCTATTAACATCGGTCTTCCGATTATCGAGTGTCCGGAGGCGGCAAGAGGCATTGAAGCCGGAGATGAAGTGGAAGTAGATTTTGACAGCGGTAAGATTTACAATCGCACAAAAGGAACAGAGTTTCAAGGTCAGGCCTTTCCGGAATTCATGCAGAAGTTAATTGCTGCAGGCGGATTGGTAAACTATACAAATAATAAAAGAAAATAATTAGAAGGTGTATGGACATGAACTTATTATATAAAAGTACAAGAAATGCAGAGAAAACAGTGACAGCTTCCGAGGCGATTTTGAAAGGTCTTGCAGATGACGGCGGTTTGTACGTACCGGTCAGTATTCCAAAATTGGATGTGACATTGGATGAACTGAAAGAGATGTCTTATCAGGAGACTGCTTATACAGTTATGAAACAATTCCTTACGGACTTTACCGAAGAAGAACTGAAGAACTGTATTGCAAAAGCATATGATTCGAAATTTGACACAGAGGAGATAGCCCCTCTTGCGAAAGTGGAAGATACCTATTATTTAGAATTGTTCCATGGTGCAACTATTGCATTTAAAGATATGGCACTTTCCATTTTGCCACATTTACTTACAACCTCTGCAAAGAAGAACAATGTAAAGAATGAGATTGTAATTTTAACAGCGACTTCCGGAGATACCGGAAAAGCTGCCCTTGCAGGATTTGCAGATGTAGAAGGAACAAAGATTATTGTGTTTTATCCAAAGAACGGTGTCAGCAAGGTGCAGGAGCTTCAGATGGTGACACAAAAGGGTGCCAACACATCCGTTGTCGCAATTCATGGAAATTTTGACTGTGCCCAAAGTGGTGTAAAAGCCATTTTCGAGAACAAAGAACTTGCGAAGGAGATGGATGAAGCGGGATATCAATTCTCCTCTGCAAACTCCATCAATATCGGACGTTTGGTGCCACAGATTGTTTATTATGTATATGCCTATGCGAAATTGTTGCAGAACGAAGAAATTACAGCAGGAGAAGAGATCAACGTAGTGGTTCCAACCGGTAATTTCGGAAATATTCTGGCAGCTTATTTTGCAAAACACATGGGTGTTCCAATTGGCAAACTTATCTGTGCGTCCAACGACAACAAAGTATTGTTTGATTTCTTTGAGACAGGTGTGTATGACAGAAATCGAGAATTTATTCTTACCATTTCACCGTCTATGGATATTTTGATTTCAAGCAATTTGGAACGTTTGGTTTACATGATTGCAGGCTGTGACGCAAAGAAGAATAGCGAACTTATGAAGGCTTTAAAAGAAAAAGGCGTTTATGAATTGTCGGATGATATGAAGGCAAATCTTTCTGATTTTGCAGCAGGTTACGCAACAGAAGCAGAAGTGAAGAATCAGATTGCCAATACCTATAAGAAGACAGGTTATGTGATGGATACACACACAGCTGTTGCGGCTTCTGTATATGAGAAGTACAGACAAGAAAGCGGCGATGAGAGAAAGACGGTGATTGCATCCACGGCAAGTCCTTATAAGTTCTCGAGAAGTGTTATGACAGCAATCGATGCCAACTATGACATGATGGATGAATTCGACTTGATTGATACATTAGAAGTGATTTCAAATGTGGATATTCCAAATGCAGTAGAAGAGATTCGAGATGCAAAAATCCGTCACACATTGGAATGTGATCCGGATAAAATGGAAGAAACCGTAAAAAGTATATTAAAAAGATAAAGAAAAGGTTAAAAACTTAACAAAGTTAGCAAACAAGATATTGACTAGACAACCTGTATCTTGTATAATATGTAACTGTTCAGAGCAAACACAATGTGTTTTCGAGGTTGGATCTGAATAGTTACATAAAATAAAAAAATAAAGAGAAAGAGGTAAACAACAGATGTCAACAATCAATTTAGAAAAGTATGGAATTACTGGTACTACTGAAATCGTATACAACCCTTCTTATGAAGAATTATTCGTTGAAGAAACGAAAGCAGATTTAACTGGTTTCGAAGTAGGACAAGAAAGTGAACTTGGTGCTGTTAACGTTATGACAGGTATCTATACAGGACGTTCTCCTAAAGATAAATACATCGTTATGGATGACAACTCTAAAGATACAGTATGGTGGACAACAGAAGAATATAAAAACGATAACCACCCAATCTCAGAAGATGTATGGGCAGAACTTAAGAAGCTTGCTCTTGCAGAACTTTCAAACAAGAGATTATTTGTAGTAGATGCATTCTGTGGTGCTAACGCAGACACAAGAATGGCAATCCGTTTCATCGTTGAAGTTGCTTGGCAAGCACACTTCGTTAAAAACATGTTCATTATTCCAACAGAAGAAGAACTTGCTAACTTTGAACCAGATTTCGTTATCTACAATGCTTCAAAAGCAAAAGTTGATAACTACAAAGAATTAGGACTTAACTCTGAAACAGCTGTAGCATTCAACATCACAAGCAAAGAACAAGTAATCCTTAACACATGGTATGGTGGAGAAATGAAGAAAGGTATGTTCTCAATGATGAACTACTTCCTTCCATTAAAAGGTATTGCTTCAATGCACTGTTCAGCAAATACAGATATGAACGGTGAAAATACAGCTATTTTCTTTGGCCTTTCAGGAACAGGTAAGACAACATTATCTACAGATCCAAAACGTCTTCTTATCGGTGATGACGAACACGGCTGGGATGATGAAGGTGTATTTAACTTTGAAGGCGGTTGCTACGCAAAAGTTATCAACCTTGACAAAGAATCTGAACCAGATATCTACAATGCAATCAAACGTAACGCATTATTAGAAAACGTTACATTAGATAAAGATGGAAAAATCGACTTCGCTGATGGTAGTGTTACAGAAAATACTCGTGTATCTTACCCAATCAGCCACATCGATAACATCGTTCGTCCAGTGTCAGCAGCACCGGCAGCTAAGAATGTAATCTTCCTTTCAGCTGATGCATTCGGAGTACTTCCTCCAGTATCAATCTTGACACCGGAACAAACAAAATACTACTTCTTATCTGGATTTACAGCAAAACTTGCTGGTACAGAACGTGGTATTACAGAACCTACACCAACATTCTCAGCATGCTTCGGCCAAGCATTCTTGGAATTACATCCAACAAAATATGCTGAAGAATTAGTTAAGAAGATGGAAGCAAATGGTTCAAAAGCATACTTAGTAAACACAGGATGGAATGGAACAGGAAAACGTATCTCTATTAAAGATACTCGTGGTATTATCGATGCAATCCTTGACGGATCAATCGAAAAAGTTGCTACAAAAACAATTCCACACTTCAACTTCGAAGTACCAACAGAACTTCCGGGAGTTGATACAAACATCCTTGACCCACGTAATACATATGCAGATGCAGCTGAATGGGAAGTAAAAGCAAAAGACCTTGCTGGACGTTTCATCAAGAACTTTGCTAAATATACAACAAACGAAGCTGGTAAAGCATTAGTGGAAGCAGGTCCACAATTATAATTTGAAATATGTCAAATTTTGGAGTGAGTTTTAAAAGAACTCACTCCTTTTTTCTTGTAGAGCTTTTTGTAAAACCTGTTAAAACATTCCACTCTGTTTTTGTTGATAAAACGCGTGGATTCGCATATAATAAATAGTGAACCTGGGATGTTCGATAATCCTGTTATTTTGAACCTACAAATTTTGAAATGGGAATCCTATATCTCTGTAATATGTCAAGCCATCATAGCAGTGGAAGACAAAAAAGCAGATGCGGACACCCACCTAGCTAAGGCTAGGCGTCAAAATATAGGAAACGGCATTTCGGGGGACACAAGAAATGAAAGCGGCCACATATGTGGCTGCTTATTTTTGTGTTGGCCTGTAAATTAACCACCTGCTATGCAGGTGTGCCCTTGATTAGTTTTAGCTTCAGGCTAAAAATACTATTTATTAATTGCATACCCACCCATGAACTTCGCATATAATACAAAAAACGCGGACAAGAGGTTCGATTTGAAAAGAAAGATACAAGTATTATATATAGGAGTGGCAGTGCTACTAGCGGTACTTTTTAATGTCATGCTATTGCAACTATTGCCTTCAAAACAAGAAAAGCAAGATCAGCAAAATATAGAATCCAGGCTGCCTACCGGTGACTACTTGCCGGATTCAAAAAATCCTCTGATAAGAGTGGTAATTAAGACCAATGGGTTTCAGGGGATAGCGCATGCGGAAGTAAAACTATCTGCGGAATGCGGACTAGATATAAAGTGCAGTCAATCAGAAGAAACCACACAGGAAATTGCACAGGGTGAGGTCTTAACCCTAACCCCAGACCATCCATTATTTAAAGAAGGTTCTATCCTTGTCATGCCGAAAATCAGCAATGAAACTGGAACAGTACAGGCTACATCGGACAACGCCAGTCGAATTGTTATCAACTCGTTATCCCGAGGCTACGGAACTCCTTCCTACAGAGGAATCATGGAATTATTCTCCACACCGGAAGGAATCATCATTGTAAACGAACTTCCGGTAGAAGAATATTTATACGCAGTTGTTCCAAGTGAAATGCCGGCTTCCTACTGCATAGAGGCGCTGAAATGTCAGGCTATTTGTGCGAGAAGCTATGCCTATTGTCAGATGCTGAACTTTGGATATCCTGAATACTATGCCCATGTGGATGACAGCGTGTCCTTCCAGGTGTATGGAAACTCCAAAGAGCAGGAAACAACCACGAGGGCGGTAAAAGAAACCGGTGGAAAGAAGTTGTGGTATCGGGAACAGGTGATGAAAACCTATTATTACTCAACCTCCGGAGGCCACTCAACCAGTATAGAAGCATGGGGAACCAAACTGACGGATCACAATACATATTTAAAAGGGGTACCTATCTGCGATGAGCAAGGAAATGATTATGAGAGGCAATTACCTTGGTATCGATGGGAAGCAAAAGTGCCACAGGAGTTGCTAGGCAATTTGATAGAGTTAAACGCAGGAAAAGAAATCGGAAATCTCGTAAACATAGAAGTGATAAAACAAGGAGTAGGAGGCATTGCGCTTGAATTAAAAGTAACCGGAAGCTTAAAAACCATTACAATTGCAACTGAAAATAAGATACGCAAAGCTCTTGGTGGCAGTGGCTATGAGATTACAAAACAGGATGGGGTGGTAGTAAAAAGTTCAAACTTGCTTCCAAGTGCGTTTTTTACCATTGAAAAAAATGGTGAAAGTTATATAATAAAGGGTAGAGGCTATGGACATGGAATCGGAATGAGTCAGAACGGTGCGAATGAAATGGCAAAATCGGGAAAGACTTATGAAGAGATTTTAGATTATTTTTATCCGGGTACACAGGTGCAATAACATGAAAAAATGGTTTAAAAAAGTTGAAGATATATTGGTAACAATTGCAGGACACCATGTAGGTGCATATGCGGCACAGTCAGCATTTTTCCTAATGCTTTCCTTGGTGCCGATTCTCATGCTTTTAATGACGTTGGTGCGAGTTACACCGATCACGCAGGCAGATATTATAGAAGTGGCATACGAGGTCTTTCCTAAGACAGTCAGCGGCACAATCATATCTGTGATTGACGAAGTATACAGTCAGACAGGGACCACAATTACCATTTCTCTGTTAGTCGCATTTTGGTCAGCAGGCAGAGGTGTACTTGCGATTTCTAACGGTCTTACAACGATTCGCGGGACAGTTGAAACGAGAAATTACTTTTATTTGAGACTGCGTGCCGCGCTGTATACGATTTTGTTTTTGCTTGCAATTGTGCTATGTCTCGTACTTTTGGGATTTGGTAACAGTATCAGTTTGCTCGTCAATGAATACATTCCGGTGATTCAATATATCATTGACTTTATTATCGAGATACGAACAATCGTAACCATAAGCATCTTGATTGTCATTACCACATTGATGTATGAATTTTTGCCAAACAAGAAAGGAAAGCCCCTCAGACAATTACCGGGAGCTGTGTTCACCGCATTTGGCTGGACCTTTGCCTCTTTCTTGTTCTCCATGTATTTGGATATCTTTAAAGGGTTTTCGAATATGTACGGAAGCCTGACCACAATCATTATTATCATGTTGTGGATGTACTTTTGCATGTATGTGATGTTGCTGGGTGGGGAACTGAATCGCATCATTGAGGAAGAATATCTGGAAAACCTAGATACTAAAGTTTGAAGAAATTTATGAGGAAGTGTAATTTGTTGAGGAATTTGTGTAAAGAAGTGTAAAGAAATTTGTTGAGGAATTGATTGACAATTCCATGAAACTTAAGTACAATAGAAAAGAATTTTGAATAACAAAAGCAATGATCGTGTTTAGTAGAGCACTATTTTCTAACAGAGAGAGGGAATCGCTGGCTGGAAGTTCCCTTTAGTTCAGATAGGAATCGAATTTCCCACGGGAGCTGTATTTCTGAAAACGGAGTTTGTGCTTGTCGCAGAGTAGGAGATAACGGATGCTGCACGTTACGCAGTCTTAAGTGCCTGACAATATGGTTGTCGGGAATTAGGGTGGTACCGCGATTAACCTCGTCCCTTTTTAGGGACGGGTTTTTTTTGTTTTTTGGGAGCATGTGTTGCGGGTGTTGGGTATATGTAAGAAAATCAATGGCTGATGAAAAATGTAAAATCTATACGTTTGCAAGGGCTAGTTAGGGCATATGCAAAATTTTCAACTGCCTATACCCTGAAAACACAGTAAAACGCAACAAAATGTGCTAAATGCGGGGTATAAGAAATAAGTATTTCTCCATATACCCAAAACAAGACAAAATTCATAAAAAATGCTTTGAAAAGCATGTTTTTCGGGGTATACAAGATAAAAAAAATTCCATATACCCAATGCGACATAAGATGTGAAAAAAAGCAGCCAAAAACGACAAAACAACAAAAAAAGCAAAACAAATGGCAATAGTCACTACAAATACAAAAAGGAGTGGCAATAGTCACTACAAATACAAAAGGAGAAGTAAAACAAGTGGGAATACCCACTACATAATATGAAAAAGGAGAAAAAGACATGAGTATGGAAACAATCAAAACAGAATGTCAGGCAGAACTTGCATTAGTACAAGATGCAAAACAACTGGCAGATTTTTGGACAAAGTATCTCAGCAAGAGCGGAGAAGTTCAGAAATTAATGGGCGGAATTAAAAACGTTCCAAACGAAGAAAAGAAAGCATACGGACAAGCTGTAAACGAGATTAAAAATTGGGTACAAGGCTTGTATGATGAAAAGAAAATTGAAATTGAAAAGAAAGCCATGATGGCACGCTATGACGAAGAAGTAGTAGATGTTACGCTTCCGGTGAAAGAAGTGCAGGCAGGAAACTTACACCCACTTACTTGCATCAAGAATGAAATTATTGATGTATTCGTAGGTATGGGCTTTGACGTGTTTGAAGGTCCGGAAATCGAAGATGATGACCACAACTTTACAAGACTGAACGTATTAAAAGACCATCCATCCAGAGACATGCAAGACACCTTCTGGTTAACAGAAGATTTGCTGCTTCGTACTCACACGTCACCGGGACAAATCCGAGTGATGGATGCACAGAAGCCGCCAATCAAAGTGCTTGTTCCGGGAAAAGTATTTCGTTCAGACAGTGATGCCACACACTCACCAATGTTCAGCCAGATGGAAGGCTTGGTAGTAGACAAACACATCACACTCTGTGATTTACAAGGAATGTTAGACCAGTTCGTAAAAGCATTGTTCTCGGATGCGGCGAAGACAAGACTACGTCCATCCTACTTCCCGTTCACAGAACCATCGGTGGAAGTAGACGTAAGCTGTTTCAAATGTGGAGGCAAAGGATGTTCACTCTGTAAAGGAACCGGCTGGATTGAAGTATTAGGCGGCGGTGTGGTAAATAACAAAGTATTGGAAAACTGCGGTATCGATTCAAGCAAATACTCAGGACTTGCATTTGGTATCGGTATTGAACGTATCGCTATGCTCAAATACGGAATCAACCACATGGGCAAATTATTTGAAAATGACGTAGAATTCTTGAAACAATTTAAGGCATAAAGAGGAGGGCAATATGAAAGTTTTATATAGTTGGTTAAAAGATTATGTAGATATCGATATCGAACCAAAAGAGCTGGAAACCAAACTCTTCTCAGCAGGTTTTGAAGTAGAAGGTATCGAATACCTAGGTGAAAATTTAGAAAACGTAGTGGTTGGTCAGATTACAGCTATGGAGCACTACGAAGGAACACATTTGCAAATCTGTCATGTGGATTGTGGAGATAAAGGACACGACCACCTGATTTTGACCGGTGCAGATAACGTATTCGTAGGAGCGAAGGTACCGGCAGCATTAGTAGGGGCAAAATTACCATGCGGGCTTGAGATACAACCAAGAAAAATGGTGGATATGATGTCTTACGGTATGCTTTGCTCGGGCGAAGAAATGGAACTTAATAAAGACTGGTATCCGGGAGCAGATGTAAACGGTATCATGATTTTGGCAGAAGATGCACCACTTGGTATGGAAATGAGAGATTACTTGGAATTAGATGACTATCTCTTTGACATTTCTATCACAGCAAACCGTCCGGACTGTCAGTCTGTGATTGGTATTGCAAAAGAAGTGGCAGCATTTTTAAATAAGCCATTCAAGGCACCGGATTACAGCTACGAAGAAGATGGAACAGTAAATGAAAACATCAGCATCGAAGTATTAGATAAAGAAACATGCCCGAGATACTTAGGGCACTATATCTATGATGTAAAATATATGGAATCTCCGCTTTGGATGAAAAGAAGACTGATTGCAGTAGGTCATAACGCAATCAATGCCATGGTAGACATCACAAACTACGTGCTTGTAGAAATCGGTCAGCCAATGCATGCTTTTGATTTGGATACCTTAGAAGGCTCATCTATCGTAGTTCGCAGAGCAAATGACGGGGAAACACTAGTAACCTTAGATGAAAAAGAACGTGTGTTAAATCACAACAATCTTTTGATCTGCGATAAGGTAAAAGCAGTAGGCCTTGCAGGTGTTATGGGCGGACTGAACAGCGAAATCAAAGAAACAACAACAGAAGTATTGTTTGAATCTGCAAAGTTCCTCAAAGACAGTGTGCGTAAGACGTCAAGAGGTCTTGGCCTTCGCTCAGATGCTGCAGCAAGATTTGAAAAAGGAATTGACGAGTACACCGTAGAATGTGGTATGGCAAGAGCCCTTAACTTAGCACAGACACTTGGTGTTGCAAAAATAAGCTCCAGCCACTTTGATGTAACAGGCGGAGCCTCTACAGAAAAGAGAGTGATTAAGGTAACAGTAGACCAAGTAAATAACGTGCTTGGTATTGAAGTACCGGAAGAAGATATGGTTCGCATCTTGAAAGCCCTTCAATTTGAAGTGGAAGCAAAAGATGGGGAACTTACCCTTGCAATCCCAAGATATCGTGACGATATCGAAGGATATCAGGACATTGCAGAGGAAGTCATCCGCGAATACGGTTACGATAAAGTAATCCCGACCTTCTTAGATGATGCGAAAGTAACAAATGGTGGTCTCAACAGATACCAGTCCAAAGAACTTGCAGTGAAAGAATATTTATGCTCACAAGGATATTTTGAAATCCAGACCATTGCCATGACAGCAAAGACGGATTTTGATATGTTCTTAATTCCGGAAGATGCTGAGGAAAGAAAGGTTGTAGAATTACTTAACCCAATCACAGAGAACCTTAGCATCATGAGAACCATCATGGCTCCATCTATGGTTAAAGTGATAGAGAACAATATTAAGAATGGCAACGAAGCAATGCGTTTCTTCGAACTTGCAAACATCTATCTTCCAAAGGCATTGCCACTGACAGAACCACCGGTGGAAAAGAAAATCTTGTGCCTTGGAACCTGCGGCGCAGAAGAAGATTTCTTTGCACTCAAAGAAACATTGGAAAACTTCGCAGCATATAATGATTTGACATTCTCATACAAGAGAGGAAATGTACCGTACTTACATCCGGGCAGAACTGCAGATGTATACTGCAAGGGTGAAAAGATTGGTCACTTCGGACAACTTCGCTATGAAATCGTTGACAATATGAATATTGCCGGCGGTAAGAAAGCAGATACAAAGATCTTCATTGCAGAAATCGATTACAGCTTGTTGGCAGATTTATTTAAGACTGCAATCAAGTACACACCGGAAACAGGATTCAAAGGCAACAACCGTGATATCTCTGTCCTGATTGATAAAACAGTAGAATGTGGTACAACCATTGATGCAATCACAGCATGTGATGCGTTAATCAAGAAAGTAACGCTGTTTGACATCTTCGAAAGTGAAAAATTAGGTGCAGACAAGAAGAGTATGGCATTTAAGATTCAACTGGCATCGCCGGATGGAGATGTGACAGATGAAATGACAGATGCAGTGATAGAAAAAGTTATCGCAGCATTGGAAGAACAATTTGGCGCACAGATGAGAGCGTAGGAATGTTAATGATAGTCGGCATCGGATGAATCCGGTGCCGATTTTAGTGTGTACCAAAATACTCATTGAATTTCTCCTCCAAAAAGGCTATACTATAGTTTAGAAGAAATCAAAAAGGAATGAAGTATTTATGAATCAAAATAAAACACCAAAATATAAAAAACCAAAGATGGCACATTGGCAACTGATTAATCTAGGCTTGATGCTATACGATGTATTCGCTGTGAATGTGGCATTTTTTTTGGCGCTTTGGTTAAGGTTTGATTGCTCCATCATGACCATGATGGATGAAAACTTTCATTATGTAGATGCGTATGTGAAATTTGCACCTATTTATACTTTGATATGTATAATTGTCTTTTGGGGATTACGATTGTATAAGAGTATATGGCGATTTGCAAGTTATACAGAACTAATACGTGTGGGCTTTGCGACAGCAATTACAGGAATGGTACAGATAGTAGGCATTACTAAAATATTTAGGGTTATGCCAATATCATATTATGTATTTGGTATCGTATTGCAGTTTTTTGCTATTCTAGGAATTCGTTTTTCTTACCGGCTTATCTTAAAACTTAATAGCTTGCAAGTGAGAAAAATGCATGAGGGCTCAGCAACCAATGTGATGATTATCGGTGCTGGAAAAGCAGGACAGACCATCTTGCGCGAGTTACATACAAGTCAAGAACTACATGCAAATGTTTGCTGTATTATTGATGATAACCCGAATAAATGGGGACGTTATATTGATGGGGTTCCGGTAGTTGGGAACCGTGACGATATCTTAGCGACTGTGAAGAAGTATCATATTGACCGTATCCTCTATGCCATTCCAAGCGCAAGTGCAGAAAACAAGCGGGAAATCTTAAATATCTGTAAGGAAACAGGCTGTGAGTTAAAAACCCTTCCTGGTATCTACCAGATGGTAAATGGAGAAGTATCTCTTAATAAGATGCAGAACGTTACGGTGGAAGATTTATTGGGACGTCCGCCGATTGAAGCGGATATGAAGCAGGTGTTTGAATTCTTACATGGAAAGAGAGTTCTTATCACCGGTGCAGGCGGCAGTATCGGAAGTGTCATCGCACAGCAAGTGGCAGAGCATGAACCAAAGCAGTTGGTACTCTTTGATGTATACGAGAACAACATCTATGATTTGCAGCAGGAAATGAATCGAAACTATCCGGACTTGGATTTGGTAGTATTGATTGGTTCGGTACGTGACAGCAGAAGAATCTTTCAAGTATTTGAAACTTATAAACCGGACGTGGTATATCATGCAGCGGCGCATAAGCATGTGCCACTGATGGAAACGAGTCCGAACGAAGCAATAAAAAACAATGCAATTGGTACATATAAGACTGCCTATGCAGCAATGATGAATGGATGTCAGAGATTTGTACTTATCTCAACAGACAAGGCGGTAAACCCGACCAACATTATGGGCGCAAGCAAACGTCTCTGTGAAATGATTATTCAGACCTTTGACTATATGGTGAAGGAAGGAAAGGCACATGAACTTCCGGAAATCTTTGCGCATGAAGGAAAGAATGACAAAAACAAGGGAAAAGCGAGAGAGATTCAGCCAGAGACAGAATTCGTGGCAGTGCGCTTCGGTAATGTATTGGGAAGCAACGGTTCAGTCATTCCATTGTTTAAGAAACAGATTGAAAAAGGCGGACCGGTTACGGTTACCCATCCGGATATTATTCGTTACTTTATGACGATTCCGGAAGCAGTAAGTCTGGTGCTTCTTGCCGGTACTTATGCAAAAGGCGGGGAAATCTTTGTGCTTGATATGGGCTCGCCGGTGAAGATAGATACACTTGCCCGTAACTTAATTAAACTGTCAGGCTTCAAGCCGGATGTGGATATTAAGATCGAGTATTCCGGACTTCGCCCGGGTGAGAAGCTCTACGAAGAAAAACTGATGGCAGAAGAAGGACTTAAGAATACGCCAAATCGTTTGATACATATTGGATGTCCGATACCGTTTGATATGGATGAGTTCCTTGTTCAATTAAATGGATTAATGGTGGCATGTTATAAAAACAAAGAAAATATTCGTGAATTGGTTGAGGCAATTGTGCCAACTTATCATCCTGCCGGAGAGCATGGAAGTGAGGCGAAAGGCAAAGCCTACGAAGAACAAAGAAAACAGATGGAAGCGTAAAAGAAATGCTATCGTACTGAAAAGTGCGGTAGCTAAAAATATTCTTCCCTTGCATATGCTTTGCTAAGGTGCTATAATCCTAACAAAGCATATTTTCTTTTGCAGAGCATCTGGCTTTGCATTCTGCGGGGAAATGTTCCCATCATTTAAACACATCAGTATAATTACTTGAAATTGTGATTATATATTTAGAAAATCCATGCTTTTAATTTCACATTAACAAAAGCAGGAGTTTCTAGTTGTGCTCCTGCGAAGAACAGGAGGAAGAGAATATGGGAAAAGACATAGGCTGGAAGGGATTTCTTTCAGACGATGAACGCTACGCGGATGTCATTAATGGCATTGGGTGTAAGGGAGAGCAGGTTGTGAAGAAAGAAGACCTGCAGGAGTTGGATACGCAGACAGGATTTTTGCGCGGCCCGAAATTTATTCAGAAATTATACGAAAAGAAGTCAGAAAATTTCACAAAGAATTGAGTGCGGGAGAGTATCTTTATGGATTCCGAAAGAGTGACAGATTGTATCCGGCTGCGACTTTTATTTTGTATTCGGGTTCAAAACCTTGGGATGGTCCGAAATCATTACATGAAATACTAGATTTCACGGATATACCAGAAACATTGCGGGAAATGGTAGCAGATTATAAAATTAATCTAGTTGAAATTCGTAAATTAGAAGATACGAGTGTTTTTAAAACAGATGTACGACAGGTATTTGATTTTATCCGTTGCTCCAATGATAAGAATGCATTGAAGAATCTAGTGGAAACAGACGATTATTATAAAAACATGGAAGAGGATGCATTTGATGTTGCTGTGCAATATACAAATGCAACAGAGTTAATTGAAGCAAAAGAATATTATGAGAAGGAAGGTATGGTTGATATGTGTAAAGCGCTGACGGAGCTCATTGAAGATGGAAAGCAGTTGGGAAAAGATGAAAAATTAACAGAATTGGTAGAAAAGAAGATGAAGAAGGGGCTTTCTGTTTCTGAAATCGCGGAAATACTTGAGGAGAGCATTGATAAGATTGAAGAGATTGTGAAAGGTTTATAGAGTGAATTCTCCCTTTTTGTTATTGTAAAGTAAACAGTAACAAAAGGAGGAACATGATGTGAATAAACTTTATATTGACTTGGAAAATGTCTTGGAGGAGAAGGGCGTCAGCAAGAATCGCCTTTGCGTGAATTGCAGTTTGCAGCGAACGCAACTCAATAATTACTGCAAGAATAAGGTTAGGGGCGTAGATTTGACCATTCTGGGAAGAATGTGTGCTTATCTGGAATGTACACCAAACGACATTTTGAAATTTAAAGAAGAGTAGTAGGAAAATGCTATCGCGCTTGAATTGAAAGTGCGGTAGCATTTTTTCGACTTTTCTCGCGTAGCACTTGTAAAAAAATACGTTTGGGAGTATAATAAATTGGTTGAAGTATGTCTATTCAACATGATAGTTATGAAAGTGACTTGGAGTTAAGAAGTATGAAGCAGGAAGTCCAGTATTTGTTGGAAATCGTAAAGTACATATTGAATAAGCAGCAGGGTGAGGCACCAATTCCGGCAAAAGATTTGGATTGGGAGGCACTGATTAAACTAGCCAAGAACCACAGCATTCTGAACTTGGTACATTATGCGGTGGATAAGCTGCCTGATGAACACAAACCGGATGCTGATAGGTGTAAACACCTATATCAAGCTTCTGTCAATGCGATTGTGAGAAATTACAATCAGATAGAGGGAATCAAGGAAATCTTCCAAAAGTTTGAGGAAGAAGGCATTTACGTGTTTGCGGTAAAAGGCATCTGTACAAAGAACTACTATCCGCAGACAGATATGCGAACCATGGGGGATATTGATTTGTTATATCGTCCGGAGCAGAATGCTAAAGTAAAGAAAGCCATGCGAGAGTTGGGGTATGACTTAAGTATGGAAGGGCGAAAACATGATATCTATTCCAGAAAACCATATATGGCAGTGGAAATGCATCGTGAATTGATTGCAGCAGAATCCATATATAACTCCTATTACGAAGATGTTTGGGAACATGTTAAAGCAAAAGCGAATTACCAATATGTGAAAGAAATGAGCATAGAGGATGAATATATATATAGTATGATTCATTTGGCAAGACATTTTCAGGACGGTGGAATCGGAATTCGTTTTATCATGGACGTTTATGTATACAACCACATAGAACAGATGGATTGGAGTTATGTAGGGAACGAATTAAAGAAAGTTCAATTATGGGAGTTCTATGGAAAAGTTTCCCGTTTGGCTGAAATGTGGTTTGGTCACAAAACAGAAGTTAAGGTAGAAGACAATCAACTCCTTAATGAATTGGCTACATATATTATTTCAAATGGTACTTTTGGAACAGCAAGGAACGCGGCGGCAGTTTCGTCAGCTAGGAAGGGTAGATTTCAAACACTGTGGAATGAAATTTTCCCGAGTTTAAAAAGTATGCAATCCATGTTCGTATGGCTTGAAAAATGGCCGATATTGTTACCATACGCATGGGTGTTGCGTGGAGTTCGTAGTCTCGCATCGCAAAAACGACGAATGAATATCAAATATCATGTTGATAAATATAAAAATGCAGACAAAGAATACGGAGAGCAGTTACAGAGATTTTTTGAAGCATGTGGGCTATAAAATAAAATCCATATACATTCTAATGATAGAGAGTATATGGATTTTTTAATAGATCTATTGTTTGATACCTTTATATGATCTTTGAACTTGATGGTAACTTTCTAGATTACCGATATCGTATCTTTTGCCAGGCATCTCCATAGCATGAACAGGCACTTGGTTACATAACCAAGCAATATAACTGCCTGGCGCATCCGTACCACAACCAGATTCAATCCCAAGATGGATTAATTTTGCATCTGCTTTTGTATAGTAATAAAACGGAGGACAACACCAGTTAGATTTTGGATTGGTTGGTTTTTCTTCCATATCTAATATTTTATCGTTCTCATCAATAGTAACAACCCCACATTTGGTTAGTTTTGTATCATCAGCTTCATAGTATCGCATGATGCAAGAAGTATTCTTTTCTTTTGCATAGTGAACAAATCTTGCTAAACTAAAGTCTAAAACATTATCCCCTGCGATAACGAGCATGTCATCGTCTAAATTTAATTGACTAATGGCAAATTGAATATCCTTCACTGCGCCAAGCCGGGTTTCATTTGTAGATGTCCCATCATCAACAATTGTTATATTTTGTTTCTTTTCTTTTGCCCAATTTTCGAAATGAGAGGCATATTTGTGATTAGATATAACCACATATTCATCAATATACGATTTGGTATTTTCGCCTGTTGCTGAGTCAATATCATCTATCAGCCAATCGAGAATTGTTTTTTCACCAACCGTAAGTAGTGGTTTTGGAAAGTTTTCTGTTAGTGGATAAAGCCGTGTAGCATAACCGGCTGCTAAAATTAAACATTTCATTTTCAGTCACTCCTTATGTATTTATTCAAATTTTGCACCATCTGCACTTTCGCAGATATATACTGAATATTTTCCTTCGAGTTCAGGAAATTCTTTCAAGTATTCAGTTGAAACTTTCTTGATAATACTTTCTTCAAATTTCGGATCAATTAGGGCCATGCAACAACCTTTAAAACCAGCACCAGAGAAACGTCCGCCGTAGATGCCTTCGGTTTTTGTCATGATATCATATAAGGTTTTTAATTCTGGAGAACCCGTTTCCCAATTGTAAATTGAACTCCAGCCACTTTCAAAGGAAAGACGACCAAATTCTTCAATATCACCATTTCTCCAAGCTTCAGCCCCACGTTGCACACGGTCATATTCCGTATACCAATGTTCGGCACGTTTTGCCCAATTTTCTGGAAGCTTATCTTTATATTTTAAATATATTTCATATGGTACATCACGAAGATTAGTTTCTTTAAATTTTCCGTATTCCATACCTGAATAAGCTTTTAATGCATAGGCTGCACTTCGACATTCATCTACACGCATATTAAACTTGCTTCCAGCAAGTGTTCTTTCGACGCCAGAGAAGAAAATGGCAATTTCATATGGTTTCATGTTTGGGTTAGTAGGAATTAATTCAAAGCTGTCATCAAGCATGTCCATATATAATAAATGGTCTTTTTGGCAATATACCTCGCAAGATTGGTCCAGTTTACCACATGACACCCCTACGTAATTGTTTTCTGCGGCCTTTGCAATTTGAATTATTTCATTTTTTTCGAGATGAATATTATTTAATTTGCAAAGGGCTGAGAGAAAAGTGATTATTACAGCTGCTGATGATGACAAACCTCCAATTGGTAATTCACCATCAATGACACCACACATTCCTGTATTTATATTATATTTCTGTGCCAATGCGATTGTTGCTCCACGCAAATAATCGGCCCAATCGTTTTGTTTTGTTTTTGGTGTGGAGTTCACATGAAATTGTGCACGTTTATTGAATTGCAAGGAGGTTAGTTCTATGATGCCATTTTGTTTTGGACCATATGCCATATGAATTCCTTTGTTTATTGCTAAACCAGTTATTTTGCCGAGCTGGTGATCTGAATGTGCCCCGAGTGGACAAATCCGGTATGGTGTAAACGCTACACTTAAAGGTTCGCGTTGGTATTGTTGCGCAAATATTTCCACGCATTTCATAAGTAACTTCCTCCTGACGTACATTATTGGAATGTTAATTCCTCAAAAAGTAATTTAATATATTTTACCACAAATTATTATAATGGGGCAATATATTAAAAATTTTATAAGCATATATGCGAAAAAGTTTGACTTGTTTTACAAGAAAGATAAGCGTATAATATAAAAAGAGTGGGTGTTTTATGTTGAAAACACAATTATGTATTAAGGAGAACTGTTTACATGGATAATACGATGGAATTGAGAAATGTGCCATTTAGTCCGCCAGATATTACGGAACTGGAAATACAAGAGGTCTGTGAGGCATTGCGATCAGGTTGGATAACCACAGGGCCGAGAACAAAAGAATTAGAGTCACGTCTTGCGGAGTATTGCCACACGAATAAAGTTGTTTGTCTTAATTCCGCAACTGCAGCAGAAGAATTGAATTTTCGAGTTCTTGGGATAGAAGAAGGGGATGAGGTAATTGTCCCTGCATATACATATACTGCATCTGCATCAGCTGCGATTCATGCAGGTGCAACTGTAAAATTTATTGATTCGCAACCAGATAGTTATGAAATGGATTATGAGCAAATGGAGGCTGCCATTACAAAAAAAACAAAAGCAATTGTAGCAGTTGATTTGGGTGGTATTATCTGTGATTATGATCGTATCTATCAAGCAGTGGAAAATAAAAAATATTTATTTAGAGCCAGCGGGAAAATTCAAGAAGCTTTAGGTAGAGTTGCAGTGTTTTCAGATTGTGCACATGCTCTCGGTGCATCACGACATGGAAAGAATGCAGGAGAAATAGCAGATTTCACTTCTTTTTCATTTCATGCAGTCAAAAATTTTACTACTGGTGAGGGTGGTGCATCTACTTGGAAAACAATTCCTGGTATTGAAGATGAAGAACTGTATCATATGTATCAGTTATATAGCTTACATGGGCAGTCAAAAGATGCGTTGGCAAAGACACAGTTAGGCGCTTGGGAATATGATATTGTTGGACCATGGTATAAATGTAATATGACAGATATTATGGCAGCTATGGGAATGAGACAACTCGACAGATATCAAGGCATGTTAGAAAGAAGAAAAGAGATTATCGAAAAATATGATGCAATGTGCGACTCAATGGGAATTAAGCATCTGATACACTATGGAGAAGATTTTTCGAGTTCAGGACATTTGTATTTAACAAGAATTCCGAATATAACATTGGAACAACGGAATGATATCATAGTTAAGATGGCAGAATGGGGAATAGCTTGTAATGTTCATTATAAACCATTGCCAATGATGAGTGCATACAAAAAACTGGGATGGAATGTCAAGGATTTTCCGAATGCATATCATTATTATTGTAATTTGATATCTTTACCATTACATACAAAATTAAGTGATGAAGATGTGGAGTATGTTATTTGGTGTTTTAAAAATATTGTTAAGGAGTATATATCAAAGTGAACAAGAGAGTTATTGTGATTGCAACACATCCAGATGACGAAATTTTAGGATGTGGGGGAACGATTGCTAGACATATTGCAGATGGAGATATAGTTAAAACGGTTGTGGTGTGTGAAGGTATGACTTTGCGTTACAACGATAGTGAAATGGATTTAGATGAATGTCGTAGAAATGCAGCAAAAGTCCTAGGAGTGCATGAAAACGTGTGCCTTCAAAAAAGAGATCAAAGGCTAGATAGTTTGCCTATGTTAGAGTTAGTGCAGGCAATTGAAAAAGAAGTTTACGATTTCAAGCCTAATGTTGTGTACTGCCAAAATGGGAACGATATTAATCACGATCACAAGTTGGTTTTTGAGGCAGCGCAAATTGCATTTCGTCCTTTGAAAGAATATATAGAAGAAGTATATACCTTTTATACTGTTAGCAGTACAGAATGGGGAAGCCCAATAGGTTTTATGCCAGATACATGGGTTGATATTACAAATTATCTGGAATTAAAAATTAAAGCATTTAATTGTTATGAAACAGAAGTGAATGCGTTCCCACATCCTCGTTCTATTGAGTCAATAGAACATATGGCGCATTTTTTTGGTGCACAAGCATACATGAATTCGGCAGAGTGTTTCCAAACTGTTAAAAGATATATTAGGGAGACAAATACATAATGTATAGAAAGTATGTTAAACGAATTATTGATGTTGTTATAGCCTTTGTGGGCTTAATAATTTGTTTTATTCCAATGGTTGTAGTTGCCATATGTGTTGCTATGGACAGTGATGGCGGGGCATTTTTTAAACAAACACGTTTGGGAATAAACAAAAAAAAGTTTACCATGTATAAATTCAGGTCAATGGTGGTTAATGAATACTCTGACTGTGTTGTTGATTCTTGTGAGGATGATCCTAGAATTACAAAAATAGGAGCGTTTATTCGTAAAACAAGCATTGATGAGTTGCCACAATTGTGGAATATTTTAAAAGGAGAAATGAGTATTATAGGTCCCAGACCGATGTTGCCGGCAGAATATGAGGAATATAAGAGCATTGAAAACATCGAAAAAAGGTTTTCAATGAGACCAGGATTGTTTTGTACAGTAGATGTTGAATATCGAGCAGAGGCCACACCTGAATTGCAAATGCAGTACGATGCAAAATATATTGAGAAATGTTCTTGTGCTTTAGATGTTAAATGTATGTTTGGTGTATTGCTAACTGTTTTGGCACAAAAAAATGTTTATAAGAATTCGAAATAAAAAATTGTCGAATATATAGAGGAGTAAGTTATGATAATTAGTATACATCAGCCTGATTATATACCATACCTTGGATATTTTTATAAGATTGCATGTTCCGATAAATTTATTTTTTTGGATAATGTGCAGTTTTCATCAAGTAATATGCATCATTGGAACAAGATTTTGTTGAATGATAAAGAAACACGATTGAAGATTCCTTTGGATTATCATTTTGGAGATAACTTAACAGAAGTTCGATGTAAATACGAGTTGGGATGGGTTAAAAAACACCTTCTATTAATCCAAGATGCATATTCTGAAGCACCATATTTTGAACAAGTATACCCTGAAATAGAAAAAAAATTAAATACTCAATATAGTTCTTTGGCAGAATTAAATATAGCGTTGAATACTCATATTGCAAGGAGAATGGGACTAGAAACAGAGTTTATTCTCGCATCTTCAATGAAAATGAATGAAAAAAAAGAAAATTTGGTTATTGATCTTTGCAAGCAGCTAAACGGAACGTGTTATATTTCAGGTAATGGAGCAAGAAATTATCAAAGTGAAGAGCATTTTCTGGCAAGGGGTATTGAATTAAAGTACACGGATTTTGAACCTGAAAAGTATTGTCAAAACAGTGAGAAGTTTGTTCCAAATTTGTCTGTAATTGACTATCTTATGAATTGTGGTTGGAACAATCCATTTAGAATGAATGATATATAAGTGATAATCGGAGGTGTAGATTTGAAGAAGGTTTTAATGCTGACAGATCATCATGTTGACATGTATAATTGGAGACGAGAACTGATTTGCGATTTGCTAGATAGGGGGCATGAAGTACATATAGCATTGCCTTACGGAGAAAAAGTAGAACTTCTAAAACAAATGGGTTGTATATATACTCCAATTTCAATAGAAAGAAGAGGAAAAAATGTTGTTAAAGATGCATGTTTAATTCGAGATTATTATGCGTTGATTAAGAACTATAAACCTGATGTTGTTTTAACATATGGAACGAAACCAAATATATACGGTGGAATTGTATGTTCAATATTAAAAACAGCATATATTGAAAATATTAACGGATTAGGAACAGGAATTACTACAGATACTAGTTTTTTTGAAATGTTTATGCAGTGGCTATACAAATTTTCTTCGAAAAATGCTAAATGTGTATTCTTTCAAAATTCCTCGGATCAAAGATATTGTCTAGGGAAGAAGATTGTAACGAGTTATAATGAACTTCTTCCCGGAAGTGGAGTTAATTTAGAATACTTTAGTGCTTTGCCTTTTCCAAAGGGAGAACCAATTGTGTTTACTTACATTGCACGTATTATGAAGGAAAAAGGGATAGAAGAATTCTTAGGAGCAGCTAAACAACTTACCGTAGATTATCCTGGGAAAGCGCAATTTCATATATTGGGTTTTTGCGAGGAGTCCTATGAAAAACAATTGGAAGAACTGCAGAATAGTGGAATTGTACAGTATCATGGTATGCAGAATGATGTTCGACCATATATTATGAAATCGCATTGCATTGTTTTGCCTTCTTTTTATGGGGAAGGCATGTCCAATACTCTTTTAGAAAGTGCTTCTAGTGGTAGACCAATTATTACGACAAATCTCCCAGGGTGTGGAGAGACACTTGAGGATGGAGTTACTGGTTTTGTTGTTGAACCACGTAGCACAAAATCACTAATAGAGACATTAAAGAAGTTTATAGAAATGTCAAATGATGAGCAAAGTGCGATGGGAATTGCAGGAAGAAGAAAAATGGAACTCGAATTTGATCGTAAGATTGTAGTGGAAAAATATTTGAATCGAATAGAGGAAGAAGAATGATAAATTTATGGGCAGCTATGTATATAATAGCGTGGATGACTATGCCTTTTATGTCAATAGGGACTAGTTATAGAGTATTAGCAATAATTGCTACAATGATTTGGATACTGACTATTCGGAAAATAAATCCCCAAGTTTTTGTTAAGGCAAAAAACGTTATTGTGATAGGGATATTGTATTGTTGTCTGACTTTCGGGGGTACTTTTCTACTTTTTGATTCTCTTTCAAAGGCGATTTCAGATACGGTTAATCCTTTTATAGTACTTATTGTCTTTCTTTTTTATTATGGCTATTATGGAACAATATTTTTTAAAAAAATTGTATATTTTAGTTTAGTGTGTTTCCTTGTGGTGGGTATCATGTCGGTTCGCCAGTTGTATATTGATCCACGTGCAGCTAGGGATGCATATTTAACTTGGATGGAAGGAGAAGGGGCGGCATACACCACAATTGGAACATATGGCTTTATCATGTCGTCAGCATTAATGTGTCCAGTTTTACTTGCAGTGTTTCTAGTGAAGAAAATACAAGATGATTCGAAACTTTTTTTGGGAGTGGTATTAGCGATTTTGTTCATTATGGTGTTGATGTCAGGGTATACAATTGCGGTTATCACTATGACTGTCTCGTTTCTTGTTTTTGTTTGTGTGCATGACACTTCCACAAAGAAGAAACTTTTTGTGATTCTGTGTTGCTGTGTGTTGATTTTTATCTGGAAGCCGCTGGTAGAAAATGTTTTACTGTTTCTTATTGACGTTACCCGCGATAATGTTGTGTATAATGAACGAATGAGGGAGTTATACCGCAGTTTAGTGTTGGGTTTGGAAGCCGTTGGAGATTTGGCAGCAAGGCAAAAAAGATACACAGCAACCATAAACGAGATAATTAAAAACCCCATATTTGGAGCGGCCATCTTGAAAGGACGTTATAATGGTGGTGGACACTCAGAGTATTTGGATACAATGGGTAGATTTGGATTGTTTTATTTTGCATGTAATATTTGGATTACTCTATTAAAACCATTAAAAAATGCGTATGCAAAAGAAACCAAAGCATTATGTTGGTGTTTTGGGATAGGTATGGTTGTCTTATGTACGTTGGATACTTATTCATATGTGCAAATGATTGTTGCAGTAATTATATTACCTTATATAGCAGATATAGTAAAAAAAGGGAAAGCTGTTCGACTTGTTAATCGTGTAAGTAATCATAATAGATTTCAATGGCGGAGGAATTGGTTTGAATGAAGATTTTATGGATTGTAAATGGGATAATGCCCAGATTAGCAAATAGTATTGGTACAGCAATTACAGCTGGTGGTAGTTGGTTGAATGAGCCGTTGGATATTCTTTCGAAGAACGAAGAACTTGAGTTTCATGTTGTCACAATGTGGCACAGAAAAGAATATGTGAATAAGATAGTAGATGGTGTGAATTACTATATATTGCCTGGGAATTATATTGATGAGTGCTGGGGGCCTGTTGGACGTTATAAGAAGATATGCAGAGAACTGGCAAGAGAAATCAATCCGGACGTGTTCCACATCTTCGGAGGAGAATTTGCGTTCGCACATGGATTTATGCCATATTTAGATTGTCCAAGCATACTAACTGTACAGGGATTTATGTCTGTCATTAACAAACGATATTATTATGGGGGAATAAAGGTTTCTTCATTGATGTGGTGCCTTCTTCCTTGGAATATAAATACGTATTTGCCGATGAAGTTGCGACATTATGAGAATAATCTGCGCGCAAGGTCAGAGGTGAAACAAGTTCAATATGTAGGCGGTATCATTGGAAATACTAGTTGGGATTATACCCAATCAAGATTAATGAATTCTGATTCAAAATATTATTATCTTGATTATGCGATACGACGCGAATTCTTTAATCGCAGATGGAATATTGAAAAAATTACCAGACATACACTTTTATTTGTAAATATGAGTGTGCCTTTAAAAGGATTCCATTCATTGCTGGAGGCTGCCACAATTTTGGTTAAGAAGTATCCGGATATGGTTATTCGAGTTGCTGGTCCAAATACTGTCGCTGGGAAAAATATAAATGGTTATGCTAGGTATTTAAAGAAAAAAATTAAAGATACACGCATGGAAGATAGGATAGAGTTTTTAGGTGTTCTTAATGGAGAACAAATGGCGAAAGAAATGGAGCAAGCACATACATTTACACTTACTTCCTGTATAGAAAATGGACCAAATGTATTATTAGAGGCAATGTTAGTTGGTATGCCTTGTGTTTCTTCATTTGTAGGTGGTGCTATGGATTATGCAAAAAGCGAAGAAGAAGCGTTGTTTTACAGGTTTGATGAACCTGAAATGTTAGCTCATCAGATTGATAGAATTTGGAGTCACGATGGACTTGCGGTTCATCTATCTCAACAGGCTAAAAAGCGGGCAAAATGTCGACAGAATTTTGAAGAAGTTAGTAATGGCCTGCTCGAAATATATAAAACACTTATATAGTATGGTAGTGGAGGAATAGAATGAAACTATTGTATTTAGGTTGTTTGTGTAGTGATAAAATATTTAATCAGATTATTGAGCAAGGTTTTTTATTGTCACAAGCAGCCTATAAATTAGAACGACAATTAATATCGCATTTTATTGATGATAACCTAATTGCGAAAGGGGATGTGACAGTTCTTTCATCATTACCGTGTGGAGATAATGAAATAAAAGTTAATGAAGAATATGTAGGCAATGTTAAAATTGAATATATATGGAACAATCGTAACGAGACAAGTGACCTTTTAAGAAGCTGGAAAATGGTGAGGAGAAAAATATGCGATTGGGAAAAAAGGACGCGTAATGAAGATAGAATCGTGTTAACTTATGCCACTGATATGGTATTACTTTTTCCTATGTTGTTATGTAAATATTTCCATAAAGATATTAAGGTTGTTACAATATGTTCAGAAATCCCACAATTTCGTAATTACTCATATACGAGTAATTTAAAAGGGTTTGTTTTCAAAACAATATATACATTTCTTAATGAGAGCATGGATGGTTACATATTTTTGTCGAAATACATGAATGAAGTATGTAACCGTAAAAATAGGCCATGGATTGTTGTGGAGGGACTTCCAGAGATACATGAAATACAAGATGTGGAAGAGGTTTCTTGTGAGGAAGAGCCTAGAATTGTCTATGCGGGCGGCTTCGACTGTGGCTACGGAATTGAGGAATTACTGGAAGCGATGTCGCATGTCAAACATAAAAGCGCGCAATTGTTGATATGTGGGAATGGCGACTTGCTGGAGCGAATACAACAGTATGAAAGACAGAATAACAACATTCATTACTTAGGTGTCTTACCAAATAATGAAGTGATGCAAATAGAAGCAAAGGCTGCTGTGTTGATTAATCCAAGAAAACCGGATTTAATGTTGACAAGATACTCATTCCCTTCAAAGACTTTAGAATATTTTGCAAATGGACATGCAGTTTCTCTTATTACCAAACTTGATGGTATCCCGAAAGAATACTATGATTATTGTTTTGTATTACAAAAGGTTACTCCGGAGGAAATTGCAGAAAAAATAGATTCGATACTAGATATGCCAAAGGAATACAGAATTGCTGTTGCAAGAAAAGCATATGAGTTTGTTAAAAATGAAAAATCTGCTAAAGCTCAGTCAAAGAAAGTTTTTGAATTTGTTAAATTAAGGAGTAAAAATGGAAATTAAATCTAATATTCAAGAACAAAAAGCACCATTGATTATCTTTGCATATGCCCGTCCAGATCATTTAGAGAAATGTCTTGACTCAGTGGCGACTAACAAAGAGGCAATTGAAACAGATTTGTTCTTGTTTTGTGATGGTGCTAAGAATGAAAAGGTTGCTAAGAGAGTGCAAGAAGTTCAAAAAATTGCATTGCAAGAAAAAGAAAGAGGTAGATTCAAATCAGTAGTCGTAGAATGTTCGACAAAGAATAAAGGACTTGCAACATCTGTTATTAACGGAGTTTCTGAAGTGATTCAAAAATATGGGAGATGCATTGTGGTTGAAGATGATTTGATTTTATCAAAGTATTTCTTAAAGTTTATGAATGGTGCGCTCGACTTTTATAAAAAGGATGACGGTATTTGGGGTGTTACTGGATATACATATCCATTTAGGAGTTTACGAGATTATCCGCATGACTGTTATCTTAGTTACCGAATATCCAGTTGGGGATGGGGAACTTGGTCTGATAGATGGGAAACTGTTGATTGGGAAGTGAAGGATTATAAGGAGTTATTTTATAAACCGTGGAGATGGATTCGCTTTAACCGCGGCGGAAATGATCTTTTTAGGATGCTTCGACGTCAAATGCAAGGAAAGAGAGATTCATGGGCTGTTCGTTTCTGTTATGCACAGTCCCGGCAAAATAAGATGGCTATTTATCCAAGTAAAACATTACTCATCAATCAGGGATTCGATGGTCAAGGAACGCATTGTGAGCCGGATTATAGATTTGAGAATGCGACAATAGATAATCAAAGTGAAGTATTTATTTTTGAGAAGTTAAATCCGGATAGAAAAGTATTAAGAGAGTTTAAGAGTTTGTTTAAGGTGACTCCACAAGAGGCATTGGATAGTATAAAAGGCAAGTTACAAAAATTATTGAGGAAAGCATAATGAAGATAATCTATTATTATAGTCAACTTAATGTAGGTGGAGCGGAGCGTTCCACGGTTCGTTTAGTCAATCGTATGAAAGACATGGGTTGGGACGTCACGCTACTTTTAAGGTGGAATAATGGGAAATTAGAACATGAGTTGGATGATGAAATCAAACGCATTTATCTGAAGTATGAAAGAAAAAGTGCGTTTGCAGGTCGAGTTGGTGACTTTATCTGGGCAATATTTCAGTATATATTTTGTAAAATCAGGGAGAGAAGGCTAAACAAAGAAGAATATGATATTGCTATATGCGGATTGTTCGGGTATAATCCGCATATTTTGCTTAGAAAAGTTCGAGCAAGACAGTATTATCAAATGCTTCGTAACGACGTGGAGAAAACAGGAAAGTATGGAAAAACAGAGCAATATATAAAAGAATTCGGAGATTGCTTTGATAGATATATAGGGGTCTCTTCTTATACTACAGAATCGTTTAAGCGTTGTTATCCACAGTATGCAAATAAAGCAAAAGTAATTTACAATATTATACCAGAAGTGAATCAAGACGAGCAAATGAACATACCGCAAGAGTATACTTCTGCAGGAGAACGACTGAAAATATTAACACTAGGACGATTGGAAAACCGTTCCAAAGGGCTTTTTAGAATACTGGATGTTGTTAAAATGTTGGTAGAAGATGGATTTGATAACTTTATTTGGTATATAGTTGGGGAAGGTCCTGACAGAGAGGAGTTATCAAAACGAATTTCAAACATGGGGTTAGATAACGTTGTTATGTTATGTAAAGGTACAACTAATCCATTTCCATACTACAAGTATGCAGACTTGGTTGCGGTGCTTTCTTATTATGAGGGACTGTGTGGAGTAGTAAATGAAGCTAAGATTATGGAGCGACCTGTTATCGCCACTAACTTTTCTGGCATTCAAGAACAGTTAACTGATGGTGAAAATGGATATATTGTTGAAAACGATGTAAATGCTATTATAGAAAAAATGAGAAAACTTTTAACGGAACCTAGTCTGATTAAAAAGACGGCAATCAATGGTTTGCCCGAAAAATTAAAAAATAATGATCTAAAAATTGAAGAATTCAAAATCACATTTGAAGAAGTAGTAAATGAAAAAGCATAAAGGAAGGGAAGAAAGGAATGGAACAATTAAAAGTAAGTGTTATAGTTCCGGTATATAACGTTGAAGACTATCTTAGACAATGTCTTGATAGTATCGTGGCACAAACCTACCATAACTGTGAAGTTATAATTGTGAATGATGGCTCAACAGATTCTTCTGGCAAGATAAGCAAAGAATATGCAACAAAATACTCTAACATAATATACATCGAGCAAGAAAACGCCGGACTTGCGGCTGCAAGACAAGCAGGATTAGATATTGCAACAGGAGATTATATTGGATTCGTGGATTCCGATGATTGGTTAGAACATAATATGTATGAAAAGATGATGGATGTTGCGATTGAAACAGATGCAGAAATCGTCTTTTGTAACGTGTATCGGAATGAAAGCAAAAAGGAAACACCATATTTGGAAGATGGTTATTATAATCGAGAAGCTATGGAAAAATTTATTTTCCCACGCTTATTGGCAAGTTTTGACGAGGATAAACAAGAAAACAATATTCGCTGGTGCAATTGGCTACGAATTTATAAGAAGTCTTTGATTGATAAGAATCATATTAGATTTGATCCAAGATTCCGCAGATGCCAAGATTTACCATTTACGTTTGAATGCACGATTCACGCAAATAGTTATTACTATTTGGGAAGCGAATATTTATACCATAATCGTATGAATTATGAGTCATTATCAAAGGGATATACAAAAAACATGTGGGGTCTCATCAAACCATTAGTAAATTATTTGTGGGATGTGGTAAAAGACTATAAGGATTATGATTTTTCAGAACAAATGAAATTACGTGCTGCTCTTTTTGCATTTGAATGTGCAGATAATGAATTGAAGCCTAATAATGTAAAACCGTATTCCAAGAAAGTTAATACAATTCGCATGATTATGAAAGATAAGGATGCGAATGACTGGCTAAAGGATATCAAAGAAAAACGTTTTAACAAAACAGTGCGTTTATATGTTTTGTGTTTTAGAATGAAAATGGCACATCTCTTTTATGCTGTGTCGAGACATAGATATGCTACTCGTTTTAGAGAGTATAAAATAATGAATGAAAAAAAGGATAATTAGATGGGAAAGAAAAAGGAAAACGGAAGAACTGCTAAGGTAATAATTAACACTCTAGCACAACTACTTCCGGAAATTGTTAACACAATCAGTGGGTTTGTGTTGCCGAGATTTATATTATTAACATTTGGATCTGCCTTGACAGGTTTGGTTTCTTCCATAAATCAATTTTTAACATATCTTAGAAAAATGGAAGCGGGTTTATCGACTGCGTCGGCAGTAAATCTTTATAAGCCTTTGGCAAAAAAAGATGAAAAAAAAGTTCGTGAGGTAGTTGCTGCATCCAAACATTTTTATAGGTGGGTTGGTATTCTGTTTAGTATAGGTGCATGTATTCTTGCAGCACTCTATCCATTTATAGTGGATGTTAATATTCAAGGGTATAGTTGGTATAAAGTATCTACGTTAGTGCTTATTTTAGCAGGGAGTGCGGCTTTTAATTATTTTTTTTCATCAGCATATCAAGCATTATTGATTGCAGATCAGAGATACTATATTGTATCTATAAACATGACAGTATATGGCGCTTTGACAATACCGTTGATTTTACTTACTTTAAAAACGGGAAATATGTTGATTGTTCAGCTTGTGAATTTACTACTTGCGGTTGCACAAGCCGTGACATTGGTTTTTTATACAAAATGGAAATATAAAAATATGGTCAAACCGACAAAAGAGTTTGATAAAAAGAGCATGAATATGAGGTGGGATGTGTTCCTTAATGAACTTGGATTTCTCGTAGAAACGAATGCGCCATCTCTTATCATAACTTTTTTGATAGGGTTATCTGCTGTTAGTGTTTATACAGTATATAACATGGTGTTTGTTGCTTTGCAGTCGGTGATACGAATTAGTCGTGAAGCATTAAGACCTGCATTTGGACAGGCATGGGCAGCGGGAGAGAAAGATGTTGTCAAGAAGTGTTATGCAGAATTCGAGTGTCTAATTTTTGAAGCAACAGTCGTCCTCTACACAATTGCAGGTATTATGTTGTTGCCATTTGTTCGAATTTATACGGAGGGCGTGACGGATGCTAATTATATATTGCCACTATTCGGGGTGTTTTTCTGCATGTCAGGGGCAATCCGACAATTGCAGATTCCTGCATCGATAATGGTAGGAGCAGCAGGAAAATTCAAGGAAGTACGTAGTTGCGTATTGGTTTCGGCACTTAGTTGTGTTGTGATAGGGGCTCTTGGAGGAATCTTTTTTGGTATGTCAGGTGTGATGTTTGGTATGGTTTGCGGAACATGTATAAAGACTGCATATACCACCTATTTTATTAACAAAAAAGTTCTGGAAAGGAATTTGGGAACAACTATTTCTAGAGTGTTACGAGGTGGAGCAGTTGTTTTGATTAGTGTTGCTCCGTTTGTGTTAGGTATAAAACTTGTGCCAACTAATTTTATTGAGTGGATTTTACAAGCTGTTGGAGTGTCTGTATGGGTTTTAGGTGTTTCTATTATTAATCTTTTATTATTCGACCGGAGAGATATTTTGGGATTATGCAAACGCTTAATCAACGTCGTACGATAGTACATAAGGGAGATTTTATGAAGAAGCGAATTTATTATTTCGACATATTACGTGTGATAGCAATGTTTATGGTCTTACTAAATCATACGATTGCTTCAAATATTACAAATAGTAATTGCTCCGGTGGGGAAGCGATCTTGTGTTCCATTACGATGGTTATGTCTAGGCTGGGTGTGCCTATTTTCTTGATGTTGTCGGGTGCACTTAACTTAAAGAAAGGAAACAAGGTATGTCTAAAAACTTTATACACAAAACGAATTATTAGATTATTAGTGCCATTTGTAATATGGTCTTTCATATATTTTGTTTTGTATGATATAATAAGAGACGGTAATATGACAGCGACGGGGTTATTTTCTTTATTGTTTAGACCTGGAAATGCAGGACATTTATGGTATATGTATGTAATTATAGCGTTGTTTTTAGTGTTGCCTGTTTTTCAAGCCATCATCGATAAATTAGAGAAAAGTCAGATCGAGTATATTCTTTTTGTATGGATTATTTCGTCAGGGATTCTCCATTGGATGAAAGAGTTGGAAATTATTCATATAGACTTTTATATCGATTTACATATTCTCAATGGGCTTTGGGGATATTTCTTGATAGGATGGTATTTGACAGAATTTGACTTTAACTTACCGAAAAAAAGAATAATAATTTTGGCGAGTTTACTATTTATGGTGTTAAGTGGCATGTTATGTTATCAGAAAATATCTATGCAAACTTTTTCTGATAGTATAGTAAGCTACTCTGGTGTGCCAATTATTTTACTGTCTGTATGTGTGTTCATGCTCGTAAAAATTAGAGGGGACATAACAATTGGTTGGGTACAAAAAAGTATAGAGTATTTATCAAAAATATCATTTTGTATTTATTTAAATCAATTTCTCGCCAGAGCAGTGGCGAGCGTACTGATTGGAAAAATTTTGAGTCAAGGGATCTGGGCAATGTTACTTGAATTTTTAATAACCACAGGAATATCAGTAGTATTTGCAACTATAATATATCATTTACCTGATAACCTTTTCGGGCGTGTAATAAAAAGCAGTTTAGGAATAGGAGATAAATAAATGTATTCAGATATCAAAAGTGTGCAACTATTAGTAGCACTGTTGAAAGAACATGGAATCCGTCGAGTTGTTTGCTCGCCGGGGAACAGAAATGTACCAATTGTTCATTCTTTGGAGGAGGATTCTTTTTTTGAAACATATTCTATTGTAGATGAGCGAAGTGCAGGTTTTTTTGGCATTGGACTTATCCAAAGATATCGAGAGCCTGTTGCTATATGTTGTACATCTGGAACAGCGGTTTGCAATTATTACTCTGCAGTGGTAGAAGCGTATTATCAGAAATTACCATTGCTGATTATTTCGGCAGACCGAAATCCGTATTATCTGAATCAGGATGAGGAGCAGATGTTGCCTCAAACTGAAGGGTTTGAAAAAGTTACTAAAAAAATTGTTCAACTTCCTATGGTGAAAGATGAGGCAGATGAATATATTTGTGCGCGAAAAATCAACGAGGCCATTTTGGAATTGAATCATCATGGGATGGGACCGGTTCAGATAAATATACCATTGGAGGCAAAGTTAGCACAGTTTCACACCGAAACACTTCCAGCGGTTAGAAAAATTCAAAGACATGAAAAAGATGAGTCTTGGAAGGAACTGGCAGAACTATTATATACAAAAAAGATTTTGGTATTATATGGACAAGCATCTCCTTTACAGGATGAAGACATTCATATTATTGAGAAATTCTCCAAGAGGTTTGATGCGGTTATTGCTACTGACCCATTGGCAAATCTTTGTTGCGCAGGCACAATATCTACATTTCTATTGTCTAGAGTGTTAAACGCAGAGGAATTTGAAGAAATGTTATGTCCAGATATCGTGATTACTTTACATAGCGGATATATGTCTTATGTTAGAAGTCATTTGAAAAGTTGTAAAAATCGAATTGTGCATTGGGCTGTAAATGAAAGTGGAACGATAATTGATCCATTTATGAGTATTGAAAGAGTGTTTGAGATAGAATCAATCCAATTTATGAGTAAAATGCTATCTTATGAACTAGAGAGCAACAGTGATAATACAAGCTATATACAGGAATGGCAGACGAAAAAAGAACTTTGCGACTCAAACAATGTAGACATACCGTGGTCGGATTTATATTTGGCTAAAGAGTTGATATCAGGAATACCATGCAACTCTAAATTACACCTTGCGAATAGTTCCAGTGTTAGATTAGCTGCACATTTTGATATTGATAAATCGATAGAGGTCTATTGCAACAGAGGTGCTAACGGAATAGATGGCTCTGCATCAGCTTATATGGGAATGGCACATGCAGCAGATGAACTATGCTATTTGTTAATAGGAGACCTGAGTTTCTTCTACGACATGAATTCTTTGTGGAACAATTATATTTCGTCTAATATGCGTATTGTACTCAGTAATAATGAAGGTGCAACGTTGTTTCACTATACGGTGGGAATTGATAATGTACCTTGTCTTGATAAGAACATTGCTGCCGAGCATAATGCCACAGCGAAAGGATGGGTTGAGTCAAGAGGGTTCAAGTATATCAAAGTTACAAATGAGGACGAATTAGAAGAAGCGATTCAAGTTATGGCAGATAGAACCTTGACATCACCAGTCTTTGTAGAAGTGTTTACAGATAAAGAGGAAGATGCAAAGATTCTTCGTCAATTTTATGCAAGCATTCGCAAAGCGAATGGGTTATCCAATAGAGGTAATATATTAAAGAAAATATTAAAAACGGTGAAATAGATTATGAGATTATTCAAGGAACGAATTGTTTTAAAACAGAAGACAGTATATGTTGAGGTAGAACAACGAAAACGTTTCGCAGATTATGTTATTCTAATAACAGGGGCTTCAGGTTCTATAGGGAGTGCTATTGCACAACGATTTGCTGTTGAAGGTGCTACTGTAGTTTTAACAGGAAGAAATCTATCTAAATTACAGGATGTAAAAAATCAAATTAGTTGCAGCACCCAAATAGATGTCTGTCAAATGGATGTGACAGATGAAGCAAGCGTTTCAAATGCAATGAAAACAATTTCGGACAAGTATGGTCGCATAGATATGCTAATTAACAATGCAGGATTTAGTGCACGTACTGTCAAACAACCATTACATTTGCAAACCATAGATAACATTGATAATTTATTGCAAACGAATCTTAGAGGTTCCATACTTACTTCGCGTGAGGTTGTGCAATACATGCAGAATTCAAAACAAGGGCGCATTGTAAACATTGCATCCATTGTCGGATTGCAGGGTAAAGATAAGCACGCTGAATATGCTGCAGCAAAAGCAGGAGTTTTTGGTTTGATGAAATCGCAAGCAATTGGGGTGGGCAAATATGGAATTACCGTTAATTGTGTATCGCCTGGCCTTGTGCCAAGAGAAGACGCATCGGAAGAAAAACTGGCGCGGTTTGAGCATATGAATCGATTAAACTCAATTTGTACACCGGAAGATATTGCTAATGCGGTTGCTTTTTTGTGTTCGGCAGAAGCACGTTATGTTACGGGACAGAATTTATGTGTCGATGGTGGACGAAGTTTGGGATTGTATGGAGATTAGTTGTTTAACCAGAAAAGGAGAACTGAAATATGAAAATCGGTATATTAACCTTTTTTGAATCAGATAATTATGGAACAGTCTTGCAGGCTTACGCATTGCAAGATTATCTTCAATCCATAGGGCATCACGTGACTTTACTTCACTTTAAACGTAATATAAATGCAACATCATCTTATTTTAAAGAAGAAGTAAAAGAATATACTTTAAAGCAACGCATAAAAAATCGCATCGTCATGGAAATGACAGCTAAGGCGAGAGAGAAGAAGAAAGAAGAGTTTAAAAAGTTCCGTAATGAACACTTGAATATTTCTTCAGTTTGTTATGAGACGGGAGAAGACTTTTTAAAGGATGCTGAAAAATATGATTTGTTGATTAGTGGGGGAGACCAAATTTGGAATCCTTACCATAAATCATTTTCATTAACTTATATGTTTGATTTCTTGCCGGAAAAATATCCACGCATATCTTATGGGTCTAGTTTTGGAATCGAAAGATTGGAAGATAAAACAATATTAAATGATATGAGTGTTGCTTTGAAGAAGTATGATAGTATATTGGTCAGAGAATCGAGCGGAGTCAATATTGTAGAGCAGATGGGATTGCATGCCCAAAAAGTTCTTGATCCTGTCTTTTTAAATGCAGAGAGGTGGAAAAGGTTCATTAAAAAGGAAGCACCTATAAAAGGGAAATATGGCATTGTATATGCGCTTGTTGATTATAATGAAAAATCGAATAAAGTGATTCAAGATTATATAAAAAAAGATAACTTAAAAATGGTTGTTTTTCCTGATAATCGATGGAATTGTATCAGTTCTTATAAAAAGAAGTTTGGGTTGTCTCCAATTGATTTTTTGAATTATATTGCACATAGTGAAATAGTCTTCACGAACTCTTTTCACGGGTTGGCGTTTGCAACTTTGTTTCATAAGCAAGTTGTTTTATTAGAGCCGCTCTCATTAGAAGCAAATAGCAAAAGAAATCGATTAGAGGATTTATTAAAACTATTCAAAATAGAAGGGACAATTGATTACAAAAAAACAGATGTTATTTTAAATAATCAAATTAATGAGTCTCAGAATAAATTGATACAAGCTATTGAAAAAGTACAGAAGTAAGATTTGGAAGATAGATTTTAAATTAAAGGAAGGATTGAAGAGAAATGAAAGAAATGATGAATGTTAATGGAAAGACCATTTTAATCACAGGGGCAGCGGGCTTTATCGGCTCAAATCTTGTTTTAGAATTATTAAGGACTAATGCAGGTGTTCATATCATTGGATTGGACAGCGTGAATGATTATTATGATGTTTCAATAAAGGAATATCGCTTGAATCAGATTGAACAATTGGCATCCAAAACACAAACTTCAACATGGTGTTTCATTCGAGGTAATATAGCAGATAAAGTGCTTATTGAAGATGTGTTTGATACATACAAACCAGATATTGTTGTCAATCTGGCAGCGCAAGCTGGAGTTCGTTATAGCATTACAAATCCTGATGCTTACATAGAGGCAAACTTGATTGGATTCTATAATATTTTGGAGGCATGTCGCCATTCTTATGATAATGGTGAAAAGGGCGTGGAACATTTGGTTTATGCTTCCAGTTCTTCAGTATATGGTTCAAATAAAAAGGTACCATATTCTACAGATGATAAGGTAGATAATCCGGTATCTTTATATGCAGCAACGAAGAAGAGTAATGAACTCATGGCTCATGCGTATTCAAAGTTGTACAATATTCCATCTACGGGATTGAGGTTCTTTACAGTGTATGGTCCTGCCGGACGTCCGGATATGGCATATTTTGGTTTCACAAACAAATTAATCAAAGGTGAAACAATTCAAATATTTAACTATGGAAATTGTAAGCGCGATTTCACTTATGTAGATGATATTGTTGAAGGTGTTAAGCGAGTCATGCAGGCTCCACCGCAGAAGGGAAATGGTGAGGACGGTTTACCATTACCACCATATGCAGTGTATAATATAGGAAATAGTCATCCAGAAAACTTGTTAGATTTTGTGGATATACTTCAACAAGAATTAATTCGAGCGGATGTGTTACCAGAAGATTATGACTTTGACGCACACAAGGAATTGGTCCCAATGCAACCGGGAGACGTTCCAATAACTTATGCTGATACCAGTGCGTTAGAGAAAGATTTTGGGTTTAAACCAGCCACAAGTTTGCGAGACGGTTTGCGAAAGTTTGCTGAGTGGTATAAAGAGTTCTATATGTAGAATGTTTTTTGGAGGATATAAATATGAGTGGTTACAAGATTGCTGTTGCAGGGACAGGATATGTAGGATTGTCTATGGCAACATTATTGGCACAACATAATAAAGTGACAGCTGTAGATGTGGTTTCTGAAAAGGTTGATTTAATTAACAACAAAAAATCACCGATTCAAGATGATTATATAGAGGAATATTTAGCAACGAAAGAACTTAATTTAGTTGCAACGCTAGATGCAAAGTCTGCATACTCTGATGCTGATTTTGTCGTCATTGCTGCTCCGACAAATTATGATAGTAAAAAGAATTATTTTGACACATCAGCAGTGGAAGCAGTTATCAAGCTTGTTATGGAATACAACCCAAATGCGATTATGGTAATTAAATCAACGATTCCTGTAGGTTTTACAGCTGGTATAAGAGAGAAGACTGGTAGCGAAAACATCATTTTTAGTCCTGAATTTTTAAGGGAGTCAAAGGCTCTTTATGATAACCTTTACCCATCGCGTATTATCGTAGGAACGGATATGAACAATCCGCGTCTAGTAGATGCGGCACATACTTTTGCTTCGCTCTTGCAGGAGGGAGCCATAAAAGAAGATGTAGATACATTGTTTATGGGATTTACGGAAGCAGAAGCGGTCAAATTGTTTGCTAATACATATTTAGCTCTTAGAGTATCTTATTTTAATGAATTAGATACTTATGCAGAGATGAAAGGATTGGATACAAGACAGATTATCGATGGTGTTTGCCTAGATCCACGTATCGGCAGCCATTATAATAATCCTTCATTTGGATATGGAGGATATTGTCTTCCAAAAGATACTAAACAGTTGCTTGCAAATTATGAAGATGTTCCGGAAAATTTAATAGAAGCGATTGTTGAGTCTAACCGCACTAGAAAAGACTTTATTGCAGATAGAGTTTTAGAAATGGCAGGTGGTTATGAGGCAAATAGCTCCTATGATGCAAATAAGGAAATAGAAGTAGTTGTTGGTGTGTATCGTTTAACAATGAAAAGTAATTCTGATAATTTTAGACAGAGTTCTATTCAAGGAGTTATGAAACGAATTAAAGCTAAAGGCGCCAAAGTAATTATTTACGAACCGACACTTGAAGATGGAAGTACTTTTTTTGGAAGTTTGGTTGTGAACGATCTTGAGAAATTCAAGGAAAAGAGTGCGGCAATTATTGCGAATAGATATGATAGTTGTCTTGATGATGTTTGCGATAAAGTTTATACTAGGGACCTTTTTAGAAGAGATTAGATAATAAGATTGGAGAAGTACTAAGTGAAACAGGCATTAAATATTTTTATGGATTTACTTAAATCTGAAATTGCAAATATTCCGATAAATCCGCATCGACTGGATTTGGTGTCTGCTGATATTATGCCTGAATTGTATAATATTTCAGACAAACATGATTTGATACATGTGATTGCCGTTGCACTTAAAAAGACAGGGGTAATAAAACGAGATGATACTTTTGGTAAAAAAGATAATGGTTTTGTGAATGACACAACTAACAATTTTGTGTTGGGACTTTATTATGCCCTTGACCGTTATGAAAACATGAAATATGAAGAAGAGCAAATCAAAAGTTTGTTTGAAAAAGAAAATATAACATTTGTGTTGCTCAAAGGTTCCTCTATAGGAAAATACTACCATGAACCATGGTTAAGACTAAGTTCTGACATAGACATATTAGTTCATGCGGAAGACGTAGAAAGAGCTAAAGAAGTTCTAATATCTAAGTTAAATTATAAGGTTAGAAAATACAATTATCATGATATTTGCATGTATTCTCAACAAGGATTTCATTTGGAATTGCATTTTCAAATTCTTGAAAATGAAAAAAAGATTGATGGGTTGTTAGAAAAAGTTTGGGATTATGTACATCCACTTAAAGAGGGAATGTGTCAGAGCGTAATGTCGAATGAATACATGATGTTTTATATTTATGCACACATGTACTATCATTTTTTGCATGGTGGTTGTGGAATAAGATATTTTGCGGATGTTTGGGTTCTGGAGAATAATATGGATTATAACAGAACCGAAGTAGAACGGATGTGCACAACATGTGGTATTTCAACATTTGTTTTTTATGTAAATAAATTAACTAAAATATGGTTTGAGAATGAAGAACACGAAAATGTCACAAGGAAGATGGAAGCATATGTCCTGGCTGGTGGTGTTTTTGGAGATTTGAATAGTAAAGTGTTGGTGGGCAAGACAAAAGCAAGAGGTAGAATGGGATATCTTTGGCAAAGAATTTTTATACCATACAACGAGTTGAAAATATCGAAATCTCGCCTGGATAAATATCCGGTTTTGTATCCGATTTATTTGGTTATGAGATGGTGTAAGGTTTTTGATAAAAACATTTCAAGAAAAGCATATGATGAGATTATACTGAACCAAAATATTAATCAAACAGAAGTAAATGAGTTGAAACATTTATTTGATGAATTGAAGTTATAAAAAGCAAAATGAGTTTTCATTTTGCTTTTTTGTTTCGGTTTCTACTTGTTTAAATTAATATTGTAGAGTATAATAATCTAGTTAGAATAAAAAATGGGATTACTTTGTGCTACAGTAATCTTTGGAGGCTAAAGTGGATAGTAAAAAGGGTTACATAAAAATAAAGAGAGTTATAGATTTCACTCTATCATTTGTAGGGTTAATCATATTATTTCCAGTGTTGATTATATTGGTGATAGCTATCAAATTGGATTCACCGGGACCGATTTTTTTCAAACAAAAGAGAGTTGGTATACATAAGACACATTTTAATATTTTGAAATTCCGGACCATGAGGTCTGACACACCGAAAGATGTGCCGACACATTTGTTGGAGAATCCAGAACAGTATATTACAAGACTTGGAAAAATTATGAGAAAGTTATCATTGGATGAGCTGCCACAACTGATTAACATCCTTAAAGGAGATATGAGTATTGTAGGTCCACGTCCGGCGCTTTGGAATCAATATGATTTGCTGGAAGAGCGCGAGAAGTATGGTGCGAACGATGTAGTTCCGGGGTTGACAGGATGGGCTCAGATTAACGGACGAGATGAACTGGAGATTCCTGAGAAAGCAAAACTAGATGGTGATTATGTGAAGCAGATAAGTTTTGCAATGGATTTGAAATGTTTCTTTGGAACCATAGGTGTACTATTGAAATCAGATGGAGTTGCGGAAGGCAAAAAGAAAGAATGAAAAAGATAGTAATAACAGGCGCAAATAGTTACATAGGAACTGCAGTGGAAAATTGGCTGAGTCAATATGAAGAACACTATACAGTAGAAACAGTAGACATGATAGATGGGACATGGAGAGAAAAAGATTTTTCGAAGTATGATGTTGTCTATCATGTGGCCGGTATTGCGCATGCTGATGTTGGAAAGGTATCAGAAGAAACAAAGGCTTTTTATTACAAAATCAATACCGATTTGGCAGTTGAAACAGCTAAGAAAGCAAAGAGTGAAGGTGTCAAACAGTTCATTTTCATGAGCAGTATGATTATATATGGCGAGAGTGGTGGCTTAGGTCACGCAAAAAGGATTTGTAAAGACACCGTGCCAAGTCCTGCCAATTTCTATGGTGACAGTAAATGGCAAGCAGACCAAAAGATACAGCAGTTAGCGAATGAAAGTTTTAAAGTTGTTATCGTTCGTCCGCCAATGATATATGGAAAAGACAGTAAAGGAAACTATCCAACGTTAGCAAAAATGGCAAAGAAATTGCCGATTTTTCCGAAGGTTCAGAACCAGAGAAGTATGTTGCATATTGATAATCTGTGTGAATTTATTCGGTTAATGATTGAGAATGAGGAGACAGGAGTTTTCTTTCCTCAGAACAAAGAGTATAGTCAAACCAGCCAGTTAGTACAGATGATTGCTGCTAGCACAGGACACCATATCATGCTTACAAAATTGTTGAATCCATTTGTGTGGATTGCATCATGTATACCTGGTAAAGTAAGTGGCTTGGTGAACAAGGCATTTGGCAATTTAACTTATGATAAAGAGATGAGTGTTTATCCTAAAGGGACGTATCAGATTGTTAGTTTAGAAGAATCAATAGAAAAAACGGAGCACTAAAGATGCAAAAACAAAAACACATATTAGTGTTAAGTCAATATTTTTATCCAGAGCCATTTCGTATTAATGATATGTGTACTGAGTGGGTAAAACGAGGATATAAGGTTACGGTTTTAACAGGAATCCCGAACTATCCACAGGGCAAGTTTTATGATGGATATGGATATACAAAGAAAAGAAAAGAAAATTGGAATGGTATGGAGATTATTAGAATCCCTTTGATTCCAAGAGGAAACAATGCAATTGGAATGATATGCAATTATCTTTCTTTTGTCGTATCTGGATTCTTTTGGAAAGTATTTACGCGTATCAAAGCGGATTACGTCTTCATGTATGAAGTTTCACCAATGACACAAGCGTTAGTTGGTGTGTGGTATGCGAGGAAACATAAGATTCCTTGTTATCTGTACGTACAAGATTTGTGGCCTGAAAATGTTGAGATTGTTACCGGTATACATAGCAAGTTGGTGTTAGGACCTATCGGTAAAATGGTCGACTACATATATAAAAGATGTGACAAAATTTTTGCCACATCTGAAAGTTTTGTAAAAGAGATTGTAAATCGTGGTGTGCCAGAACAAAAAGTCGAATTTTGGCCACAATATGCAGAAGAATTTTATCGTCCTCTTGTGGTCGATGGAGTTAAGGAAGACGAAGAATTTATTGTTACATTTACCGGAAATATTGGAGTGGCGCAAGGACTTGATATATTGCCAAAGGTTGCTGCCTTATTAAAGGAGCAAGCGTGTAAGGTAAAATTCAATATTGTCGGTGATGGAAGATATAGGGAAGAATTTGAAAAGAATATTCAAGAGAATGATGTTTCTGAGATGTTTGAATTGGTCGGAAGAAAGCCGGCAGAGGAGATTCCTCAAATACTAGCAAACAGTGATGCGGCGTTTCTGTCATTTATGGATAACCCGTTGTTTGAAAAAACGATTCCGGCAAAATTACAATCTTATATGGCTTGCGGCATGCCGATTATTGCTTCGGCATCTGGGGAGTCTAAGAGAATCATTGAAGAAGCCGGATGCGGTGTCTGTTGTCCGATTGGAAACGTGAAAGATTTGGCGGATTCTATTTTGGAAATGTCTCGGATGCAAGAAAACAAGAGATGTGAACTTGGAAAGAATGCAAGAAAGTATTGTGAGGAGCATTTCGATAAAAAGACATTGATGGATTATATAGAGAAATATTTTTAAAGAGGTTGAGTATGAGTAATAGCACATATCAAACATGTTCATGTTGTGTGATGGACACTTCTGATGAGGATATTGTTTTTGATGAAAAGGGTGTATGTCAACGTTGTAATGAATATCAACAACGAATACTGCGTTGGTGGAATTATGGAAAAGGACATGAACAGGACCTGAATAAATTAATTGGGGATATAAAAAAATCAGGAGAAGGGAAAAAATATGATTGTATTCTTGGGTTAAGTGGTGGTCTTGACAGTACTTATCTGTTGCATCTGGCAGTTGCTGAATGGGGCTTGAGACCATTTGTTTTTCATGTGGATGCAGGTTGGAATTTGCCAGTCGCAGAAAGAAACATACAGCGAATTTGTGATAAACTTAATATAGAACTTCATATAGAGAAACTTGATTTTGAAGATATGCGACAGATGCAGTTGGCATTTTTTCAAACGGGACATGCTGGTTTGGATGCACCTCAAGATCATGCATTTATTGCGCAGGTTGATATGTTTTCAGAAAAATTGGGTGTCAAGTACATTCTCAATGGATACAACATTTGTACAGAGATTATTGCTAATCCAGCATCGTGGAATAAAGGGGCTGGACCTACTGCAGATAAAACGTATATAAAGGATGTTTTGAAGAAGCATGGTGGATACAAAACAAAGTCTTTCGTGTATACGACGGGATTTAGACACAAATTCTGGCTGCCTTATGTCAAGGGAGTAAAAACAGTTACCCCATTGAACTATGTACCATTTACCAAGCAAAAAATAATAGATACTTTAATGGGAGAGTATGGTTATGAACCTTATAAGCAAAAACATTTTGAAGATCTTCTTACAAAGTTTTTAGAAGGCTGGTGGTTGCCTAAACGTTTTGGCTATGATATTCGAAAAGCGCAATTATCCAGTCTTGTAGTGACAGGACAAATGACACGACAAGAAGCATTAGAAATCCTAAGCAAACCATCGCTTACAGACGAAGAAGCTAAAGATTTGTTTTGCCAAGTGGCTACTAAATTAGAGATATCGGAAGAAGAACTTATGAGTTATTATACTTTACCAAAGCAATTTGTTAGGTATAGGAATAATAATTGGGCATTTAATTTAGGAATTAAAATTTACACTATTTTAGGATTGGATAAAAGAATTCGGAAGTAATATTATTTGCATATAAAGATAAATGTTTTAGTATATACAGGGGTGCTTATGTATAAAGGAAAAATAGTATTAATCGGCACGATACCCCCGCCTGCTGGCGGCGATGCAATGTGGGCGCAAGATTATCTTGCTTATAACGAAAAACACGGGAATGATATCCAATTGGTAAATACTTCGCTAATTGGAAAGAGAGCGAGTACAGTTGGAGAAACGAAGAACTATAGAGATGAAATTGAACGAAGTTTTATGATTTGGAAAGCAATTATTCAAACCGTTTCTAGAAGAACTACTGATATTGTACATATGAATATAAACTGTGCACCTTTAGGTACAATAAGAGATTTTATCAGTTCAATTATACTTGCACTAAAAAAAGTTCCGTTTGTAGTTCATTGTCATTGTAATATTGCAGATCAAATAGGAGATAGGCATATTCCGTGTTGTTTATTAAAATGTATTTGTAAATTATCAAAAAAAATCATTGTTCTTAACAATGATTCATATGAGTTTGCGTCAAAAATTGATAAAAAAAAGGTCGTTTTTATACCCAATTTTATCACTACAGAACAGTTTCGCCCAGATAAAAAAATATTTGAAGAGTTAAAAAAAGCTGTTTATGTTGGCCATATTAGACGCACTAAGGGAATCGATGAATTACTTGAAGTTGCAAGAAATAATAAAAATATTGTATTTACATTAGTTGGTCCTATCACAGAGGATTATAAAAAAGAAGAAATTTTGGACAACAGTATAGGAAATGTTATTTTAACTGAGAGCGTGACACAACAAGAGGTTAATAAATATTTAGATGAAGCAGATGTTTTTTTGTTTCCGTCATATACGGAAGGGTTTTCTCGAGCCTTAGTGGAAGCGATGTCTAGGGGAATTCCTTGCATAGCTACTGATGTCGGGTCGAACAGAGAAATGCTTGAAAATGAAGGCGGAATAATCATTGAAGCAAAGAGTAGTGTGCAAATTAATAAAGCACTGGATAAAATTAAAAACCATAAACTCAGAGAAAAGATGAGTCAATGGAATTACGAAAAGGCTTTTAAATTCTATAGTATTGATACTGTTATGGAAGAGATTTATCAAATATACAGTGAGGTAACCGGTGAAAAAAATTAATAGATTCTTATTTTTGTTTTTTTATAATATGAAAAGAGCAGTTTGTCATGTAATTACATCTCCATTTAAAAAGAGTTTGTGTAAGTCTTGTGGGGAAAAAGTGCTAATATGTAGCAAGACATATGCCACGTGGAAGAACTTGGTTGTAGGAGATGATGTTTCTATTAATGAAAATTGTTCTTTTTTGAATACTAGGGCTAACATCATTATAGGTAATCATGTTATGTTTGGTCCTGGAGTGACCGTTGTAACAGGTAATCATAGAACGGATATTGTTGGTAGGTATATGAGTTCAATTGGTGAAGATGAAAAAAATGCAGATGACGATCAAGATGTGCATTTTGAGGGTGACAACTGGATTGGAACGGGGGCCATTATTCTCAAAGGAGTAACGGTTGGTGTTGGAGCCATTGTTTCGGCAGGAGCAGTTGTAATAAATGATGTCCCGGCATATTCGATTGTGGGTGGTGTTCCTGCAAAGGTAATAAAAATGAGATTTACTGATAATGAAATATATGAACATTGTAGAAGGTTATCCGGACAAAAAGGTGGATATTCTAAAATAAACAATGAGGAGCAAAAATGGGGAAAAAAATAATTTGCTATATTGATACGCTTCAATTGGGTGGAGCTGAAAGAGTAATGGCAAATCTATGTAATCATTTAGTGGAAAAAGGAAATGATGTCGTATTAATCAATGATCTGGAGCCTACAAAAAAATTAAAGGAATACGAGATCGATTCACGTGTTGAACGCATTTTCTTAGACAAATGCAAGTCTAAAAATCGAGTTCTTAATAACATATACAGAGTAATCATGTTGAGAAAATCAATTCAAGAACAAAAGGCATCAGTAATCATTTCTTTTTTGGGGCCACCTAATTTACGGATGTTGATTGCAACAATTGGATTGCGTTTGAAAAAGATAGTTTCTGTTAGAAATGATCCTAAAAGAGAGTATGGTGTTGGCGTAAAAAAGATAGTTTCTAACCTTTTATTTGGGTTAGCTGATGGAGTAGTGTTCCAAACAAAAGAAGCAAGTGAATATTTTAATATAACCACTCAAAAGAAAGCAGCAATAATTGCAAATCCAGTTAAACTCTCTTTTTTTAATCAAAAACAATTAGAAGAAAATGATAGTATTGTAGTAATTGGAAGACTTCAACCACAAAAAAATCCGAGTTTAGTTTTAAATGCATATAGACAGATTAAAGAGGAATTTCCAACGACTACACTGGATTTTTATGGCGAAGGAGAATTAAAGGAAAATCTTATAAAAACAATTAATAGGTATGGTTTGCAGGATAATGTTTTTTTTCACGGACAAGTATCAAATACAAGTGAAATACTTGCAAGTGCTAAAGTATATGTATTATCCTCAGATTATGAAGGAATGCCTAATGCGCTTATGGAGGCAATGGCAGTAGGAATACCTATTATTTCAACAAATTGTCCTTGTGGAGGCCCGAAATGCTTAATTGAAAACTCGGAACAGGGATTCTTGGTTAATGTAGGTGATGCAAATGAAATTGCCGAGCATTTGCGAATAATATTGTCTGAGAAGACACTGCGAGACAAAATGCGTGTTGCCGCAAGGAAAAGGGCAGAGGATTTTAAACCAGAAAAAATTTTCAAGCAATGGTTAGAGTATATTAACAAAGTTTGTGGTTAATGGTAAGGTTTAGTATTTGTAACAAGACTTGAAAATTAAGGAAAGGAAAAAGATGCGCTTATTTAAACTTAACAATCTTATATGGATACTTTATATATTTTATATATTTTCTATAGTTGCTTTTGGTGATAGAAGTGAATATTATCTAATTTCAAATGTTACATTTTTGATCTTGATAGTATTGATGATAATTTATGTGTGGCCTAACATCTTGCATATAAAGAAAACTCAATTGCTGTTTCTTCCGTTTGCCATATTCTGTTTTGCTTCATGTATTTGGTCATATTCTTTTGACAATTCAATTATAAGAACAATAACTGTATTTGAATTGGTAATTCTTTTCATTGTTTTGTGTCAATATTTGCAAAAAACAAAAGAAGTCATGCGATATTATTTGGGATTTGCAATAGCAGGTGCTGTAGTTTCGGTATATACAGTTGTATTTTATGGAGGAATAAGTGGATTAAGAGAAATATTAATTGATCAAACCAGATTAGGAGAAGAACTTGTTAATTCAAATACATTAGCGATGTTCTTGTCTATATCTTCGTGTATTTTTTTGCTTTTGTTTTTAGAACGAAAGAGATGGCTCTATTTATTACCAGTGTTGTTAACTGTTGCGATTATTGCATTGACGGGCAGCAAAAAGGGAATTATTGATATTGGCCTAGGTTTTTTGTTTACCATACTTTTAGGTCAAAGTAAAAGTAAGACACCAAAGTTTATTACATGGATGATCAGACTAGTTTTTTTTGGATTGGTAGTGTATTTCTGTTGGCAGTTACCGATATTTAATACTATTAGATTGAGACTTGAAATGATGTTTGCTACTATCTTTGAGAGCAGCGCATCGAATACTACGGACTATTCTACACTTCAACGCCAAGCATTAATACAAATTGGCATGGAACAGTTTTTTAAGACGCCTGTATTAGGTGTCGGAATAGATGCTTCAGGTTTTTTGGGCAAGTTGGCAATTAATAGTGCAACATATTTGCATAATAACTATGTTGAATTACTCGCTACAGGTGGTATAGTAGGTTTTCTAATGTATTATGTTCCTTTTATTAAAATCTTTATATCAAATTGGAAAACATATAAATATTCTATGTGTAGCAGAATCAGCATAGTTGTTCTATTGCTACAATTTATTAATGATTCGGCAGCTGTTCAATATGCTTCTAAACTTACTTATGTTGTAGCGGCTTTGGCGTTTGCTGCTTGTTATGAGTGTTGCGTTACACAAAAAGATATTTCAAGGAGTTAATATGAACTTATACATAAAAATAAAAAGAGTTCTAAAAAAACCACAGTTAATTGTAACATTATTTAATGAAAAAGGTATGTTAAAAATACTTTCTGATAGAATGCAAATTAAACTTATATGGTGGAGTCAGTTTGGCAAAAAAATAAACTTGAATAATCCAAAAACTTTTTGCGAAAAGTTACAATGGTTGAAATTATACGATCATAATCCTTTGTATTCATCTTTAGTAGATAAGTATGCTGTTCGTCAATATGTTGCAAATAAAATTGGTACTCAATATTTAATTCCGCTGCTTGGAGTTTGGGAGAGCCCTGATGAAATTGATTTTTCAAGTCTTCCTAATGAATTTGTTTTGAAATGTAATCATAATTCGGGACTTGGAATGTGTATATGTAGTGACAAAAGTAAACTAGATATAGAGAAGGTTAAAAATAATTTAACAGTGGGATTGAATAAGAACCATTATTACCTATGTAGAGAATGGGCTTACAAAAATGTAAAACCTAAAATAGTGGCAGAAAAATTTATGTCTGATGATCAATTGATAAAGAAAAATATTAAAGGTTTAATCGATTATAAATTTTACTGTTTTAACGGCAAACCAAGATTTTTATATGTTGGATATGCAAATATAATCAATAACGAGAAACATGATTTGATGACGTTTTATATGCTAGATTGGGAAAAAGCACCATTCTATAGATTGGACCATGAAGAACTTTTCATAGAAATTGAAAAACCAGAGTTGTTGAATGAAATGATAGATGTTGCAAAAAAACTTTCTGAAGACATTCCTTTTGTTAGAGTTGATTTATACTACATAAATAAAAAAATATACTTCTCTGAACTGACTTTATGTCCTGGTGGAGGATATGGTACATTTTCTCCGGAAGCATGGGAAGAGAAGATTGGAGAATGGTTAGAGTTGCCTATGTCAAAACAATTAAAAAATGACAAGATATTAAAAAAGGGGTAATATGAAAAAAATATTATTGGTGTCTTGCGGAGGCTTGGGAAACGGTGGTGTCCAAGCTGTAATGATGAGTATTGTAAGAAAATTGCATTGCGAATATATATTTGATATGCTGTTGTTCACATCCGAAAAACGATTTTATGATGATGAATTTCTTTCATATGGCGGAAAGATAATGAGAATCCCGCGTTATGAGGGACATAGTAATTTAAGAGCAAGAGCTGATTATTACATTCGTGGGCATAAACTGTATCGAAGTGTGATTGAGAATATTATAGAAAATGGACCTTATGATGTTATTCATTGTAACGATGAATTTGAAAGTGCTATAATGATAAAAGCAGCGGCGAGATTGAATATTCCTATTCGCATTGCACATACACATTTAATCACAAAGCATACGAATCTTTTAGAAAGATTTGTTAATGGCTATAGAGCGTTAGTAATTGAAAAATATGCTACTAAAAAACTGGGATGTTCAGAAAAAGCTTGTGATTCGTTTTATTTTAACAAAAATAATGCAATGATAATAAATAACACATACGATGAAGAGAAATTTTCTAAACACTATATAAAAAAGGATTTAAATAATTTTAATATTATACAAATAGGTAGTTTTAATTATATTAAAAATCAAATATTTACCATTAAGGTTTTAAACGAGATAGTGAAGTGTTATCCAAAAACTAAACTTAGATTGGTTGGATTTGATATGGATAATTATTTGGATTATATAAGCCGGGAAATTGAGAAATTAAATTTGGGTGATAATGTAGATATTTTTCCGAGTGATGCCGACACACCGGCTTTGCTAAGTGATTCAATAGCATTATTACTTCCATCGTTACAAGAAGGATTTGGTATTGTTCTTGTTGAAGCACAAGCTATGGGTGTTCGCTGTTTGGCTTCGACCAATGTTCCTGATACAGCAAATTGCGGTGGTGTAGAGTTTTTGAAATTAGAGGACGGACCAGAGATTTGGGCAAATAAAATTATAAGTTATTATGAAAAGAACGAGTTGATAAAAAAGGATTTTGACGTTAGCAGATTTGATTCAAAGGAAGTAATGGCTGTTTACAGGAAATTATATGAGGGTATTGAGTAATGAAAATTGGGATGATGACGTTTCATAAGGCAGATAATTTAGGGGCAGTTTTGCAAGCTTCGGCGTTACAAAAACATTTGACAGATTTTTTTGGTGAATGTGAAATGATTGATTATATTCCCAATAATCAAGTGGTAAATCAGAGCATATTCCGAAAAGTATTACATTATTGTAAAAATGTAATACTTTTTTGGGTATCTGTACCAGAATATATAAGACATAGAAAATTTGAGGCATATAGGGACCAGTACTATGGAAAGTTATCTGAAACTTATAGTGGAGATCAGGCAATAGAAAGACAGTGTGATAGATACGATGTTATAGTTTCAGGGAGCGATCAGATATTCAATACTACACTTACTGGTAACTCAAAAGCCTTTTATTTACATTTTGAAAACAAAGCAAGGAAAGTTAGCTATGCTTCAAGTTTTGGCAGGAAGAATATTTCTCTTGATGAAAAAGAGAATATACGTAAATATTTAACCTTGTTTTCTGATGTTTCTGTCAGAGAGGCATCCGCAAGAGAGCTGATATTTCAGGAGATTGGAGTAATGCCCGATTTGGTTTTGGACCCAGTGTTTTTGCTAGATAGATGTGAATGGGATACTAGATGTAAACATTTGAAAAGACTGCCTAAAAAATATATTTTTGTATATTCTATGGAACAATCGGAAGTGTTAAATAACGTTGTACAACAAATAGCATGTGAGGAACGAATGGATGTAATTGTCGTTTGTGGTGGAAGAAAAACTAGAAATATAAAAGGGAAAAAAGATACAACATGTGGACCGACAGAGTTTCTAAGGTATATAAAAAATGCGGATGTTGTAATAACTAATTCCTTTCATGGTTGTGCATTTTCGTTAATCTATGAAAAAAATTTTTATTGTATTGCACATTCATCAAGAAATGCTAGATTAGAGAATCTTTTACAGTTAATAAACAAAGAGAAAGCATTAATAATTACTAAAATTGATAATTATAAAAGTTACATGATTGATGGGAAACAGTCTTTTCCTAAATTAAACAAATATATTGAGTCTTCAAAGCAATACTTAAAAAGATGTATTCTGGGAAAAGATAAATAAATTGAAAGTGTCAAAGATGGTATATGAAGAGTAATTCGAGAACAAAACAAACAGTATTAAATGCATCTGCAAATTTAATTGATAACATAATCAAAGTGTTTATTAAATTTGCATCAAGATATGTTTTTATATTTACACTTGGTCAACAGTATTTGGGGGTAAGTGCATTGTTTTCTAGTATTATCACGATGCTATCACTCGCAGATTTGGGATTTGGTATTGCACTTCCACAGGCTTTATATGAGCCTTTAGCAAAGCAAGATGAAAACCAGATTAAGAAGATAATGCAATTCTATGAAAAAGTTTATGTTGTTATTTCTGCCTGCATCTTAGGTATTGGAATTGCGTTGCTTCCTTTTTTGAGATTAATTATTGGAAATCAAGATATTTCGGGTATTTCAAATATTAATACAATCTATGTCTTATTTATTGTACAGTCCGCAGTTTCGTATCTGTTTGTGTATAAAAGAACACTTTTTGTGGCTGACCAAAAAAATTATATAGTGACTGTTATTGAGTCTTTTACAAGTATAATATCTACGATTGTTCAGATAGTAACATTATTGATTACAAAAAATTATATTTTATATTTACTTATATCAATTGCAGCAATTGTTGCTCAGAATCTTTTTATTTCTTATAAATGTGATAAATGTTATCCATTCTTAAAAAATAAAAAAAACGAATCTAAGTTAGAACATAACGAAATAAGAACATTAGTAAAAAAAATATATGCGTTATTTATTTACAAGGTTGCCATAGCTGTAGAAACAGGAACAGATAATCTTATAATGACTGCGTTTTGTGGTTTGACTATAACAGGGTTATGTTCAAACTATACGTTGATTACGACATCTGTAGCAAGCATTTTAATGATGGTTATGTCTGCGGCTACAGCGAGTATAGGAAATGTTATTGTGACGGAAAGTAACGAAACTACATATAAATTATATAAACTTTTAGATTTTATAGGTTTTTGGGTGTATTCAGTATGTGCAATTTCAATGGTTGTTTTAGTGGGTCCGTTTATCAGAATGTTTTTAGGTACTGATTATATGATTAATACATCAACAGTGGTTGTATTGTGCATGAATTTTTATATTTGTGGAGTTCAGAATATAAACTCTAATTTTAGAAATGCGTATGGTTTGTTTTATGAGGGAAGATATAGACCGATATTTATGATCATCATAAATATCAGTTCCTCTATTGTTTTGGCAAAAATAATGGGGGTAACAGGTATATTTATTGGAACCTTGTTAAGTAGATTGCTTACGGTGGGTATATTTGATCCGTATATTGTATTTAAGTATGGTCTTAAATATCCTTTAAAAGAATATTACAAATCGCATTTAAGTTACCATTTTATTACAATTATAATAGGTGCCGGAATGTTTTGGGTTTTTGCATTTTGGAATACGCAAAACATTCTTACATGGGTATTGAAAGCAATTTCTGTTTTTATACTAACAAATTTAATGTTTGTCATTATTTTTAATAAAAATAACAATTTTATCCTGCTTATTCGACGTATAAAAGTATTTAGGAGGGGAATGGTCTTGTGAGAAATAATGTGATTAAAAAAAAGTTTCCTATAGTTTTTGGTGTGCGAAACAAGGATGAGGCTGTTTTGAAACAAAGCACATCAGGTGGTTTTTTTACGGCAGTTTCAGATTTGTTTTTGGAGAATGGAGATAGTGTTTGTGGAGTTGTTTTCTCGGAAGATTATGAAGCAATTCATGTTTTAACAAATGAAAAAAAAGCTAGGGACAAAATGCGAGGCGCTAAATACGTTCAAAGTTCACTAGGGAATATTTTTGAGGGAATTGAACGATTATTAGCTGACAATAAAAAAGTTTTGTTTATAGGAACACCTTGCCAAGTCGTAGGTTTAAAAAATTATATATGTCAGAAAAAAATAAATGAAATAAATTTATTTACAATTGATATTATATGTCATGGAGTGCCAAGTCCTGCAGTTTTCCGAGAACATATACGTTTTATTGAGCAAAAATATGGAAAAATAATTAATTATTCATTTAGAGACAAAGAAGTGGGATGGCGTGGACAGAATGTCACGATAAAAACAAACCAAGGTAGAGTTCCCCAAAAAATAGCAAAATCCTATTCAAATTTATATTTTAATTCATTAATTATTAGACCGTCTTGCCATAAATGTCAATTTTCTACGTTAAAAAGAAAAGGAGATATTACAATAGGGGATTTTTGGCGCATTAATGAAGAAAATAGTAAATTTAATGATAATAAGGGTGTTTCAGAAGTGTTGATTAATTCTGAAAAAGGCTTGGCTTTATTTGAAATGTGTAAAGAAAAACTGGAGCATTTTAAAGTTAGTTCTCAAAGCTATATACAACCTAATATGCTTTGCCCAACTGAAAAACATTTTGCTACAGAATGGTTTTGGCATAGATATTTACTTGAGGGTTTTACTAGATACAGATCGATTTGGTGTAAATTAAAACTGAAAACAGTTATAAGTAAAATACGCAGAAAGTTATGTAAAGTAATGGGATTTGAGAAAGTAGGGAACTAGATATGGATATAATGATGTATTTGATGACATCTTGCTCATTGAACTGAAGAAAGGAATGGAAATAATGATGAAACAAATTCCAATTTTGTATAATCAAGAAGAGGAATGCTGTGGTTGCACGGCATGCTTTGCAATTTGTCCAAGAAATGCAATTACAATGGTTTCAGATATAAAAGGATTTGCTTATCCCAAAATAAATCCTAATAAATGTGTTGGATGCTATATGTGTCTTAAAGTATGCCCTTTTAAAAAAGAATTATAGAGTTACTTGAGACATAATTAGTAATGGTGTATAGTTAATAATGGTTTTATTAAAAGATAAGGTACATAAATGGAGGGAATAAATATGTTCAACGGAAAAACTTTATTAATCACAGGTGGTACAGGTTCATTTGGAAATGCCGTACTTGACCGTTTTTTAACAACAGATATTAAGGAAATTCGCATTTTTTCGCGTGATGAGTTAAAGCAGGATAACATGCGCCATTTATATCAGAAGGAATTTCCAGAGTATAGTGACAAATTAAAATTTTACATAGGTGATGTGCGTGATATTCAGAGCGTGCGTAATGCAATGCATGGGGTGGATTACATTTTCCATGCTGCAGCTTTAAAACAGGTTCCATCATGCGAATTTTTCCCGATTGAAGCGGTGAAGACCAATGTACTTGGAACGGAAAATGTATTGACAGCAGCAATCGAAGCTGGCGTGAAAAAGGTCATCTGTTTGTCTACAGATAAAGCAGCTTATCCAGTAAATGCGATGGGAACTTCAAAGGCGATGATGGAGAAAGTAATTGTTGCGAAGTCAAGAACCATTTCTCCGGATAAGACAAGCATATGTTGTACACGTTATGGTAATGTTATGTGTTCACGTGGCTCAGTTATTCCGCTGTTCATCAGCCAGATTAAAGATGGCAAAGATTTGACAGTGACAGAACCGACAATGACACGTTTTATTATGAGTTTGGAAGAAGCTGTGGAATTGGTTGTGTTTGCATTCCAGAATGCGGAATCGGGAGATATCATGGTTCAGAAAGCACCAGCATGTACAATTGAGGTGTTGGCGCAGGCTGTTAAGGAATTGTTCCATGCGGACAGTGATATTAAGGTGATTGGTATTCGCCACGGTGAAAAGATGTATGAAACTTTATTGACTAATGAAGAATGTGGTAATGCAATTGATATGGGTAATTTCTATCGTGTTCCATGTGATAAGCGTGATTTGAACTACGACAAGTATTTCAAAGATGGTGATGTGGATAGAAATCCATTGACAGAATTTAATTCTAATAATACGGAGCTGCTGAATGTAGAAGAGGTAAAGGCGAAGTTATTGGAACTTAAGTATATTAGAGATGAAATTGCGGAGTGGGAGAGTAGATAGATCCTTTTGGCAGTAAAATGGATTGCGAAATCGCCAATCCAAATATTCAACTTACTTTGAATTCCGTTCTTGTAATTCAGCAATTTGCTTGCGTAGAGAATCATTTTCATCTTGCAGAGGAGCATTTAAACTTAAATAAGGTGGCGGATTGTTGCCCGTCACCTTATACAATACTATTCGTTTACACCTAATTGAGCCTTCAAGCGTGCGATTTCAGCATCCTTTTCAGCGATTTCAGCATCTTTTTCAGCTACGGAATTTTGCAAAACCTCATTCTGTTGCTCTAAAGCAACGATTCTTTCATCCGCCTCACGGGCGCCTTCTTCTTTTAAACCTTGTTCATATAATTCTTTGTTAAATGTAGTTAACATCAGTTCTAATACCTCTGCTTTCTGTTCAATTAGAATATCTGCAAGAATTCCGGCTTCAATACATTCATCAATCGCACGTATAATTGCTAATTCACGATTCTCAATATCAGCAGTAGCATATTCGCGCACTTTTGCGACAAAAATACAATATTCTTCCAGACGCCTACAATTTTCCAGTAATTCACGATTTTTACCATAATTGATATTAAGCATTCGAGCTTCGCATTCAAGACAACCATCTACATGTTGATGTACATTTTGCTTTTGGAATAAATCAGAAAGCAACAAAATCTGCTCGTCCGGTTGTTCCTTTGTACCATTATAGAAAACAATGTACTTTGGCACTGGTATTTTTTGTACCGCAGAACTGTAAAGATTTATATTGTGTTTTGCAATATATTTATTATACAATTGTGCAAAGTATAAAAGTCCTCTGAGTGGCATGTTGGGATTAAATGTACTTTGCTGTTCGTACAAATTCATGTTGCAGTCTATTAGAAATGACAGGTCATTTTTCATAGTTATGTAAACCACATTTTCCAATGTGTTTACCTCTAAATCGTCGGCATTTTTATAAGCTGTATTGTTCACACAATTATACAAATCTAATAGATGTTCTTTGTTTTCAAATACTTTACAAAATAAAGTACTTTTGTGTTCACGGTTTTCTCTTGGATATTCTTGATATTCAGTTGTTTGATTCATATATTTCCTCCTTTAGTATAGCATAACTTTTTTTGTTGTAGTAGACCTAAATATTATTTTTACAACTACAATCATAGGCAACACGCTCCTTATTTTGTTTTCATCAAAAGAAAATCGTTGGCTGATGTGCCGAGATATTCAGATGCGTTTAGAAACGCAGAGGACATAATTGTTTGAATAAACATGTCCGAAATTTGATGTGTGTACAGTATAGCAGAGAGTAAACGGTTTTTCAATATAGTCCAATAAAGAACGATGTTATATTAATATGTAAAATTTTGTATACAAATCGTTTCGAATAGTGTTATAATATGCGTAAGGAACTCAGTGTAAGGTACTGCGCCGTAAGGTGCAGTATTCGTGCTGAGTTTTTTTGTTGTAAAAAATTAAGAGGAAAGGGGTGTTTTGACCAATGATAACAGATAAGGCGGCAGCGGAGATTGAAGAATTTGAAGCAATTTATAGGTTGCATGCAGATAATCTTTACAAGTACTGCCTTTATTATTTGGAAGATGAAGAAAAAGCAAAGGACATTACACAACAGGCATTTTTCAATTTTTACAAATATTTTCAAACAGTCAGTTCTGATATGGTGTTGAAATACTTGGTTTACGAGGCGAAGAAACTTGTTGTCAAACAGTCAACATCAAGCACTATAAGAGAGGAGCTGAAAGAATGGACGAAGATTGGAAAGAATTTATTTCAAAGGAAATGGAGAAAAGTTTGGATGAAGTCATGGATGAAATAGAGGCAGACCCTGAAATGAAGGATGTTCAATCCCCGGAAGGGATGTATGACAATGTTGTGGCAATGATACGCGAACACGAGCAACAGGAAGCATATGAACAACTGTCAGATGAAGATAAAGAATTAATTCAACTTGGCAGAGTATATAAAAAGCAACGGAGATTTGATAAATTTGTCGTGGCACTGGCTGCTGTGATTGTTGGATTGGGAATTGGATCTGTGTGTATGGGTGAGAATGAGAATATTTTTAGAATGATTTCTTCTATGTTTGTAGGCCAGGAACAAGTGGTAGTTAATTCTGATGACACAGAAAATTTGACATATATTGAAGAAGATGAGGCGTATGCAAAAATAGAAAAAAAATTCAAATTCACACCTGTTAGATTAGAATACTTGCCACAGCAAACCGTTTTTCACGAGGCTATATTTAGCAACGATATGCAATATGTGAATATGATTTATATAAAGAATAATGAAACAAGCATTATATATTCAATGAGACCAAATTATAGGGAATCCTCATATGGAATAGTTATTGAGGATGCGAAGATCCAAGAGTATAAGATGTATGTCGAGGATGTAGAGATTACAGTAGTTGAGTATTACATTATAGAAACGGGGACTATCAAGTGGTCTGCAAGTTTTACGTATCGAGATGTGCATTATATGATTACCATTAATAAGGTGCAACAAGAAGAAGTTGAGAAAGTGTTAACTAATTTAAGATTTTTAGAGTAGGAGAGTTTGTTATGCGAAAACAAAGAATTTTAACAATATTATTGGCTGTAATGCTATGTATTACTGGCCTTATAAACTGGAAAGTGGAAGCACAAGCGGAGGCTGAAAGCACAGATGTTGAAATGTCGGATATTATGACAGAGGATGCATTGATTGGATATGCAGGAAGTCAGACAAGGGGTGCATACTTCTCTGATGGTCGTTCAATTATTAATAAGATTTCAGCTACGAAAATTGGAGCTGGTGGTGTGACTAATGCAAATGTAAAGTGTAAGGTTACAGTTACAGCAATTGTAGAACGAAGAAATTCATCTGGAAGTTGGGAAAGAGTTACTTCATGGAGTGTAACTAATGCGAATGCATATACAGCAATGGCAAGTAAAAGTTTAACAGTAGCCAGTGGATATTATTATCGTGTAAGAAGTTATCATTATGCAAGTAGTGATAGTGCTACTTCCCATACGGATGCGCTTTGGGTGGGCAATTGATAGTTCTTATAAACGAGGCGAGTGGTTGACCGTACAGGTTCAACACATGGTTTACGCATTAAAACTCAGGAACGAAAGGTTTCTGAGTTTTTTAATGCGAGTTTCACTTTACATCTTTGGTAGTTGTTTGAGCGTAGCTAAGTATTTTCTGGCTAATTTTTTGTTCTTCATATTCTTGATGGGATGAGTAGTATTTTAGGCACATGGTGAAAGCAAAACGATACCACCATGGATATCATTCAACATACTGACCAAGAGAAGGTTGAACTTTTAAGGTGCAAAAATTGCATCTTATACAGAGCAGGAGAGAGACTTAAATGACAAAATAGGTGTAAAGTCTTATCAACTTAAGAAAAGACTTTACACCTATATTTTTGTGTTTGTTTAAGAGTTTATAGTGTGATATCTTCCACCGATACGCCCAAAGAAGAAAGCTTGGCGATGGTTACTTTGATTTGGTAATCGAGTTCAGGATTACAATGGTCACCGTTTGCTTTTTTGATACGTTGCAAATCGGTATATTTGTCAATGGTTACAGTAATTAGTTCTTTGTCTGTCATGCTATCAATCATCCTTTCGCACCCCTTTCAAATATATCTATTTATATTATAAGGAGTTATAGTGAGGGTGTAAAGCCTTTTCTTAAGTTGTCAAGTTGCAAATGGTAGTGTTAAAGGGAGTTTCAAACGTTCAATTTCTGAGATTGATTTATAGATTATTAGATTGGTCATTGACCGAGAAATTAGAAATTTTGCTTGTTGTGATAACATAACATTTATATGGGAGAGTGTCAAGGAGAAAAAAAGAGTAGCTATCAAATAAAAAAAGAGGTTTTAAAGAAAAAGTCAGAAGATAAAGATAAAAAAATGTGGAAATTTGTCGATAGATATGATATCATTGATACGAGGTCAATGTAAGGGAGATTATGCTGGGTATGGTATAGTCTCCTTTTTATGCATTAAAAACAATCGAAAAAGAACGATTACGGACAAAATTATGAAAAACGGGTGTAATTAAACTTGCATATAAACAAATTACATGATATAATTTTTCGTATTAAATCATGGAAGTATGTTCTCTTGTAAGAATAGGTTGTTTTTAAAAACTGTTTTGAGAAAGGGGACATTATGGCGATTGAAATTGAAGACAAATTTGATTTGGACCGGATTAAGAGAAAATTTAACATTAGTGAAAGGTATATTATGAATTCGCCCGTGAAAGAAAAGGACTTGGAGGAAATTTACAATGATTTCCAAGCGAATCATGGGAATTTGGAACAAGTTAAAAATGAAATTTTAGGAATTTTAAATAGTCGATTAGATGGAGAGGTACATTCAATTCGATGTAGGGTGAAAGATGCGGACCATTTAATAGAAAAGATCATTAGAAATATTAACAAAAATCCAGATAAGTATTCTAAAATAAATATTGGCAATTATAATAAAATAATTACAGATTTAATAGGTGTTAGAATTATTATTTTAGACAAACGAGATTGGAAGAATATCCATAATAGTTTATTAACTATTTTTAGAAATATACCAGATAGATATGTTTGTGGTCCAGAAGATATTATATCGAAGTATGATGAATATAAAGCGGAAGCAAACCCAAAAACAAGAGCCATTGAGAATTTGTTGGCAGGTAGTTATCATGCAGAAAAACCAGTTGTCTATATAACATCGCCTGACGACAAAGGAATCTATGTTGATGAATTTTTAAAGGTTGATGATTCTAAAACAAAGTACAGATCTATACATTATATTATTAGATACAGGTTTGTATATTTCGAAATTCAGGTAAGGACTTTGTTTGAAGAAGGATGGTTAGAGTTTGACCATCGTATTTTGTATCCTTATGATCAAAATAATCCTAAAAAACGTGAGTATGCGGCTATACTCAGTAGTTTGGCTGTTGCAGCTGATAGTTTAATTTCATTTTACGAAGAATCATGTTTTCAACAAGAACAAGTTGCTGATGAAGAGAAGATAGAGAAAAGTGAAATAGAAGAAATACAAAGTGAAGAACAGAACTTAAGTGGTAAAATGAAACAAATTTTTTAATCAAGGAGAAAAAATATGAAAATGAGTGGTTTTTGGAACAAATCCAAGATGTTAAATTCGTCAGAAGCGGAAATGGGAGCAGAAAAGTTAATGCGTAAAATACAACAAGGGAACTTGTGTATGGAAATTTTGCCAAACAAATATAAAAAGTTTAATGGCGAGCTAGAAGAAAAAGATTATGTATCATATTGTGACTTCTTGAAATGTATAATTGGTAGAAAAGTTTTGGCAATGTTGGAGGAAGAAGATGGAAGATGTAATAAATTATGATATGGTAGTAGAATATTTTGGCGAGGAAACAATTAAGGATAGATATAAGTATTTATATGATAAAATGCAAGTATACATAACTGAACGTGGACAAAGTGAACAGATGTACATTAATAGTGCAATACTTCAGCAAACGGTTATGGATTATTTTACAGACATATATCGATTGAAAGAATTTCATAAAATACAGCAAGTTAATATTATTAAAATTGTGGCATATGAAGTGTATTGGATATTGCGGAGAAAACCAATTCAACTAGTTAAAGATGTTGAGGTGGACTCCAAGATGGTTTTTGCAAATGAGGGATTTTTAACTACATTTGTAGCTCATGAATGTCTAGTTCCAACAGAAACGGAACCACTTTCTGATACAGAAACCGAAGAGTTTTTGAAATACTTGAAACATATGAATTATCATATGAAATACAGAAACTTGGATAAGCAAGATTTAGAATTGATGTTGTATTCTTTTGAAACAGGAAAAAATCTTTCTATTTAAAAATAGAATGTTTAATATGCAATTTAAAGAGGCTGTTAACTTTTAAATACTAAGTCAGGAATAGGAGGGCGAGATTTTAACAAAATCTCGCTCTATTTGTGTCGTTTTTATGTGCTTAAGCTGGCATATTAGTTTATAGTAGGGTGATAAACATTAGAAAACTAAAACAGCAAAGTGGAATTTTGAGTTTCATGTCAAATTTTGTAGAAATTTGTGGAATTATATGTTAAAATGCATTTAACTCAATGTAAGGAGATTACGCTTGAAAAAAGTGTGGTCTCCTTTTTGCGTTTAAAAATTTTCAACAAAAGAAAGGCTACGAAGATGGATGGAATTATTTATAAACAGGATAATCAATGTGTAGTATCGTTAGAAACTAGTAATCATTCAAGACGGTGCTTTATGACAGGTGAATATTGTTCACAACAGAGAAATGTTCAGCAACAAAGGAAGAAAATGCATGATAATAAAAAAATCATGGCATTTGTTGTAATGAATTTTTCGGATATGTCAGAGGTAGTGTATAAGTGGCGAATTTGTAGCTATATTGAAAAATTAGCCAAATATTTTTTTATAAGTAAAGACAAAAAACAATTATATTGTAGCGCTTTACATGATGAGGAAATAGATAAGGATGTATGGGAACCAGTAAAAGAAATTGAAGTGGTTAGAGCGGATACGGATCCTTCATCAAATTATGTGATATGTAATCGAATCTGTCAACAAATGCAGATGGCCGATCTTGTGGTTGTAGATGTATCTAGACACAATCCAAATGTGTTTTACGAGTTTGGAATGGCGGTGGCATTAGAGAAACTAATTTTACCTATTTGTTATAGTGAAAGTTATTTTAATATGTCAATACCTGAGGGGTTGAAGAATAGCAAAGAGTATAAGGACTATAATGAAAATGCAAGAGAACTTGAACACCATATCGGATGTTATCCATGGCGTAAAAGTTTATTTGAATATTATGGAATCTGTTATAAAGAAGCGGATAGTGCGGGGAACAATCAGGATAAAACAGAGTACAAGGAGTTTCAGAATGTTAAAAAAGCTGAATATGGTTTTTCAGATAAGCAATATGGACAGTTCCCTTATCATGAGAAGATTAATTTACATGAGGACAAGGTTATAGGAGAAGAAATATATAACAAACTTCGTCGTACATATAACGAAGCGAAACCAATTAACAATACTTTGGTTGTTTATACTATGGATAAATTTTTAAATGAAGAACAATCGGGGCGATGTATCGTGAATTTTTATCACAGAATTATAAGAAGATTCCGTGATGAAGAATGCTTTTGTGGAGAGCGTGTTGGGGTTTTAGTTCAAGGGAACTATATTCCTGAGGATGATAAAGATGCAAAGAAGCAATCGAATTTATTGTATGGAATTGGAGAAATTATTCAGATTGGATTAAATCAAGCCACATATCATGCGACTGAACGTAAGATAAAGACTCATGATGTTCTGGATATATCAGGAGTGACACTGCCAGGCAATAAAAGTGAAAAGGATGGTCGCATAAAGAAATATAATGATGATATTATAAGATGTGTTAAAGAATATATTAGAAACAGAGGGTTGCTGGTTTACCCTAACAATCCTATTTTTGTGAATCGTTTAATGAATAAATTCTATAAATCTCTTTTTGACAAAGAAAATAATAATGAATTTTATTTATATTATGCTATGTTAAAAACACTTTGTTACACTAATGAGATAGTTGTTGATATAAGCCATAATTTTGAAAAATGTTTACAAACATTATTTTGGTTGGGAGCAGCACATGGTTCTGATATCTATGCGATAACTGTTTTGCATCAGGTAACAGATGAAGAACGAAAGACTATGAATGATTCTTTAGAAAAAAAGGCAAGGAACATCTTTGATGTTGCAGGTTTGTGGACGGCTATTCTATGTTCAAATGACATAGAAGGTTTTTATAAACAGCTTTCTTTGGCACAGCAAGGAGTGGAGAATCATTCGAAATTAGTGTTGGCTGATAGAAAATTTTATGAAAAAGAAATAAAGGAACCTTATTCCTTAACAGAGTTAGATAAGTTTCAAGAAGTAACTGAAAAATTGTATACTGACAAAAAAATAGAAGAAAAACATGCATTGGAATCATATTATAGGAGTCGCTTTTGGAACGCCATGTTAAGATACAATCAGTTGTATATTTATTTGCCACAGGGGGCGGGAATTGATAAAGCGCGCGAACCTAAAGCATATATGGTAAGATGGGATTTTGATGCAGTATCTGAATTGTCATTTTATTTATCAAAAAGAAAACCGATTGGAGAGTATCGTATTATTGCATTCGAAAAGAAGGAGGAGAACGAAAGTGAGGAAGAATATTTAAAAAGAGTCGAAGAACAGGTAATTGAAGCAAAAGAGGGAAATTTTATTTCTGTTGGGAAAGATGCAACGCCACTTGGAAAGCAAATGGCAGATTATATAAATGAATTTTCATTGGAACAATATGCATCTGAAAATAATATTCATACGCATGTGCGAAAGGATATTCATAGGCTGTGTAAATATAAATCTAGTGATACAGATATAGTATATAGGGTGTATCAAGGGTTCTTGTGTACTGATGGCGGAAAGAAAGGTTTCTTTACGCAACATCCTGGAGTTGCATGCGCGACTTGTGATAAAGCTTCAACCGGTAAAGAAAATATTTACAAAAACATATCCTCGCTTGGGAAGAGTAAATGTGTCATAGGGGAAAATAAAGAACATACAGAGATTACCCAACTTCTATTATGGCGAGATGAAAAGGGAAATACAGATAAGGAAAGTCGCTTTCGGGTATCATTAATTGGGAGTTCGGGACCGGCAACTTTAGCCGCTACACTGCTTTTTGTTGATGAAGAACAAAAACTACGATATTTGGAAAGTAGGAAGTATAAAAATGATAGAGAAGGTGAAGAAGAAAAAGAAGAATTCTTGGTTGAATTACAAGAAATTGTGAGAAAAGAGTTTATGAAAGTCTTTATGCAAAGGCTTATGAGCAAAGTACGCCAAGAACCATTGGATGGGGCAGGAATGAACACCCCAACTGGTGAAAGAAAAAAAGAATATTATTTTTATCTGGTTGAATGTGCTGTCACAGCTTATCTAAGCACGGTGTTATACAGATATTTTTTGCCATTTTTATCTGAGCGAGATATAAAACGAATTCGAAATGGTATGTGCGCATTTCTTGAGCATATGAAAACAACAGGTGAAAGTCCATTTGCTTTAGGGTATTATGATGAAATAACTAAGGATGAAACCGTGGCATCAGATGCAAATGTTGAAAACATTATTCGAATAATACCTGAAGAATTAGTAAAAGTATTGAATGCTTTTAAAGGGCTAGAGGCTTTTTATATGGTAAAAGTACAACATGGTGAAGATGCAAATGAGGAAAAGGATACAAGAAGTGTCAAAAATATGGAAATGTTTTCAATCAATGGTGAGGAACGAGTGAAGTGCTATTTTGTATTTGAAGATGAAGAAGATGCATAAAAGGAGAAGAACATATGATAAAAGAAGTAAAGATTAAAAATATAAATGAAATAATGGAGTTGATTTCTGAGCAACGATTTGATGATAGAATTGGCAGGTATCGTTCTTCCTTTTTGTATAGAGGAATACATAAATCCGATTATCATTTAAAGACAAGTTTAGAAAGAAATTGTCGAGATAAACAATTTAATTTAGAAAAATCCATTTTGAGAAATTTCACGAAGTATGCAATGAGTGAGGATCCTGAAATGGACACATCCATCTGGAGACAAATGATTATAGGACAGCATCATGGATTGCCGACTAGATTGCTAGATTGGACTTATTCACCACTAATGGGACTGCATTTTTCGATTGATGAACAATCATTTAACGAAATTGATGAGAATGATAGTGTTGTCTGGAAAATTGATATTGAAGAAATGAATAGTAAATTGCCTAAAAAGTATAGAAAGAAGCTACAAGAAGAAAAAGCATTTTTGTTTACGGTTGACATGTTAAATGAATTGGTTAAAGATATAGATTCGTACGATGAAGATATGGGGATTTATTCCATGGTCCTTATTGAACCACCTTCCATTGATCAAAGAATTATTAATCAATATTCTTATTTTATGCTAGTACCAAAAGGAATAAAGGATATTGAGGAATTTTTTGAACAGGAAACAGAAAATACAGTAAAATACATCATCCCAAAAGAACTCAAATGGAGAGTTCGAGATTTTCTGGATCAGATGAATATTAATGAAAGAATTGTTTATCCCGGATTGGATGGATTGAGCACGTGGATTAAGCGCCATTATTATGTCAAAGAGGAACAGTAATATCTTTCATTGTTTACATGTTGACATATTTACAAAGTGCCACTATACTATAATTAGTTATTGAATTTCAATAATTCTTCTCTGTTGCGGAGAAGTAAAATATGAGCAAAATAAAATCTAGTTGCATGAAAGGGGGCTGGTTGATACAGAACCCTTTCTTTTACATTATGGAGATAATATGTACAACGCGGTAGATTTAAAAGAACTTACAATAAAACCAAAAATGTTCGGTCGGTGAGGTCCTTTTTTTTTATTTATTACAGTCTCATTTTATACTTTGCGAAGTATAAAATGAGACTTATTTATATTTTTGAAAGTATATTCTGGTTGACATTGGGGATAATATAGAATATATTATTTGTAGAGAGGTGAACATGATGGATGATTTTCAAAGATATTTAGATATGAAACTTACCAAAGTGGATTTTCAGGCTATAACAAGAGTCGATGGAGAGGTATATGAATACGATGTATATAAGGAGATCCGGGAACTTGTTGTGCGAACGAGAGACCATGCTGGTTTTACACAAAAACAATTAGCTGAGAGGTGCGGACTTACGCAGGCTAATATTAGCAATATTGAAAAAGGAGTAACTAAACCAACTATCGATTCACTTAAGAAAATAGCAGATGCAACAGGCAAAAGGCTTATTATTGAATTTGGGGACAGGGAGGTTATGTTCTGATGACAATGATAAATAAACTTGTAGTTGAACAATTTAGAGGAATTAATGACCTAAAAATCGATAAACTCAATCGTATTAATCTGATTGTGGGAGATAACAATTGCGGAAAGACTAGTGTGTTGGAAGCTATACAATTGTTTCGTACGTCAGAACTGTTAGGGAATATATACACAATTGCTAGGCAGAGAGAAAGTCTCCAGTGGTTAAATTCAAATTCTTTATATGAAAATTTTATATGTATGTTTCCGCATGATGGCAGAGATTTAAAGATTCGTGTTTCTGGTAAGTGTAATGAAAAAGATATTTCATATGAGCTTGTGGGGAGGCAGAAAACAGTACTTGTTGATGTGAAAGAACTTGACCGTTTTGTTGTACGTGAAAATTTAAGTTCATTAGTGACAGAGACCGCTACAGATGAGTTTGAAGGTGTTATATCCTCTAACTATGGGAAGAACGCAAAGGAACAAAAAATTAAAATTAATCGTTTATCTGGAATAGCAGGCATACCGATATCTGAAAAAGATGAGTTTAAAGTGATATATGTTGCTCCTTTTGAACATTTAAAGGGAAGTATTATTAGCCAGATTATTAAGGATGATGATTACAAGGAAATATGTTTAAAAGCGCTTCAGTTATTTGATCCGGAAATCATAGATATGGTGTTATTTAAAAGTGACACGGGCAATCGACCAGTTGAGTTTTTGAAGCATAAGAGACTTGGAAATATGCCATTATCTACTTATGGTGATGGTATTAAAAAGGTATTGGTTTTGGCTAATGCTATAGCAAGAGCGACAGGTGGAGTCCTGTTAATTGATGAGATAGAAACGGCAATTCATCACAAATATTATGACGATATCTTTAGGTTTATTGTAAAGGCTTGCAGTGCATTTGATGTTCAAGCGTTTATAACAACACACAGTTTGGAAGCGATTGATGGGCTTTTAGCGACGCAGGATTATGAAATACAAAAAACAGAAGATAGTATGAGTGTGGTTACTCTGAAGCGAGAAGAGAATAAAACATATTCGCGAGTTCTCTCGGGAAGAGAAGTTGCACTCGACCGAGAAGCCTTCGGATTCGAGGTTCGTTTATGAATAAGTTGATTTTATGTGAAGGTGAAACGGATGCTATCTTATTGAGTTATTATCTGGGAAAGATTGCAGGGTGGAAGTATTGTGAGAAAGCGCCAAAGAACATAGATATTAAGAAACACAATGACAACGAATCTGTGAATTGGTATAAAAAAGGTAAAGACTATTTGCTTATTTGTGGTGTTGGTGGAAAAGATAATTTCGGAAGGTTTTTTGAATTGGAGACATTCGCAACAGAGAATGGTGTAGCAATTCCTACCAAGATGGATATGGTATTGCGAGGTCACTGGAATTGTTGCTGGTTGTTGTTCCAAAGGTGTTACTTGGGCTGTACAGTTTCCGGAAAAAGTATTCAGAAGGATTGATGAACAGATTAAAAATGTTCAGTGGGAGAAGTATGAGGTGTTGAAGGAATGCTTTAATTCCTTGGAGGATATTTAGAAATTAATGTTGTAATCATGTAAGATATGAGATAAACTTATATCATATGTATGGAAGGAAAAACAAACAATGAACATCCTAATTACCGGAGCCAAGGGCTTCATTGGAAAAAATCTAATCGCAACATTACATAATATAGCGGACGGCAAGGACCGTTCTTTTGGAATGGATACAGGTCTAACCATCTATGAGTACGACATTGATACAGACCCGGCGCTTCTGGATTTGTACTGCAAGAACGCAGATTTCGTATTTAACTTAGCTGGTGTGAATCGTCCACAGGATCCAAAAGAGTTTATGGAGGGCAACTTTGGTTTTGCATCTACGTTGTTAAATACGTTGAAGAAGTACAATAATAATTGTCCGATTATGATTTCGTCCTCTATTCAAGCGGCGCTGAACAATCCATACGGTGAGAGCAAGAAGGCCGGTGAGGAGTTGATGTTTGCGTATGGCAAGGAGACAGGGGCACCGGTGTTTGTCTATCGTTTCCCAAATGTGTTTGGCAAATGGTGCAGACCGAATTACAACAGTGCGGTTGCCACTTTCTGTAATAATATTGCAAATGATTTGCCGATTACGGTGAATGACCCGTCTGTTCTAATGACGTTGGTATATATTGATGATGTTGTGGCAGAATTGATTGCCGCATTAAAAGGAGAAGCTAATCTGAAGGCAGATGGATATTGCTATGTGCCGGTGGAACATAAGATTACCTTGGGTGAGATTGTTGATTTGATTTATTCTTTTGCAAAGCAGCCACAGGGATTGGTGATTCCGGAGATTCCGGACAATTCCTTTGCGAAGAAGTTGTATTCTACATATTTGTCATATTTGCCACAGGAAAAGGTGGCATTTCCATTGAAAATGAATGTGGATGCGAGAGGAAGTTTCACAGAACTGCTTAAGACTGAAAAATGCGGACAAGTAAGTGTAAATATTTCCAAACCGGGGATTACAAAAGGTCAGCATTGGCATCACACAAAATGGGAGTTCTTCATTGTTGTATCAGGTAAGGGCTTGATTCAGCAGAGAAAGGTAGGAACGGATGAGGTTCTGAATTTCGAAGTGAGTGGTGACAAGATCGAAGCGGTGCATATGCTGCCGGGATATACACATAACATTATCAACTTATCGGATACGGAAGATTTGGTAACTGTAATGTGGGCAAATGAGCAATTTAATCCGGACAAGCCGGATACATTTTTTGAGATTGTGGAGTAGAGGTGTGCTATGGATATAAAATTAGATTATTCAGATGTAAGTTTTAAAGATAATGGGAAATTAAAGTTGTTGATTATTGTAGGGACAAGACCGGAGATTATCCGTCTGGCTGCAGTTATTAAGAAATGTCGCAAATATTTTGATACTATTTTGGCACATACCGGACAAAACTATGATTATAACTTGAATGGAGTTTTCTTCCATGATTTGCAGTTGGATGCCCCGGAAGTTTATATGGATGCAGTTGGTGACGACTTGGGTGCTACGGTTGGTAATATTATTAACTGCAGTTACAAGCTCATGAATCAGGTGAAACCGGATGCGTTATTGATTCTTGGGGATACCAATAGTTGTCTTTCTGCGATTGCAGCAAAACGTCTTCACATTCCGATTTTCCATATGGAGGCTGGAAACCGTTGTAAGGACGAGTGCCTGCCGGAGGAAACAAACAGACGTATAGTGGATATTATTTCGGATGTGAACTTGGCATATTCGGAGCATGCACGTCGTTATCTTGCAGACTGTGGTCTGCCGAAGGAACGTACTTACGTAACGGGCAGCCCGATGGCAGAGGTGTTACATGAAAATTTAGACAAGATTGAAGGTTCTGATATTCATGCGAAATTGGGGCTTGAAAAGGGAAGATATATTTTGCTTTCAGCTCATAGAGAGGAAAATATTGATACAGAGAAGAACTTCCTGTCATTGTTTAATGCAATTAATAAGATGGCAGAAAAGTATGATATGCCGATTTTGTATTCTTGTCATCCGCGTTCAAAGAAGCGTTTGGCAGAGAGTGGTTTTGAGCTGGATGCACGTGTGATTCAACATGAGCCACTTGGATTCCATGATTATAATTGCCTACAAATGAATGCGTTTGCGGTGGTTTCTGACAGTGGCACATTGCCGGAGGAGTCTAGTTTCTTTACATCGGTAGGACATCCGTTCCCGGCAGTATGTATTCGTACGTCTACGGAAAGACCGGAGGCACTGGATAAGGCTTGTTTTGTTCTTGCCGGAATTGATGAGAAATCATTACTTCAGGCAGTGGATACAGCTGTGGAGATGAATTTGGATGCGGATTATGGTATTCCGGTACCGGATTATCGAGATGAAAATGTCTCATCGAAGGTAGTAAAACTTATCCAGAGTTACACGGGCGTGGTGGATAAGATGGTTTGGAGAAAATATTAGAAATTTTGAGGAAAGGATGGCGTGGTATGCAATATTTGGAAAGTTTTATTAACAGTTATATGACTTTTCATTATGGCGTGGGTTTCGCTATCGGTCTCGCGATTTTCGGTGGATATCTATTTGGGATGTCAAAATGTAAAAAGAGCCAGGGGCAAAGTATTTCCAGGAAAGAAGTGCTTTGTGGACTGGCTTTGTCTGTTTATTTGGTGTTACTAATAGGCGGAACCTTGCTTAATCGAAATGTAGGTGACGAGTATCTGATTGAAGTGATACCATTTTGGTCCTATCACCAGATTTTTACTTTAAAAGACAAGCCGCTGGCGTGGCAGATTTTGTACAATGTTTTAGTCTTTATTCCATGGGGGATTTTATTGCCTGAAATCTATAAAAACATGAGAAGATTCCGCTTTGTTGTAGCCAGCGCCGCAGGGATGTCATTCGTGATTGAAGTGGTTCAGTTAGTATTCCGTTTGGGGTTGTTCGAGTTCGATGATATTTTCCATAATACATTAGGTGCCGTAATTGGATATGGCTTATGGTGCGTGATGAGAAGGCGAAAATTAGGCTAATCGTCTGTTAAATGATTTTCAATCCATCTTTCTAATTCTTCGTCGGATTTTGAAGCAACGTAAAAACAACAATATAGGCTAACGATGAAGATAATTAACAAAAAACATATGATAACTTTGAACATAAGAAACCACCTTTCTTGATTTGTATAAAGAGTATTGACAGCATGGTGGTTACATATGCAAATTTATAAAAGGAAATAAATATGAAAAATAAGAAACTAATTTTTATAATCGGTACCATGCTCTGGACTGCAGTAATTTTTACATTCTCCTTACAACCGGGCGAAGTGTCGGGAGATTTGAGCGGTTCGATATTGGAGACACTTCTCGGGATTTTCATGCCGGGGGTATTGGAGAGCCCGGAGAAGTTGGAACTATTCCACCTGATTTTGCGAAAGTGTGCGCATTTTACGGAGTTTCTGATTCTGGGGGTGCTTAGCAGGAATGCGATGCATTATATGCCGGTCCAATTTAAAGGGATTTCCGCAATGGCATTTTGTTTGTCAATAGCAGCAATTGATGAGACGATTCAACTATTTGTTGGTGGACGTGCCGGGAGAGTACAGGACGTGCTGATTGACAGCGTGGGGGCTTTGACGGGGATTTTGGCAATTCTCTTTTTAATCAAGCAAAAAACGAGACGTAGTAAACTATGATTTACTACGTCTTCTTTTCCTTACCTCTCATACACAATATATCTATATTTCTGCAACAATTCAGCGGCTTTCTTTGAAGATGCTTCGTCATAGAATTCAATGCGAAGAACCCCTTCCTCAAATTCACGATTGTGAATGATTCCTATATTTTTTAAGTTAATATTATTAGCAGCTAAGATAGTGGCAATGGTTGCAATTCCGCCGGCTTCATCGATGATATCACAGTATACCGCAAACATGCGCTTGATTGGTCCGGAGGAACCACCCGGGATAGAATTACGGTAGTTCTTTGATGTTTCAAAGAAATTGTAAATATCAGTTTCAGAACCAGTTGCAACAGAACGCTTTGCATCTTCTAAAACTTCAATGTACTCGTCCAGAATGTTTACAATATTGTCCTTGTTCTTCAGGCAAATATGTTGCCACATGGTAGGAGACGAAGAAGCAATTCGTGTAATGTCTTTGAAACCGCCGGCTGCCAAATGTTTCATCAGTTCTTCCTTGCCGTCCTTGTCTTTGACAAAATTCACGAGAGCAGAAGCGATAATGTGTGGCAGATGGCTGATGGCACCTGTAATGTAATCGTGTTCTTCGTATCCGAGAACCACTGGCAACGCTTTCAGTGATTCCACAAATTCCACGTACATATCCACCTTTTCTTTTGAAACTTTTGTTGTCGGAGTAATGATATAGTAAGCATTTTCTATCAGCATAGCCTTTGAATTAACAAATCCGGATTTTTCCGAGCCTGCCATCGGGTGCCCGCCGATAAAATATTCTTCTATATCAAGTGCAATCACTTCTTTATGGATGGAAGTTTTTACGCTACCAACATCCGTCAAAATACAAGCTTCATTCAGGTGCGATTTCAGTTGTTTTAAATATGCAGTGTTATAAGAAACCGGTGCACAAAGAAAAATGTAAGTGCAGTTGTCAAAATTGTCATCAATGGATGTGCAGGCAACGTCGATTACAGATTCCTGTGTAGCAAGTGCCAATGTCTCTTTGCTTTTATCAAATGCAACAATTTCGTAATCTGGGTAGTATTGACGGATTGCTTTTGCGATGGAGCCGCCAATTAATCCTAGTCCTACGAAACCGATTTTCTTCTTATTATTCATGATTGATATCCTTTCCAGAACACCTGATGGAGGTGCTGTTTCCATATATGTTATGGTATTTGTTTAAAATGAATTTTACTACTTCAAATATAAAAAGTCAACACTGTGTTGCTTTAAAGTGCAAAAGTGTTTGAAAATTCTGAAAACTCAAAATAAAATTTTGTATAAAATCAATAAAAAGGTTGAAATAATCAAAATATTTTAGTACAATATCAACATGTGATACTACAAATCAAGGAGGCAAAAGTAGAATTATGAAAGTTTATAGAACGGACGAAATTAGAAACGTAGTACTGTTAGGTCACGGAGGAAGTGGAAAGACTAGTTTGGTTGAAGCTATGTTATATGTATCTGGCGCAACAAACAGAATGGGAAAGATTGCTGATCACAACACAGTAAGTGATTTTGATAAAGAGGAGCAGAAACGTGAATTTTCAATTAGCACAAGTTTAATTCCTATCGAATGGGAAAAAGCGAAAATCAACGTGCTTGATACACCGGGTTATTTCGACTTTGTGGGCGAAGTTGAAGAAGCAGTCAGTGCGGCGGATGCAGCTGTTATCGTTGTTTCCGGTAAAGCAGGTGTGGAAGTTGGAACGGAAAAAGCTTGGGAACTTTGTGATAAGTACAAATTACCAAGAATGGTATATGTGACTGAGATGGATGTGGATGATGCATCTTTCCGTCAAGTAGTGGAAGATTTGACGGCGAAGTATGGTAAGAAAATCGCACCTCATTTCCAACCGATTCGTGAAAATGAAAAATTAGTTGGTTATGTAAATGTTATTAAAAATGCAGGTAGAAGATATACAGGCGTTGGTCAGAGAGAGGAATGTGAGATTCCGGATTACTGTTTGCCAAACTTGCAAATCTGCCGTGATGCATTGATGGAAGCGGTTGCTGAGACAAGTGAAGACTTCATGGACAGATATTTTGCAGGAGAAGAGTTCTCTGTAGAAGAGATTCGTGCAGCAATGCGTATGTCTGTAACAGACGGAAGCATCGTACCGGTTGCTATGGGTTCTAACACAGAAGCACAGGGTGTTGCAAACCTTTTATCTGATATCGTTCGTTTCTTCCCAAGTCCGGACAAAAAGACTTGTGCAGGTATTAACCGTAAGACAAACGAAATCTTTGAAGCAAACTATGACTTCTCGAAATCAAAGAGTGCATATGTATTTAAGACAATGGTTGACCCATTCATCGGTAAATACTCATTTATCAAGGTTTGTTCCGGTGTATTAAAAGGGGATGATGTGCTTTACAATACAGATGCAGATACAGAAGAAAAGCTTGGTAAATTATATACCATGATTGGTAACAAGCCGGTAGAAGTATCTGAGCTTCACGCAGGTGATATCGGTGCCGTTGCGAAATTATCAGCAGCAAAGACCGGTGATACACTTTCTACAAAGAACACACAAGTATTATTTGGTAAGACTGAGTACTCTGTACCATATACATATATGAAATATGTTGTGAAGACAAAAGGTGATGAGGATAAGGTTTCACAGGCACTTGCAAAGATGATGGCAGAAGACGTAACACTGAAAGTGGTTAACGACAGTGAAAACCGTCAGACATTGATTTATGGTATGGGTGACCAACATCTGGAAATCGTTGTCAGCAAGTTGGCAAGCCGTTATAAAGTGGATGTTGTTTTGGAGACTCCAAAGGTAGCATTCCGCGAAACATTACGTAAGAAATCAGATGTGGATACCAAATATAAGAAACAATCCGGTGGTCACGGACAATATGGTCACGTTAAGATGACATTTGAACCTTCCGGTGATTTGGAGACACCATTTGTATTTGAGCAAATCGTAGTTGGTGGAGCAGTTCCGAAGAACTACTTCCCGGCGGTAGAAAAAGGTTTGCAAGAATCTGTTGTGAAGGGTCCTTTGGCTGGATATCCGGTAGTGGGTGTGAAAGCCGTATTATACGATGGTTCTTACCATCCGGTAGACTCTTCGGAAATGGCATTTAAGACTGCTACAGTTCAGGCTTTCAAGAAAGGTTTCATGGAAGCAAGTCCGGTACTTCTTGAACCAATTGCAAATATCAAGGTTACAGTTCCGGATGAATTTACAGGTGATGTAATGGGTGACCTTAACAAACGTCGTGGTCGTGTGCTCGGTATGACACCAATCGCAGGTGGAAATCAGATTATCGAGGCTGATATCCCGATGACAGGTGTATTTGGATACTGCACCGTTTTACGTTCTATGACAGGTGGTAGAGGAACATATGCATATGAGTTTGTACGCTATGAACAAGCGCCATCTGATGTACAAGAAAAAGAAATTGCAAAACGCGCAAATGAAGATTAGGCGAACGCAGTTCGTCATAAGACTAGGGCATATCAATTTGATATGCCCTACTTGTATATTTAAGATGAAGGTGTTATATTATAACTATTCAGAGCCAACCTCGAAAACACGTTAGGCTCTGAACAGTTACAAAATATACACACGAGGGAAAGACAATGAAAATTGTAATTATTGGTGATGGAAAGGTAGGATATAAACTGGCAGAGCACTTGTCAGTGGATAACTATGACGTCGTTTTGATTGACAATAATGAAGAAAAACTAAAAGAAGCAATTAATAACCTTGATATCAATTGTTTTGCAGGGGATGGTGTCAGCGTGGAAGTGCAGGCAGAAGCCGGTGTTCCTGAGGCAGATCTTGTCATTGCGTGTACTTCAACGGATGAACTGAATATGCTCAGCTGTCTGGTAGCCAAAAGACTTGGAGCAAAGCATACCATAGCAAGAGTTCGTAATCCGCTGTATTATCATCAAATAGACTTGTTGAAAGAAGATTTACATCTAAGTATGGTGATTAATCCGGAGTTTGCAGTTGCAAATGAAATTGCAAGGAATTTGATTTTTCCGGATGCAAGCAAGGTGGAGACTTTCGTAAAAGGAAGATTGGAATTGGTGGAAGTTCCGGTGCGTGAAGGCAGCCCGATTATCGGGTACAAGCTGGCGGAAATTTATTCCAAATTCCAGATTAAGATATTGATTTGTGCGATTCAAAGAGGAAGTGAAGTATTTATCCCGGATGGTGAGTTTGTGATTGAAGAGGGGGACAAGCTTCACATTGCAGCCACTCATAGGGAGATTGAGCAGTTTTTTAGTAGACTTGGCAACCGCAAACGTCGTGTACGCAATGTATTGATATGTGGCGGCGGACGAGTTGGATTCTATCTCGCAAAGAAACTTTGCTCCATGGGTATGGACGTGAAGATTATCGAGCAGAGTCAAGAAAGATGTGAGGATCTGTGCGAAGAGCTTCCAAAAGTAACGGTGATCCACGGGGATGCCACAGACCATGATTTGTTGTTAGAGGAAGGTGTTCGTGAGGCGGATGCCTTGGTGGCACTTACCGGTGTGGATGAAGAAAATATTATAATGGGCTTGTTTGCCAAGAAACAGGGCGTTCAGAAAATCGTTGCAAAGGTCAATGAAGATTCCAGAGCGCAGATGGTGGAAGGTCTTGGAATCGATAGCATTGTATCTTCGAAAAACGCAACGGTAGATGCGATTTTCAGTTATGTTCGCGCAAGACAAAATTCTTTGAGCAGTGCCAACATTGAATCTATGTACCGTTTGGTAGATGACCGTGTGGAAGCCTTGGAATTTGTGATAAAAGAAGAAACCAAGTATACGAATATAGCGCTGAAGGATTTAAGAACGAAACCAAATAATCTGATTGCGTGTATCGCACGAAAGCGTCAGATGATTATACCGAGTGGTAATGACAGCATTCGGGTTGGGGACACGGTAGTTGTGATAACAAAATCAAAGAAGATACAAGATATTACAGACATCTTGGAATAGAGGGCAGTTATGAACAGAAGAATGACGACTTATATTTTGGGAAGAATGCTCGGCGTAGAAGCATTGGTTCTTTTGATTCCGGCACTGGTGTCTGTGATATATGGAGAAGAAGGGTGGAAAGCATTTCTTCTTACCAGTGCAATTTTAGTGTTGTTGTATGTGCTTTTAGGGCGAAGGAAACCGGAAGATTCCACAATATATGGCAAAGATGGATTTATCATCATTGCCTGTGCTTGGATTTTGTGGTCTGTTTTCGGTGCATTGCCGTTTTTTATTTCGGGAGAAATTCCGTCTTATGTGGATGCTGTTTTTGAGACAGTATCCGGATTTACTACGACAGGTTCTACCATTTTGAATAATATTGAAGGTTTGTCGAAGGGGATGAACTTTTGGCGTTGTCTGACCCACTGGATTGGTGGTATGGGTGTGCTCGTATTTGTCATGGTAATTGTATCTTTAGAAGATAAGAATTCCATGCATTTGATGCGCGCGGAAGTGCCGGGGCCGGAGACGGATAAGCTTGTTCCAAAGGCCAGAGACACAGCGAAGATTTTATATAGTATGTATTTTGTTTTGACACTGGCAGAGATTATATTTCTGCTTGCAGGTGGTATGAATCTGTACGATAGTATTATTCATTCCTTCAGTACGGCCGGTACAGGAGGATTTAGTAGCCGCAATAGCAGTATTGCTTTCTACGACAGTGCATATATTGACGGTGTAATCACCGTTTTTATGATTCTGTTTGGAATCAATTTTAACATGTATTATCTTTTGCTGCTAAAGAAGGTAAAGGATGTATTTAAAAATGAGGAAGTAAGGGCATACCTGGGTGCCATTTTAGGGGCAACCTTGTTGATTACAATCAATATACTGAGCATATATGAGAAACCATTAAAGGCATTTCGATATGCGGTCTTTCAAGTATCCTCTATCATAACTACAACTGGATTTGTGACGGCAGATTTCAATCTGTGGCCGATGTTTTCGCAATGTATTCTCTTGGGGTTGATGGTGTTTGGTGCCTGTGCGGGTTCAACTGGTGGTGGTATGAAGGTGGCTCGTATCTTGATTCTGCTTAAGAGTGTGAAGCGTGAGCTGAAGCGTTTGCTTCAACCGAAATCCGTTGCAATTGTAAAGGTCAACGGAAAGAAGGTGAAAGATGAAACACTGCAAGGTGTTTATGTATATTTTATCTCTTATATTGCAATATTTATCGTATCGGTATTATTGATTTCTTTAAATAATTTTGATTTTGCAACCACATTTAGCGGGGTGCTTACTACAATGAATAACGTCGGGCCGGGAATCGCGGCGGTTGGACCGATTGAAAACTTTGCGGCATTCTCTGATTTTTCAAAAATCATATTCTGCATGGATATGTTGATTGGAAGATTGGAAATTTTCCCGTGCTTGGTATTACTTTCTCCGAATTTATGGAGAAAAAAATTCTAGGAGGTAATTTATGAAAAATTTAAAAGTGAAAGTAATAGGAACAATCATAGCTCTTATTTTGGCTGGACTCTATTATTATGTAACATTGCCGGCAATCAATATTCATGCATCCGGATTTTGGTTTTTTATTATGATTGTGCTTGTGATTATTGCAGCACTTTATATCATTCGTAAAAGATATGGAATGTTTGAAATCAAAGAATCAAAAGTGGTAAAGGTACTAGGCGGTATTCTAATCGTTGTACTTGCAATCTATTTGATTGGCTCGTTATTGTCCTCACCGATTGTGAACGCAAAGAAGTACCAAAAACTTCTAAAGGTAGAAGAAGGGGAATTCACAAAGGATATCGAGGAACTGTCATACAATCAGATTCCTTTGTTAGACAAAGAATCTGCTACACTTTTGGGCAACCGTAAGATGGGAAGTATGATTGATATGGCTTCTCAGTTCGAGGTGGATAATATTTACAGCCAAATCAACTATAAGGATAAGCCGGTGAGGGTGTCACCTCTTCGTTATGCCAATGCGATTAAATGGCTGACAAATCGCTCGGAAGGTATTCCGGCATATATCACCATTGATATGGCTACGCAGACCACGGAACTTGTGAAGTTGAAAGAGGGTATTAAGTATTCGACTTCCGAATATTTTAATCGTAATATCTACAGACACTTGCGTTTTAAATATCCAACCTATATTTTCAATCAACTAAGTTTTGAAATTGATGAGGAAGGAACACCTTATTGGGTGTGTCCGGTGAAGAAGTTTAACATTGGGTTGTTTGGCGGAGAAACGGTGGGACGCGTGGTACTCTGTAATGCCATTACTGGTGAAACCACGGAGTATGCCATTGGAGATGTGCCATCATGGATTGACAGAGCATATTCGGCGGACTTGCTTATTCAGTTATTTGACTATTATGGAACGTTAAAGCATGGATTTATCAACAGTGTATTGGGACAGAAGGACTGTCTGGTTACCACAGATGGTTATAACTATCTGGCAATTGATGATGATGTGTGGGTATATACAGGTGTTACCTCTGTCAGTGGGGATGAATCAAACGTAGGATTTGTGCTTATGAATCAGCGTACCATGGAAACCAAGTTCTATGAGATTGAGGGTGCCACAGAGTATTCCGCTATGGATTCGGCAGAAGGCCAGGTGCAGAACCTTGCGTATAAAGCGACCTTCCCATTGCTGTTAAATATCGGTGGGGAACCAACGTATTTTATCGCTTTGAAGGATAATGCAGGACTTGTGAAAAAGTATGCAATGGTAAATGTGCAGAAGTACCAGGTGGTAGGAATTGGTGATACGGTAAGTGAATGTGAAGAAGAATATCATGAACTTCTGTTAAAGGAAGGACTTCAGATTGTGGAGGACAACCGAAAAACAGGTTCTATTACCGGTAAAATCACAAAGATTGCGCAAGGTGTTGTGGAAGGCAATTCCCATTACTTTATTATGGTAGAAGGCTCGGAAGAGATCTTTGATATACCGGTGGTACAATTTATAGATATTATTAAATATGAGGTGGGACAGGAGATTTCACTGGAATACAAGATCGGTGAAAAGACAAATGTCGTAACTGCAATGAAATAGGTAAAGGCAACCAAATAAATGGTTGCCCTTATCACAATTCTGTTGTATAATAAACATAATTACATAGCAAAGGAGTTGATCCCCATGATAAATTTATTAACAGGGCAAAAAGGTAGCGGCAAGACTCAGATTATGATTGAAGCTGCAAACAAAAAAGCAAAGGAATGTGACGGAAACGTAGTATTCATTAAGAACAGCCATAATGATACATATAGTTTATCGTTCGATATCAGAGCGATTGTAATGGCTGATTATCCTTCGATCCGTAGCATCAGTGAATATACAGGTTTTATTTATGGTATGCTTAGTGCAAATAGTGATATTCAAGTAATCTTTATCGATGGTATTTTAAAACAAGCAGGTGTATGTCTTGACTGTATCCCAAGTTTTATCGATACTCTTGACACCATTTCAAAAGCACACAATGTAGACTTCTACGTAAGCCTTAGTGCAAGCAAAGAAGATTTAACAGGTGTTGATGCAGAAAAATGTAATTTTTTAAATTAATGATGATAGAAAAATGGATGGGTAATTTCCCATCCATTTTTGTTGTATAGCCTTTTGTTTTAGCTGATTTTTGTAAATTCTGTTTTGCATTTCGGACATGTAATGCAAATGCGGCCTTTTCCCTTCGGAATGCGGATTTTCTGCTTGCATGTCGGACACTTGTATATGTGATGTGTCTTGCGCTGGTTCATCAAGGATTTCTCCGAGCGGAACTTGGATACAATCTGATTTTTGATATTCAGATATTTCACATTCTCCTGATAGCGCTTCTGGATATTTCTTGAAAACATACGGTAGTACATATAGAACAATAATCCAAGTGACAGGAGCGAAAGGATTACACTATTCACAAATATATCAATGCCCCAAAGAATAATCCAAACTATCATTAGAAACTTGGAAAAGGCATCCATTCCGTAGCGTCCCATCATAAATCTTTGAAATCTTTCTCTCATAAACATTCACCTCGAAAGAAGCATAACATATATTTCCAAGAAATAAAATTGTGAATTTATAAATAAAAATGAAAATTTTCTAAAAGGTTAAAAAAATAGGGTGTGAAAACGGAGAGTGATATGGTATACTATCCGTAAAAGGCAGAGCAAAGAACACATAAGGAGCAAATAATATGAAAAGAGTATTACTAAAGCTAAGTGGAGAAGCACTTGCAGGAGATAAAAAGACAGGTTTTGATGAAGCTACTTGTATCGGTGTTGCCAAGCAGGTGAAGGAGCTGGTGGATGACGGTATTCAGGTCGCTATTGTAACCGGTGGCGGGAACTTCTGGCGAGGAAGAACCAGCGAGACCATTGACCGTACAAAGGCTGATCAGATTGGTATGCTTGCAACGGTGATGAACTGTATTTATGTGTCAGATATCTTCAGACACGTGGGTATGCAGACAGAGATTTTTACACCATTTGTATGCGGAGCATTTACGAAATTATTTTCAAAGGATGCCGCAGTAGAAGCATTGAACGCAGGAAAAGTGATTTTCTTTGCGGGTGGAACGGGACATCCTTATTTTTCAACGGATACAGGAGCAGTTCTTCGTGCCATTGAGATTGATGCAGATGCTATGTTGCTTGCAAAGGCGATTGATGGTATTTATGACAGCGATCCGAAATTGAATCCGGAGGCGAAAAAGTACGATGAGATTTCCATTCAGGAGACCATCGATAAGCGTCTGGCGGCAGTGGATTTGGCAGCATCTATTCTTTGTATGGAGAATAAAATGCCGATGTTAGTATTTGGTTTGAATGAAAAGAATAGTATTGTTGAAACAATGAAAGGAACATTTACAGGTACGAAGGTAACTGTATAATGATAGAAAATTATAACTGGAGGATTTTATTATGAATGAGAGATTACAGGTATTTGATACAAAGATGCAGAAATCAGTTGCAAGCTTAGAGTCTGAATTATCAACTATTCGTGCAGGACGTGCGAACCCAAATGTGTTAAACAAATTGACAGTGGATTACTATGGAATCCCGACACCGATTCAACAGGTGGCTAATATTTCTGTTCCGGAAGCACGTATGATTCAGATTCAACCATGGGAAAAGAGCTTGATTAAAGAGATTGAAAAAGCCATTATGACATCTGATATCGGAATCAATCCGAACAATGACGGTTCTGTGATTCGTTTGATTTTCCCGGAATTGACTGAGGACCGCAGAAAAGAGATCGTAAAGGATGTAAAGAAAAAAGGAGAAGCAGCGAAGGTTGCAATTCGAAACATTCGTCGTGATGGTAACGATGCATTTAAGAAATTAAAAGGTACGGAAGTTTCAGAAGACGAAATCAAAGATTTGGAAGATGAATTACAAAAATTGACGGACAAATACATTGCAAACATTGACAAAGCAGTGGATGCGAAGTCCAAAGAGGTACTTACAGTATAGTTAAATAAGAATGAGGGAAGATAAGTGAGGAAAGACCTCGCTTATCTTCTTGTATAATAAGAAATTTTGCAATTTCTTATTATACAAGAACGCTCCGCAGGAGCGCATAAATTGAATGGAGGTGCCGAACTTGAACGTACCACAACATATAGCGATTATCTTGGACGGTAATGGTCGCTGGGCAAAAAAGAAGGGTATGCCGAGAAGTTATGGGCATACACAGGGTAGTAAGAATGTAGAGCGTATTTGCGAAGAGGCATATAAAATGGGTGTGAAATATTTGACCGTATATGCATTTTCCACAGAGAATTGGAAGCGTCCGAAAGACGAAGTGGATACGCTGATGGGCTTGCTTCGAAATTATATGAAAACTTGTTTGAAAACCGCGGAGAAGAACCGTATGCGTGTGCGCGTCATTGGTGACAAGACTGCTTTGGATGCGGATATTCGAAAAAGGATTGCAGAATTGGAAGAAGCGACGAAGAATAACGATGGCCTGTGTTTCCAGATTGCATTGAACTATGGAAGTCGAGATGAAATGATTCGTGCCATGAAGAAGATGGCTGCAGATTGTGTGGATGGCAAAGTGGGATTGGAGCAGGTGGATGAGGCTTTGTTTGAGACTTATTTGGATACCCATGACATACCGGATCCGGATTTGATGATACGTACTAGTGGGGAACAGAGATTATCCAATTATCTTTTATGGCAGTTGGCCTATAGCGAGTTTTATTTTACCGATGTATTGTGGCCGGATTTTACAAAAGAAGATTTAGCGAAAGCGATTGAGTACTACAATTGTAGAGACAGACGTTTTGGCGGTGTGAAGGAAGGAGAAAACTAATGTTTAAGACAAGATTATTAAGTGGAATTTTACTTGTGATTATTGCATTAGCAACGATTGTTACCGGTGGAGATGTTTTGTTTGCAACACTTCTCATGATTAGTTTCATCGGGATGACAGAGATTTATAAAGTGTTGGAAATTGGCGGCACGCTTCTTGGGATAGCCGGATATGTTGCAGCAGTGGCATATTATTTCTTGCTTCGTTTGAACAGAGCGGATTTGGTGACTATGCTTTGTATCCTATATTTAATCTTGATTATGGTTATTTATGTGTTCTCCTATCCGAAATATCGTTCTGAGCAGATTATGCTTGCATTTTTTGGATTATTTTATGTAGCGTTTATGCTTTCTTATGTATATCAGATTCGTATGCTTCCGCAGGGCGCGTTCCTGGTTTGGCTGGTATTTATTTGCTCTTGGGGATGTGATACCTGTGCATATTGTGTGGGAATGCTGTTTGGCAAACATAAAATGGCACCAAAGCTTAGCCCGAAGAAATCCGTGGAAGGTGCAGTCGGCGGTGTAGTGGGAGCAGCTCTTTTGGGTGTGCTTTATGCCTTCGCAATGAACCGTTTTGTGCCTGGTGCTGAGGCGGATGCTCTGCAATATGCAATCCTTTGCGCGGTTGGCGCGTTGATTTCCATGGTGGGTGACTTGGCTGCATCGGCAATCAAAAGGAATCACGATATCAAGGATTATGGAAATTTAATTCCGGGTCATGGCGGAATCTTAGACCGTTTTGACAGTGTGATTTTCACAGCACCGATTATTTATTATATGGCAATTATCTTATTGTAGGAGATTAACCGGATGAAAAAGATAGCAATTTTAGGTTCTACAGGTTCTATTGGAACACAAACTTTGGAAGTTGTCAGAGAAAATGGCGATATTCAAGTCTTAGGACTGGCTGCCGGTAATAATATTAAATTATTAGAGGCACAAATTCGTGAATTTCATCCAAAAGTTGTTGCAGTTTGGGCAGAGGAAAAAGCGAAAGAACTGCGTGACAATGTGCGAGACATGGATGTAAAGATTGTCTCCGGGATGGAAGGCTTGATTGAGGTTTCTGTTTTGGAAGAAACGGAAATCTTGGTGACTGCGATTGTTGGAATGATTGGTATACGGCCAACCATTGAAGCAATCAAGGCAGGGAAAAATATTGCCCTTGCCAACAAAGAGACTTTAGTGACGGCAGGGCACATTATTATGCCTCTTGCCAAGGAGCATCATGTGGCAATTCTGCCGGTAGATAGTGAGCATAGTGCGATTTTTCAGTCCTTACAGGGAAGTGAAAGAGGCGCACTGCACAAGATTTTATTGACGGCTTCCGGTGGTCCTTTTCGAGGAAAAACCAAAGAGGAACTTGCTGATATTCAGGTAGAGGATGCGCTGAAGCATCCGAACTGGGAGATGGGAAGAAAGATTACCATTGATTCCTCTACCTTGGTGAATAAGGGGCTTGAGGTTATTGAGGCTAAGTGGCTGTTTGATGTGGACATTGACCAGATTGAAGTTGTGGTTCATCCGCAGAGTATTATCCACTCCATGGTTGAGTATGTGGATGGTGCGATTATCGCGGAACTTGGAACGCCGGATATGAAGTTGCCGATTCAATACGCACTATATTATCCGGAGAGAAGATATCTTCCTGGTGAACGTGTGAATTTTGCGACGTTGTCTCAATTGACGTTTGAAAAGCCGGATTTGGAAACATTTTACGGTTTGCAACTTGCAATGGAAGCAGGAAAAAAAGGCGGTTCTCTGCCAACTGTATTTAATGCGGCCAACGAACTTGCAGTGAGCAAATTCTTGAATCGCAAGATACAATATCTGGAGATTCCGGAGATTATAGAAGCTTGTATGAAGCAACATAAAAATATTGCCTGTCCGACAGTGGATGAAATCTTATCTACGGAGCAGGAAGTATATGAACAAATAGAAAGTAGGTGGTAGAGTGGGCATCATTCTTGCAATTATCGTGTTTGGCTTGATTATTTTTGTGCATGAAATGGGGCACTTTTTACTCGCAAAAGCAAATGGAATACGTGTGGATGAATTTTCACTTGGAATGGGACCTAGACTGTTCAGTTTTGTGAAAGGGGAGACCAGATATTCTCTGAAACTACTGCCGATTGGCGGTTCCTGTATGATGGGGGAAGATGATGTTGAGGATGTTGGTGAAGGCAGTTTTAACAGCAAGTCTGTCTGGGCAAGAATTTCTGTTGTAGCGGCAGGTGCTGTTTTCAACTTTATTTTGGCTCTCGTTTTCTCCATGATTGTGGTGGGGTATACCGGATATGATGAGCCTGTTATATCGGGTGTAATCGAAGACTTTCCGGCTGAAGAAGCCGGTATGCAGGCGGGAGACCGTATCGTTAAGATGAACAATAAAAAGATCAACATCTGGCGCGAGGTTACGTACTACAATATGTTTCATCCGGGCGAGACTGTGGATTTGATTTATGAACGCGATGGAGAAAAACACGAGGTTACCATTACTCCAAAGCAGGATGAAGATGGTAGTTATCTGTTGGGTGTCACATCGCCTGGAGAGTTAAAGAAGGCAAACTTATTTACGGCTTTGAAATATGGCATCTATGAAGTGAAGTTCTGGATAGCCACTACCTTGGAGAGCTTGAAGATGCTAGTGACAGGTACGGTTGGTATGGACCAACTTTCCGGTCCGGTTGGCATCGTTGATGTGGTGGATGAGACTTACCAGCAAAGCAAGGATTATGGTGTGGTTGTTGTGATTATGCAGATGCTGAACATCGGTATCTTAATCTCTGCAAACCTTGGTGTCATGAACCTATTGCCACTGCCGGCATTGGATGGCGGAAGATTGGTGTTCATGTTTATTGAGGCAATTCGCGGCAAACGTGTTTCGCCGGAAAAAGAAGGTTGGGTACATGGAATCGGTATGATTCTTTTGCTGGCACTCATGGCATTTGTATTATTCAATGATGTGAAAAGATTATTTTAAATGGTGTGCCACTGATGGATGCGCTGTAAATCGCTGATGGATGTGGTTTTGATGTAAACGGGTATATGGAGAAAATGTTTCTTCGTATACCCGTTTGTTTGTATTTTATATACCATGGAATTACTGTATATAAGTTTCCCTCGTGATTATCTCGTGTGAATTTCCTGCAAAATCAATTGTTTCAATCAATTTCCATTCATTTAAATTCAAGTCTAATTTGAAGTCGGATGGATATCTGCGGTTCCATTTGTATACAATCAATTGTTCAATCTTATCTTGATAAGGCATTAGTTTTTCGTTCTCAACAAAGCAATATGAACCTTCGCCGGCATGGGAAATAGCATTATCTCTCGCTTGGATGGCTAGATTTGTTTTGACATTTTCGTCAATAAAAAGTTTCTCTGAAAATGGGCTAACCCACAATTCTTTCGTCAAACCGGCGATGTCTTCTATTACTTTGATATCTTTGCTTTGCCGTCTGTTGTGAAATAACATGCCTTGGTCTTCATCTATACAAATTATTACGTTCATGGTTTTCACCTTTCTCATTCATTTACATACAATAATAGTAACAGATTTTTAGCGAGGTATCCAGATGAATATTCTGAAAGCTTCTCAAATAAATAATGGGGGCAATACAAGGGACAACAGAAATATAGGAAATAGCAGAGATGTTTCTAACAATATAGACACAGGACGTTTGCAAATCAGTGTCACTTCGGCAATCAATTCTTTCCCGGTTGCGGATGCGACGATTTCCATTTCCTATACAGGGGTTCCGAATGCGACATTGGAACAACTTCGAACAAATTCTTCGGGACAAACAGAGACCATAGAATTAGATGCACCACCTGTGGAACTTAGCTTGAATCCAAATAATGAGATTCAACCGTATTCGGAATACACATTAAATGTAACGGCTCCGGGATTTGAGCCGATTAGTATTTCCGGCACGGAAATACTGGCCAATGAGACGGCACTTCAAAACATTACAATGAACCCAAGTGAACCGGATGAAACGGGAGAGGAAGTTTTTGTGATACCGGGGCACACCCTTTATGAAGAATACCCACCGAAGATTCCGGAACCGGAGATTAAGCCGGTTCGTGAGACCGGGGAAATTGTACTTAGCCGTGTGGTTGTTCCGGAATACATTGTGGTTCACGATGGAACACCCAATGACACAACGGCCAGAGACTATTATGTGAAATATAGGGATTATATTAAGAACGTGGCTTCCAGTGAGATTTATGCAACCTGGCCTGCAAACACAATCCGTGCAAATGTGCTTGCAATCATGTCGTTTACTTTAAATCGAGTTTATACAGAATGGTATCGAAACCAAGGATATGATTTTACAATTACTTCGTCTACGGCATTCGACCACAAATGGATTCCAGAGCGAAACATTTACACAAATATTTCATTGATTGTTGATGAACTCTTTTCGAATTATTTGTCCCGTCCAAACGTGAGACAGCCGATTTTAACACAGTATTGTGATGGAAACAGAGTAAGTTGTCCAGGCTGGATGACACAGTGGGGCAGCAAGGCCCTTGGTGACCAAGGATATTCCGCAATCGAGATTCTTCGGTATTTTTATGGTGATAATATGTATATTAATACGGCAGAAGAAATTTCCGGTATTCCTTCTTCTTGGCCGGGATATATCCTTTCCCAAGGTTCAACCGGTGATAAGGTTCGTCAGGTACAGGAGCAGTTGGCTGTGATTTCCGGTGCATATCCTGCAATTCCTAGAGTTACGGCGGACGGGGTCTATGGTCCTGCTACGGCTGAGGCAGTGCGCGAGTTCCAGTCTGTTTTCGGACTTCCGGAAACGGGAACCATCGATTATCGAACATGGTATAAGATATCGGAAATCTATGTGGGTGTTTCCAGAATTGCTGAATTGGTATAATATTTTTAAAGGGGACTTTCGAAGTCTCCTTTTTTCTGTTAGTATAGAATTATATAAAATGTGGGAGAATGGATATGAAGAAGTCAAAGAGAATTTGGGCGTTATTATTTGTCATCGTGCTTTTGTTGGCTTATGAGATACGTGATATGCACACCGAGGAAAAGGAAACGATTTTTGCAGAGACCTTGGATGATATTCCGGCGTATGCAGGGGAGCCGTATGTGGTTTTAAATGATAATGAGCCTCTTTTTACAGAAGAGGATATGGTGACGGAATCTTATGAATACTATAGTGAATTAGATCAAGATGGGAAATGCGGCGTTGTGGAGGCCAGCATCGGACAGGATATTATGCCTACAGAAGACAGGGGAAGTATCGGTCAGGTAAAGCCAAGCGGATGGCAGACCATTAAGTATGAACATGTGGATGGTAAATATTTGTATAATCGTTGCCATTTGATTGGATTTCAGTTAACCGGGGAAAATGCAAATGAGAAGAATTTGATTACCGGAACTAGATACATGAATGTGGAAGGTATGCTTCCCTTTGAAAATATGGTGGCGGATTATGTGAAAGAAACAGGAAACCATGTAGTATATCGTGTCACTCCAATTTATGAGGGGGATAACTTGGTGGCTTCCGGGGTACAGATGGAAGCAAAATCCGTGGAAGATGAGGGAGATGGAATCTGTTTTAATGTGTACATTTATAATGTGCAGCCGGGTGTTGAAATCGACTATGCAACCGGAAAAAGTAAGCTTTCTGAGCCTTAAAATTTTGTTGTATTTGAACAGATATAATGGTATGATTAAAGGTAGCGAAATAAGAAGAAATGAGGATTATCAATGATTATAGACATATTGGGAATTGTAATTGGGTTTGTACTTTTGGTGAAGGGTGCCGATTGGTTTGTTGACGGTTCTTCTTCGGTAGCCAAGAAACTTCAGATTCCGGCAGTGGTGATCGGGCTGACCATCGTTGCCTTTGGGACAAGCGCTCCGGAATTAGCAGTGAGTGTTTCGGCTGCCTTGAATGGAAGTAACGATATTGCGTTGGGAAACGTGGTTGGTTCTAATATATTTAACACACTAGTAGTACTGGGTGCCAGTGCAGCTATTACACCAATTGCAGTTGGGAAAAGCGCAATTAGAAAGGACTATCCAATGTCCATTTTTGCAGCAGTTCTTTTGGGAGTTCTTTGTTTGGATACCCTTCTTTTTAAAGCCGATGGCATGAGCATCAGCCGTATGGATGGTATTATTTTACTAATCTGTTTTGCATTTTTCATGTATACAACCGTGAGGGCAGGTATAAAAGGCAGAGCGGAAGCGGAAGAAGAAATTGCCAGTTTCCCGATGTGGAAAAGCATTTTATTTATCTTAATCGGACTTGCCGGTATTGTAGGAGGCGGTCAGCTGACTGTAACCTGTGCAAAGGGACTGGCAAGAGATTTGGGAATGACGGAGGCTGTGATTGGTCTTACAGTAGTAGCTCTTGGCACATCCCTTCCGGAGCTAGTTACTTCTGTGGTTGCTGCCAAAAAGGGAGAGAGCGACATCGCGGTAGGTAATGTGATTGGCTCTAATATTTTTAACATTTTCTTTATTTTGGGAACATCCGCAACGATTTTGCCAATGCAGAATCTGGATGCTTCTTATGTATTTGATTTGCTTGTGCTGATTGTGGTGATGGTTGCAACGTTTGTTCCGATTGCAATTACCAAGAAGGTGCACAGAAGCGTGGGTATTACGATGGTATTGGCATATGTGGCCTACACCGCATATCTCATTATGCGATTATAGATAAAATCTTACAAAAGCAGGTAGTTAGATGAAAAACAAAATCAAACAATTTTCGAAAGGTGATTTCAAAGTAGAACAGCCTGACATTCGTTTTTCAACCACACAGATTCATATGTCTGTGGGCGAGGGCGAAGTATATGAAGGCAGTTTTCTTATAGAGAATACAAAAGACGGAGATATCAGAGGACTTGTATATCCGTCTTCTTTTCGTGTGCATTGTTTGGAAGAAGGCTTTGAAGGCAATCCGATCAAAGTGAACTTTACCTATGACAGCAGGGGGCTTACACCGGGGCAGATGGAACAGGGGAAATTTACTGTAGTATGCAATGGTGGCGAGTACGAGTTACACTTTGATGTGGTGATAGAGAAGCCTTTTATCATGACAGCTTATGGGAAGATTCAGACGCTTGCAGACTTTAAAAAATTAGCCATTCAGGATTTCGCTGAGGCCAAAAGATTGTTCCGTTCCAGACAGTTTTATGAAGTGTTAAAGTACGAAGACAAGCGAGTAAGAAATTTATATGAAAATATGCGAACATGGTCCCTTGATGAGCAGGCTTTGGAAGAGTTTCTTGTTGGCATCAAGCAGAAAGAGAAGATTTATCTCACTCTGGGGCAGGAAGAATTGGTTTGTGAAAATGTATTGGAGACTCAAAAGTCTTGGATTGACATTCGCAAAAATACATGGGGCCATGGACGGATTTTGTTTGAGACCGCAGGAGATTTTTTGGAAGTAAAGCAAAATGAAGTGACGACGGATGATTTTGTAGGCAATACATATCGTTTGGAATACTTTGTTCATGCGGACAAACTGCATAAGGGTTATAACTATGGAAAGATTTTGGTATCCACACCGTATGAGACATTAAGTATTCCTGTCTCTGTACACCAGGATACTAAACATGATGAAATGCGTGGCATGCAAGGCATGATCGCAGGACAGGGATTAAAAGAATATTTGGCATTTATTTCCGGGAAAATGAGTGTCAGTGATTGGGCGGGCAAAGCAATCAAACGCGTGGACCAGTTGCTGGAATTCGAACCGGACAGCGAATATTATCAGTTATTGAAGGCTCATATTTACCTTCGCAGCAGAAGGGAAGAGGAAGCAAGATGGATTTTAGATAACGGCAGTTATTCGAAGTTTGTCATCGGACGCAAGCCGGAGATTAGTGCGTACTATATGTTTTTAACAGCATTGTTAAAGAAGGAAACTTTGCACACGAATCGCGTGTTAGAAGAAATTTATCGTGTGTACATGAAGCATCCGTACTCTTGGCAGCTTCTTTGCATGATTATTAATTTAGACAATAAATATCGCGACTATAATGACAGAATTCGCGTGTTGGAAAGACAGTTCTTTAATGGGGCCAATCAAATACTTTTGTATGCAGAGGCATATATTTGTTTTCAGGAGAGAGTACTTTTACTCCGCAAATTAGAATCTTTTGAGATACAGATTTTGAATTTTGCAACCAAATACAAAATGCTTACCAGAGAACTTGCGCTACATATGTCGGATTTGGTTTGCCAACAGAAAAAATATGATCCTAAGTTGCTTCGTATTTTGGAACGGGCATACCAGATGTATGAGGAGCCGGATATTCTCCGTGCGATTTGCATGCAGTTGATTAAGGGGAATAAAACAGGAAGTGAATATTTCAAATGGTATGAGCTGGCTGTGAAGCAAGAAATGAAGCTTGCGCAGCTGTATGAGTATTATATGATGTCCATGAATCCGGAGCGCGTAAGGTGTGCTTTCCCGAGAATTGTTTATCTGTATTTCCTTCGAGGCATTAATCTGGATTATCGAAGAACAGCTTTGTTATATGAAAATATTCTCACCTACGAGAGTGAAGATAGTGAAATTTACAAGCAGTACTTCGAACAAATGAAAGTGTTTGCTACAGAACAACTGCTAAAACGTCATATCAATGAATCGCTTCGCGTGATTTATAACCGTTTTATCAATCCGAATACCGTTGCTTTGGATGAGTTGGATGCCTTGTTTGATGTGTGTCATGCATACCAGGTAACAACCCAAATCAAGGGCATGAAGTATGTACTTGTGATTGAAAGTGATGGAAGCGTAAAACAAAGAGTGGCTTACAAGGCACAAGAGGGTGCAAAACTATATTTGTACAGCAAGGATGCCAGAATTGTATGGGAAGGAGATAATGGACGCCATTATACAGATTCCATTCCGTACGAGACAAGACGTTTGTTTTATGAAATGCGATATTTGGAGCTTTGCAAGAAACGTAAAATCATGAAGGTAACCCATGAGCAAACGGAACCGGCCATTGCATTGAACTTTGAAAACTTGAAGTGTTTTGGCATGGATGCTTTTGATATGAAAGAGGTCTTTGTGCTTTGCTCGAAACGAGTCAGAGAGCAAGAGCAGGTAGAAGATGATTTTCTACTGTATCTTTGTTTTGAATTGATGGAGGAAGGGTATTACGACAAGGCGATTTTAACCTATCTTTCCCAGTATTATTGTGGTGCCACATCTGATATGAAAAAGGTATGGCGGATGGCAAAGGAATATGGAGTGAATGCCAAAAACATTGCGGAGCGTATTATCACACAAATGCTTTTCTCTGAAACCATGTTCCAGGAGGAAGAAATTTTCGAAGATTACTATAGCGGACGACCATATTTTAGATTAAAACAGGCATATCTTGCCTATGTGTCAAGAATGTATGTGGTTTACAATCGTATTATGCCGGGTGATATAATTCGCATTATGCTTCAGGAGTTATCGCAAAAAGAATACCTTGCTGATATTTGTAAAGTGGCTATTTTAAAATATTATGTAGGCAAAGAAGTGGAACCGGTGATGCTTTCTTTACTAAAAGAATTTTTCATGGAAATGAATCGAAAACGCCTAGTGTTTCCGTTCTTTTTAAACTATCCTGTGAAATGGCTAAAGGAAGCTCAAGTTTATGACAAGGTTATGGTAGAATACCAAAGCAGTATCGGTGGCAAGGTGAAAATCGTTTATCGGATTTTACCGTTTAAAGATGCTGTGGTTGAAGAACATTCGGAAACCATACTTCCAAACTACGATGGCGTTTTTGTGAAGGAATTTGTACTATATGAAGGAGAAATTCTGGAATATTATTTCATAGAAGAAAGTAAAGAAAGACAAATCATCAGTGAGAAAACCAGCTGCGTGAAAGAGCAGATTGTTTATGAGGATGGTAAATACGGAAGGTTAAATTTGATTTCTCATTTATCAAAAGAAAAGCAGTATGAAGCGATGCTGCATTACAGAAAAGAGGAACAAGTTGCTGAGGAACTGTTTGTTACGTATTGATGATTTAATATACAAGAAGGAGGAGATGTGATATGCAAAACAGTATCATAGGATATGATTTGAATGAAAGATATTGTCAGATTAGTTATTACAATGAACAAATGCAAGAACCACAGACACTGGAAACAATCACATATTCTGTCCATAACTTGTATGAGAGAGCTATTCGGCACGAAAGTGATGAGATTGTGAATTTGCTGAAAGCGTTCATTGAACAGTCCTTAAGCAAGTTTGAGACTATCGGACAGTTAGTGTTTACCGTGCCGAATTTAAACATTGATATTGTGCGTATGCTGATGGGAATTGGCAAGCGCATTGGTGTGGATAAAGACAAGATTTATGTGCAGGACTACAAAGAGAGTTTTTGCAATTTTATGATTGACCAACCGAAGGAGTTATGGCAGTATGAAGCCGCCTTATTCCATTGCGACAGGCGCGAGGTGAAAGCATATATGCTACGCAAACTTCGCACCGGCTATGGAAAGGGAAGGGATGCCTTTATCACCGTTGACGAGGTGGCAAGGGCACAGATGGAGGAACTTGCAGCTGTTTATCCGGTGTTAAATGTTGACAGAGCCAAGGAGGCAGATGTCCGTTTCCGACAATTTGTGCAGGGAGTGTTTGATAAGAAATTAGTTTCTTCTGTATTTCTGGTGGGAGAAGGTTTCGAAAACAACTGGTATCCACAGTCTTTGAAAGTATTGTGTAATGGCAGAAGAGCATTTCTTGGCAATAACTTATACAGTAAAGGTGCCTGCTATGCCGCATATAAGCGCAGTTTGGATTACGAAGATTCCTTAATTTATTTGGATGAAACCAAGATGATGGATCAGATTTGTTTGAAATTGCGTTTGCACGGACAGGATAAATGGTATCCGATTGTTTCCTGGGGAAGCAGATGGTATGAGTCGGATATGCAGTGCGAGATTTTATTAGAGAATACAGATGATATTGAAATACATATCGAATCTTTGGCAGGGGCTGAGATGCGTGTGGAGCGTGTTTCCTTGGAGGGTCTGCCGAAGCGAAAGAACTATACGTTGAGACTTCAGGTAAAAGTCATGATGTTAAATGAAAAATCTTGCCGCATCAGTTTTACAGATGTGGGATTTGGAGAATTTTTCCCGGCAACTGATTTTTGCGTGGAGAAGGAAATACATTTGGGAGGAAGCAATGAGCAGTTTAATTCTTTGTCATAAAAGACGAGCAAAACAGCCGTATGAAATCACGAGAATTCATCGCAGAATTTATACAATTGAAGAACTCTGCTACTATTTGTGCAATCATTTGTATCTGATTGATTACACAATAATGAATGAACATTTATGCGACTGGTTGGAAGAAGAACTGGAACTTTGTGAACTCTCTGACAATATCAGACAATTGTTGGAGCAAAACGGAACCATGGAACAGTTCGTTGTGACAATCCTGGCTTATTCCTCCATATACACAACCGGTGAATTAAGTCAAATTCAAGATGTGTTGGAAAAATTAAAGAATCAAAAGCCGGTGGAAAAACAGAAATACAAAGCAGACAATTTGCTCCAAAGCGGTTCCATAAAATCTGCAATCATGGCGTATTTGGAAATTATTCATGGTGAGCGTGATGAAAGCGTAGATGGAAAATTCTACGGGAAAGTATATGGTTGTCTTGGAGCGTGTTACGGCCGATTGTTTCTATATGAAGAAGCAGCAAAAATGTATGAAGCGGCATTTCAGATATGCGAAGAAGAATCCATGCTGAAAGCCTATTTGTATGCTTGTCGCAATTATATGAATAAGGAAGAATATACAAAACTTCTAGGGCGGAGCCAAATGTATATGAATTTAGATGCAATCATTGCAGAAGAAGTGTTGGAGATTGAAAGAAATGTGCAAGTGTTGCAATATGATGATACCCTTATCAATTGGAAGAATCAATATCGCAGACTTAGCACGGGAGAAGTATAAACAAACAAAAAAAGTGTTGATAAATCATCGAAAATCGTATAGACTTACAAGTTAAGAGAAAAAAAGGAGGTTTAAAGTGATGACAGCATATAAAGATTTAAGCGTAGAAGAATTACAGTCATTAAAGAAAGAACTGGAAGCGCAGTTCGCAGAGATTAAAGCAAAAAATTTGAAGCTTGATATGTCGCGTGGGAAACCGTCGAAAGCACAGTTAGATTTATCCATGGGAATGATGGATGTTCTCAGCAGTGAGGCAGACCTTACTTGTGAGGAAGGTGTTGATTGCCGTAACTATGGTGTGCTCGATGGTATCAACGAGGCGAAACAGCTTCTTTCAGATATGTCAGAGGTGCCAAAGGAAAATATCGTTATTTTTGGTAACTCTAGTTTGAATGTGATGTATGATACCATTTCACGTTCTATGACACATGGTGTTATGGGAAGTACTCCATGGTGCAAGTTAGATAAAGTAAAGTTTTTATGTCCGGTTCCGGGATATGACAGACATTTTGCAATCACAGAGCATTTTGGTATTGAGATGATTAATATACCGATGACACCGGAAGGACCAAATATGGATATGGTGGAAGCGTTGGTAAACAATGATGAAACAGTGAAAGGTATCTGGTGTGTACCGAAATATTCAAACCCACAAGGTTACACATATTCAGACCAGACAGTAAGACGTTTTGCAAGATTGAAACCGGCGGCAAAGGATTTCCGTATTTACTGGGATAATGCATATACTATTCATCATTTACATGATGATAACCAAGATTACTTAATCGAGATCTTGATGGCTTGTAAACAGGAAGGTAATCCGGACATGGTTTATAAATTCTGTTCTACATCAAAGATCAGTTTCCCGGGTTCAGGTATTGCAGCAATTGCGGCGTCTACGGCGAACTTGGCAGATATTCGTAAACAAATGACCATACAGACAATCGGTCACGATAAGGTGAATCAATTGCGTCATGCACGCTATTTCAAGGATATCCACGGAGTTGTGGAGCATATGAGAAAGCATGCAGATATTTTAAGACCAAAATTTGAGGCAGTAATTGACGTACTGAACAAAGAGTTAAGCGGACTTGAGATTGGTAGCTGGACACAGCCTCGCGGAGGATATTTTATCTCCTTTGATTCTTTGGAGGGCTGTGCAAAAGCCATTGTAGCAAAAGCGAAAGAAGCAGGAGTAATCATGACACCTGCAGGAGCTACCTTCCCATATGGAAAGGATCCGAAAGACAGCAACATTCGTATAGCACCATCCTTCCCAACACCGGAGGAACTATCTATGGCGGCGAATATCTTTGTACTTAGTGTGAAATTAGTAAGCATTGATAAGATTTTAGGAGAAAAATAATGAGTAAAGTTAGAACAAGATTTGCACCGAGTCCAACAGGAAGAATGCATGTTGGAAATCTTAGAACAGCGTTATATGCGTATTTGATTGCAAAGCATGAAGATGGAGATTTCCTGCTTCGTATTGAGGATACGGACCAGGAACGTTATGTGGAAGGTGCAGTAGACATTATTTATCGTACGTTGGAAAAAACAGGTCTCATCCACGATGAAGGACCTGACAAAGATGGCGGATATGGCCCATATGTGCAAAGCGAAAGACAGGCAACTGGCCTTTATTTAGAGTATGCGAAGAAATTAATTGAGACAGGCCATGCGTATTATTGTTTCTGTGATAAGGAAAGATTGGCTTCCCTTAAGAGTGAGGTAAAGGAAGGCGGAGAGGAAATCGTTGTTTACGATAAACATTGTTTATATTTAAGCAAAGAAGAAATCGAAGCAAACCTTGCAGCAGGAAAGCCGTATGTTATCCGTATTAATATGCCAACCGAGGGAACTACAACTTTCCATGATGATATTTACGGAGATATTACGGTTCCGAACGAGGAATTGGATGATATGATTTTGATTAAATCAGACGGATATCCAACCTACAATTTTGCAAACGTAGTAGATGACCATTTGCAAGGCATTACACACGTAGTTCGTGGAAATGAATACTTGTCATCTGCTCCGAAGTATAACCGTTTATATGAAGCGTTTGGATGGGAAGTTCCTACTTATGTACACTGCCCATTGATTACAGATGAAACGCATAAGAAATTGAGCAAACGTTCCGGACATTCTTCTTATGAAGATTTGATTGAACAAGGTTATATCACAGAGGCAGTTGTGAATTACGTTGCATTGCTTGGATGGAGCCCGACAGACAATACGGAAATCTTCTCATTGGAAGAATTGGTGAAGTCCTTTGATTACCGCCATATGAGCAAGTCACCGGCTGTTTTTGACACGGTGAAATTGAAATGGATGAATGGTGAATACCTAAAGGCTATGGACTTTGATAAGTTCTATGAGTTGGCAAAGCCATATATCAAAGAAGTAATTACAAAGGACTATGACTTAAAGAAGATTGCTTCACTTGTGAAGACAAGAATTGAGGTTTTCCCGGATATCAAAGAACATATTGATTTCTTTGAAGAGCTTCCGGAGTATGATACCGCAATGTACACACACAAGAAGATGAAAACAAACGAAGAAACGTCTTTGGAAGTGTTAAAAGAAATCCTCCCACTTTTTGAAGCGCATGATGACTATACAAATGATGCGTTGTATGAAGTGTTAAGAGGTTATGTTGAGGCCAAAGGTTGTAAGAATGGTTATGCAATGTGGCCTGTAAGAACGGCTGTGTCCGGTAAACAAAACACACCGGGTGGAGCAACTGAGATTATGGAAATCTTAGGAAAAGAAGAATCACTTGCAAGAATTCGCAAGGGAATTGAATTACTTAGTAAATAATTTTAGGGCGGGAAAAAGTTTCCCGCCTAATGTTCTTTTTGGGGGATTTACGGTGCGAGTGGTGAAGTGTATTAAATTGCACCGTAAGGTATTTGTTTTTTTTATGTGTTGAAATTAGATTTTACGGTGTGATGATTGTTATGTGTTGAAATGCACCGTAAAGAAATGCTTTATTAATGTGGTCGAATTTGAAATCTACGGTGTGAAAAAAGAAAATATTAGTCTGCACCGTAAATATCAGAAAATAACAAATTAAAAATGGAGATATATACGGTGCGAAAAATGAAAATGTCAGTCTGCACCGTAGATATTGCAAATCAACAATTCAAAACACAAAAAACTACGGTGCGAAAAAAGAAATTGCAAGTCGCACCGTAAATATTACAAAACAGCAAAAAAAGGGGTATTAAAATGAGTCTAAATCAAGCTCAAATCGAAGCGATTGCCCACAAAGATGGACCATGTATGGTCCTTGCCGGTCCTGGTTCTGGGAAAACTACCGTTATCACTAATCGAATAGTGCATTTGATTGAAAAGCACAAGGTGAAGCCGGAGGAAATTCTAGTCATCACCTTCTCAAAAGCTGCGTCAAAAGAGATGCGGGAACGATTTTATAAAATAAAGATGGGTAATGGCACATCAGTAACAGCATCTGGTGCATCGTCTGTGGCGTTTGGTACTTTTCACGGTATCTACTACGGCATTTTAAAGTGGGCTTATAAATTAACTTCAGAAAATATCTTTTCAGATGAGCAGAAGTACCAGCTTTTGCAGAGGGTAGTGGAACGCATGAATCTGGATGTGGATGATGAAAAAGATTTCCTGCAGGGGATTGCAGGGGAAATCAGTAATGTAAAGAATAATTGCATTTCTCTACAAGAGTACAAATCTTTAAACTGTGATGAACAGGAATTTAGTCGAATTTATCAAACATACGAAGAGGAACGAAAGAGGCGCAAGAAAATAGACTTTGATGACATGCTTGTCTTAACTTATGAGCTTTTTCAGAAACGGCCGGACATTTTAAAAATGTGGCAAACCAAATATAAATATATATTAATCGATGAGTTTCAAGATATTAACAAAGTGCAGTATGATGTCATTCGCATGCTGGCAGCACCGGAAGATAATATATTTATCGTAGGGGATGACGACCAGTCTATTTATCGGTTTCGCGGAGCAAGACCAGAGATTATGTTGAATTTCCCAAAGGATTTTCCGGAAACAAAACAGATAATCTTGGATGTAAATTATCGCTCGACAAGAGCTATTGTGAATGGTGCGGGGCGCGTTATCGCACGCAATTGCAAACGATATCCAAAGCAGATTGTCACAACCAATGAACAGGGTGTAAATGTACATGTTCAAGAAGTCCGTCACCCCATAGAGGAGAGCAAGTATGTGTTAAAAGAGATACAGAAGGCGTTAAAAGATGGCGTGCCGCCAACGGAGATAGCAGTTCTTTTCCGCACCAATAACGAGGCGCGGGTATTGATTGAAACGCTGATGGAATATAATCAGCCTTTCTATATGAAGGAGCATATTCCAAATCTGTACGAGCATTTTATTGCACGAAATCTGATTGCTTATATGAAAATGGCATTAGGAGACCGCTCACGAAAGTTGTTTTTGGAGATTATGAATCGACCAAATCGCTATATTGGAAGGGATAGTGTAGAAAATGGAGAAGTGTCCTTCGAGGATTTGAAGAAATTTTATGCAGACAAAGAATGGATGCAGGACCGCATTGACCAATTGGATGTGGACTTACGCATTATCAAAAGATGTAAACCCTATGCAGCTATTCGGTATATTCGTAAGCACATAGGATATGATGATTTTTTGAAGGAATATGCGGTGAAGCGTAGAATTAAATTAGAAGAACTAATGGATGTTGTGCATGAAATTGAAATGCGCGCAAAGGAGTTTAAGACTATTGAGGATTGGTTTTCCCATATTGAAGAATATGGGGAGAATTTGCGAAGACAAGCAGAACTCCGAGGACCAAGTCAAAATGTGGTTCAGTTGATGACCATGCATGCAGCCAAGGGATTGGAATTTCATACGGTATTTATTATCGGTGCAAATGAGGATGTTTGCCCGTATAAAAAGGCAGAAACCGCAGAAGAAATAGAGGAAGAGCGAAGACTCTTCTATGTAGCAATGACAAGGGCGAAAAAGCAACTGGTTATTTCATATAGTAAAGAGCGAAATGGGAAGAAGATGAAGCAGTCAAGGTTTGTTGGAGAACTATTAAATCTAAAAAAATAATAAAGATAGTTGACAAAACTTTCCCATGGGTGTATCTTAATAACGTAGATATTAGCACTCGAAGGAAAAGAGTGCTAATAAACAAAAAAGAGGAGGTATATATGGAACTAAATCATGGATTAGACGATCGCAAACTTAAGATTTTACATGCGGTTATCAAGAATTATTTAGAGACCGGAGAACCGGTTGGCTCAAGAACCATTTCTAAATATACGGACTTGAATTTGAGTTCAGCAACCATCCGTAATGAGATGGCTGATTTAGAGGATTTGGGTTACATTATACAGCCTCATACATCAGCGGGACGTATTCCTTCGGATAAAGGATATCGTTTGTATGTAGATATGTTGATGGCGGAGAAGGAACAGGAAGTTATCGAGATGCGGGAGCAGATGCTGGAGAAGGCCGATAAGATGGATAAGATCTTGAAGCAGGCTGCAAAGGTGTTGGCGGTTAATACGAATTACGCAACCATGGTTTCCGCTCCGACAATGAACCGCAACAAATTAAAATTCATTCAGCTATCCCAGGTTGATGAGCATCAGATTATTGCTGTCATTGTGATGGAGGGTAACATTATTAAGAATAAGATTGTTACAGTGGAAGAAACTCTTAATAATGAGATCATGCTGAAGTTAAATATGCTTTTGAACACAAGTCTTCCGGGAATGTCAATTGAAGAGATTAATCTAGGAATGATAGCAGCATTGAAAGAGCAGGCCGGAGAACAGAGTGAAATCATCGGCGATGTATTACATGCAATTGGAAGCACCATACAGCCGGAGGATTTGGAAATCTATACCAGCGGTGCAACAAATGTATTTAAGTACCCGGAACTTAGCGATAATCACAGTGCACAAGAGATTATTAACGCATTTGAAGAAAAGCAGATGTTACAGGAGATTGTGACACAGACACTTTCTAAGGAAGATAATCATGGCATTCAAGTTTACATCGGTAATGAGACACCTGTACAATCCATGAAAGATTGTAGTGTGGTTACAGCAACATATGAATTGGGTGAAGGCATGCAGGGAACGATAGGTATTATCGGACCGAAGCGAATGGATTATGAACATGTAATGAAGACTCTGAAAACTCTGATGACAGAGCTTGACGAGATTTTCCATAAACAAGAATAGAAAGGTGGCAAGGTCCCTTGGAAGAAAACAAGAATCAAGAGATTGTAGAGGAAACTGTGGAAGAAACTGCAGAGACTGAGACTGTGGCAGAAGAAACTCTCGAAGGAAATGTGGATGCTGAGACAGCAGAAGCAGAAAATGCAGATGCGGAATCTGAAGAGATAGAGGATGCAGTAGAAGGCGCAGAAAAATCTACAAAAGAGAAATCAAAATTATTTAAAAAGAAAAAAGATCCAAAAGATGAGAGAATTGAAGAACTCTCAGACAAACTGTTAAGGCAGATGGCTGAGTTCGATAATTTCCGTAAACGTACAGAAAAAGAGAAATCAGCAATGTACGAAATCGGTGCAAAGGACATTATTGAAAAGTTGCTTCCGGTAGTGGATAACTTCGAGAGAGGTTTTCTGACTGTAGCAGAAGAAGATAAGGAAGATGCATTTGTGACCGGTATGGAAATGGTGTATAAGCAACTGATGACGATGCTTGAGACAGTTGGTGTTAATCCAATTGAGGCAGTTGGGAAGGAATTCAATCCGGACCTTCACAATGCAGTAATGCATGTGGAAGATGAGACGGTTGGAGATAATATTATTGTAGAAGAATTTCAAAAAGGTTACACATACCGCGACTCAGTAGTGAGATATAGCATGGTAAAGGTAGCGAATTGACCGAAAGCAACTTAGCGAATCCAAGCAAAGCGCAGGATAAGGTTAGTGCGAGGTCGTTCTTGGAGATTAGTGAAGCAAATCCAAAGGATGCAGCTGAGCTTAGCGAGAAGAACTTCCTTAAAAAATAAAAATAAGAGTATAGAAGGAGAAAGAAAAATGGGAAAAATAATTGGTATTGACTTGGGAACAACAAACAGCTGTGTAGCTGTAATGGAAGGTGGACAACCGACAGTTATTGCAAATACAGAAGGTGCTCGAACAACCCCATCTGTGGTTGCATTTACAAAAACAGGGGAACGTTTGGTAGGTGAGCCTGCAAAACGTCAAGCAGTAACAAATGCTGACAAGACAATTTCTTCTATTAAGAGAGAAATGGGTAGAGATTACAAGGTGACAATTGATGATAAGAAATATTCTCCACAAGAGATTTCAGCAATGATTCTTCAGAAATTGAAAGCAGATGCAGAAGGCTATCTTGGAGAAAAGGTAACAGAAGCTGTTATTACAGTACCTGCTTACTTTAATGATGCTCAACGTCAGGCTACAAAAGATGCAGGTAAGATTGCAGGTCTTGATGTAAAACGTATCATCAATGAACCAACTGCAGCAGCACTTGCATATGGTCTTGACAATGAAAAAGAACAGAAAATCATGGTATATGACTTAGGTGGTGGTACATTCGACGTATCTATTATTGAAATTGGTGATGGCGTTATCGAAGTATTATCTACAGCAGGTGATAACAGACTTGGTGGAGATGATTTTGACCAAAAAATCGTTGATTATATCGTAGCTGATTTCAAGGGTGCAAACGGCGTAGATCTATCTGCTGATAAGATGGCTCTTCAGAGAGTAAAAGAAGCAGCAGAAAAAGCGAAAAAAGAATTATCTACTGCTACAACAACAAATATTAACCTTCCATTCATCAGCATGAATGCTTCAGGTCCACTTCACTTAGATATGAACCTTACAAGAGCGAAATTTGATGAATTGACAAGTGACTTGGTTGAAAGAACAGCAGAACCGGTTAAAAGAGCACTTTCAGATGCGGGACTTTCGGCTTCTGAATTAGGTCAAGTATTATTAGTAGGTGGTTCTACACGTATTCCGGCTGTACAAGACAAAGTAAAACAACTAACAGGTAAAGAACCAAGTAAATCATTGAACCCAGATGAATGCGTTGCTTTAGGTGCTTCCGTTCAAGGCGGTAAATTAGCAGGAGATGCAGGCGCAGGAGACATCATCTTATTTGACGTAACACCACTTTCATTGTCTATCGAAACAATGGGAGGAATTGCAACAAGATTGATTGAAAGAAATACAACAATTCCTACAAGCAAGAGTCAGGTATTTTCTACAGCAGCTGACAATCAAACAGCAGTTGATATTCACGTAGTTCAAGGTGAAAGACAATTTGCAAGAGACAACAAGACATTAGGACAATTTAGATTGGACGGTATTGCTCCGGCTCCACGTGGAATCCCACAAATCGAAGTTACATTTAACATCGATGCAAATGGTATCGTAAATGTATCCGCAAAAGATTTGGGAACAGGAAGAGAGCAACACATTACAATCACATCCGGTTCAAACATGTCAGATGCTGATATTGAAAAGGCTGTAAAAGAAGCAGCAGAATTCGAAGCACAGGATAAGAAACGTAAGGAAGCGATTGATGCAAGAAATGAAGCAGATTCTATTGTATTCCAAACAGAAAAAGCTTTGGCAGATGTTGCTGATAAAGTAGACGCTAGTGAAAAAGCCACAGTAGAAGCTGACATCCAAGCGTTAAAAGACATCCTTGCAAAATCTACACCGGAAACAATGACAGATGCGGACGTGGAAGAAATCAAAGCAGCAAAAGAAAAACTTATGACGGATGCACAGGGTGTATTTACGAAGATGTATGAAAACATTGCTGCACAACAACAAGGAGCACAAGGTGGTCCGACACCGGAAGCAGGTCCAGCACCGGAAGGATTTAACGGTGACGATGTAGTAGACGGAGACTATAAGGAAATCTAAAAACTAATCAATAAACAAGTAAGGCGTTCTGCGAGATGAAAGTTTCGCAGAACGTCCTTGTGATTAAATATCGATAGGAAGGCAAATAAATTATGGCTGAGACAAAAAGAGATTATTATGAGGTGTTGGGGGTTAGTAAGACAGCCGATGCCTCAGAGATCAAAAAAGCATATAGAGCCTTAGGTAAGAAATATCACCCGGATGCAAATCCCGGAGACAAGGAAGCGGAGGCAAAGTTCAAAGAACTGTCAGAAGCTTATGCGGTACTTAGTGATCCGGAAAAACGCCAGAAGTACGACCAATTTGGTCATGCTGCATTTGATGGCGGCGCAGGGGGCGCCGGTGGTTTCGGCGGTTTCGATTTTGGCGGAATGGATTTCACAGATATATTTGGAGATATTTTTGGTGATATGTTTGGCGGTGGACGTCGCAGCAGACGTTCTTATAATGGACCGATGCAGGGAGCGAATGTCCGTAAAGGCGTAAGAATTACATTTGAGGAAGCAATTTTCGGTTGTGAAAAAGAACTGGAAGTTGTGATTAAAGACCCTTGCAATACATGTAATGGAACAGGGGCCAAACCAGGCACCTCGCCGGAAACCTGTCCGAAATGTAACGGACGTGGTCAAGTGGTATATACATCCCAGTCGTTCTTTGGTACCATGCAGAATGTTCAGACTTGTCCGGAATGTAATGGGTCAGGAAAAGTGATTCGTGAAAAATGCTCAGATTGTGCGGGCACAGGATATGTTTCTACTAAAAAGAAGATTTCGGTAACAATTCCTGCAGGCATAGATAATGGACAGAGCATCCGTATTCGTGAAAAAGGAGAGCCGGGCATTAATGGCGGTCCGAGAGGAGATTTGCTTGTTGAAGTAACTGTTTCCAGACATCCGGAGTTTGCACGTCAGGATATGCATATATTCTCCACTGCACCAATTACATTCGCACAGGCAGCATTAGGCGGAGATGTTCGCATCAAAACAGTGGATGGCGACGTATTGTATACAATTGCGCCGGGAACTAAGACGGATACAAAGGTGAGACTACGTGGGAAAGGAGTTCCTTCCCTTAGAGATAAGAAAATCCGTGGTGACCACTATGTAACCTTAGTGATTAAGACACCGGATAAATTAAGTGCAGAAGCAAAAGAGTTGCTTCGTAAATTTGATGAACTTACCGGTAACTCCTTGAAGCAAGGCGAAGAAGCGGAAAAGGAAAAGAAGAATAAGAAAAAAGGCTTTATGGATAAAGTGAAAGAAGTTTTTGAAGATTAATTCTGAGGGGGAGAGTAGAAATGACAATCGATTTTTTGGATTGGACGATCAATTTTCATGACCTCGGCATCTCAGTGTTTAAGATAGCATTAGCGCTGATTTGTGCCGGAGTGATTGGAATTGAAAGAGGTAGAAAAAAGAGACCGGCAGGTTTTAGAACTTACATGGTTGTATGTGTGGGTGCAACACTGGTTATGATGACAAATGAGTATTTGTGTAAGCTGTATGGAGCAGGGGATGTTGCCCGTTTGGGAGCACAGGTTATCAATGGCATCGGTTTCTTGGGTGCAGGAACTATTATCACGACTGGGCACAACAGAGTAAAAGGATTGACAACAGCAGCAGGTCTATGGACCTCTGCTTGTATCGGTTTGGCAATTGGTAGTGGATACTACGAGGGAGCAATTATCGGAACCCTTGCAATTGTTATCATTATGGTTATGTTACATAGTTTCGACAGACGACTTACAAATAATACGAAAGCCATTATTTTGTATGTAGAATTTACGAAAATGTCAATCATCAGAAGTCTTGTAGGCTTTGCAAGGGAGAATGACATTAAAGTAGAGGATGTTGAGGTGGAACAGCCGAATAACACCATGGGAGCAAAGATGGCAGCAATTGTTACGCTGAGACTTCCATCCAAGGAAAATCATTTGGAATTAATTGAAAAAATCAATTCCCTCGAAGGTATTATTTTTGCAGAAGAAATATAAGGATCATAAAAACGGATGTTGCATGTAAAAAGTGCAACATCCGTTTTTGAACTATCGGATTAATTATCTTCCGGTATATCACCTGTTGTATAAACTTGACGTTTTCTAGCCATTTCATCACTTTCAAGATATTCGTCATAGGTTGTGATTTTATCGATTAACTTACCGCCAGGAATGATTTCCATAATACGGTTTGCAGTAGTCTGAACTACTTGGTGGTCACGGGAAGCGAAGAGCAGTACGCCTGGGAATTTAATCAAACCATTGTTTAGAGCGGTAATTGCTTCCATGTCTAAGTGGTCCGTTGGTTCATCAAGTACAAGAACGTTTGAACCGGAAATCATCATTTTCGACAATAAGCAACGAACTTTCTCACCACCGGAAAGAACCTTTACTTTCTTCACTCCATCTTCACCGGAGAATAACATTCTTCCTAAGAAACCACGTACATAGGTAACATCTTTTTCTTCCGAATACTGTGTTAACCATTCTACGATGGTGTCATCATTGTCGAATTCATTTGTGCTGTCTTTTGGGAAGTAGGCTTGCGTTGTAGTTACGCCCCATTTGTAAGTACCTTCATCCGGTTCCATCTCGCCCATTAAAATCTTGAATAATGTTGTTTTTGCAAGTTCATTTCCGCCTACAAAAGCAACCTTGTCTTCACGGCCAATTGTGAATGAAATGTTGTCCAATATTTTTACGCCGTCAATCGTTTTTGAAATACCTTCCACGGTAAGAACTTCATTACCAATTGTACGATTTGGTCTAAAATCAATGTATGGATATTTTCTGCTGGATGGACGGATGTCTTCCAATTCGATTTTCTCCAATGCACGTTTACGCGATGTTGCCTGTTTTGATTTAGAAGCGTTAGCGCTAAAGCGGGAAATAAATTCTTGTAGCTCTTTGATTTTTTCTTCCTTTTTACGGTTTGCTTCCTTCATTTGACGGATGATTAACTGACTGGACTCATACCAGAAGTCGTAGTTTCCGGCGTATAATTGAATCTTTCCGTAATCAATATCAGCAATCTGTGTACAAACCTTATTTAAGAAGTAACGGTCATGGGATACCACGATTACGGTATTATCAAAGTTGATTAAGAATTCTTCTAACCATGCAATGGCATCTAAATCCAAGTGGTTGGTAGGCTCGTCAAGGAGTAAGATGTCCGGATTACCGAACAAGGCCTGAGCGAGTAGTACCTTCACCTTTTCGGAACCTTTTAAATCTCTTAAATATTTGTAGTGTAAATCTGTTTCGATTCCAAGACCATTTAAGAGAGAAGCAGCATCTGATTCGGCTTCCCAACCATTCATTGTGGCAAATTCGCCTTCTAATTCACTGGCTTTAATACCATCTTCCTCTGTGAAATCTTCTTTCATATAAAGGGCTTCTTTTTCCTTCATGATATCATAGAGACGTCTGTTTCCCATGATAACAGTATCGAGAACTAAGTAGTCATCATATTTGAAGTGGTCCTGTTGTAAGAAAGAAAGTCTTTCGCCAGGTGTGATGATAACCTCACCCTTTGTAGGCTCCAGTTTTCCGGAAAGGATTTTGAGAAATGTAGACTTTCCGGCACCATTTGCACCGATAAGACCGTAGCAGTTCCCTTCTGTAAATTTTACATTTACGTCTTCGAATAAAGCTTTTTTACCAACACGCAATGTAACATTACTTGTACTTATCATATATATTTACCTCCGTTGCAAACTCTATATTAAGCATATTCTAACATGGAAGTATTAGATTGTAAATAATTTCATTGCAAGTAGAAAATATCTATGTTATAATAATTTAGATTGTGGGCTGAGTAGACAAGCCGAGACCACTGAAGAGTGTATGAATAAAAGATCGTGCCATCTTCAGTAGTTTCGGAGAACTCAGTCAAAGTAGAAAAAAAGGAGAAAAACTATGTTCAAGAAATTTGAAATGGAATTGGCCGGCAGAACACTTCGTGCAGATATCGGAAGAGTGGCAGCGCAGGCAAATGGTGCAGTGCTTTTGCACTACGGTGACACAGTTGTGTTATCAACAGCAACAGCTTCAGAAAAACCAAGAGAAGGAATTGATTTCTTCCCATTAAGTGTTGAATATGAAGAAAAAATGTATGCAGTAGGTAAAATCCCAGGTGGATTTAACAAAAGAGAAGGAAAGGCATCTGAAAATGCAATCCTTACATCACGTGTAATCGACAGACCAATGAGACCATTGTTCCCAAAAGATTACAGAAATGATGTTACACTTAACAATATGGTTATGTCAGTTGACCCTGACTGCAGCCCGGAATTAACAGCTATGTTGGGTTCCGCAATTGCAACAGCAATTTCTGACATCCCATTTGATGGTCCTACTTCAACAACACAAGTAGGTTTAATTGACGGTGAATTTGTATTTAACCCAAATGCAGCTCAGAGAGCAGTTTCTGATCTGCAATTGACAGTTGCATCTACAAGAGAAAAAGTGATTATGATTGAAGCAGGTGCAAATGAAGTTCCTGAAGCAAAAATGATCGAAGCAATTTTTGCAGCTCATGAAGTAAACCAAGAAGTAATCAAATTTATCGATATGATTGTTGCTGATTGTGGTAAAGAAAAGCACGCTTATACAAGCTGTGCAATTCCGGAAGAATTGTTTGCAGCAATCAAGGAAATTGTACCTCCGGCTGAAATGGAAGTAGCAGTTTTCACAGATGTAAAACAAGTAAGAGAAGAAAACTTACGTGTTATTAGAGAAAAATTAGAAGAAGCTTTTGCCGACAATGAAGAATGGTTGGCAATCTTAGGCGAAGCTTTATATCAATATCAGAAGAAGACTGTTCGTAAGATGATTTTGGTTGACCACAAGCGTCCGGACGGAAGAGCAATCGACCAAATCAGACCACTTGCTGCAGAGACAGATATTATTCCAAGAGTACATGGTTCAGCTATGTTTACACGTGGACAGACCCAGATCTGTACAGTTACTACACTTGGACCTTTATCAGAAGCTCAAAAATTAGATGGATTGGATGAAGCTGAAGTTTCTAAGAGATATATGCATCATTACAATTTCCCTGCATACTCTGTGGGTGAAACAAAACCATCAAGAGGACCGGGACGTCGTGAAATCGGTCATGGTGCATTGGCTGAGAGAGCATTGCTTCCAGTTCTTCCAAGTGAAGAGGAATTCCCATATGCAATCCGTACTGTGTCAGAAACATTTGAATCAAATGGTTCAACATCACAGGCAAGTGTTTGTGCATCTAGTATGTCACTTATGGCAGCCGGTGTTCCTATTAAGGCAGCTGTTGCAGGTATCTCAGCAGGTCTTGTAACCGGTGATACAGATGATGAATACTTGGTATTAACAGATATCCAAGGTTTGGAAGACTTCTTCGGAGATATGGACTTTAAGGTAGCTGGTACACACAAAGGTATCACAGCTATCCAAATGGATATTAAGATTCACGGTTTAACACGTGCAATCATTGAAGAAGCAATCGCTTGCACAAAGAAAGCAAGAACATACATCTTAGATGAAGTAATGGCAAAAGCAATTGCAGAGCCACGTGAAGAAGTAGGACAATATGCTCCAAAGATTCGTTCTATGCAGATTGACCCAGCTAAGATTGGTGATGTTGTTGGACAACGTGGAAAGACAATCAATGCTATCATTGAACAGACAGGCGTTAAGATTGATATTACAGATGATGGTGCTGTTTCTATCTGTGGTACGGATGCAGAAAAGATGGAAGAAGCAATGAAGATGATTGCTACTATCGTTACAGATTTCGAAGCTGGAATGGTATTCGAAGGGAAAGTAATCAGCATCAAAGAATTTGGCGCATTCGTTGAATTCGCACCTGGAAAAGAAGGAATGGTACACATTTCTAAGATTTCCAAAGAAAGAATCAAACAAGTAGAAGACGTTCTTACATTAGGAGATAAGGTAAAAGTTGTTTGTCTTGGAAAAGACAAGATGGGAAGAATTAGCTTCTCAATGAAAGACGTTGACGAAGAGTAATCTGAAAGTCACCTCACAATGAGGTGACTTTTTTTGAAAAAAACAATTGACTTCACTGTGATAAAGCATTATACTTTACAAAGAAAAAAAGGAGGGATTCATATGTCATACGTAGATGAGATTATTGAATTAGTTGTTAAGAAAAACCCTGCGGAACCAGAGTTCCATCAGGCTGTAAAAGAAGTTATGGAGTCACTTCGAGTAGTGATTGAAGCAAACGAAGAAAAATATAGAAGAGAAGCTCTTTTAGAGAGATTAGTGGAGCCGGAAAGAATTATCATGTTCCGTATTCCATGGGTTGATGATAATGGAAATGTACAGGTAAACAAAGGTTACCGTGTACAATTCAACAGTGCAATCGGACCATATAAGGGAGGTATTCGTCTTCACCCATCTGTAAACTTAGGTATTATCAAATTCTTAGGTTTTGAACAGACATTTAAGAACTCTTTAACCGGACTTCCAATCGGCGGTGGTAAAGGTGGTTCTGACTTTGATCCTAAGGGTAAATCAGATAGAGAAATCATGGCATTCTGTCAAAGCTTCATGACAGAGTTGTGCAAACATATCGGTGCTGACACAGACGTTCCAGCTGGTGATATTGGAACAGGCGCAAGAGAAATCGGTTATATGTACGGACAGTACAAACGTATTCGCAACGTATACGAAGGTGTACTTACAGGTAAAGGATTAAGCTACGGTGGTTCTTTGGCTAGAAAAGAAGCAACAGGTTATGGTTTATTGTACTTTACAGACGAGATGTTGAAATTAGCAGGAATCGAGCTTGCAGGTAAAACAGTAGCTATCTCAGGTTCAGGTAACGTAGCAATCTACGCAGCTGAAAAAGCAACACAGCTTGGTGCAAAGGTTGTAACAATGAGCGATTCTAACGGCTGGATATACGATGCAGAAGGAATTGACCTTGTAGCAATCAAGGAAATCAAAGAAGTACAACGCGCTCGATTGACAGAGTACAAGAAATATCGTCCAAATTCAGAATACCATGAAGGTAGAGGCGTATGGACAGTGAAAGTAGATATTGCCCTTCCATGTGCAACACAGAACGAATTGTTATTGGATGATGCAAAAGCATTGGTTGCAAATGGCGTTATCGCAGTAGCAGAAGGTGCAAACATGCCTACTACATTAGAAGCAACTCATTACTTACAAGAAAATGGAGTAATCTTTGCTCCAGGTAAAGCTTCTAACGCAGGTGGTGTTGCAACATCAGCACTTGAAATGTCTCAAAACAGTGAACGTTTAAGCTGGACATTTGAAGAAGTGGATGCAAAACTTCAGACAATCATGGTTAACATTTGTCATAACGCTGCAGCAGCAGCTAAGAAATACGGCGTAGAAGGTAACTACGTTGTAGGTGCTAACATCGCAGGATTTGAAAAAGTTGTAGATGCAATGACAGCACAAGGAATTGTATAATATCAGATGGGAGACAATCCCCATCTGATATATGCTCCGCGAGGATGTGCAGGGATTCGGTATGGTAATATGTCAGCTTACGCTGACCCGAATCCCGCACCAAGACTCGCGAGCGAGTCTTGAATAGAAAAAAAAACAAAAGGCGCTGGCTGTGCAAAATGTTTGCATGACTGGCGCTTTTGCTTTATGGAAACTGACAGACTTTTCTATATAAAAAATTCAAAAAGTGCTTGACTTTAGCGTGCTAATTCGTTACTATGAGAAAGTGTTATAAAAACAATGATAAAGGAGAAAAAAATATGAAAAAATTAGTTGCATTATTATTAAGTGTTATTATGGTACTTTCATTGGTGGCTTGTGGCGGTAAGGATACTGCTAAGTCGGATTTGGAAAAAGTAAAAGATGCAGGAAAGCTTGTTGTTGGTATCACAGAGTTTGAACCTATGGATTACAAAGATAAGGATGGAAACTGGGTTGGATTTGATGCGGACATGGCAACTGCATTTGCGGAGTATTTAGGCGTTGAAGTAGAGTTTGAAATTATTGTTGATTGGACAAACAAGCATCTGGAACTGAATAACGGAACTTTTGACTGTATTTGGAATGGTATGACGTTGACAGATGAAGTGAAAGCAGCAATGGATTACAAAGCATATTGCAACAATCATCAAGTAGTGGTTGTAAAGGCGGATAAGGCTGACCAATACACAACAGAAGAGAGTATTGAAAACTTAGAATTTGCAGTAGAACAGGGAAGTGCAGGAGAAGCTGAGGCAAAGGAAAGAGGCTGGAAAAAAATCAATGGAGTACCTGATCAGGCATCGGCATTGAATGAAGTAAAAGCAGGAGCATCAGAAGCTGCGATTATCGATTATTTGATGGCAGTTGCTATGGTTGGACCTGATTCAGATTATTCAGATTTGGCAGCAACTTCAATCTATGTGTCAGATGAAGAACTTGGTGTTGGATTCCGAAAAGGCTCTGACCTTTTAGCGGAATTAGAAAAATTCTTTGAACAAGCATATGCAGACGGTACAATGATGAAATATGCAGAAAAATACGGTCTAGAAAACGATATTATTGAACAGAAATAGATTAGAAAGCAGGATATACATATGGAACGAATATTGGAACAATTTCCAATCGTCGTAAATGCACTGAATATAGGGTTTGTGCAGACGTTAAAACTATTTGCATCCACTCTGATTGGGGCGATACCTTTTGGACTCATTATAGCCTTGGGTTCAATGTCCTCATTTAAACCGTTAAGTTATTTGACGAGAATGATTGTTTGGATTGTGAGAGGAACTCCTCTCATGATTCAACTGTTAATTATTTATTATGGACCGGGACTGATGTTGGAAAACCATATCTGGGGTGTTGGTGAATCGGGGCGTTTTTTGGCGGCGACGGTAGCATTTGTGTTTAACTATGCCTGCTATTTTTCTGAAATATATCGAGGTGGTATTCAAAGTGTGCCAGTTGGACAGGAAGAGGCAGGATTGGTGCTTGGAATGAAGAAGAGTCAGATTTTCTTCCGGGTAAAATTACTACAAATGGTAAAACGTGTTATTCCACCAATGTCAAACGAGATTATCACTTTGGTAAAAGACACATCCCTTGCGCGTATTATTGCATTGCAGGAAATTATTTATGCAGGGCAAACCTTTATGAAAGGGTCTCAGGGAATTGCAGGTGCGATGTGGCCACTATTCTTTACCGGAGTCTATTATTTGATATTTAATGGAATTGTTACAGTTCTTCTTGGACGTTTAGAGAAGAAACTGGATTATTTCCAATAAGGAGGTGCGGACAAGATGGCGATTTTAGAAGTGAAAAATATACATAAAAGTTTTGGACGCACAGAAGTTTTAAAGGATGTTAGTTTTTCCTTGGAAAAAGGGGACGTGATATCTATTATCGGTTCTTCTGGAAGTGGAAAGACGACGTTATTGCGATGCCTTAATTTCTTGGAACGTCCGGACAAGGGTATTATTCGTGTAAATGATGAAACCATATTTGATGCAGAGGATAAGAAGACGCAACTGGAATCACAAATTCGCATGAAGCGACTGCATTTCGGTTTGGTATTTCAATCCTTTAATCTGTTCCCACAATATACAGCTTTGCAGAACGTGATGTTAGCAAAAGAATTATTGGCAAAGGAACAACCGGATTATAAGGCGAGAAAAAAGGAAATTCATAATGAAATCAAAGAACAGGCAATTATGCTGTTAAAACAAATGGGGCTTGAAAATAGGATGAATAATTATCCGCATCAGCTTTCGGGTGGACAGTGCCAGCGTGTGGCTATAGCCCGTGCCCTTGCTTTGGAACCGGATATTCTTTGTTTTGATGAACCGACATCGGCTCTTGACCCGGAACTTACCGGTGAGGTTCTGAAGGTTATCAAAGAATTGGCAGATAAAAAGACTACCATGATTATTGTTACACATGAGATGGCATTTGCAAAGGAAGTGTCAGATCAGGTAGTGTTCATGGATGGCGGTATTGTTTTGGAACAGGGTTCGCCGAGTGAAGTCTTTGACAATCCAAAAGAGGAAAGAACTAAACAATTTTTAAAGGGTTATCACAACACTATTCAGCCATAAAGCTCGAATACGCTGTGCTTTTTCTCGCTTAGGCTAAGCGCCATATGTCAAATATTTTCAAAAAAGTGGATTTTTTTTGCCTTAAATGGCGTAAAATCAATAATTGAACAGGAAAAACAGATTTTTCTTAAGGCAAAAAAACGACTTCTGTTGTAAGAGACCATCGTGAGCATTTAGCTTTAAGTTTTATGGCAAGGTGAAATGTGCTGTGGAAAATCAATCAATAAAAAACTGTTCAAATTAATTGATAATTCAAACAAAAAAGAGTATAATGTAAATACAAAAAGAAAAAGAAAAACAAAAAAGACTGAAAATAAGGCAGCTGCTATTAATAGAAATATGTAACTAAAGGAATAGAAGTCATTATTTTTGTGGGTTTCTAAAATGTAATGAATTGTATTCACTCTGATTGTGGGGAAGAAAGGACTGTATTACTTGCAGATATGAGAGGAGAAGTGGAACCGTGTTATGAACCAGTTTGTGGTATGTATCAATATCATTATATGGTTTCTAGCGGATTTGGAACGGTTTATAAGGAGGATGGATCTACATATATTCTTTTGGCATCAGCATGGCAATGTAAGAGATGTATGTTGGTGATGGTTACTGAGGGGGATATTATATGGGGGGAAATGACTACCATTGGTAAATATGCCACCTATCATGGATATGTTGATCCGATTAATACAAATGGTTGTATAATTTGGGGTGCTGATCATTATGGGTATACTTCAAACAATTATTTATCTGGATATAGATTTGTTATACCTACGTATTATTAGAAGGGTTTTATTTCTGTAAGTAAAGCACCACAAGTTGTTAAATGATGTTGCTGTAGTTGTGTGGGACACCGGAGGGACAGAGTATGAAAAAAATTTTTATTATATTCATTGTCTTAGAGATATTTGTTGTTGGTTGTGCGAAAAATAATGCTAAGGGGCTTGCTGAGATACAGGAAAAAGAATTGATTGAAAATTTTTTATATGAGGTTTTTGATTTAAATAAGCAACAAAGATGCAACACCTTTATAGAAATGGTGGGTCCAACACGTGATATGTCTACATTGAAGGAAACGGAAGGTGTCCAAGAAATATCAAATGAAACACAACAAGCATACGAGAACTACTGTAAGCCATTTGAAGCTTATGCAACTCAGAAATGTATTGACTTGATGCAGGCAAACCGTATACCTATACAATATGATCTTTATGTCGTAAATCAGAACGTAACGGTTGAGATTGCTGATGTACAATATGAGAAGGTAAGCGAGAACACATACTCTTTTGAAGTTTCATATAAAACAGATTTGTATTCCATTAAAGGGAAGATAACAATAGAAAAAGCAGAAGGTAAAGTTCTGGTCACATCGGTTAACGCATATTGAAAAAACAACTATTTTCGGCTATAGTTTGTTTTGATAAAAAAGTAAATAAGGAATTATATGGTTAAAGTGCGTTTCTATACCTTGGAAACGCACTTTGTATTTAATAAATGGGTAAATTTTAAAACTAACATCCAGTTTTTGAATTTAAGTTCCACGGCAAAGTGGAATTTACTTTAAAAAATAAAAATATATTAAAAAAAGTGAAAAAAGTGTTGACAAGTTGTGACATATAATAGTATACTAGCAAAGCGGGTTGCGAAGACGACCCGCTTATACTTGGGATCATAGCTCAGCTGGGAGAGCACCTGCCTTACAAGCAGGGGGTCACAGGTTCGAGCCCTGTTGGTCCCATTTTGCGACAGTTATTCTGTTGTAAAATTTAAATTTAGAGTCGCAAAATGTGACGTGCGTGCTTCGCACGATGCACACAGTTTCTACGAAACTGGCGCGATTAGTTTGGCGGGATAGCTCAGTTGGCTAGAGCATACGGTTCATACCCGTAGTGTCGCTGGTTCGAATCCAGTTCCCGCTACTTGATGAAAGCCCATATTTATGGGCTTTTTTCATTGCTCAAACCCAAATCATTCAAAACAATTTAAAAATTCTACCCTAATTTCTACCATAACTGTATGGATTTACGGTGCGAGAAAGAGATAATGTCAAATTCACCGTAATTTTGAGAGTAAAAAAAGTTTGTTTTTATGAAAATACGGCGTGACAGATAGGTTTTGCATAATACACCGTAGTTTTTGTACATAAAACATAGATTATACAAGTCCTACACAGATATTTTACGGTGAGCAAGGTGTTTTTATTGTTTGACACCGTAACAGCAAGTTTTGTAGTCATGTATTTACGGTGTGTGGGCGTTTTTCTTAGATTCACACCGTAAAACCAAGTTTTATGATTCTAAAAACAGACTTATTTACGGTATAGTAGCGTATATGTTTGTCTCACACCGTAAATTCTCATATTTGTGCAAAATTCTTTTGGTAATGTAAAAAATATGATATACTATTTTATTATAAAGAAAAAGAGAGGTTAACTATGCGAGTTGGTTTAGGATATGATGTTCATAAATTAGTAGAAGATAGAGACTTGATTTTAGGTGGGGTGACAATTCCTTATGAAAAGGGCTTGTTAGGCCATTCGGATGCAGATGTTTTGGTGCATGCGATAATGGATGCACTTGTTGGAGCAGCTGCACTCGGTGATATCGGAAAACATTTCCCAGATACAGATCCACAATATAAAGGTATCTCTAGTGTCAAATTATTGGAGCATGTTGGCAAGCTTTTGGACGAGCATATGTATGTGATTGAAAATATTGATGCTACCATTATTGCACAGCGTCCAAAAATGGCACCATACATTCAGGATATGAGAAAAAATATTGCAGATACACTGGGGCTCGAATTAGATCAGGTAAACGTAAAGGCAACCACAGAAGAAGGATTAGGATTTACAGGTACCGGGGAAGGCATTTCATCACAGGCAATTTGTGCTATTGAAAAGATTACAAATTTAACAAGCTTTAAGGTGGCTGACAGCGAGGAAGGATGCGCAGGCTGCGGGGGATGTAAGAAACATGAAGCTTAGAAAACTTCAACCAGATGAGCACATTAGGACACGAAAACTGTGGAAAGAGATATTCACAGAAGATACGCCGGAGTTTCTGGATTATTATTATTCTGCTAAAATAAAAGATAATGAAATCTATGTCATAGAAGAAGATGGTGAAATTGTATCAATGATACATTTGAATCCTTATCACATGCGAGTGAAAGACAAGGTTTACAAAACTCATTACATCGTAGCAGTTGCAACGGATGAAAGATACAGGAAGCAGGGACTCATGAGGCAATTGCTGAATCATGTAACGCAGGTGATGGCAGACAGAGGAGAACCGTTTACCTTTCTCATGCCGGCAGATAAGGCAATCTATAAGCCTTTTGGGTTTGAGTTTGTTTATGAACAAAAACAAGATAAAGTAGTTGGTAAATGTAGTTGTGATGCAAAATTAGAGATGATACCAGCTACAGAGAATGACTGCGAAAAGATTGCCAACTTCGCAAATCAGATGTTGCAGGAGTATGATGTTGTGACTAGGCGAGACTCGGGATATTATGAGACGTTACTTTTGGAACTTGCAAGTGAAAATGGTGGAATTCTTTTGGCAAAGCGAGAAGGTAAGATAGAAGGTGTCTTTTGTTATGCTTACAATGGTGGAGAAGATAAGCATTTTGTTATGAGGGAGCCAATATTCCGAAACGAGCAAGATTTACAGCATGCTATTTTTCATCTTACAGGCAATGAAATAGACCGCGCTTTGTGTACGGGATATGGCGCTGAAGAAGCAAAACCGATGATTATGGCGAAGGTTTTGAATCCGGAATTCGATTTAGACCTTAAAAATGCAAAAATTTTCATAAATGAAGAGGTCTAGAGGTTGACAAAATGTGGGATTTTGAATACGATTTAGAGATAGAGAAAAGGAGTGGCAGGCTAACATGAAGGTATTTAACACATTATCAAAAAGAAAAGAAGAGTTTGTTCCAATTGAGGAAGGAAAGGTAAAAATGTATGTATGTGGTCCTACAGTATACAATTACATTCATATCGGAAATGCGAGACCGATGATTGTATTTGATACAGTAAGACGTTATTTTGAATATAAAGGCTATGATGTGAATTTCGTTTCGAATTTCACGGATGTGGATGATAAGATTATCAAAAAGGCTATCGAAGAAGGCGTGACGGCTGAAGAGATTGCAAAAAGATATATTGAAGAATGTAAGAAAGATATGGCAGGGATGAATGTAAAACCGGCAACCACCCATCCACTTGCAACAGAAGAAATCGGTGGCATGATTGAAATGATTGGAAAGCTGATTGCAGACGGTTATGCATATGAAAAGAATGGAACCGTATATTTCCGTACAAGAAAGTTTGATGAGTATGGTAAGTTGTCTCATAAAAACTTAGATGATTTACAATCCGGTGGTCGTTCTCTTTTGGTGACAGGTGAAGACGAGAAGGAAGATTCTCTGGACTTCGTATTATGGAAACCGAAAAAAGAAGGAGAACCTGCATGGGAATCGCCATGGAGTGATGGAAGACCGGGCTGGCATATTGAATGTTCTGTAATGTCAAAGAAATATTTGGGCGACCAGATTGATATTCATGCAGGTGGAGAAGACCTTGTATTCCCACACCATGAAAATGAGATTGCACAGAGTGAAGCGGCAAACGGAAAAGAATTTTCGAAATACTGGATGCATAATGCGTTCTTGAATATTGACAATCGTAAGATGTCAAAATCACTTGGCAACTTCTTTACCGTTCGTGAAATCAGCGAGCAGTATGATTTGCAGGTGCTTCGTTTCTTCATGCTGAGTGCACATTACAGAAGCCCACTAAATTTCAGTGCAGATTTGATGGAAGCATCTAAGAATGGATTGGAGCGTATCATCACAGCAGTTGCGAATTTAAAACATTTAATGGGTGCAACTACAGCAGATGTGATGACAGAAGAAGAAAAACTTGTCTTTGAAAAAACGAATGAGTTTGTTGAAAACTTTGAAAAGGCCATGGAAGATGACTTTAACACGGCAGATGCGATTTCTTCGGTATTTGAACTTGTGAAATATGCAAATACAACGGCAAACGGAGAAAGCTCAAAAGAGTACTTGGAAGGCTTACTTAATCTAATTGTGAAATTGGCAGATGTTCTTGGATTGATCGTAGAAAAAGAAGAGGAATTACTTGCTGAAGATATCGAAAAATTAATCGAAGAACGCCAGGCTGCAAGAAAGGAAAAGAACTTCCAAAGAGCAGATGAAATTCGTAATGAATTGTTAGAAAAGGGTATTATCTTAGAGGATACTCGCGAAGGAGTAAAATGGAGAAAAGCGTAGGATTTGATTTTGTTTCCTATATGAATGAGTTATTTCAAATGGAAGAGGTGGATATCAGAGAATATTCACCTCTTACATTAGCGTATATAGGAGATTGCATATTCGACTTGGTGATTAAGAGTTTGGTGATAAATGATGGTAACAAACAGGTGAACAAGCTTCATCAGGAGACCAGCAGACTGGTTCAGGCATCTGCCCAGTCTCTTATGATGCGGACCATGCAGGAACATTTAACCGAAGAGGAACATGCGGTGTATAAACGCGGGCGCAATGCAAAGTCAGTATCACCGGCAAAGAACCAGTCCATTACAGATTATCGTCGTGCAACAGGATTTGAGGCACTTTTAGGATACTTGTATTTAAAAAAGGATTACAAACGATTGTTAGATTTGGTGAAAATCGGACTGGACAGTTTGGATAACGGTAGGACAGAAGCAAAGTAATTGCTATGTGGAGGAATTTATGAGTGAGGAAATCAAAGTACAGAATTTAGTAATAGAAGGACGAAATGCTGTGATTGAGGCCTTTCGTTCGGGCAAACCAGTGGATAAGCTGTTTGTGTTGGACGGATGTCAGGATGGACCGATTCGAACGATTGTGAGAGAGGCTAAAAAGCATGACACTATTTTGAAATTTGTAACAAAAGAGAGATTAGACCAGCTATCTGAAACGAAGAAACATCAAGGCGTGATTGCTTATGCGGCGGCCTATGAGTATTCGGAGGTAGAGGATATTTTTGTTTTGGCTGAGAAAAAAGGAGAGGACCCATTTATTATCTTGTTGGATAATATTGAGGACCCGCATAACCTGGGAGCCATTATCCGTACTGCAAATCTGGCCGGTGCACATGGTGTAATTATACCAAAGCATCGCGCGGTAGGGTTGACTGCTACCGTAGCCAAAACATCGGCAGGGGCACTTAACTATACTCCGGTTGCAAAGGTAACAAACCTTGCAAAGACAATGGAAGAGTTAAAGGAAAAGGGTTTGTGGTTTGTGTGTGCTGACATGGGTGGAGAGTCTATGTACCGCTTAAATCTGACAGGACCGATTGGACTTGTAATTGGAAATGAAGGAGAAGGCGTGAGTCGCTTGGTAAAAGAGAAGTGTGACTTTATTGCATCTATCCCAATGAAAGGTGATATCGATTCATTGAACGCATCTGTGGCAGCAGGTGTGCTTGCATATGAAATCGTAAGACAACGTTTGAAATAATATGAGTAAGTATGAAAATATGCCGGATGAGCAGCTGATTCGTAAACTTCGAGAGGGTGAGACTGCCATCATGGATTACATTATCAGTAAATATAAATATGTGGTAATACGAGCAGCGAAGGCGATGTATTTGCTGGGCGGAGAAAATGATGACTTAATACAGGAAGGTATGATAGGTTTATTTAAAGCCGTCAGAGACTATGATACGGAACAAGAGGCATCCTTTTACAGTTTTGCAGAACTATGTATTTCCCGTCAGATGTATACCGCAATTAAACTGTCTCAAAGACAGAAGCATATACCGCTCAATTCGTACGTATCATTATATGATATAAAAAAGGCGGATTCTGATGAGAAGCAGTCGCCGCTCATTGAACAACTGGAAATGACAACGAATAATAATCCGGAAGAATTATTTTTGGATAAGGAACGTATGTTAATGTTGGTGAGTGAATTGAATCAGCGACTTAGCGATTTGGAACGAAGAGTGTTGCATTTGCACTTGCAAGGAGAGGACTACCATTCTATTGCAGAACTATTGGATAAAAGTCCCAAGTCCATCGATAATGCCTTGCAGAGAATCAGACAAAAAATGCGTACAATTTTGGAATAAACATTTGACTTTCGGCGGTACATATAGTAGTATATAAAAGTACTGTCGAAGACAGTTTGCTGTTGTGGCGCAGTCGGTAGCGCGTCGCCTTGGTAAGGCGGAGGTCACGGGTTCAAGTCCCGCCAACAGCTTTTTTTGATATTACACGGTTCTGTGTTATCATTTATTATTTCATGCATGTTTCATGCAAATATTTCAGTATGAATAATTGAATAGTGTGTTTAATAAGGCAGCCATAAAAAATAGCCGTTCCTGTCTCTCGCAAAGGTTGGAACGGCTACTCTTGTAGCTCAACAATATTTTGCCAGAACGGGTAGCGTGCACCTACTCGTCGGCTGTCTTGTTAAGTACATTATAACAGACGATGTAATTTTGTCAACTTGACTTTCAATCATGCACCTTATTTGTTAGTCACATACAATTTTAGCTACACGCACAACTAGATTACGGCCATAAGTATATGGTACGGTGGTAACAACTACATCATTGTTGCTTTGAATAAACGATACCGTTTCACCATTATCTAGCCATGTAACAGATTGAATCTTATCTGCTAACTGAAATTTGCTTTCATATTGCGCGTCTTGTAAAATAGCAACATTTGCATCTGCAACCATTGGCAGATTGTAACAGAATAGATAATAATTCTTTTCATGCTTCAGGATGAAGTCATCAGGTTTTCCTTCTATTTCTATTTTGGTTGGTTCTGGCTTACGGATTGCCTCATCAAAGTAATTTACCCAACTTCCCATTAGATTTAGAATAGCCTTATCTATTTCGCGAATACTTCCATCGCCCATTGGTCCAATATTCATCAACATGTTGGCGCGATAACGGCGGCAGTCTGCAAGTTCACGAATCATTTGGGCAGGAGATTTGTAGTTTAAGTCTTCTCTTGCATACCCCCAATGATCGCAAAAAACTTCGCACATTTCACTCGCTACATATTTTGGAGCACCTTCCATGTTGATTGCTCCAGGCTTTCCACGCTCAAATGTTACGCTATCTAGCTCAATATGACCAAGTGCGCCTCTAGCGTCCAATCCAGTATTATTGATAATCATAGCATCAGGTTGGTATTTACGAATCATTCCGTAAAGTGCATTTTCTTCCCAATCCTCATCCGGTTTATCCCACATACCGTCAAACCAGATACCACCGATTTTGCCGTAATGCTTGCAGATAATCTCTACACTTTTACGCAAGTATTCTAAATATTTTGGAAAATCTTGTTTATAACTTTCCTCGTGCCAGTCTAGTAAAGTATGGTAAAAGAATGGGATGATTTCTTCACAATTACATGCATCCACAAATTCTTTGATTAAATCTCTGCCACATTTGGAATGAGGTGCATCGTAAGTATTTAGACCGCACGTATCGAAAAGTGAAAAACCATCGTGATGGCGTGTTGTCAGAGTAATATATTTGCATCCTGCATTTTTTGCTGTTTTCACGAGCTCTGTTGCCCAATCCTCTTTTGGGTTGAATTGTTCTAATAAGGAGTCGTAGTCCTCGTCAGGAATATGATTGCTATACTTTGCCCATTCGGCGGTTCCCAGTATGCTATACAATCCGAAGTGAACAAACATACCAAATCCTAGGTTTTCAAAATCTTTAATATATTGTTTGATAATCATATTTAAATCTCCATTCTATCAAGTTCACATAAGTTACCATCATAGAAGAAAGTCTTAACTTCATATTTGTTAAAGACAACAATCTGGGTTTGATTACCTACGGTGATACTTGTTTTCTGTGCTTCTTTATAGTTGTTGATTAGTCTTAAAATATAACCCTCTCGTTTATCAGATTTCTTTATTGTAACAAGGGTAATGTTTGTGTTTGAAACATTCACATCAAATTTGTTTTCAATATCCTTTTCGCCCAGCGGGAATACGTTAACTGCGTAAGGTTTACGATTAAATTCGTTTGCTTTTCTATCTAATTCAATTTCATTGCAAACAGATAAACGGAAGTAGTAGTTGTGTTCCGATTGGTCCATCTTTCTGGTGAATCTGTCATTTGGAATTAATAGTCTGTCCTCAATTGGATGGGCGCAATAAGTGGTACCCCTTACCAATGATAGATATAGAGTGCCATCTTCAAAATGCCCACCGTATCGACTCTTGTCAAAAATAGCAACGTACTTATCATCTGATTCCACAGCTGTAAAACGATGAGAAATTAATTCATGTCCGTCGTTAAATAATTCTTCTGTACCAAAAGCAGTCTGTCCAATTACTTTTCCTGAATTTATAACAGGGACAGCAAGTTTTACCATCTTATTGGCATCATTAAAGAAAAGTGTTACATTTACATCCACATCATCATTGTTCTTATAAATGCGGTATTCAATGCGAGCTTTGCTGTTGTCTTTTTCAAAGAAAGCCTCTACTCCAAGATAAATATCTCCATCCTCAATCACCTGAACGCTCTTCATATTCTGGAATACACCACTTGGAGTGCTGGAGAGTGCAAACGGTTCTCCATTGGTGCCTACGCGTTCTAATTGGTCCTTGCCCATTGCCCATGGGTCTGGATTATCATCAAACATAGTGAGAGAGAAGGCGTTTTTTGCATACTCTTTGCCATCAATACAAAAACTCTTAAGAAGTCCCGTGTTGTTGTCAATTTCCACATATTTATGCCCATTGTCGAAAATAACAGAATCCGTAAGTGTTGGTTTTGCAACTGGGACGGTCTCAATGTACACACTGTACCGTTTCATACTCATAGGTGGTAGTTTTGCTTCGAAGATAACTCGTTTTCTCCAGTCCAGATTCAGGTTACTTTCTTCCTTAATTACCTGATATGGAATCAGTTCGTTACCGTTTTTTACAAGGATGCGAGAAACATCTGTGGTGGACCAATTTTGGTCAGCCAGCATAAATTCGCATTCCACGTTATCCACAAGTTCATAAGGGTGTGGATTGAATACCACGATTGGATATTCTCCTTCCTTTGCTACCGGTTGCTCTTTGCAGAGAGCAAAATATGCTGCCGTTTTAATTCTAGTTGCATCTAAGAGACCATGGTTGAATAGCATAAGTCCGTTGTCTTCGCCGGCTTTGATAGAACTTCCAGGAAGAACGTCGTGGAATTCTCCATTTAGCAGGTCTTCGAAGCAAGAATATAGTTTTTCTTTTGGATATGTCATTAGCCCTTTTGCACTGGCTAAACTCGACATAATTTCTGCAAGATACAATTCATTTTCCAGTTCCAAATGTTTTTGCTTTACGCAAATGGAAGAGGTGTAGCAGCCCGGCATAGAAATGTAGAGCGATTTTTCTACTATGTATGTAGGGTCAAGTTCTGCGAAAAATGCTTCCGGTGTAGAGTGGAACATTTCCCATTTGCTATTGTCCTTTATCAGTTCGGAAATATCAGCAAGATCTTTATCAGAAGGTCCGCCTCCGTGATTACCAACACCCCACATGACGCAGGTGATAGGCTCCCGATCACGACATTCCAATTTGGTTTTAATTGCATCTGCAGTTGTACCTAAAGGTGAATTATATCCATCTGGTGAACGGTATACTTTGATTTCGCTGTTGTCAAAGCCTTTCCATAAGAAAATGTTTTCTTCAATATCAATTTCGTCTGTATGAGGACGGCAAACGATAAGGCTGTCTTGTCCACATTTTTTCAAAATTTGCACCAGACCTCTTGTGTGACCGAAAGCATCTACATTAAATGCAGTAGTAGGTGTTACACCGAATTTCTCCCTGAAATAATCAAATCCCATTTGAATCTGTCTAACAAAGCTTTCGCCCATTGGCATGTTGTCGTCCGGTTGTAAATACCAGCCACCAATGATGCGCCATTTTCCAGCCTTCACCAACTGCTTGATTTTTTCAAATAATTCGGGTGCATATTCCTCTACATATTTATATACGGTTACTTCGTTGTGGCAGAAGATGTAGTCGTATTTATCGGCTAGATTTGCTGCAGAACGAAAAGTGGAAAGTACTGCACTGGCACCTTCTTGCCAATCCCATTGCCAGATTGGGTCAATGTGGGCGTTGCAGACTAGATGTACTCGTTGCTTTTTATTCATGACGTGTCCTCCTGTAGTTACGTGTTTGTATGTTCTTTTCTTTTAGATTTAACATGAATTTACACGTTTGTAAATTGGAAAAGAAGAGATTGAAATTTTGGTACAAAATATTGAAAATTTATAGTAATGCAATAGATATGATTTTTTAGTATTATATAGATAGAAGGCATAGGAAAGAGAGGAATGATTATGAACAGAATTGATTTGTGTGGCACATGGAATTTCTATGACGAAGAGGGAAATTGTCATCAAGGAACGGTCCCAGGCTGCGTACACACAGATTTATTTTCTATGAGTGACATGTTTTGGGAAAAGAATTCGAAAGAATGTCAGTTTATAGAAATGCAGGACTGGACATATATGAAAGAATTCCAAATCGATGGAATTAGAGAAAACATGGAATTGGTCTTTGAAGGATTAGATACTTATTGCGATATTTATTTGAATGATATGAAAATTGGTTCTACTGAAAATATGTTTATACCACATACATTCTCGGTGGATGGCATCTTAAGGGAAGGAGACAATACACTGAAGGTGTGCTTTTTTTCTCCTATAAAAGCTGTGGAAGGAAAAGAGGCCCTTCCAGGGAATTTCACTACAGAACGTTTACATTCCAGGAGAATGCAATGTACATATGGTTGGGACTGGGTAGAACGGTTTGTAACTTGCGGAATATATAGACCGGTATATATTGTTTGTCATGAAAAAATGGAACTGGAACACGTATATGTATTTACCGACAACATTGATGAGTATAGTGCGCAGATAAAAATAACGGAGCATTTTAGAGGTTTTGAAACGGGTGCATTGGTAAAAACAGAATTGATTAACCCAGAGGGAGAAGTCATTTACTGCAGCGAAACATGGTGTCAGGAAGAGGAAAGTGTTCTGTATTGTGACGTGGAAAATCCTAGACTTTGGTTTCCACACACCTATGGGGAACAGCCAATCTATACGTTAAGAATTACAGTTGGAGAGCAAGTGACCCACCAAAAATTTGGTATTCGAACGGTCAAGATTTTGCAGTTGAAAGATAAGGATGAAAACATTATCAAACAATGCAAAGATTTGCAGCAGACAGCAAGTGGAGAAGCTTGGGATAAAAACGAAGAATATACAGGATTTATTCTCCTTATCAATGGTGTTAGAATTTTCTGCACCGGTGCGAACTGGGTACCATGTGAACCATTTCCTTCTGCAGAAACAGAAGAAAAGATGACAAAGAATCTGGAAATGGGCGTCCAGATGGGTATTAACATGCTTCGTGTCTGGGGTGGTGGCTTGTTTGAAAAGCAGCATCTTTATGATGAATGTGACCGGCTTGGAATCTTAGTGACGCAAGACTTTTTAATGGCATGTGGAACATATCCGGAAACAGATGAAACTTTCCAAGAGCACTTACGAAAGGAAGCAGAGTTTGCAGCTATTTATCTTCGTAATCATCCAAGTTTGGTTTGGTGGACTGGCGATAACGAAAATGCTGTGTCCGGAGATGACACACAAGAAAATTACTGTGGAAGGCTTTCGGCACGCAAAGTGATTGCGCCTGTCCTTGAGAAATTAGATTACAATCGAAGGTTTTTGTTTTCATCTCCATATGGCGGAAATCCTTATTCGTCAAAAACAGCAGGAACAACCCACAACACAAACTTTCTTTGGTATATGTTTCAGTATTTTGCAAAAGAAGATTTGTCCGACTACCGAGAGTATTGGAAAGAGCATCTTGCACGTTTTATTGCAGAAGAACCGATTATGGGTGCAGTTTGCAAATGTTCCTTAGATGAATTTGTGTCTCCGGAAAATCAAAGTGACTATGATATGTGGATACACCATTCACAAGGAAATCCTGGTCTTCCAAGAGAACTCTTTGATTATATGGATGATTTTACAAAGGGACTCTTTGGAGAATCTCAAGATTTTGAAGACCATTATTTTAAAATGCGTTATCTACAATATGAGTGGGTTCGCTTCACAATGGGATATGCGCGAAGCAATCTCTGGTTTAATAGCGGAGTTGTGTATTGGATGTTTAATGATTGCTGGCCTGCATTTATGGGATGGGCTCTTGTGGACTATTATTTAAGACCAAAAGCAGGCTACTATGCAATGAAACATTATGCAAAGCCAGTGGCAATCTATATTGAGAAAAATAGCACGGGATATCAGCTACATGTATCAAATATTGTGCCACAGTCAAACAAATGCACTGTGGAAGTGTTCGTGTTAAATCTGGTAACAGGCAAACGGGAAAAGATTCTGGAAGAAGAAATCACGGTATGTGAAGAAAGTGTTGCTAGAGACTTCAATCTGACATTGGGTGAGAATGAAATTTTAATAGCGGAGGCAAAGACGACGGATGGAGTACTACGTAATTGGTATCGCGAGGGTTCACCAAAGTTGGCAAAGACGTGTGATTTAAAATATCAGGTTGTAGACAATGGAGTAGAAGTATGGTCGGATACTTATACTCACGTTGTAGAAATCGAAAGAGCAGAAAAGATTAGTGATAACTATTTCTGTCTGCTTCCAGGAGAAAGAAGAACAATTACATTTGATAAAGTAATGGAAAAAGAAGTTGTGGTTAATGGATATACTTTTCTGATATAAAAAATTAGCGCATTTTATTGCGATATTTTAGTGGTGTCATTCCTTCGTATTCTTTAAAAACGCGATTAAATGTACGTAACGATTCATAGCCACATTCCAATGCAATATCCAAAACGGACGTATTTGTGGTTTCCAGAAGTTCCTTTGCATAGGCGATGCGCATGAAGTTGACGTACTTCACAAAGTTTATCTTTATAGAAGAAGAGAATAATCTGGATACATCAAATCGACTGATGCCTAGTGCATCAGCAGCAGTATCTAGAGAAATATTTTCCTTAAAGTGTTCCGTAACATAAGTAACGGCTCTTACTGAGAGATTAGATTTGAATTTCTCAGTGTTTGGTTTTAAATGAAATAACGGAAGTGTTCTTGCAAGTATTAGTGAAATAATCGCTTTAATCAGTGCTGATTTTTCATCACAATCATTTAAGGATACGAGTTCATTCATAAGTACAGAAATATCATCCGGCAAATCCGAAGATTTAATCACAGGATTTGCCGGATGTTTTTGTAATAAAGTATTTTTGAAATCATCATAAATGTCATGTCTGCTAATTGCGAGTGTATAATCTACAGTTGAAGTGATGGCGCTATATCCATGTATGGTGTATGGAAAAATAATCGCAAAATCGCCTTCTGACAGCACAAAAGAGCAATCCGGATATTCAATCCGAAGCATTCCTTCGTTGATATAGATAAATTCAGCCGGAATGTGCATGTGTAAAGGGAAATCAAAATTTTCACATTCACGTCTGGATTGCAAAATAGATGCTTTGTGTTCAAAAAAAGGTAGCATTTTCAGGTTCCTTTCTGCAAGAATTGTCTAGTTTTTATCATTATATGTCGAGAAAATCGGATTGTCAAATGATATGCTTTTTATAATCGATAAATTAGATTGAAATGGAGGAAAAACTATATGGAATACTTTAAAAACATTGGGAAAATTAAATATGAAGGAAAGCAATCAGACAATCCGTTTGCTTTCAAGTTCTACAATCCTGACGAAGTTGTTGCGGGAAAAACAATGCGTGAGCAATTGAAGTTCGCAATGTCTTATTGGCATACCATGTGTGCAGAAGGTTCAGACATGTTTGGAGTCGGAACAATGTCTAAAAACTATGGTGCTACAAATGAAATGGATATTGCAAAAAACAAAGCACATGCGGCATTTGAACTCATGGACAAATTAGACATTGACTATTATTGCTTCCATGACAGAGATATCGCACCAGAGGGTGCAAGCCTAGCGGAGAGCAATGCAAGATTAGATGAAATTACAGCAATATTAAAGGGCTTAATGAAACAAAGCGGAAAGAAGCTTCTTTGGGGTACAGCAAACTGCTTTGGCAACAAGAGATATATGCACGGCGCAGGGACAGCCCCAAATGCAGATGTGTTTGCATTTGCAGCAGCACAGATTAAAAAGGCTGTTGAAATTACAACGGAGCTTGGCGGAGACGGTTATGTGTTCTGGGGTGGAAGAGAAGGTTATGAAACACTTCTGAATACCAATATGGCATTGGAACAGGATAACATGGCGCGCCTTATGCGTATGACCGTTGATTATGCACGTTCTATCGGTTTCACAGGAGACTTTTATATCGAACCAAAACCGAAGGAGCCAACCAAGCATCAATACGATTTCGATACAGCAACAGTGCTTGCGTTCTTAAGAAAATATGACTTGAATAAAGACTTTAAGATGAATATCGAAGCAAACCATGCAACCCTTGCGATGCACACGTTCCAACATGAACTTCGTGTTGCAAGAGATAACGGTGTGTTTGGTTCTATCGACGCCAACCAAGGTGATATGTGTCTGGGATGGGATACAGACCAATTTCCGACAAACGTGTACGATACAGCACTTTGCATGTATGAAGTCTTAAAAGCAGGTGGATTTACAAAAGGTGGTCTTAACTTTGATGCGAAGACACGTCGTGGTTCTAATACTTCTGAGGATATCTTCTTGGCATACATTGCAGGTATGGATGCATTTGCGTTAGGACTTCGCATTGCAGATAAGATGATTACAGATGGAAGAATCGACAAATTTGTGGCAGAGAGATATGCAAGTTATCAAAGCGGAATCGGAAAGAAAATCGTGGATGGCACAGCAACGATGACTGAATTGGAGGCCTATGCTTTAAATATGGGTGATGTTACAACGAACATCAGTGGAAAACAAGAATATCTTGAAAGTGTTTTGAATTCAATTATGTTTTAGGAGGATTTACATATGAAATATGTAATCGGAATTGATTTAGGGACTTCTGGTACAAAGACGGTGTTGTTTGACCAATTGGGAAATACAATTGCTTTGCACATGGTGGAATACCCAATGTATCAGCCACAGAATGGCTGGGCAGAGCAGGACCCTGTAGATTGGTGGAATGCCACTGTGACAACTGTAAAAGCAGTTGTTACAGAGAGTGGTGTTTCAAACACAGATATTGTTGGCATTGGTATCTCTGGACAGATGCATGGGCTTGTGATGTTAGATGAAAAAAATCAGATTATCCGTAATTCCATTATCTGGTGCGATCAGCGTACTGCAGAGGAATGTGAGGATATTGAACGATTAGTTGGAAGAGAAAGATTAATTCAAATTACAGCCAATCCGGCACTTACCGGTTTTACAGCTTCTAAAATTATGTGGGTGAAGAAGCATGAGCCGGAGAACTATGCAAAGTGCAGACACATTTTATTACCAAAGGATTATGTCAGATTTATGCTGACAGGTGAGTATGCTACAGAAGTTTCAGATGCTTCTGGTATGCAGCTTTTGGATGTGGGCAAACGCTGCTGGTCAGATGAAGTCCTAGAGAAGTTAGAGATAGACAGAACAATGCTTGGTAAGGTTTACGAATCACCGGAAATCACAGGATATGTGACTGAGGAGATTGCTGCGTTAACCGGTCTTGCAAAAGGTACACCGGTTGTGGGCGGCGCAGGCGATAATGCGGCTGCAGCGGTGGGAACTGGAACAGTGGTTGACGGTTCGGCATTTACAACCATTGGAACGTCCGGAGTAGTGTATGCACATACAAAGGAAATGGCAATCGACTCGCAAGGACGCGTACACACTTTTTGCTGTGCAGTTCCAGGCGAGTGGCATGTGATGGGCGTGACTCAAGCTGCCGGGTTGTCATTAAAATGGTTCAGAGATAATTTTTGTCAAGATATTATTGCAGAGGCAAAGCAAAAAGGTGTAGATCCTTATGACATTACCAATGTGATGGCGGAACAATCAGGTATTTCCGCAAGACGACTGATGTTCTTACCGTATTTAATGGGAGAGCGTACGCCACATCTTGACCCAAATGCAAGAGGTGCTTTTATCGGTCTGTCAGCTATTCATGAACGTGGCGATATGATACGTGCCATTATGGAAGGTGTCACATACTCATTGAAAGATTGCCTTTCAGTCTTAGAAGAGATGGGTGTGAAACCAGATAACATGTTAGCATGTGGCGGTGGCGCAAGAAGCGAACTGTGGAGACAGATGATGGCAGATGTTTATGGTATGAATGTGTCAACCGTGGATTCAAAAGAAGGACCAGCACTTGGAGTCGCAATTCTGGCAATGGTGGGTGCAGGATTGTATGAGAGCGTTGAAGAAGCTTGCCAGAAGGTGATTCGAGTGAATGATACTACGACACTGGATGTTGAACGAGCAGCACAATATGCAAAAGTATACGATATATATAAAGATTTATATCAGCATTTGAAAGAGCAATATCAATTATTGGCAAGGCTGTAGCTTACAATGAAACAAAGAATCTGCCAAATGTGCAATATAATTTCATTTATATTTCAGTTGTCAATTTGAAATTTTTATACAATTTATTAGGATTTTCAAGCAATACATTTAAGTAGGCGATTTGATAACATTTAGAATATACAAAATTATCGAGAAGGAGAGGATAATTATGAAAAACAGAAAGTGGTTAAAAGTTTTTGTTTCGATCTTATGCATGCTGGCATTGCTGATTAGCAATCTCAGTCCTTTGTCTTGGGGCGGAAAATCCATTGACAAGGTGCAGGCAGCGGATTGGGATGGATTAACTGAACTTACATGGTCAGACTTTGGTATTGCTTGTGGAAGTGCATCAAATGATAAAAAAACGCTTTCATCAGGAAAAGATATCAATAACAGTTTGTTCAATGGAGATATTACTATGGCGGCAGGATCAGATATTCGATATCTTGGTAACGCAGATTATACAGGGCTGATTATTGCTGTAACAGATGCAGGCGCATTGAAGATGTCAACTGCTGGTGGATGGGCAAATTATCTTGGCTATGGACTAGAATTCACGGCAGACACATTTGGACTGACAACCTTTGCAAATACTAAATTTAATCTCAAGATTGCAGTTACAGAATACACTACCAAATCTGCAACATTTAGTGTTTATGTAAATGATCAGATAGTAGGAGAGCCTTTTTCCTATACAGCAGATAGTGCTATGGGAACCTATTTATCATTATATACAGGAACCATTGTACCGGAGTATGTATTGCACGAACTTACATGGTCAGACTTTGGTATTGCTTGTGGAAGTGCATCAACTGATAAAAAAACGCTTTCATCAGGGAAAGATATCAATAACAGTTTGTTCAATGGTGATGTTACTATGGCGGCAGGCTCAGACATCCGATATCTTGGTAACGCAGATTACGCCGGGTTGATTATTGCTGTAACAGATACTGGCACATTAAAGTTATCAACAGCTGCTACGTGGGCAGATTACCTTGGATATGGATTAGAGTTTTCAGCAGATACATTTGGACTTACAACCTTTGCAAACACCAAATTCAATCTCAAGATTGCAGTAACAGAATATACAACTTCATCTGCAAACGTTGAAGTATATGTCAATGACCAGATTGTAGGAGAGACATTTTCAATTGGTTCAGGTACTTTGGGGACTTATATGTCATTATACACGGGTACTATTGTACCAGAGTATGTGTTGCATGAACTTACATGGTCAGACTTTGGTATTGCTTGTGGAAGTGCATCAAATGATAAAAAAATGCTTTCATCCGGAAAAGGTATAGATAACAGCTTGTTCAATGGAGATATTACTATGCAGGCGGGTTCTGATATCCGATATCTTGGTAACGCAGATTATACTGGGTTGATTATAGCTGTGACGGATGCTGGCGCATTGAAGTTATCAACAGCTGGTATGTGGGCAAATTACCTTGGATATGGATTAGAGTTTTCAGCAGATACATTTGGACTTACAACCTTTGCAAACACCAAATTCAATCTCAAGATTGTAGTAACAGAATATACAACTTCATCTGCAAACGTTGAGGTATATGTCAATGGCAAGATTGTGGGAGAGAAATTTACATTAGGTGAAGGAACCCTAGGGACTTATATGTCATTATATACAGGCACTATTGTACCGGACAAAGCATCAGCTGAGACTGAATTACATGAACTCACATGGTCAGACTTTAATATTCCTTGTGGTGAGGTGTCAACTGCGAAAAATCAGCTTTCATCCGGAAAAGATATCAATAACAGCTTGTTCAATGGAGATATTACTATGCAGGCAGGTTCTGATATCCGATATCTAGGCAATGCAGATTATACTGGGTTGATTATAGCTGTGACGGATGCTGGCGCATTGAAGTTATCAACAGCTGGTATGTGGTCAAATTATCTTGGAAACGGACTAGAGTTTTCAGCAGGTACATTTGGACTTGCAACTTTTGCCAACACTAAATTTAATCTCAAGATTGCTGTAACAGAGTATACAACTTCATCTGCAAAGGTTGAAGTATATGTCAATGACAAGATTGTGGGAGAGAAATTCACATTAGGTGAAGGTACCATGGGAACCTATATGTCATTGTATACAGGAATTGTTGAAGCAGATTATGTATTGCATGAACTTACATGGTCAGATTTTGGTATTACTTGTGGAAGTGTATCAACTGAGAAAAAACAGCTTTCATCAGAAAAAGATATCAATAACAGTTTGTTCAATGGTGATGTTACTATGGCGGCGGGTTCCGAGATTCGATATGCTGGAGCCGCAGATTTTACGGGACTTACTATTGGCGTTAATGCAAGTGGCAATTTAACATTAGGAGCTGCTGCAATGTGGTCAGATGAACTTAATGGCACACAAGAATTTGCAGCAGCAACATTTAATATGGAAACATTTGCCAATACAAGATTTAATCTTAAAATAGCAGTGACAGAGTACACCACTCAATCTGCAAAGTTTAGAGTATGGGTAAATGATCAGTTAGTGAGAGAAATCTTTACAATTAGATGTACGGATGCAAATTATCCGCTTGGAACTTATATGTCACTGTTTTCGGGAACAATTGAAGCAGACTATATATTGCATGAACTTACTTGGTCTGACTTTGGTATTCCTTGTAATGGACAGCAGACCAGTGTAAATGGTCAACTTGCTTCTGATAAAGAGATAAACAACAGTTTATTTGTTGGTGATGTAATTATGTCAGCTGATTCTGAAATTCGATATGCAGGAGCAGCAGATTTTACAGGACTTGTTATTGGTGTAAATGCTAGCGGTAATTTAACATTGGGAGCCGGTGGAATGTGGTCAAATGAACTTGGTGGAACACAAGAATTTACAGCAGCAACGTTTAATATGGAAACATTCGCCAATACAAGATTTAATCTTAAGATAGCAACGACAGAATATTCCGACCAATCAGCAAATTTTAGAGTGTGGGTAAATGGGCAGTTAGTGAGAGAAATCTTTACAATTAGATGTACGGATGCAAATTATCCGCTAGGAACCTATATGTCTTTGTTTAAAGGTAGCATCGACCCATCTTATACCAATGGTACATCTGTACCAATGGGACTTGCTGATTTGACATGGGAAGACTTTGGGTTCACATGTATAGGACAATACACTGCCAATCCGAATGGTGGGGTATACGGTAAGAATGGAACGTTGACATCAGGCAAAGAAATGAACAATACTTTGTTTAGTGGCAACATTACTATGCAGGCAGGAAGTGAAATAAGACTCATAGGTGCTGCGGATTATACAGGACTTGTAATTGGTGTAAATGCGAACGGTGATTTGAGACTGTCTAAAGCTGCTGTGCAGGCATCATACCTTGCATCTGACAGAATATTCTCGGCAGAAACATTTGGGCTTAGTTCTTTTGCAAACACTAAGTTCAATCTCAAAGTTGCAATTACAGATTATAGTACCGCATCTGCTAAAATAGGTGTTTGGGTTAATGACCAAATGGTAGGAGATTATTTTACGCTTGAAGGTGTAGCAAATTATCCGCTCGGAAGCTATATGACATTCTACGATGGTACAATAGAACCACACTCTATAATCGCAAAACCAACAAGATTAACAAACATTCACTTTGGAGATTGGAATGCAGGTATCTATGGCGATAACGTTTTGAACAATAACGAATTGCTTGGAGATGTTTCTCATCCGAATGTTGATACATTACTAAATACATCGTTAAAAGAAAATGTGAAATTCACAGGACCGGGCGCTAGTATGGATGGTCAATATGTATTCTGTTGGGGAGGTCTCAAAGCAGAAGGAAAGACATGGTATGGACTAAGAATTGACTTTGTTGGTGACACCATGAAACTTTACAAAGTTAACAATGATGCAACTTCTTCAAGTTCAGATCATTTTACACTTACAGCAGATACATTGGGCATTGATAATTTCAGTTTCTATGACAGAGAGTATTTGTGGCAGGTTGACATTACTCAATGCGGCGACAATGTATTAGTTTGGATGTATTTTGACGGTATTTTATACGGCAACGCACCGATTGTTATACAAAATTTGGCAAGTGAGATGAGTGATACTTTGGTATTTAGTCCAATGCCACAAGTAAATGGAACACCGGTAGAACGTCCGGCGGCACTCGGGGTAACTGAGAGAACGCTTTCTGATCTCTATCATGATTTGGACGTCAATGCATATGTTATTCCAAGCGGAGTCATTACAATGCAAAAGAAGAACATTGTAGATGGTGTGCCAACTTGGGATGATATGGATGTTAACGGTGGAGATAAAATCACAGTTGCCGGAGACTATAAGATTAAATTTAATGATGGAGTATCAGATTATATTCAAGAAGTAGTTTTATATCGTTCTGGCGATACAAAAATCAATGACCAAAATGCAGTTGGTGCAGCAGATTTAGTAAGACTGATTAAGGCAACCAAAGAAGGTGTTGATGCCGCATACAAGTGTGAAGAATGGGCATATGACGTAAATGGCGATTATGTAATTGATACGGAAACGGATTCAATGAAAAATGCAGAAGTTGTTACGCTTCGTGAAATGATTTTGGATATATACGTAGAGGACGCAGCTGATAAGATGCCAATTATTGGATTTGCCGGACCTGCAGGAAATCAGATAAAGGAAGAGACGTATCAAAAGATACAGAAACTTGGAATTACGCTCATCATAGAAAATGGAGGCGAACATTCATATTCAGATATTCCTGTGAATCGTTACTACACTTATGAGCAATTGACTTTGGCACAAAAATATGGAATCAGTATGACAGTGCCGGATCAAAGGTTGCTCGATATGCGTACGGAGTCAGTTGAAACAATACAGAATTACTTGCCGGAGGCAATTGAGTATTACAAAGATTATCAATCATTTGCAGGGCTATTTATCATTGATGAACCGGTTACAACGAGCTATCCGCCGTATTATTTGTCATATACCAATCCGAATGCTGCAAACTTTAGTGAATATGCTAATCTTGCGAAGGCAGTTAATACTATGGAAGTTAATGGACAGAAATTATTTGCATATTCCAATGCACTTGGATATTGCTATCAACATGTGAACGATGTAACATCTCCGTACAAATATATGGATTATCTGAACGGTTTTGCAGAAGAGTATGGAAATCAATTTGTGTCTGCTACTTATTATCCGTTCTTTGGAGAACATGTTGATGTGCCGGATGCTGGATCACCGACTGATGGTTCTGATTACTTCAAACATCTTGCGCTAAACCGTTATGTAGCAAATGAGTCTGGCAATCCGCTTTGGACATTTGTTCAGGCTGGTGATTCCTTTGAATTGGCGCCGGACGGCGATCCGATTACAGAAGGTGAATTCAAGTGGAGTGCAAATATGGGCTTGGCATTTGGTGCGAAGGGAATTCAATATTTCTCATTGGTGCAGCCGACTAATCCTATCTTCCATCAATCACCTATGGGTCTGCTTGATTCTACCGGAGCAGAAAATGCAGCGGGTTATTATGATTGGGCAATGGATGTAAATGAAGAACTTACAGCAATCGATCACATTCTTGTGAATGCAACCCACGAGGGAATTATGACAACAGGAACACATGCAACAGAACAGGCAGCAAATAATGTGAAAGATATTGAACTTTATAAAAGTAAGCATTGGCTTTGGGCAACGGGTGAGGATTCACAAGGAAACGCCAAAGTTGAAGTATACAGTAACTACGAAGGCGCAACAGTAACTTGTGGTACTGACAGTACATACGGAACGCTTACAGGTTGTTTTAAAACTGCTGACGGAAAACATGCATTGTTTATTGCAAATTATAATCCGGAACAAGACAACACAGTAGCTGTGAATGTTGGTTCTGGTGTGGCAGCGACGATTATTCATGAAGGAAATACGACAGAAGCAACAGGCAGTGCTTATATTACACTTGGTGCAGGTGAGGCTGCGTTAGTAGTATTCTAAAAATAGAATAAAAATTTTAAACAAAGAGTGCGGCTCGAGTGTTTCGAGTCGCACTTTTCATGTTTGGAATTCTCATACAATTAATTAAGATTTTAAAACAATACATAAAGTAGCATGTTTTGTTAAGATGTAACTATGAATAAGTGTCAAAAGGAGGATAAGTGATGTACCTGAGACGTAAGAAAAATTTTGGAAAGATTTTCGCTTTGCTATTTACGGCTATTTTTATGGTTTTATTAAGTGGTTGTGGAAATAAAGAACAAGTGAATGGAGTATCTTTCCAAGAGGATACAGTGACAATTGAAAAATATGAGACCTATTCATTGAAACTTCAGGGAACGGAAGATGAAGAGATTGAATGGAAATCAAAGGACAAGGACATTGCTACCGTTCAGGATGGTGTTGTATGCGGAAGGAAGAAAGGAAATACGGAAGTTTTTGCATACATAGATGGCAAGGAATTGTCATGTGATATTGTTGTTACGGATAACAAATATGTTCCTATACTTGAACTGGGGGAAACAGACAATTTGATAATGGACATCGGTGGAACATACACATTACAGCCAATTTTGTCCTACAACGGAAACGTGTATACAGATGTGAAATACAATTATTCTAGTAAAGGGAAGATAATTGAGATTGATGAAAATGGTGTAATCACATCCACTAAAGAGGGTGAAGGCACAGTATGCGTGGAAGCGAAGTGGCGAGGTAACGTGATCGATACATCATTGGAAGTCAATGTTATTGATGCATCTACATCTATAGAGGTATCTGATAAAGTTTATGATATTTATCTAAATGGTACAGGTGGAGAGTGGCCAGCTAAAGTTGATTTAGGCATTTCCATCTTTGATAAGGATATACCAATCAAGGAGAAAAATGCTTCTGTCAAATATGTTGAAAAGCCTATGGATGATGATGTAGAGGGAGCAGCTACAGTGAAAAATGGAGTAGCTTATGCTGCTAAGTATGGTACAACACACTATGTTGCTGAATATACATCTATTGCTGGAAACGTAGTTCGTTCTACTACATTTACAATCAATGTATTGCAAACACCGGCTGATAAATATAGCAAACCAATTGAAGGTGAAGAATTTGAATTCTTCTTTGAACCACTAAGTCCGGTGAACTCAGTAGAATGGGATGAGGATTTACATGCGTACCATTTCATTAACAAAAATGCAGATGAAAATGACGGTAGAGGATTTATCTTCAACAGACAGTATGTTGAGAATATTATTAAGTATACTAACATAGAGTCAATCAAATTTGAGTTTAAGACAGATGGTATACCAAGTCAGGAGGGAAGAAGCGGCGGAGACTTCTGGACAGGCTTTTATCCGAATTGGTGGGATGAAGGAGAAAAAGGACGTTATCCAAATTCGGATGAATGGACAGAGATTGAAATATTCTTTAGTGATATACCAAGGGATGCAGAAGGCAATCTGAAGGCGATATTCTTGTTGAATTCGTACGAGGGATTCTATATTCGAAATATCACCTTAGTGCCGAAGTATACAGGTCCATATTTGTGCTTGGATATGGAAATCAATACAACCGGCGGTGATTGGAAAGATGATATTGAAGTGTCATTTGTTTCTCATGCATTCGAAGGGGATATTAATAATTGTAAAGACAGAGTTATTTTCAAAGAAGGAAAGCCTGAGCGAGTTAGATTACGATTAGATGATTTACTTGTGGATGGAGAATTACCGGGATTCGGATTTGTTCTCTTTGGCGGACCGGCATGGGATGCAAAGCTTGCAGATGGCTTTACACCAGATAGAACAACGATTACTATTAAAAATGTAGAAATTGAAGGTAATGGAACGAACAAGATAGACTTAAGTACTGCAACTTGGACAAAGGGCAAGGCTGCGGGATTTGCTAATGCTAATGATTCAGGTGTTGCAGATTATTATAACGGAGTAGTTACAATTACAAACGGATTCCGATTTGACGGACACAAAGTGACTTTTGGTAATCCAGAAGATGCAAAGAACACCACATATCTATGTATGGATATGGGAATTACTACTTCAGGTGGCAACTGGACAGATGCAATTGAGATTGCGTTCTTCAATCATTCATATAATGGTTCAGTTGGCGATGGTACTTTGAGAAAAGTTTTATATGCAGATAAGGGCGCTACAACAGAAGTAAGATTGAAATTAGATGACTTCTTAGTAGATGGAGAATTCCCGGGATTTGGTTTCGCTATTTTAGGCGGACCTGAATGGGATGCAAAACTTTCTGATGGATATACACCGAACAGAACGACAATTACACTTTCTAATGTACGATTAGAAGGTGCAAAGAATGAAACATTTGATTTAAGTAATGCTATTTGGAAAAATGGAACAAATGCAGGATATTCTTTCGCAAATGGTTCGGGAGTGGCGTCATATGAAGATGGAGTAGTTTCTATTACAAACGGCTTTAGATATGACGGACATAAAGTAACCTTTGGTGATCCAGAAGAAGCAAAGAAAACCACATATCTTTGCATGGATATGGAAATTGCTACATTAGGCGGTAATTGGAGTGAAGCAATTGAAGTCGCATTCTTTAATCATGCATATACCGGTTCAGTTGGCGATGGCACATTAAGAAAAGTTTTATATGCAGATAAACATAAAACGACAAAAATTAAATTAAAAGTTGATGATTTCTTAGTAGATGGAGAACTTCCTGGTTTTGGATTTGCTATCCTTGGCGGACCAGAATGGGATGATAAACTTGCAGACGGATACACACCGGATAGAACAACTATTACCGTTTCTAATGTACGTTTAGAAGGTGCCAAGAATGAAACAATTGATTTGAGCGATGCTATTTGGACGAGCGGAACAAATGCAGGTTATTCATTTGCAAATGGTAATGGTGTGGCATCATATAGTGATGGAGTAGTTACTATTTCCAACGGTTTCCGTTATGACGGACACAAAGTAACTTTTGGAACAGGAGAAACTACAGAACCGGAAAAAGAAACATATTTTTATATGGATATGAGCATTACAACAACAGCTGGTGATTGGGTAAGCCCAATTGAACTTGGCTTTGCTTCACATTCGTATGAGGGAGATATTAACGATTGTGGAAATAGAGTTATTGTAACAGCCGAGCAGAACAATGAAATCAAATTGAAGTTAGATGATCTGTTGGTAGATGGGGAATTCTCTGGATTTGGATTTGTTATTTATGGTGGACCTGAATGGGATGCAAAACTCGAAGATGGATACACATCGAATAGAACAACCATTACCATTTCGAATGTCCGCATTGAAGGTGATGAAACAGAGAACATAGATTTGAGCACAGCAACATGGGTAAATGGTACAAACGCAGGATTTACGAATGCCAATGGTTCAGGTATTGCATCGTATAGTGATGGTGTTGTTACAATTACGAACGGTTTCCGTTACGATGGTCATAAAGTAACATTTGGTGAATCTGGTTCTACAGATGAACCAGAAGTTCCGGACGCTCCAGAAGAACCGGACGCACCAGAAGTACCAGAGGAAATCTTCCTTTGCATGGATATGTCAATCAACACAACCGGTGGTTGGACAGATCCAATTACAGTGAGATTTTTCAATCACACATACACAGGTTCGGTTGGCGATGCTGGTATTGCAGAGCAAGTAATCACTGCAGACGCAGCACAAGCAACAGAAATCAGATTAAACATAAATGACTTCTTAGTAGATGGAGAACTTCCAGGATTTGGCTTTGCTATCATGGGCGGACCGGAATGGGATGCTAAGTGTGCAGATGGATATACACCAAATAGAACGACAACTACGATTACCAATGTTCGTTTGGAAGGTGGAGTAAATAAAGCCATCGGTTTAGAAGATGCCGCATGGACAAAGGGAACGGATGCAGGATATAGTTGGTCAAATAGTAATGGCGTAGCTTCTTATAATGCAGGAGTAGTTTCAATCACAGATGGCTTCCGCTATGATGGTCATGAGATAACCTTTGGAGAATCAGTAACCATGGAAACAGATGTGATGGTTGCTGAAGCTAATTGGTTCAGTACAATGGTGTTTCGTATCCGAAGATTTATAACTGATATTTTTGTTTAATTAATGAAGCTGTCTCATCCATATTGGAGTTTATGGATGTGGCAGCTTTCATAATATTAGCGGGGGAATAAAGAATGAAAGTTATCAGAATTTTGAAAAAAAGTATGTTTCTTATGCTTACAACTGTAGTTTTGGTTTTAAGTGGTTGTAACAAGTCACAACATGACAAAGGAACTGTCCCGAATAATTGTTATGTTGAGAAATTTGATGTGAGTGAATATCACAATAGAACGCCAAAACCACGGGATAATGAACACAAAAACTGGATATTTGCAGGATGGTATACAGAAGAAAACAGCAATAGTAACAACGGAGAAATGTGGGCAAAGTTTATTCCTGAAGATATGTTATGTGTGGATTATCAAGTGTCTGAAAACACAACAAAATCGTCTGAAACATGTGATATCATTCTCCAAGCTCTTGTTGATGATGCATCCTACAAAGAAGTGGGGTTTGTTATTAAATGGGATGGAAGGGAAGAAACATTTGTAGCAGGTCAGGTATTAGAAGAAAATGCAAAATATTATATATCAGCAACCATTGAGGATGTTTCTAACAATTTATTTAGCACAGGAATTTGCGTTACGCCGTATATTGTTACACCAGACGGAACCCGAGTAGAAGGTAAAGGCAGATATATCAGAGTAGAAGATACATACTTAGATGTTGTCAATGTTCCTGTGCATTTCTATTCAGACGCAGAAATAAAATCAGAAAACGTTACCGTTAATTACGATGCGGATAATTTTGATTATATTGGAATTGACAAAGGCAATATTTGCACAGAGGATTTCAATACAGATACAACAATAGCAGGCAAGATAATCTGTACCATAAACGAAAATACAATCGCAGATGGTTTGTTTGCTAATTTTAGATTCAAATTAAAAGACGATGTAACACTTTTGTATCATGATTCTCTTGATTTATTTACAGTAACAGCTAATGAGAAATGGAATTGTTCTTACTTTGTGCACACACAAATAGAACCAGCAATAAGGATTGAGATGAACGAAAAAGAGCATAAATGGTTACACAACACGGATACCGGTATTACTGGTGGTCATGGTGGCGGTACCATTTCATATCATGGAGACATTTTGAAAATTGCGGATTGTTGGGCTCTTGCTGTACATGAACTTCAGTTCATAGATGGAGGACAAGAGTTTACTTCTGGGAAAACACTTCGAATGCAGGTGAAAGCAACTCCAAGTGGAAGCGACATGAATAATCTGAAGTTGTTGTTTTTTAATTGTGATACAACCGGAAGTTTGGCTGATGAAAATCTTACCCGTGTTGTAAAAGATGTTGAGAAGCAAGGAGAATGGGTAACTATCGAAATGGACTTGGATATGTTTTTGAATTCGGAAAGCAAATTTCCGGGTATGGTAATTGTGACAGGTGGTTACAATGATTGGCAATCGCAAGAGATGTATACTTTTGAAATCAGTAATGTTGAAATATATTAGGAGCATATCAAATGATATGCTCCATTTTCTTATGTATTTTGCTTTAATGTGTTTTTATACTTGGAAGGAGAAATTTGATACTTCTCCTTAAATAACCGACTAAAATGTGCACTGTCACAAAAACCACAACTATTGGCGATGGTAGTAAGAGAACTATTTGTATGTTTTAGCATAGATCTTGCTTGTCTCAAACGATAATCCTGTATGTAGTCGATTGGTGGACAGTCAAAAAGCTGTTTAAAATATCGGATGTATGAGGAACGGGACATGCAGGATATGGTGTATAATGTCTGCAACTCGATTTTTTCACCGTAGTTTGAATGAATATATTCAACTGATTTTAATAAATCAAATAAATATCGATTACTACCATTATATGTTGTTTTTTCTTCTTCCATCATATCACATATTTTGGCTATCACATAAAGTGCAAGGTGCTCTTTCTCTTGCTCGATATTTCCTGTTTCCTGTCTTTCAAGCAAACCTAATTCGTTGAATATCCTCATTAAATTATAGTTTTCTTTAATGTTTATATGAAGAAAGTTATTCATGCCGTTTTTTTGCTTTCGAATCAGCGGATCGATATTAAAAAGAATTTGATATCCGTTTAGATTATTTAAATAGGCTTCATGCTTTTTGAAGAAATCTTTATTAAAAAGCAGATGAAATATAGAATATTTTTTGGAATCAAATGTATATCCATGACTAATGCCGGGAGGCATGATAAAAACATCTCCGGTAGTAATGCGACATGAGGAGGTGTTCATGTGGTGTGTTCCATCACCGGATATTACAATATTTAATTCATAAAAATTATGAGTATGCATTGGAGTAAAATTATAGGTTTCATCATGGAAGTATGCTTGAACCAATTCGAGCGGTTTAAAAACTTTATCTTCCGTGTAGTGCTTCAATTTATCCATATAATTACCTCATTTTCTATTTAGAATATAATAATTATACTTTATGAAAATAAGGTTTTCAATAGATGTTCTGCAGGAATGATTTTCCATGCAGAATATTTTTGATATTTGAAATTTTTGTACAAAAAAATTAGATTAAAAAAAAATAAACTTGATAGACGTATGTGTTAAAATTTAAAATAGAGATAGTGAGAAAAGAAGCGAAAGGTTATCTTACAAAAAAGGTATAAAAAGGAGATTAGCGATGAGCATTACGTTTAACAAAGATAACAATATTTTTTATCTAAATAACGAAAAATGTACTTATGCATTCTGCATAGATTCCGCGTTTGCCCCGATAGTTAATGAGTCAGAACGCAGTTCTAGTTTAGATGTGATTCCACAAGAATATCCAATTTATGGGATGGGAGATTTCCGGGAAACAGCTGTGCTAATTCGAACTCAGTCAGGAAATCGAGTTACGAATTTTTAATATCAATCGCATAAAGTAACAGATGAGAAACCAAGAATTATTGGAATTCCTTCTTTGCGGGGCGGAGAGACTCTGATTGTGACACTTTGGGATTGTGTGAATCAATTAGAATTGGAACTGCACTATACAATTTATGAGAAACAGTCAGCAGTGGTAAGAAGAACGGTTCTAAAAAACAAAGGAAACAAAGCTGTTAGTATATTGAAATTGAATAGTTTTAGTATGGATATGAATCGTTCGGATTTTGATAAGATATGTCTGCATGGTGGATAGGCAAAAGAACGATCAATGGAGCGCACGCCGCTTTCTCATGGTATTTTCGAAATTTCCAAAATAACTGGGAGAGTACTTATTTTAATTTCAATGAAGACATTTTGTGCGATATGATAGAAAAAGCAAAAGGAACAGGTATTGACACTTTTGTTTTGGATGATGGCTGGTTCGGAGTCAGAAATTCGGATACGACGGGACTGGGAGATTGGTTTGTGAATCAAGCAAAATTGCCTGGTGGCCTTAAAAATGTAATCAAAAAATGTCATGAATGTGGTATGAAATTCGGAATCTGGATCGAACCAGAAATGATAAGTGAGGATAGTCAATTATACCAAGAACACCCAGATTGGTGTATTCGAATGCCGGAACTTCCACCGTGTAAAAGTAGACATCAATTGGTTTTGGATTTTTCCAATCCAAAGGTGGTGGGATACATAAAAGAATGCATTGAGTAAGGAAGATTTTGAAAGTATTTCTTCCCACATTTGCTTTTATGATTCCATATCTCATTTGATTTTAGACGGAGACTTATATCGCCTGCTTAGTCCTTTTGAAGGAAATTATTTTGCCCAAATTGTTGTGTCAAGGGATAAGAAAGAGGCAGCATTTATATTAATGAAAATGTCGGCAAGGAGCAATGACTGCTATCCAGTAGTAAAATTAAAAGGATTGGACGAAGAACTCATGTATGAGATTGCAGGAATGGGAGTCTATAGTGGAAGCGTGTTAATGAATGTGGGTCTTAAGTTTCGAAATAATCTTTGGGATTTTGAAACAATTTGTTTTAGGTTAAAAGAATATTGTTAAAATTTGAAATTTCCATACAATTTATTAACATTTTAAGTCAATACAGTAAGAAGCAAGTTATGATAATATTTTAATGTAATAGACTATAATGCAGACAGAAGGATGTTTTATAAAATGAAGCGATTGTATGAGAATTCAATTAAAACCAAGGGCATTATGGATAAAGCTGTTTGGTTTGTAATTAACAATCAATTGAAGGATAAAAGTGCGTGGGAAACATACATCAATGTTTTTGCAAATAGTGAAGACGCGCAAGATGAAAGATGGCGTGGCGAATATTTTGGAAAACAGATGAGAGGTGCATGTTATGCCTATATGTATGCGCAAGATGAGGAATTATACGATGTCTTGACATGGGCAAGTGAACGCCTCTTAGAGACACAGGATGAATTTGGGCGTATTTCTACATACACAACAGAAAACGAATTTTGCGGATGGGATATGTGGTGTAGAAAATATGTGCTAACCGGTTTGCAACATTATCTTCGCATTTGCAAGGATGAAAAATTAAAAGAGAAAATCTTAATGGCTTGTTGCAGACACCTTGATTATATTATTGATAAAATCGGTGATGGTAAAATCGAGATTTCAACCACATCTAAATGGTGGGGTGCTGTAAACTCTAGTACAATTCTTGAACCAACAGTTGAGTTGTATAAGATGACACAACATGAGAGATATTTGGATTTTGCAAAATATATCATTTCCAGAGGTGGAAGTAGCGATTGCAATCTGGTTAAGTTAGCTTTAGAGAATAAACTTATGCCTTATCAATATCCGGTAACTAAAGCATATGAGATGATGTCGTTCTATGAGGGCCTTTTGGCATATTATGAGGTTACGGGTGAGAGATTATATTTTGATGCAGCAGATCGATTCTTTGAGGCAGTTGCTAAGAGCGATATTACGATTATTGGTTGTTCAGGATGTACGCATGAATTGTTTGACCATTCGGCAATTAGGCAGACAGAACCAGCAGATAATATTATGCAGGAGACATGTGTTACAGTTACATGGATTCGTGTTATGGCGAGAATGTATCTCTTAACGCAAGATGCAAAATACATAGATAGAATTGAACAGTCAGGATATAACGCATTGTATGGCAGTCTTAACACAAAGAGTTGCAAACAATTAGAGTTGGAGTCACGGGAATATCTGCAACCCAAAACATTTGACAGTTATTCACCGCTTTATATGAATACTCGTGGTCGTGGTGTTGGGGGGTATTTAAAGTTTTTGAATGGAGAGTATGGCGGTTGTTGTGTTGCAATAGGAGCTTGCGGTATTTCTCTGATACCACTTACAGCAGTGATGTATGACGAGAAAAACATCTATATCAACCAACAATTTAATGGTGAAGTTGTAGTGGAAGATGTGGATGGACAGGAAATTAAACTGGAATTTACCAGTGATTATCCGACGAAAACGACATGCAAGGTAACTGTTCGTTGCGAAAAAGAAAGTTCTCTGTATTTTAAAATCAGAAAACCTGGTTGGTGCGAGACAATGATTGTGAATGGCGAAAGCATTCAGTCAGAAGGATATTTCAAAATATCCGGTCGATATCAAGATGGTGACGAGATTGTATTTACATGGCCAGTAACTCTGAAAGTACATCGGTTGAGTGAGAAAGTAGCGTTTACGTATGGTGCGATTACTTTAGCATGCGACACTGCAAAGAGCGAAAGAGATATCAAGGCACCGGTGATTGTTTCCGATGAACCTGCTTATCAAGTTCTTGTTCCAGAAAAAGATGAACTTGTAAGAATAGAGTGTGACACATATAATGGTAAAATCTTGCTTACGGATTATCAATCCTGTGGTAAAGATTGGTTGTCAGAAAAGAATATCATAACCGTTTGGTTAAACACAAAGTAAGTCTATAAATATTTAGGAGGAGAAAAAACATGAAAAGAAAATCAATTATTACACTTGCAATGGCAGCAATATTGGCGTTATCGTCGATTTCTCTTACCGGTTGCGGTAATGGCGGTGGCAGTAAGGCAGATGCAACCAAGACACATTTATCGGTTTTGAATTATGATGGGGGAATTGGTTCAGAATGGCTTAAAAGAGTAGCAGAAAGATTTGAAGCAAAATATGCTGATGTTTCATTTGAAGAAGGAAAAAAAGGTGTTGTTATCGACATCACCAATAATAAAAACGACGGTTCTGAAGGTGTAACAAATACTTCTTTTGCAGTATGGTTTTCAGAAAGTAACGCATACAATGACTTGATTGCTTCAGGACAGGTTGTTGAAATCACGGATATTGTGACAGAGTCTTTGTCAGACGCATCTAACGGTGCAGAAACAGGGACAATAGAAGATAAATTGTCTGAAGCACACAAAGAGGCTATGACAGCAATCGACGGAAAGTATTACTGTCTGCCACATTATGAAGTGTATACAGGTCTTGTTTATGATGTGGACTTATTTGATGAATATGGATATTATTTCAGTGAAACTGGCAACTTTACAAATGTAGCAGAAGAAAAGACAGTTGGACCAGATGGTGTTAGGGGAACAAAAGATGATGGTCTGCCATCTTCCTATGAAGAATTATATACGCTGATGGACCAAATGGTAGCTGATGGTGTAACTCCATTTACATGGGTAGGACAACATGAAAATTATGCGAATGACTTGTTTGCAGGACTTCAAGCAGCTTATGCAGGAAAAGATGAACTTTTGTTAAATGTTACATTTGACAGTAGTGCATCAAATACCCAGGCCACTATTGTTGAGTTTGAAGGAAATAAAGCAGTAGAGAAGAAAGTAGACATTAATAGCCAAAACGGATATTTGATGTCGCAACAAGCTGCGAAATATTATGCATATGAATTATTTGAAAAAATCATGTCTAGTGATAGTTACCACACGAAGTTGGATAAATCAACTTCTCACTTAGACACGCAAGAAAAATTCATCTTAAGTAGTTTGAAAGCGGGAGAAAGTCCGATTGCTATGATGATTGAAGGTAGCTATTGGTATAATGAAGCAACAGAAGCGTTGAAACGTTCTGTAAACACATACAAAGAACAGGCAGAAGGAAGAAGATTCGGTTGGATGCCACTTCCGGTACAATATTCTGGAAGTGTAACAGAAGGTAATGGACGCAAAAACACGGTGTTGGAAACATTGAATTCCTTCGCATTTATCAATGCAAGATACAAAGATGATGAAGCGATTTGTAAACTTGCCAAACTGTTCTTACAATTCTGCTACACAGATGAATCATTAGTTGATTTTTCTATTACGACAGGACTTCCAAAAGGTGTTAATTATACTATTCCGGAAGATAAATTGGCAGAAATAGACAACTATTTCCAAAGAGATTTATTAGAGACAAAGATGAATTCAGATGTTGTTTACCCATACTCTGCACATCCTATTTTTATAAACGATCAAGGAAATTTCATGTTCCAACAGGGTTCAGAGTTCTGGGCTGCAACAATTGATGGCGAAAAATTTGCTAATTATTTTGCAGCAAACAAAGTTGGAATTACAGCAAAAGAGTATTTCGTTAATGCTGCAATTGATAAAAAAACATGGGAAGAAAAGTACGGTGAATTTTTAAAATAATTTGAGCAACTTGAGGTGAAAGGAGATTTTTATGAAGCCAAATAAGAAACGTAAAAAAATGGGTAGAGGGAAAACCATATTTTATTGGAGCATACTTGCTTTTCCACTTTTGCAATTTATAATCTTTTATGTTGGTGTGAATTTAAACTCCTTTGCACTTGCATTTCAAAAATTTGATTATTCAGGCAATGGTTATACATTTGTAGGATTTGAGAATTTATTCCAGAATTTTTTAGATGTGTTTAAAGAATTTCAGGAAGCAAAATACCTACAAACGGCAGTATGGAATTCCGTATTGGTGTTTATTCTTGGACTTGTTATTGGTTTGTCACTTGGTTTACTGTTTTCATATTACATATATAAAAAATGCGCTTTGAGTAAATTTTATAAGACCATTTTATTTTTACCTTATATTATTTCAAGTATTACGTTAGTTATTATTTACAAATATTTTGTTGAACAAGCAGTTCCTGAAGTTGTTTTGAAACTATTTAACATTGAAATGGATGGTTTGCTTAGTAATCAGAACACAGAATTCGGCGCAATCTTATTTTTTACCATATGGACGGGGTTTGGAGTGCAAACGCTTATCTATAGCAGTTCAATGAGTGGTATTTCCAATGAGATTGTCGAAGCCGCTAAGATGGATGGCATAACACCATTGAAAGAATTTTTGTTTATTGATATTCCGATTATTGCTCCAACAATTTCAGTGTTCGTCGTATCAAGTGTAGCCACATTGTTTGTAAATCAGATGAATTTGTTTAACTTTTATGGTGCGGAAGCGCCATATGGTATATATACCATTGGATACTACATATATCGTGGAGTTTCTGCTGCCGGAACAACATTATCAGATTATCCTTATTATGCTGCATTTGGTCTTGTAATGACGATGATTACAATCCCTATTACATTGATTGTAAGAAAAGTAATGAATAAATTGGATCCAAACGAGGGGTAGATGGCGTATGAAAAAAAATAAAATATCTATATTAAATATATTGTTATTTGCTATTTTAGCAATCTATTCTATCAGCATGATTTTTCCGATGTTCTGGGCTTTGATTACGTCAGTGAAAGAACAATATGACTTCTTAGATAATGTTTTAGGCCTACCGGTTAAAGTTATAACTGAGAACTTCGCAACGGTTATTAAGTATTTTGAAGTACCGGCACAACAAGGTGATGTACAGGTGTTTCACGGTTTTTGGCAAATGTTTTTAAATACGATTTTATACGTAGGCGGTTGTTCTTTGACAGCGACACTGATTCCGTGTATCACTGCATATGCAACTGCAAAATTTCCGCAAAAGAAGATGAGCTCGATTATTTATGGTATAGTTATCGTAACAATGATGATTCCGATTGTAGGTTCTTACCCAGCGGAAATCGATATGTTACAGAAACTCGGTCTATATAACACATTAGTGGGTACTTGGATACAAAAAGCAAATTTCCTTGGGATGTATTTCTTGGTATTTCATGCAGCATTTAAGGCCTTGGCAAAGGACTACTCAGAGGCTGCTGAAATTGATGGTGCAAGCGAGTTTACCGTAATGACAAGAATTATGTTGCCATTAGTAAGGAATGCTTTCTTCACAGTATTTCTTGTGAAGTTTGTGGAATTTTGGAATGATTATCAAATGCCACTGTTGTATTTACCAAGCAGACCTACACTTTCTTTTGGTCTGTATTATATTTCGAATAATACTGCTAATATGATAAGTACAGTTCCAATGCGTATGGCAGGATGTATTATCATATTAATACCGATTGTTGTTATATTTACCATTTTTAGTGATAAACTGATGGGTAATATTACTTTAGGTGGGGTAAAAGGATAAACCAAGAAAGGAAGAAAATGCAATGAATAAGAAGAAAGTAGTGATAGGAGCCGTTCTTGCATGTATCTGTGTCGCATTGGCTGTTGGATTTTTCAATGTCAATTCATTTGCTGAAAAAGCAAGCATTGTTGATTGTGATATGGAATCCAAATACAATCATGGCGAAGAATTTGTGATGCCTGACGGAAAAATTTCCTATAAGGGAAAAGAGAAAAAAGCAGATAGCAAATATGTTGTTTTTCCATCAGGAAAAGCAAACGAAAGTGAAAAGATTGTCTTATCTGAAAAAGGAAAATATGAGATTGTATTTAAAGCGAAATTTAATGGTGTGACTGTGTCTGCAAAGAAAGAGTTCATTGTTAGCAAATCGCTACTAGATGTTCAAAACAATAATTCAACGGCCAAGATAGATGAGGGAAAAATCAAAGTAAATTTGGCTACAGATGATGTTTTTACTTATAATGAAGTTTTGGATTTGACTCAATCATCAACCGATGATCCGCTAATTGATTTGGAACTTAATCCAAATGCGATTGGAACAGCAGATGTAACACGGTTTAAAATTCGCTTAACGGATTTATATGATGAAAATAATTATGTCACGATTAGTGTAAACAACTATCCGGAAGCTTGGGCAAACGGTGTTGCATACATTACTGCGGGAGCAGCAAATCAGCCACAAGTCGGAATCGAAAATGTAGACAATCCGGAAAAAACAAGTATCAAAATAAACGATATTTATGGCTATGGTGCAGCAGTAAACTTCTCTTTGGTTGGATTACCAAACACTGATTTGGATACTCATTTAAAACTTTATTTTGATTATGAAGAGCGAGCGTTTTATGCAGACAGAGAAGCTTATAGTGGTGGTCAACAACGTATTGTAGTAGACTTGGATGATAAAAATATTTTTGGAGATGATATTTGGTCAGGCTTTACCAGCGGCAAAGTGAAAATGTCCATTTTCGGAACAAATTATCAAGCACCTACGCTTAATTTCATGATATCAACAATTAATGGAAACAGTGAATTTGATGATAAGGGTGATGTGAATGCACCGCTTATTACTATTGATTCAGAATATGATTTAGATAAATTACCAAATGCATTAGTTGGTAAACCATATAAGGTATTTGATACACATGCAGTGGATGTTTATGATGGGAAAATAGATACAGTTGCATCTGTATATTACAAGTATTATTCGGAAAAACCAGTAAAAATGTCATTGACAGATGGTAAGTTTACTCCTAATAAAGAAGGAACATATGTTATTGAATATACAGCGACTGACTTGTCTGGTAATGTAGCTACAGAGTTTGTTGAAGTTCAGGCAATCAAGGGTGATGGAGTGCAGGTTGAATTAAAGGATGTTGCTACTGAAACGAACACAGGTGTTCCTGTGAAGCTTCTTTCTAGCGTTGATTATACAAATCCATCAGGAAATGTAAAGTATTCAGTAAAAGCAAAACACAAATCAACAGATGAAGAAATTAAAATTGACAAAGATACAATGGAATTTATTCCTATGACGGACGGCGAGTGGGAAGTTGTTGTTACTGTGAAAGATTATATATCTACAGTAAAGAAAACTTTTGATATCAAGGCAAATCACACAACACAACCGCAAGTATATGATAATGTAGCTGTACCAAAATATTTTATTGTGGGTGCGACCTATGACATGCCTAATAGTTACGGATATGATTTCACATCCGGAAAGGGTGTAAAGGCTGACATGGATTTGTTTGTCACAGAAAACGGAAGTACTGAAAAGCAAATAGAAAAAGGTCAGTATATTCCGGAAAAGGCGGGTAATGTTACTCTTACCTATCGATTGACAGTTGATGATAAAACTTGTGAGCGTTCTTATGCGGCTACAGTTGTTGATATTGGATACACGGGCAATCTAGAACTTGCTAAGATGTTTGTTGCGACAAATGGAAATGCCACAGCAGAAAGCAGCAATACTTCTATTACTTATAATATTGGAAAAGATACAAAATTGGATTTTGTGAATTATGTTCAAACAAAAGAATTCACATTCTCTTTCCAGGTTGGCGAGAAAAATGCTTATAACAGAATTAATATTTATTTGACTGATATTATCAGCGGAAAACAAGTGAAATTGTCATATAGAAAAACGGCGGATGGCACTGTGTTTAATGTGAATGATGGTTCAGATGTGAAAGTAACATCCACATTTGATGACTTAAACAGAAACTTTGCTTTGGAATTTTACAATGATAGACATCTTGTATCGCCGGATGCAGATATAAATGTTGAGGTAAAACAATTCCTTGATGGTAGTAAATTTGAAGGATTTACAGACTCGGTTGCTTTATTTGCAGTTGAAATTGAAGGTGTTTCAGGTGCATCTCAACTCATCGTAAATAATGTAAATGGACATACTATGAACTCATCAAGAATGGATAGATTTGCACCACAGATTCTTGTGGAAACAAAAGCCGGTGACAGAGGAAAAGGTGAAAAGGTTGAGTTAAAAGGTGCATTTGCTTACGACGTTATCGATCCGATTTCAAAAATGACATTAGATGTAACAGATCCGGATGGCAAGTATGTTACAGATGAAAATGGTGTTGTTCTTGATGGCACACAGGATCCGACGCAGGATATTGTTTTTGATTTGAATAAATATGGTGATTTTACTATCAGATATGTGATAGCAGATGGTAGGGGTACTACAGACACATATGTTTATGCTATTACGGCAAAAGATGTTGCAAGACCATCAATTGAAATTAAGAAGCATAAAGAGACTGCGAAAAAGGGTGCAACAGTTAAGGTGGCCGAAACTGAAGTGGAAGATAACATATCAAAAGAATGTACAGTGGAGGTATATGTATTCGATCCGGAAGGCATCAATGTCGATGTAATTGACGGTGCATTTGAGGCAACCAAGGCAGGGGTATATACTGTAAGATATATTGCATTTGATGAAAATGGAAACTGTGCGTTTGCTTCCTATGAAATTGTTGTAAAGTAGGTGAAAAAATATGAAAAAATTACGTCGACTATTAATATTTATATTGGTTACTGCCTTTGCTTTGGGAAGCGTGGGATGTTCCCCGGATAAAGAAGCATCAAACAATGGTTTAACTGCTGTAAAAGGAAAGTATCTTGTAGATGAAGGTGTATCGAAATATAAAATTGTTGTTCCAAAGCAGGAAAGTGGTTTGATAACAATTGCTACTTCGGAATTTAACAAGTTCTTTTCGGAATCAACGGGAGTAACGCTCCCGGTGGTTACCGATGATGAGATAAAAGATGGGGATAAATATATCTCTATAGGAGAAACCACACTTTTAAAAGAAACAGATATTACTTATGAATTTGACGAGCTGGGTAGAGATGGTTATAAGATTGTCACTAAGGGTGATAACCTGTATCTAATCGGTGGAGATGAATATGGCTCTTTGTACGCTGTGTATGAATTGCTTGAATATCTCATCAATTATGATTTCTTTGCTGAAGATTGCTATACACTTGCAAAAGGTGTTACCCAGATTCCATTATATCAATTTGACTTAACTGATATCCCAGATATCGATTATCGAATTGCAGCTGATGGGATTGTTATAGGAGATACTTACACGCTTTATCGATTGAGACAAAGACCAAACAGTGAAATGTTCGTTACTGTGAAAAATCAGTGGACACATAACTCCTTGGAGTATGTACAAGATGCACCGGAGGCAAATGCAAACTGGTACAATCGAGACAAAACTCAATTATGTTATACAGCTCACGGCGATGAAGCAGAGTATAAGAAACTGTTAAATGCTTGTTTCACTACCATGAAAGAGGAATTAATAAATACTCCTGACAGAACATCGATTATGCTTACAAATGAGGATAATTATGATGTGTGTGAATGTGATGCATGTAATAAAATAGTAGAAGAATACGGTGCAATATCGGCATCAATCATTCTATTTATCAATGATTTAAATGCCATGGTTAGAGAGTGGTTTGAGACAGAAGAAGGAAAACCATACGCAAGAGATTTAAGAATTGTATTTTTCGCATACACCGGTTATGAGGCTGCTCCGGTAACTTATAATGCAGAAACTGATGAATATAAGCCGAATAAAGGTATTCATCTTGATGAAGGTGTGTATTGTCAGCTTGCTATCATTAAGAACGATTATTATCGAACAATGACAGATAAAGCAAATGCAGAATATTATAAAAATTTACGTGGTTGGTCTGCGTTGGCTGGAGAGAATCTGTATCTCTGGCTTTACAGTACAAACTTCTCTTATTATCTAGCGCCTTACGATTGCTTTGATTCGTTTGCTGAAAGTTATCGTTTAGCAGCAGATCTTAATGCATTTTATATGTTTGATCAACGTCAGACTGATGAAAGAGGCGTGTTAACCGGTTGGTCATATTTGAAATCATATATTTGCAGCAAATTAGCATGGGATGCAAATCAAGATATAGGAGAGTTAACTGATAAATTCTTCGATGGGTATTTCGGACCAGCTTCTTCCGATATGAGAGAAGTATTTGACCAGTTGCGTACTCTTACAAATTATAATAAAGAGCATAATGAATTGGGAGGCGATTCGTCTATCTATTTGCAACTTGCTTCAGATACTTATTGGCCGAAAGATGTTCTTGAACGTTGGCTTGATTGTTATGACAAAGCAGAGAAAAGCATTGCAAGCTTAAAAGAAGATAATCCTGAGGTGTATCAAAAATATCACGACCATATTATGGCAGAAAAACTGTCAACATTGTATTTGTATGTAGAATGTTACAATTTCAATACAAGTGCAGATATAATTGATGCATATAAGGCAGAATTTAAAGAAATTGCTGACTACTTTAATATATCTCAAGTCAGTGAAGGGAAAAATATATCGAATCTCTACGACAAGTGGGGAATGGAATACTAAAACAATAAGGTAGTCTTCAGTTAAAGGGGGCTACCTTTTTTCAACAGGAGATACTATTATGGCAATAAAAATTATTCCGACTTTAAACAATAAAGACAATTATGTTTTCATTCCAGCATGTTGCTATGCGGGAAATCAGTTTCATGTTTTGAAATATAGCTATCCACCGCTGTTTAAACCTGATAATGCAAGAATTGATATGCCAATTACAATTTCAGATGTTCCAAGACTTGAACCTGACGGTAGTGGAAAGATTGAAGTGACCACGGGCGATGCAGCGACGCCATGCATTGGTGTGTTTTCGCCTTCTGAAAAAAGAGGTATTCTTGTTTTTACGGTACAACAGATTAATGGTAAAAATGTTGGTCTTGCATATGAAGATGGAGAAATTCGTCTCACATGGCCTGCAAAGAGAGAAAAAGTGTATCGTATGTGCTGTATGAGTGACAATGAGACCCAGTGGGTTGATGAACCAGCAGAAATTCCGTGTCAAATATTGGATTTTGCTTGCGAGAGTTTATCGCAGTTTTACCGAGTATTTTTTGAAAATCGCAAGATTATGGGCTTGGACTGTCAACGACCGGAGCCACTGCCATATGATAAACAATTCGAGATCCAGCGAGACAAATTCAATACGATGAACTGGAATGAGAGTTTGGGCATATACCAAGTTGGGACTACAGACCATCGTTTTCAGGTGTGGCAGCCTGGATGGGTTGGTGGAGCTATGAGTGGATATCCGCTTATGAAATTAGGGGGAGAAATTGAATTTGAACGTCAGATGAAAACGTTATCTTTCTTGTTCTCAACTCAATGTGAAAGTGGATTTTTCCATAGCGTGGTTGATAAAGATGGAAATTCGTTTGGTGATGGATTAGATATGAAAGGTGCTGAACATTGGCATTTGATACGCAAATCTGCGGATGTGCTTTATTTTCTCTTTAAGCATTTCAAGTTAATGCGAGAGAAAAATATTGAAATTCCATATGATTTTGTGCAGGGGGCAAAAAAAGCAGCAGACGGTTTTGCCCGGTTGTTTAATAGGTATGGACAATTTGGTCAAATTGTCGATGTGCATACAGGAGAAATTTGTGTAGGTGGTTCTACTTGTGGAGCTATTGCACCCGCAGGATTAGCAGAAGCTTATCGATTTTTTGGAAATCCTGAATATTTGCGTGTGGCACGAGAAAGTGCAGAAGCTTATTATCAGAATTCATTGTGTGAAGGATATACTACCGGTGGTCCAGGCGACATGCTTCAATGTGTTGACTCCGAAAGTGCTTTTGGTCTTTTGGAAAGTTTTGTTGTTTTATACGATGTTACCAATGAAGAAAAATGGCTTAAGTATGCGAAAGAAAATGCACATTATTGTAGTAGCTGGGTAGTAAGTTATAATTATCTTTTCTCAAGTGATAGCGAATTTGGTCGGCTTGGAATGAAGACGGTAGGAAGTGTGTTTGCAAATCTTCAAAACAAGCATTCAGCTCCTGGCATTTGCACATTGTCAGGCGATAGCATATACAAACTATGGAAATGGACTGAAGATCCGTTATATCTGGAACTTATTAAAGATATTGCGCTTACAATTGGGCAGTATATGTCTACAGATGAAAGACCGATTTACGATTGGGAACTTGAGGCGTCTCGCATGCCACAAGGGTTTATCAATGAACGTGTAAATATGTCCGATTGGGAAGGGCCGGATAAAGTAGGCGGCGTATTTAATGGAAGTTGTTGGTCGGAAACAAGCAATCTGCTTGTATTAGCAGAAGTTTTACAATTATTCTAGCAATTGAAATTTTCATACAATTTATTAGGATTTTGAGTCAATACATTTAGTAGTTTAGCGTGATAATATTTTAATATGTAAGACAAGCTAGTAACTGTTTGGATGAATACAAAATAGTAACGACTATGGATTGATAGGGAGGAAAACATATGGTGTATGAAAAACCAGAAATGGATGTTGTTTTGTTTGAAAGAAATGTATATATGGCATTGTCACTTCAACCTGGCGGTAACGAAGAAGGTGAAGGGGAAGGCATAAACCCATATGGCGTTTTCTGATTTCAAAGTAACGAAATATAAAGGAGAGTACGGATTATGAAAATGAAAAAAATGATAAAAAGTGTGATGGCTGGAATCTTAACAGTTGCAATCATGATGACAGGATTAATCATTTCACCAACGAAAGAAAATGAAGCAGAGGCTGTTGCTTTATCAGAAGATGATAAAGTTTATTATGATGAAAAAACTGGTGCAGAGTTTAAAGATCTTTATGTTACACAGAATAAGAAGGCTCCTACAAAAGAAGGGTATCTTTTTGGAGGCTGGTATAAGGATGAAGGTACAACACCAATTACGACAGAGACAGATTTAAGCAGCATTGCTAATGATACTACAGTGTATGCAAAATTTGTGCCAGCATATGTATTGAGTGTTAAATCTCAAAACTATGCTGATACAAAGGCAACAGCGAGTGGTACACCTTCGGAAAGCAATAAAACAACGACACGTGTGGTTTCAACCGTAGATAAAAGCCTTTTATATAATGAGGTGGGCTTTGAAGTTGTTATAAACTGACAGACATTTGGCAGCAAGAGCAATAAGGTATGGGAAAAACTTAAAGTAGGGGAAACAGCTTATGATGCAAAAACTTTATATGGTACTGTTTCCGAATATTTCTTTGTATTAAATATCAACAACATTCCTGAAACAAAATGGGCAGATCAGATTTTCGCAAGACCATATTGGATTACGGAAGATGGAACAAAAGTAGAAGGACTTGGGAAATACGTCTATGTAGAAGATGGTCTCAAGGGCTATATTAGTGTACCAGTGAATTTGAATAATGTTACAGAAAACATTGCAGCTGGCGTGTTAGAAGTGGATTATGATGAGACGAAATTAAGATATGTAGAATGCAGAACAGGAAGAGTTTTTGAAGAGATGGTAGTAGCAGAAAAAGAGTCTGCTGGTAACAAATCTATACGATGTGTTGGAAATGTAACAGAGCTTGTAGGAGTACAAGAAGACGATATGTATATTACACTTCGTTTTGAAGTAATTGCGAATGAAACACTTACTAGTCGTGAAAAACCTTATCAATTTGTAATTAGTGATGAGGATTTTGCAAATCTTGCTGAAAATGATGTTGACTTAAAAGTGTGGGATGTTCAGTATTAGAAGGATATATTAGAAAAAAATGAGGATGTGATTGTTTCACATCCTTATTTTTGAAAAAATCAAGGAGAAAAGGATATGAAAAAAGTAGTATTATTAGGTGATTCCATTCGGATGATTGGATATGGAGAAAAGGTAGAAGAAACATTTCGTAAAGAAGGGTGCGAGGTATGGCAACCGGAAGATAATTGCCGTTTTGCAAAATATACATTGCGCATGTTATTTGAATTCCAAGACCAGATTAAAGGGGCGGATGTAGTGCATTGGAATAATGGCTTATGGGATGCTTGTGATATTTTTGGCGATGGGCCATTTACTCCAATTGATGAATATGTAAATAATATGTGTCGCATTGCAGAAATTCTTTTGCAATATGGGAAAAAAGTTATTTTTGCGACAACAACACCAACACATCCGGATTATCCATATCATGAATTGGAACGTATCAAACTTTATAATGATACATTGGTGTCGGAATTAAAGAAAAAAGACATTATCATTAATGATTTATTTACTGTTATGGTTGACCATAGAATTGATGGCATCCGTGATGATGACAAGATTCATTTAAATGAACTTGGAATCGAACTTTGTTCCGCACAGGTTGTAGAAACAATTCAAAAGGCTCTCACAGAATAGAAACAAAAGAGGTACGGTTATGGTAAACGATTTTGGTTATAAAACAGGGAAGGCTGTAAAGGCCTTAGAGTTCGAGGACTATTATTCTTGGGATTCTTCCGTTATTAAAGTGAATGGAAAATACCATATGTTTACATCTAGATGGGACAGAAAATATGGGTTTGGTTGGAACTGGTTGTTTCATAGTGAGATTGTACATTCTGTATCTGATTCCCCAGAGGGACCATATAAATTTCAAAATGTGGCACTTCCACGTCGTGGCAGAGAATATTTTGATGGAATGAACACTCATAATACTTGTATCAAACAGTACGGTGGTAAATTCTATCTCTATTATATGGGATGTACCTATGGTGGTGATGTTCCGAAGAGTTTGGAGGATGTTTCGGAAGGATATGCACTGGAAACATGGAATCGTAAGCGTATTGGCGTTGCAGTAGCAGATGATATCAATGGTGAGTTTGTTCGATGCGATACGCCGCTTCTAGAGCCTAGAGATTGTAGATATTGGGATTGTACGATTACCACCAATCCTTCTGTTACAATTTTATCGGATGGAAAGACATACATGATATATAAGTCGCGTTGTGCTGTCAATCAACCACTTCAGTTGGGAATTGCGGTGGCAGACCGACCTGATGGGAATTTTCGTCGCCTTTCTGATGAACCAATTCTGCAATTTAAGGACAAAGAATATTGCATTGAAGATCCTTTTTTCTGGTATGATGAAAAGAGAGAGAAATTCTGCTTGATTGCGAAGGATGATTGTAAGGATGAAACAAAAGGCATAACTGGCCAGTGGGGAAGTGGTTTCTATGCAGAAAGCGATGACTGCATCAACTTTGAAATAGCACAAAATCCCATGGTTTATTCCAGAGAGTTACATTGGGCAGATGGCAACGTGACAGTGCAGGGAAATTTAGAGAGACCGTCTGTTTTGTTTGATGAAAATGGCAATCCAACTCATCTGTTTTGTGCTAGTGGAGATGGTTCGACACCATATTGCTTTAAAGGTAATACATTTGTTGTTTGCATGAAGTTAGATAAAAAATAAATAAGGCAGGTACAGACTGAAATGGTTTGTGCCTGTCTATTTTAATAATTTTATAATCCCAAAACGATAAGTTATTTACAGAACTTGTATATTTGTGTTAAAATAACAAGATAATGGAAATGACTTGAGGAGGACTACCATGGAAAAGGAAGTAGTTTCAAAAAATTTTATAGAACAAGAGATTGATAAAGACTTAAGAGAAGGCGTGTATGATACCGTATGCACAAGATTTCCGCCGGAACCGAACGGATATCTTCATATCGGACATGCTAAGTCTATTTTATTAAATTACGGCTTGGCGCAAAAATATAATGGTAAATTCCATATGCGTTTTGATGATACGAATCCGACAAAGGAAAAGATTGAGTTTGTTGAGTCCATTAAAGAAGATATCAAATGGCTTGGAGCGGATTGGAAAGAGAATTTGTTCTTTGCATCTGACTATTTTGAAATTATGTACGAATGTGCCGTGAAGTTGATTAAAAAAGGCAAGGCCTATGTATGTGACCTTTCACCGGAGGAAATCCGTGAGTACAGAGGAACGCTTACAGAACCGGGAAAGAACAGCCCATATCGCGACCGTACAGTGGAAGAGAACTTGGAATTATTTGAGGCAATGAAGAACGGTGAATATGAAGATGGTGAACGAGTACTCCGTGCAAAGATTGACATGGCATCGCCTAACATCAACATGCGTGACCCGATTATCTATCGTGTGGCTCATATGACTCATCACAACACAGGCGATAAGTGGTGCATTTACCCAATGTACGATTTTGCACACCCAATCGAAGATGCGGTAGAAAAGATTACCCATTCTATCTGTACTTTAGAGTTTGAAGACCACAGACCATTGTATGACTGGGTGGTAAGAGAATGTGAATTTGACCCAGCACCAAGACAGATTGAGTTTGTAAAAATTATACCTTACAAACGTAGTGACTGGTAAGAGATATATTAAGAAATTAGTGGAAGAAGGCATAGTTGACGGTTGGGATGACCCAAGACTGGTTTCTATCGCAGCATTAAGAAGACGTGGATTTACCCCGGAATCATTAAAAATGTTTGTGGAAATGTGCGGCGTTTCAAAGAGCAACAGCTCCGTAGATTATGCAATGCTGGAATACTGTATCCGTGAAGACTTGAAGCTCAAAAAGCCTCGTATGATGGCAGTCCTTGACCCGATTAAGTTGATTATTGATAATTATCCGGAAGGACAAGTAGAATATCTGGATGTTGTGAATAATATGGAAAATGAGGAACTGGGTTCCAGAAAGGTTCCTTTCTGTAGAGAACTTTACATCGACAGAGAAGACTTTATGGAAGAACCACCGAAGAAATATTTCCGTTTGTTCCCGGGAAATGAAGTCCGTCTGATGCATGCATATTTTGTAAAATGTGAAAGCTTTGTAAAAGACGAAAATGGTAAAGTGACAGAGATTCACTGTACTTACGACCCGGAAACCAAGTGTGGAACAGGTTTTACGGGACGTAAGGTAAAAGGTACCATTCACTGGGTGCCGGCTCCATATGCGACAAAAGCAGAAGTACGTCTCTATGAAAATATTGTTGACGAAGAAAAAGGCGTATATAATAAGGAAGATGGTTCTCTTAACTTAAACCCTAATTCATTGACAGTATTGAAAGATTGTTATTTAGAACCAAGTTTTGATGGTGTGAAGGCGTATGACAGTTTCCAATTTGTAAGAAACGGATACTTCTGTGTGGATGCTAAGGATTCGAAACCGGATAAATTAGTATTTAATCGTATCGTTTCGTTAAAGAGTTCATTTAAAATTTCGTAAAAAGCCAAAGAAAAGGACAAAGCAGTTTATGCTTTGTCCTTTCAGAGTGTAGACAAAGTTCCGGGCTTGCGCCCGGACTTTTCTTTTATTGACATGGATTGGGTCTATGGAGATTTTTTATATCTCTAGGCCCATTTTTAAAGAAAAATAAATTCGTTTCTGAGTTTTTGGGTCTACGGA
>JAFQRJ010000016.1 GCA_017410145.1 Tyzzerella sp.
CATTCTGTGTTAAATTCATAATGAAACCTCCGTTTTGATTATTGTGTTTTTTCATCCTACCAAGATGACACCTTAATCATAACATTGAGGTTTCTTTTTATTCAATTGGCGTAATTACTGAATTACAGGAATGCTCCTCGTCGTCTAAACACTTTTTTACATAACAATTTTTTTCATTGCATCAATAGTTTCTTTTAATCCTTCAAGACAATGCTCCTCATCGAAGAAAAGTTCTGCAGTCAGCCAGTCATCATATCCGATTTCCCTTAACGCTTCCATTACAGCCTGATAATTCACATCCCCCTCTAACAGATTCACAAATCCACTTAAGGTTCCGATTGCTCTTGAAAAATCTTTTAAATGGATCTTCTTAATCCGTTTTCCCAAAATACGAATCCACTGCTCCGGATACCCTGAGTACAACACATTGCCGACATCAAAATATGAGCCAACACATTCACTATTTGCTCGGTCAATAAAACCTTTCATTTCTATTGGTGAAAGCAAGAATTTATTCCATACATTTTCTACACCAATTGTAATGTTGTATTGCTTTGCATAATCTTTATATTCATCTACCCATTCCACAGCTCTTTGATAAGCTATTTCATAATCTACAATTTCACAGTCTGGTATGAAATCCACACCTACAGCTCCAGGAACAACCAATATAGTGTTACACCCTAAATAATGTGCCAGTTCAATTTGTTTTTTCAAAATACCTTTTGCTTTGCTACGAACTTCCTCGTTATTAGAAGTTAATGAACAACTCCAATACATACCACATGCCAAACTATATGTCTGCATTCCATATCTCTCGGCAATTTCTTTAATCTTTTCCATATCTTCCTTGGTGGAATGCACATTAACCGGTCCCTTCTCATCCAACCACCACTCGACACCGTCATATCCCATTTCATTAGCTGTATTGTAAATCTTCTCAACTGACCAGTTTGCAGGACATGCGAGCGCACTAATTCCTAACTTCATATCAATTCCTCCTTGAAATTTTAGTAATTTTTTTGTCTTTTTTATGTTTTGCCTTAAAAATCAACCATCACAGCCTTTATTTTCATGATGTATCTCTCCCTTCACAAAGTTTTATATTGTGTAGTTTGCACAATTTCATTTTCTATTTTAGCATTTCGTTTGTGGTTTTCAATAATTCAGAAGCAACTACAAACATTACACATTACTTTTCCCAACAAAAAACCAAGAAATGTTTTCCAGATAAGGAAAAATGTGGGAAATAACATTAAAAAAGCGATGTATTTACGAATTCCATGTGTTCGCAAATGCATCGCTCTTTTCCATTATTTGTTTTTTTTATTTCGCATCTTTTGTGGACTGACGCCTATTCTCTTTTTAAATAATTTTGAAAAACCTGCCAAGTCATTAAACCCTGTAGCTTGCGCAACTTTATTGACGCTTAATGAATATTTACTCAAAAGTATTTCTGCACGCTTGATTCGTAAATCCAAGTAATATTCTTTTGGAGAAACACCCACTTCTTCCGTAAACAAAGTACTAAAGTAACTTCTGTCCAAATGGAGTTCTTTGGCTATATCTCCAATAGGTATCGGAGTTGAAATATTATTCTGCATGATGATAATGCTTCTCTCTACATGAGAATTATATATTTTCTCTTGCTGCATCAATTGAAACATTTCAAATATTTTTCCGCAAATCCACGCACTGACTCCTTTTTCGGATTTTTTTTCTACCTTTAAAATTGGAAGAAAACATTCCCTCAATTCAGATGATTTAATACAACCACCTTTTCGGATAGTTTCCGGAATCAAATTGTTTTCTTCAAAACCTATCCACGCATAAAACCAAGGTTCTTCTTTATCTGCTTCATAATAGAAAAACTCTTTTGGCCGAATCACAAAGCAATCATTAGCAGTTAATTCGTATGTATCTGTTTCATTTTTAAAATATCCTTTACCCGAAAAGATAAAGTGAATCACATAATGTTCAAGGCCTGCTGTCAATCCATTGTTATGCCCTTTGTCACATTTCTCATATCCAACTGTAATTGGATTGATTGGCATATGACGTTCTAATTGTAAAGTGTATACTACCTTCATCTATTGTTTTTTCCTCCTCTTTACTTATGATATGGTTCTCCATTTATAATTCTATAACTTCGATACACCTGCTCTAATAATATTACCCGCATCAATTGATGTGGAAATGTCATCTTTGAAAAACTAAGCGCATAATTGGACTTGTTTAATACTTCCTTCCCAAGTCCAATGGAGCCCCCAATAATAAAGATAATATGGCTTGTCCCCTGTACGCCAAGTTTGTCTATTTTATCTGCCAATTCTTCAGAGGATAACTGCTTTCCTCCAATCTCAAGTGTAATAACATAGGCATCGTCTTTTACATATTTTAAGATACGTTCCGCCTCTTTTGAGCGAATACTATCCTCTACCACTTCACTGGCATTATCTGGCGTCTTTTCATCCGCAACCTCTATTATCTCTAATCTGCAATATTTACTAAGGCGCTTACTGTACTCTTCAATGGCATCTTTCAAATACTTTTCTTTTATCTTGCCAACAGTAATCACTGTTATTTTCATTGTATTTTCCTCATTTCTCCGTGAAACATAATCTGACCTTCACCGTTTTTCAATGCGCTTACAAAGTCCTTACCACTTTTTAATCGTCTTTCGAACCCTACACCGGCACGGCCAAGTTTTGGTTCATCGATTACTCTATGAACATCACCACCAGAAGTCATAAATTTGTTTAATTTAATGGCGTCCTGCACTGCTAGTTCATTAACTTCATCTGCATCACTTGCATTGTAAACTTCGATTCCATCACATACATCATATCGTGGTGCAAAATTAGGGTCAATATAGTCTCTGATCCGGTGCGGATGCGCATGTACAAGGATTCCACCATACTCATGCACTAAGTCCGCATACTCTTCAATTCTTGCTGTATTCAACTCTGGATGCTCCAATAAAAAGTCCAAATCGATACCATATATTAGTACCTCTTTCCCTTTTCCATAATGATGTTCAATCCCGAAAAAAACATCGAAATCCAGTTTGTCACCTTCCTCTTTTGCATCCATATATGCATCATAATACATATTCATTCTAGTTTCCCAGTCCAAATCCCGTGGCACACTGGTATTTCCCTTTATAAAGTGGTCTGTAAGAATCAGTCCGGCATACCCAGCCTGCTTATAAGCCTTCACAAGTTCCTTTGGTGTACATTGTCCGCATGCACTTCCATTTAATGAATGAACATGAGTTTCGTATAAATACATGATTTGTTATCCCCTTTTTATCCAATATAGAAATCCATCACAATCATGGTGATAAATCCGAATATAAGCGAATATGTGGCCATACGTTCGTATCCATGACTATGTGTTTCCGGAATCATTTCGTCACTCACAACATAAATCATGGTTCCACCAGCAAATGCTAATGCAAATGGTAAAATTGCGGTTGCTACAGACACAGCCGTAAAACCAATCATTGTCCCAACAATTTCAATCAAACCTGTAAAACTTGCAATTAAAAATACACGCCATTTGGACACCCCTGCCATAATAAGTGGTGATACAATAATCATACCTTCCGGAATGTTTTGAAGTGCAATACCAACTGCTACTGTAATGGCATTGCTAATATCTTCGCTACCAAATCCTACACCGGCGGCAATCCCTTCCGGTAGATTATGTATAGCGATTGCGATAACAAATAACATAACTTTGTTCAGTGAATTCTGTGCTTCTGAATGAGTTTCCTGATCAATCCCCGTAATATGATGCAAATGAGGAGTGATTTTATCCGCAACATTTAAAAAAATTGCGCCTGTCAAAATCCCACAAACAGTTATCCAAACATTCCCTTCATCCAAAGAAGGGATAATTAAACCTAGAACGGCTGCTGCAAGCATAATACCCCCGGCAAACCCAAGGATTGCATCATTAAATTTATGTGGAACCTTCTGAAATATAAATCCGATTAAAACACCTGCGATGGTGGCACCGCCAACACCGAGTGCTGTTAACATTGCTAATTGCATAAAATACCTCCTGCGAAATAATCTCGTTATATTATTATATCAGAAAAACAGCGAAATGACACAACATTAAGCAAAATTTTAGGAGGGATTCACCTATATGTGTCTTCCCTCCTACTCAAATCAAACATCAACTGATTTATTTATTGCTTAAATATTCATGGATACCTTGTGCACCAGCTTTACCTGCACCCATTGCTAAGATAACTGTTGCTGCACCTGTTACGGCATCACCACCGGCATAAACGCCTTCTTTTGTTGTTTGACCGTTTGTTTCATCTGCAACAATACATTTCCATTTATTCACTTCTAATCCTTCTGTTGTTGAAGAAATCAGTGGATTTGGAGATGTACCAAGTGACATGATAACCGTATCTAATTCCATTTCAAACTCAGAGCCTTCTACTACAACCGGACGTCTTCTTCCCGAAGCATCTGGTTCTCCAAGTTCCATCTTCACGCATTTCATGCCTTTTACATACCCATTTTCATCAACAAGAATTTCTGTTGGGTTTGTCAAAAGATTGAATACAACACCTTCTTCTTTTGCATGATGAACTTCTTCCACACGGGCTGGAAGTTCTTCCTCGCTACGACGATATACAATATGTACATCAGCACCAAGACGAAGTGCAGTTCTTGCAGCATCCATTGCTACATTTCCACCACCGATAACAGCAACCTTTGTACCAGCAGCAATTGGTGTGTCATAAGATTCATCAAAGGCTTTCATCAGGTTGTTTCTTGTCAGATATTCGTTTGCTGAGAATACGCCGTTTGCATTTTCCCCAGGAATACCCATGAATTTTGGAAGTCCTGCACCGGAACCGATAAATACAGCTTCAAAGCCTTCATCTTCAATTAATTGATCAATTGTCGTTGATTTACCAATTACAACGTTTGTTTCAAACTTAACGCCAAGTTCTTTTACCTTGTCAATTTCTTTAGCAACAACTTTCTGTTTTGGTAAACGGAATTCCGGAATACCATATACAAGCACACCGCCAAGTTCATGTAAAGCCTCAAAAACAGTTACTTCATATCCCATTTTTGCAAGGTCCCCTGCACAGGTAAGACCTGCAGGACCGGAACCGATAACAGCTACTTTATGACCGTTTGTGCTATCTGCTTTTTCCGGTTTGATATCATTTTCCAACGCATAATCAGCAACAAATCTTTCCAATTTACCGATAGATACCGGTTCACCTTTTAATCCACGGATACATTTGCCTTCACACTGAGATTCTTGTGGACATACACGACCACAGACTGCAGGAAGTGCAGATGATTTACCAATAATTTTATAAGCTTCTTCAAATTCACCAGTCTTTACTTTGCTAATAAAACCAGGAATATCAATCGATACTGGACATCCTTGCACGCACTTAGCATTTTTACACCCAATACATCTGGAAGCTTCTTCCATTGCCTCTTCCTTGTTATATCCGTAACATACTTCCTCGAAGTTTGTTGCGCGTACCTTTGGGTCTTGTTCTCTTACGGGAACCTTCTTTAATACATCAGCCATTATTCGTCACCTCCACAATGTCCACATCCGCCATGATGTGTATCACCTTCTTGAACCTTCAACAATGCACGACCTTCTTTGGTCTTGTACATTTGTTGTCTCTTCATTGCCTGGTCGAAATCTACTAAATGACCATCGAATTCCGGTCCGTCCACACATGCGAATTTCACTTCGTTTCCTACTTGCAGACGACATGCTCCACACATTCCTGTTCCATCCACCATAATAGGATTCATACTTACGATTGTAGGGATTTCCAATTTCTTTGTTGTAAGGCAGGCGAATTTCATCATGATCATCGGTCCGATTGCTACACAAAGGTCGTATTTTTTGCCTTCTTCATTTACCAACTGTTCAATCTTTGAAGTAACCATTCCTGCATGACCATAAGAGCCATCATCTGTACATGGATAATAATTTCCTGCAACTGCCTTCATTTCTTCTTCTAAGATTAATAAATCTTTTGTTTTGGAGCCAACAATAACATCCGCTTTCACTCCATGATTATGTAACCATTTGACCTGTGGATAAACAGGAGCTGCCCCTACACCACCGGCTACAAAAAGAATATTTTTTTTCTTTAACTCTTCAATATCTTCATTTACAAATTCAGATGCACATCCCAAAGGACCAACAAAGTCTCTGAAATAATCTCCTTCTTTTAAATGTGCCATTTTTTCTGTAGATGCTCCGATTGTCTGTAAAACAATCGTTACTGTTCCCGCTTCTCTATCGTAATCACAGATTGTAAGGGGAACTCTCTCGCCCTTTTCATCAATTTTTACAATTACGAATTGTCCCGGTTCACAATGTTTTGCTACTCTTGGCGCTTCCACATCCATGAGATAGATGTTGTTAGCCAACACTTCCGCTTTTTTAATCTGATACATGATATGCCTCCTATCACATGTTTTTCATTAGTTACATCATACCCTTTATTACATGAAAATTCAATATTTAATACACTATTGTCGTACAGTTTCTACACAATTGTTCATAAGCATGGCAATTGTCATTGGTCCCACTCCGCCAGGTACCGGTGTAATGGCACTGACCTTTCCTACTACATCATCAAAATCCACATCCCCGCAAAGTTTGTTATTCTCATTACGATGAATGCCTACATCAACGACCACAGCGCCTTCTTTTACATATTCAGCAGTTACAAACTTCGGTTTTCCAATTGCCGCAATTAAAATATCTGCCCGTTTTGTTATCTCTTTTAAATCCTTCGTTCTGGAATGTGTAATGGTTACTGTTCCATTTTCCCGAAGTAATAACATCGCCATAGGCTTTCCAACAATATTACTTCTTCCGATTACCACACATTCCTTGCCCTCAATATCTATATTGGATCGCTTTAATAATTGAATCACGCCTGCAGGGGTACATGGCAAGAATCCTTTGCTTCCGATACACATATTTCCTACTGTTTCCGGATGGAATCCGTCTACGTCCTTTTCAGGAGCGATTGCGTGGATGACTGTATTTTCATCAATATGTTTTGGAAGCGGCAACTGTACCAGTATCCCGTTTACCATCTCATTATGATTCAATTCGTCAATAATTGTCAGCAGTTCTTCCTGCGAAATCTGTTCTTCTAATTCGAAAGAAAGTGATTCGATGCCAATATAAGCACATGCTTTCTTTTTGTTATTAACATATACACAGGAAGCAGGGTCATTTCCAACTTGAATAACTGCCAAACACGGAGTAACACCTTTTGCTTTTAATTCTTCAACTTCCGCTTTTAATTCATCTTTAATTTGTGAAGATATGAGTTTTCCATCAATTAATTTAGCCATAGTTACCATTATCTCCTAGAACAATCCGGTAATTACACCGTCTTCGTTTACATCAATACCATTTGCGGCAGGAACCTTTGGAAGTCCCGGCATTGTCATAATTGCTCCTGTAAGTGCAACTACAAATCCTGCGCCGGCATTTACATATACTTCTCTGATATGGATTTTAAAGTTCGTCGGTCTTCCAAGCAATGTTGCATCATCAGATAATGAATATTGATTTTTAGCCATACAAATTGGGAAATTACCATATCCCATGTCTGTAATCTTAGCTAATTGTTTCTCTGCAGCAGGGGCAAATTCCACACCGTCAGCGCCATAGATTTCTTTAGCAATGGTCTCAATCTTTTCTTTCAAGGATAACTCATCCTCATAAATTGGTTTGAAATTGCTTTCCTTGGTTTCTAATGTATGGATCACTTTCTCTGCTAAAGCAATTCCGCCTTCGCCACCTTTTGCCCATACTTCGGAAAGTGCAAATTCACATCCTCTTTCTTCACAGAAGTTGCGAATAAATTCATATTCAGCCTCTGTATCCGTTACAAAAGAGTTCAAAGTAACAACTACAGGAACGCCGAATTTTTGAACATTTTCAATATGTTTTTCTAAGTTAACGATACCTTTTGCAAGAGCCTCTAAATTCTCTTCGTTTAAGTCTTTCTTAGCAACACCACCGTTATATTTTAATGCACGAACAGTAGCAACCAAAACAACAGCATCTGGTTTTAAACCACTCATTCTGCACTTAATATCCATAAATTTTTCAGCACCAAGGTCAGCACCAAATCCTGCTTCTGTAATAGTTATGTCGGCAAGTTTTAATGCCATCTTTGTTGCAATAACACTGTTACATCCGTGTGCAATGTTTGCGAACGGTCCGCCGTGAACTAAAGCCGGTGTATGCTCTAATGTCTGAATAAGGTTTGGTTTGATCGCATCCTTAAGGAGTGCGGTCATTGCACCTGTTGCCTGTAATTGTTCTGCAGTAACCGGTTCCCCTGCAAAATCATATGCAACCACGATTTTTCCAAGACGTGCCTTCAAATCATTAATATCGCTGGCAAGACAAAGAATTGCCATAATTTCAGATGCAACTGTAATTACAAAATGGTCTTCTCGAACCATTCCGTCCATTTTATTGCCAAGACCGACAACCACATTACGAAGCACGCGGTCATTCATATCAAGACAACGTTTCCATACAATTTGTCTTGGATCAATTTGAAGCGAATTTCCCTGTTGAATATGGTTATCAAGCATTGCCGCTAATAAGTTATTTGCTGATGTAATTGCATGGAAGTCTCCGGTAAAGTGAAGATTTAAATCCTCCATTGGAACTACTTGGGCATACCCACCTCCGGCCGCTCCGCCTTTCACACCAAAACATGGTCCAAGAGAAGGTTCACGAAGGGCAATAATGGCTTTTTTATTCAATTTTGCCATTGCCTGTCCTAACCCAACAGATGTTGTTGTTTTTCCTTCTCCTGCCGGTGTTGGATTAATTGCTGTTACAAGAACTAATTTCCCATTTGGACGTTCCTTGATTTCTTCCCATAAATCATCGGATAATTTTGCTTTATACTTTCCATATAACTCCAAATCATCTTCTTTAATTCCAACACTGGCAGCAACCTCCTTAATCGGTTTCGTTACTGCTTCCTGTGCAATCTGAATATCTGTCTTCATTTACGAATCCTCCTCATGTTTCCTTTGTATTTATACGTACTCATCAATGTATTCTTCAAATTGTTCCATTGACATTAATACTTTTCTTGGTTTGGTTCCCTCTTCCGGACCTACAACACCCGCCTCAGCAAGTTGGTCCATAATTCTTGCAGCGCGGTTAAAGCCGATTTTGAACTTTCTCTGCAACATTCCAATGGAACCTTTATCACTTTCAATCACAAATTGTCCTGCATAGATAAAATATTCATCTCTATCATCTGCTCCGCCGTCTGCAAAGCCACCACCCGAATTTGTCTGTGCAGCATTGATATGGTTGGTAATATCTTCGTTATATTGTGTGCCGTCACCATTACTTACCAAATAATCCACAACTGCCTGTACTTCCGGGTCAGCTACAAACGAGCCTTGCACACGTACCGGTTTCGGATATCCGGACGGATAGAATAACATATCACCTTTACCCAACAATTTTTCAGCACCATTCATATCTATAATGGTTCGTGAGTCCACACCTGACGACACTGCAAAGGCAATTCTTGAAGGCATATTTGCTTTAATAAGTCCTGTAATAACATTTACAGATGGACGTTGTGTCGCTACTACCAAATGAATACCACAGGCTCTCGCAAGCTGTGCCAAACGACAAATTGCATCTTCCACTTCTCCAGGTGCAACCATCATAAGGTCTGCCAATTCATCTACGATAATTACAATCTGTGGTAATTTTTGTGGTTTTTCCTCTTGTGTCTCAATATCCTGCACAGATTCAACTTTTGCATTATAACCTTTTAAATCGCGCACATTGTAATCAGCAAACAATTGATAACGCCTTGTCATCTCTGCTACAGCCCAGTTTAATGCACCGGCTGCCTTTTTAGGATCTGTTACAACTGGAATTAATAAATGCGGAATCCCATTGTATACTTTCAGTTCAACCACCTTCGGGTCAATCATAATCATCTTGACCTCTTCCGGACTAGCCTTGTATAAAATACTCATAATCAACGTATTGATACAAACTGATTTACCGGAACCCGTTGCTCCTGCAATCAAAACGTGAGGCATCTTTGCGATATCTGCCACAACAACTTTTCCTGCAATATCTCGTCCGGCGGCAAATGCAATCTTGGAAGGATGGGATTTGAATTCACTGGACTCCAATAAATCACGAAGCATAACTGCTGTATTTTCCTTATTCGGAACTTCAATACCAACTGCTGCTTTTCCCGGGATTGGAGCTTCAATACGTATGTCAGAAGCTGCAAGATTTAATTTGATATCATCTGCAAGACTTACAATCTTGCTAACCTTAACTCCCATTTCCGGTTGAAGTTCAAATCTGGTCACCGCAGGACCGCAGCTCACATTAGTCACTGTGGCATTTACGTGAAAGGTCTGTAATGTCTGTTCTAATTTGCGAGCTGTTTCTCTCAAATAAGCATCCGAATCCCCACCGGTTGCTTTACCTCTTGTCAGTAGATTCAGAGGTGGAAATTTATATGCCCTTTTTGGTTTCTCTACATTTTTCTTTATTTCTTTTTCAACATTTTCTGCCTCTGTGGCAGCGTTTTCACGACTTTCAATGGTACTTCTTCTTTTTCTTGTAGCCGGTTCTTCCTTTTCAGGTTCTACAAAATCTTCTTCCTCTGCAATCGGTGTTGCTCTGTCAATCACTAATTCTGATGGTTTTTCATATGTAAAAAGTGATTCTGAAGATTCTTTTGGCGGCTCTATTTCATGCATATTTTCCGCGGCATGGGAAGTCTTATCAAGTGTAGTGTCAAAGGACACGCCAGACACAACCTTGTCTACACGTTTCACCTGTTTCTCAACACGTTGTTTTTCAGTTTGTTCTTTTCTACGTTTCGCATCCTCTTTTGCAGTCTGGTATACTTTTTTCCCTTCTTCCCTAACAGTTCCCACAAAAGATTTACCTGTAAGTAGAACAAAAGAAATAATAAATAAAACGATCACAACAATGTATGTACCAACAACACCAATAGCCGGACACAGGAGATTAACAAGTAATCCTCCCAACCAGCCACCACCATCCTTGTGCATACTTGATAAAATATATATATCTTTTAATGTAGTTCCCTGATCATATCCATTAATAATTAATTGAAACAATGTACAGCACATAAGGAAGACAACTAGGCAAGAACCCGCCTTGAAATAAGCATGTGCGTTTCCCTTATTTGATAAAACAAACGTAACCCCTATAAATATTAATATCGGGACAATGTATGCCATAAAACCAAATACACCAAATAAAAAAGCAGATAGGGCATCTCCAATGAATCCACCTATCCCAAAATGTGAAATCATTGCAAAGATACAAACTGCCAAAGATACTAGTATCGTGATTTCATCACGCATAAAATTTTGCTTTTGAGTGTTTTGATTATTTTTTGCTTTTGTATTTACATTTCGCTTTGCCTGCGTTTTTTTTCTTTTCTTTGTCGATGCCATGAGTATCCCCCTTGTCTCTTAACTATACTATTATAGCATTATTGGGAACTTGTGTCATCACTAATTTAGAGGAATTTTTAATATATGCATGGGTTTAATGTTGGGGTTTATAGTTTGATACGTGTTTAACATTTGTTTTGCATGGCAATTAGGTCTATAGAGAAACTTCTTGCTGTCAGAAACAATTTAAACTTGTTTTGCATGAGATTTTAAAGATATAGCATTGCGTTTAGGCCTATGCTAGAAAAATCATTTCTCAGAAACACTTAATCTGAAATATGAGTATCTCAGCATGTTATTTTTTGACATAAACCTAAATCCTGTTTTAAACTCTATAAAACCATCAAGAAAGCTCATTAAATTGTATCTGACAATGTGAAATTTATTTATAGACCTGATTTTTATCCAGAAAATAATGTTGAACAATATTTTGAATTGTTTCCATTGTTAAGGGATGCTCTTTCGTTTCATATGTAGTAATTAGTTGAACAGACGGAATAATACCATGAATTGTATAGTGTTGCAATTTATTATATACTTTTTGTGAATAACTTGGATTATCCATTAAGCCAAAATGCTCCCAATAATATACTGCACCTGTCTTTGGATGCCGAATTGTAAAGTCTGGATAAAAAACTGTTTCGCCTAACATCAAAGCGCATTCATATCTATATGGAAGTCTGTTCATATATAAAGCCAACTCAATCATAGATTCAGATTTTGATCTGACAGCATTTCCAAAGCCGTTATTATGCACTAATTGTTCAGGATAAAGTGAATTGTGTTCATATGGTTCGTTTACCCAATTGGTTAATTCTTCTGATAAAGGTGTAAAAAAGGGTGCAAGAAGATGTTTGTATTCAGAATCTTGAATAAGCAGTTGTTCGGCCTTGTCTTGAAATGAACTGTGTCTTAGATAAAAATCTATCGCCTTCTTTTCATTTTCTAAATCGTCCAATAATAGAGACAAAGACTTTTTGATTGCCAATTTTTCTGCTAATTGCCGATTCTCTTTTGGAATATAGGATTTGGTGTGACCATCACTTTGAAACCATTTGGCATATTTGCCAGTGTGTGAGCAAACAAGTTTGCCAGGCGGCAAATATTTGAGTTGATTTTTAATAGAATTGACTTGCTTAGTTTGCAATAATAATTTTGCAAATATCACTCCGCATTTTTGTCAATTAATTCATGCAATTTTTGAAAAGCTTCTTTAATTCCGCCAACTTCGTCAATTAAGCCTTCTTTCACTGCATCTTCACCTTCCAGCATAGTTCCTACGTCTTTTACAAGCTCTGTTGGGTTTAGCATTAACTCTTCCACACGTTTTTGTGAAATATTAGAATGTGTAGAAATAAATTTAGTAATTCTGTCTTGAGTTTTAATCATATTCATCAAACTTTGTTGTACACCGATAAACATACCATTTGAACGAACCGGATGTATGACCATGGTTCCACTTGGTACAATAAAAGAATAGTCTGTTGCTACAGCCAAAGGACCACCGATCGAATGACTTCCTCCAAGCACCAACGAAACTGTTGGTTTGCTTAATGAGGCAATCATTTCCGCAATTGCCAGACCCGCTTCTACATCGCCGCCAAGTGTATTTAATAAAAAAAGTGCTCCTTGAATGTCTTTATTTTCTTCTAATTCCGCCAATTGTGGCAATAAGTGGTCATACTTTGTAGATTTTGTATTGTTTGATGCAACATCATGACCTTCTATTTCTCCAATAATTGTAAAGACTTTTATGGTATGTTGTTGTTTTGTGTTTTCTAACTCAATGGTTCCTGTTTCTTTAATTTCTTCTTGTTGTTGATTTTCCATATCTGCATACTTCCTTATTTTTAATTCATGTTAGTAGTATGCCAAATATTTAAAAAAATATTATCCTGTGTCATGCAAAACATTATTATTTTGCACATTTTAGACCTATACAATTTTTTCTTTCTTCCAGAAACAATAAAATAAGATTAACACATGATTTTGTAATTTTATTTAATACACTTAGGCATTTATATATAAATTTCTTGCTAAGAAACTAAAAGTTTAAATTATAAGTTCCTGCGAAGTAATTTTTCTTACATAGGCCTAAACACAACGCTATAATGATAACATGCATACTAAATTACATATGCAACTCCCAAAAAAACTCCGCGTCACTAACGCGGAGTTTATGTCAATGCTAAACACATTCCAATGCTTGTTTTAAGTCATCAATAATATCTTCAATATTCTCGGTACCAACACTGAAACGAATTAAATCCGGTTGTACACCTGCTTCTAACAATTCTTGTTCGTTCATTTGGCGATGTGTATGACTGGCTGGATGGAGAACACAACTTCTGGAATCTGCAACGTGTGTTACGATCGCAATCATCTTCAGCGCATCCATCATCTTCACGCAAGCATCTCTTCCACCTTTTACACCAAATGTAATGACACCACAGGTTCCGTTCGGCATATATTTTTGTGCCAAATCGTAGTATTTGTCACCTTCTAAAGAAGGACAATTTACCCAAGCAACCTTATCATGTGCCTGTAAAAATTTTGCTGCATTAACAGCGTTTTCACAATGTCTTGGCATTCTAAGATGTAAGGTTTCCAGTCCAAGATTAAGTAAAAACGCATTTTGAGGAGACTGAATGGAACCTAAGTCCCTCATCATTTGTGATGTAGCTTTTGTAATGTAAGCGCCCTTCCCAAAACGCTCTGTATATACAAGTCCGTGATAGGTTTCATCCGGAGTTGTAAGTCCTGGGAATTTGTCTGCATGTGCATCCCAGTCAAAGTTACCGCTATCCACAATACAACCACCAACTGCTGTAGCATGACCATCCATATATTTTGTCGTTGAATGTGTGACAATATCTGCTCCCCATTCAAAAGGTCTACAGTTAATTGGCGTTGCAAATGTATTGTCAATAATAAGCGGAACACCGTGTGCATGTGCTACTTTTGCAAATTTTTCAATATCGAGTACATTGAGGCCCGGATTTGCAATTGTTTCACCCACAACAGCCTTTGTATTCTCTTGAAAAGCTGCATTCAATTCATCCTCTGAAGCATCCGGGTCCACAAAAGTTGCGCTGATTCCCATTTTACGAATTGTGTGTGCGTATAAATTGTATGTACCGCCGTATACAGCCGAAGAACAGATAATATGGTCTCCTGCCTCAGCAATATTCATAATTGCATAAAAGTTAGCAGCCTGGCCGGAAGATGTCAGCATAGCCGCCACACCGCCCTCCATATCACAAATTTTCGCTGCAACCGCATCGTTCGTAGGATTCTGAAGTCTGGTATAAAAATATCCGGAATCCTCTAAATCAAAGAGTTTTCCCATTGCATCACTGTTTTCATACTTAAAAGTTGTGCTTTGATATATTGGAATTACTCTCGGCTCCCCATTTTTTGGTGTGTATCCGGATTGAATACATTTAGTTTCAATTCTGTAGTCACTCATCTTATTTTCCCTCCATCTGTCTATTCATCCCAGTTGTGATATACTTCCTGAACATCATCGTCCTCTTCCAATAGGTCTAACGTTTTCTGGATATTTTTAATATCTTTTTCATCTGTTAATTCCACATAGGTTTGCGGAATCATAGTTACTTCCGCATTAACCATTGGAATACCTGCTTCCTCTAATGCAAGACGAACTTCACTAAAAGAATCCGGGTCAGTTAAGATTTCAAAACTATCTTCCTCTTCCACAAAATCTTCTGCTCCTGCATCTAAAGCTGTCATCATTAAATCGTCTGCATCCAATTCGCACTCTTCTTTATCTACGATAATTTGACCTTTTTTATCAAACATAAAAGAAACGCAGCCGGATGTTCCAATATTGCCATTGCCTTTTGTAAATGCATTACGCACATTAGAAGCTGTACGATTTCTATTATCGGTCAATGTTTCTACAATAATTGCAGTTCCATTCGGACCATATCCTTCATATGTAATATGTTCGTAATTGGAAGCATCTGCATCACCAATTGCCTTTTTTATACTTCTTTCAATGTTATCATTTGGCATGTTATTCGCTTTTGCTTTTGCTATCACATCACGAAGTCTGCTGTTATTTGCAGGGTCTGCACCGCCACCTTCTTTTACAGCAACGGCAAGTTCTCTACCGATTTTTGTAAAGATTTTACCCTTTGCAGCATCGTTCTTTTCCTTTTTATGTTTAATGTTTGCAAATTTTGAATGTCCTGACATTTCTTTTCCCTCTTTTCATTTTATCTAAAACACTTGTACATTCTAGCACTCTTTTTTCATTTTGTACAGATTTATTAGTTATGTAATTCCAAACTAACTCTCAATGCATTTTCAACCTGGCACATTAATTTGTTATCTACATGACAAATAAAATCTTTTAATCGCTGTTTGTCAATTGTTCTTACCTGTTCTAAGAGTACAACTGAATTTTTTACGAGATGATATTTACTCGCATCAATTTCTACATGAGTAGGCAACTTCGCCTTGTTCATCTTGGAAGTAATTGCTGCACAGATTACCGTCGGACTATGTCGGTTTCCCACATCGTTTTGTATGATCATCACAGGGCGTATTCCACCTTGTTCAGAACCAATAACGGGACTTAAATCTGCATAAAAAATATCTCCGCGTTTAATTTGCACTTATTTTCACACTCCGATTTTTTAAGATACTGTAATTATTTCCCTCTTTTTCGGATGTATTCAAATAAACTCAATATTTTAAGCAAAGTAATCGACTTGTTCAGCTACATTACCGTTTTTCACAAAGACTCTCGGAATCCGTTTTCCTAAATCACAAATAAATTCATAGTTAAATCTACCGGATAATTCACTTAAATCTTCCACTGTTATTGTTTCATTTCCATCATTTCCAATCAAGGTCACCTTATCTCCGAAGCTGACACCGTCAATATCTGTTACGTCGACCATAAACTGGTCCATGCATACACGACCTACAATCGGTGCCTTTTTCCCTCGTATCAACACATATCCGATATTCGATAAATTTCTTGGATATCCATCAGCATAGCCCACTGGAATTGTTGCAATAATCATATCTCGCTCAGAAACATAGATACCGCCGTAACTAATACCAGTTCCTGCCGGTATGTCTTTCACAAACGCCACGTGACTTTTTAAAGCAAGAGCCGGTTTTAATTGAACATTTTCCTTTTGAACTTCTTCAGATGGATACAACCCGTATGTAGAGATACCTGCACGAACCAAATCAAAATCTGCTTCGGGAACATCAATAATTGCGGCGCTATTTGCACAATGTTCATATTGGAATCTCACATTATTTGCTTTTAATCTGTCTATCATCCAAACAAAATCCTTGATTTGTTTATGGGTGAATAATTTATCTGTTTCATCTGCTTTTGCAAAATGTGTGAAAATACCTTCCATACAAACATTTGGTAAATCAGCAATTCTTGAAATTGCAGAAACGGATTCCTTGCTTATATCAAATCCTAATCTTGTCATGCCGGTATCTAATTTGATATGCATGTACGCAGTCATTCCTTCTCTTGTGGCCATCTGCGAAATCGCCTCTGCCATTTCTTCCGTGTAGACATTCATACGGATATCGTGCTTTAACATTTCCATGTATTGGTCTGGAAATACACAACCTAATACTAAAATTGGTTTTTCAATTCCTTCTGTTCTTAACACTATAGCCTCATCTAAAGTGGCAACTGCAAAGCCCCAGATATATTCCGTGTTTTCCAACATTTGTGCAATTTGAATTGCACCATGACCATATCCGTCAGCTTTAATAACCACCATTATTTTTGTATGTGGATTTAAATTCTGTTTCATATGCTCTACATTAGATGCAATCGCATCTAAATCAATTCTGGCATATACTCTGCTGTATGTTTTCAATCCATTCACCTCTTACTTATGTTTTAAACATTACATCTATAATTACACTATATTCTTCAACTTCTTTTTCTTGCTTGACCGAAATGCAATAATGCTCTGCTATCTTCACATGAAAACGTGCAGAAAGTATGTTGTCATACTTACCCGCACGTTTTTTCTGACATTTATTCTGTAAGTCTCCCTGTACTATGCCCAATCTTGTACGAGAGTCTCATCAGACTATCTGAAAGATGTACATTCTCTACAATGATGTGTTTCGGTAACTTCAAATCCGTATGTGCGAAATTCCATATACCCTTTATCTTTGTGTCCGCAAGCATATCGGCAACCTCACCCGCATTTGTCTTTGGGATCGTAAGCACTGCAATTTCAATATCGTTCTCTTCAATAAACTGATTCAAATCCTTTAACATGCGAATAGCCACACCACGAATGGTAATTCCTTCTAAATGTGGATTTACATCAAAAATCCCCTTTAGTACAAAACCACTGGCTTCAAATGGCCCATAGTTTGCCAACGCCTGTCCCAAATTACCTGCACCAATGATAATAAAATTATGCTTCTCGTCCAACCCAAGGATTTTACCGATCTCCGTGTAAAGATATTTGACATTATATCCATATCCCTGTTGTCCAAAACCGCCAAAGTTGTTCAAGTCTTGTCTTATCTGAGAGGCTGTTACATTCATTTTTTTACTTAAATCACTAGAAGAAATCCGTTCTACTTCGTTGTCAAGTAAATCACCAAGATAACGATAATATCGCGGCAACCTTTGAATGACTGCCTGTGAAATTTCTCTCTCTTCCACTTGAATCACCTTCCTGTTTATCAATATATTACATTTAATTATATAGAATAGTTCTTTTAAAGTCAATTTTTTCATTGTATTTTATAGTGTTTTCAGTATAATGAAAAGAAATACATTTATTATATTTAGGGGGTAAGATATGATTCTTGCATGTCATAATATCTCAAAGTCATTTGGCGAACAGGTGATTATCAAATCAGGTTCGTTCCATATAGAAGAACGTGAAAAAGCCGCACTTATTGGATTAAACGGTGCCGGGAAATCAACAATATTGAAAATGATTATAAAAGAGTTGGATGCAGATGCCGGCGATATCATTTTAGCAAAAGGTAAATCCATTGGGTACCTTTCCCAACATCAGGATTTGACAAGCCAAAACACCATTGTTGAGGAACTGAAAACTGCTCGTGCAGAGCTTATAAATATGGAGCATCAGATTCGTGCAATGGAGCACGAAATGAAACATATGGAAGGTGCAATGCTTGAATCACAGCTTCACTCTTACCATCTTTTGACCCAGCGTTTTGAACAAGAAAATGGTTATGCATTTCAAAGTGAATTGGTTGGTGTGTTAAAAGGTCTCGGTTTTTGTGAAAATGAATTTACAAAGGAAGTTCATACCCTTTCTGGTGGTCAGAAAACTCGGGTTGCATTAGGAAAATTACTGCTAACTAAGCCGGATATCCTACTTTTGGACGAGCCAACCAACCATTTAGATATGAATTCCATTGCATGGCTTGAGAACTATTTGTCGAATTATGATGGCGCAGTCCTTATTGTTTCCCACGACCGCTACTTTTTGAATCGTGTGGTAACAAAGGTAATTGAAATTGAACAAGGTGAAATTATGATGTTCCAGGGAAATTATTCTGATTTTGCCCAAAAGAAAAAACAAATGCGTGAAGCAAAGATTAGAGAATATTTAAATCAGCAACAAGAAATCAAACATCAGGAAGCAGTCATAGAAAAACTTCGTTCCTTCAATCGAGAAAAGTCCATCAAGCGTGCAGAAAGTCGCGAAAAAATGCTGGATAAAATGGAACGCATTGAAAAACCAATTGAAACAAAAAATGAACTTCATTTTTCTCTGGAGCCTTCCTGCATAAGCGGAAATGATGTGTTGTCTGTTGAAAATTTAAGTAAATCTTTTGGCTCTCAAACTTTATTTCAAAATATTTGTTTTGAAATAAAACGTGGGGAACACGTGGCGATCATCGGTGATAACGGGACTGGAAAAACAACTATGTTAAAAATATTAAATGAAGTAACTGCAGCAGATACCGGTTTGTTTCGACTAGGTTCAAAAGTAAAAATCGGTTATTATGACCAGGAACACCAAGTGTTACACATGAACAAGTCCATTTTTGACGAAATATCGGATGATTATCCTACACTTACAAACACACAAATTCGTAACACGTTGGCTGCCTTTTTATTTACTGGTGATGATGTTTACAAATTAATCAAGGATCTAAGCGGTGGCGAACGCGGACGTGTTTCCTTGGCAAAGCTTATGTTATCAGAAGCCAACTTTTTGATTCTGGATGAACCTACCAACCATTTGGATATTGCTTCAAAAGAAATCTTAGAGAAAGCATTAAATGAATATACGGGAACTGTTTTATATGTCTCCCATGACCGTTACTTTATTAATCAGACAGCCACACGGATCATGGATTTAGTAAATAAAAGTCTCGTAAATTATATCGGCAACTATGATTACTACCTTGAGAAAAAAGAAGAATTAACAGCCGCATACACAAATGCAACTCCAGTTGCCTCTTCTTCGCTCAATCCACCCTCTGTTTCTGATACAAAGTTAGACTGGAAAGCACAAAAAGAAGCGCAGGCTAAGATGCGCAAACGTCAAAGTGATTTAAAAAAAGTGGAAGAACGAATCGGGATACTGGAAGCACGGGATGCAGAAATTGACAAAGAGATGACCAATCCGGACATCTTTACCAACAGTGTGAAATGTCAAGAATTATCTCAAGAAAAGGCTTCCCTTCTGGAAGAATTAGAAGCCCTTTATGAGACATGGGAGTCATTGGCCGAATAAAGTCTTTTGTATTTCATTCACAATAGTCTGACTACTTATATTTGCAATTTCTTCTTTGTTATAATCGATGACAAAAACAAATGCAAATATAAGTGCTGCGATAATCAGTCTAAGTAAAAATGTACTGCGAGGAGCAATTTGCTCGTCATCATTTTGATACAATGAATGATATGTAGAATTGTATCTCGGATGAATGGCCGGGGGAGAATTTTTCTCACTGTAATTTTTTCGTACTTCCTGCAAAAGTTTTATTCTTCTCTTTTCAACCTCATTCATACGATTACTCCTATTAATAAAAAAGCATATACTACTGACTATACTGTAGTATATGCTTTATATTTTAAAATAGAATTTGTTCTGAGAACTATCTGTCAGCCAGTTCTTTCACAATATCATCCCAACTAACACCCTTTTCTACCATAAGAACCATAGCATGGTATAAGAAATCCGATAATTCATATTTGATTTCCTCTGGGTTTGGATTTTTAGCAGCAATGACAAGTTCAGTGGCTTCCTCTCCCACTTTCTTAAGAATTTTGTCGATTCCTTTATCAAACAAATAATTGGTATAAGAACCTTCTTTTGGGTTAATCTTGCGATCCAAAATCGTAGCGTATACACTTTCAAATACCTGAAGTGGATTTAACACATCACTGTCTGCCTCAACAAGTTGCTGAAAGAAACATGATTTTGCACCTGTATGACAAGCTACTCCCACTTGATCTACTTTTGCTAAGATAGTATCGTTATCACAGTCAAGGGTCAACGATTTCACATACTGATAATGTCCCGATGTTTCACCCTTTATCCATCTTTCTTTTCGACTTCTGCTGTAATATGTCATTTTACCGGTCTTCAAGGTAAACTCATATGCATCCCGGTCCATGTATGCAAGCATCAAAACATCACTTGTCTTATAATCCTGTACAATGACGGGGATTAATCCTTCTCCATTTAATTTAAAATCTGAAAATGCCATCTTGCTCTCAAGCAAATCTTCCCTCGTCGAAATCCGAGTCAAATCCTTGTTCTGTGTAAGCACGATTGTCTCAAGGTTGGTCATGTCTACTACTGCATTTTGATCTTCACATTGACAGAAAAGAACTTCGCTTGCATACATTTCAATTTCTGTTTTATATTGTGAAAATACTTTCTCATTCTCTACCGACACGAGGATTTTCTCTTTTCCGAACCGTTTTGATACTTCTTCAAGAAGCAGCGTATCTTCTGAATTCACAAAATCTACGACAACTTTTTTCGCACCTGCATATAGCATTTTTTTGACGTCTTCCAAACGTTTTACGTTTCCTCCTGCAATCATAGGAATATGAATCACACGGTTAATTTTTTTTATAATATCAATGGAGAGATCATGCTCTACATCGCTGTCTGACAAATCAAACACACAGAGTTCATATGCCCCTGACTCGCTATATGCTTTCGCCAATTCCACAACATCCTCACATATCACTTCCGTGTCGTCAAATCCTTTTACTGCATTCCCCTGCTTTATAAAAATACATGGGATAATTCTTTGATATGTACTCACTTTACAAACTTCCTTTCGTCGACCAAACGTCTTTCATTCTTGGTTCTTCCATAGTTGCAGCATCCAGAGCCTTCCCTAACGCTTTAAAGAGCGCTTCTGCCATGTGATGTGCATTGCCCGGCTCCAATATCTTTAAATGCAAATTCATTGCTGCACTATAGGATAAAGCATAGAAAAATTCACGGAACATTTCGGTGTCAAAATCGTCTAATTTTCCAATTGGAAACTCTGCCTGGAAATTCAAATATGGTCTACCTGATAAATCAATTGCACACATTGCCAGCGTCTCATCCATCGGCAACAAAAAGCTTCCATAACGTTTAATTCCTTTTTTATCCCCAAGAGCCTTTAAAATCGCTTGTCCCAAAACAATTCCAACATCTTCTACCGTATGATGACAGTCTACGTGCAAATCACCCACAACCTGCAAGTCCAAATCAAATAAACCATGCCTTGCAAATCCGTCTAACATATGGTCAAAAAAACCCACGCCTGTATGTATATTTGTTTTTCCGGTTCCATCCAAATTCAAAGTCAGATTAATATCTGTTTCTTTTGTTGTTCTAACAATATTTGTAATTCTGTTTTCCATATATATTCACCTACTTTTCAAAACGCACCTTTATGGAATTCGCGTGTGCTGTCAATTGTTCTGCATTTGCAAAACTTTCAATATCTTTGTGTACTTCTTCTAACGCCTCTTTTGAATAAGCTATAATACTTGATTTCTTAATAAAATCATCCACGCTAAGTGGCGAAAAGAATTTTGCTGTTCCATTGGTTGGAAGTACATGGTTTGGACCTGCAAAATAATCCCCTAACGGTTCACTGCTGTATTCGCCAATAAAAATTGCACCTGCATTGCGCACCTTCATCATGACATCATACGGATTTCTTGTCATAATTTCCAAATGCTCCGATGCGATTTCATTTGCAATATCAATTGCGTCTCTCATGGTGTCTGCAACTAATATATAACCGTAATTATCCAAAGATTTTTTCATAATCTCTGTACGGCTCAATTCTTCCACAAAAATATCCACTTGCTCAGATACCTCTTTTGCAAGTTGTTCACTTGTTGTTACTAAGATTGCAGATGCAAGTTCGTCATGTTCTGCCTGAGACAAAAGGTCAGCGGCAACATATCTCGGATTGGCTGTTTCGTCTGCAATAACCAAAATTTCACTTGGACCAGCAATAGCATCAATATTCACATGTCCGTATACTGCTTTTTTTGCAAGAGCAACATAAATATTACCAGGTCCCACAATTTTGTCAACTTTCGGGATGCTCTCTGTTCCATATGCAAGAGCTCCGATTGCTTGCGCTCCCCCTATTTTATATATCACATCTGCACCTGCTTCTTTTGCTGCAACCAGTGTATTCGGATTAACCTTGCCATCTTTGCCCGGTGGTGTCACCATTACAATCTCATCAACACCGGCAACCTTCGCAGGAAGAATGTTCATAAGTACCGAAGAAGGATATACGGCTTTTCCACCAGGCACATAAACACCCACTCTCTGTAGAGGTGTTACCTTTTGCCCCAGCATGGTTCCATTTGGTTTACTGTCAAACCAGCTGTACTGTTTTTGTTTTTCATGATATTCCCGGATGTTCTTCTTTGCCTTGCGAATGATTTCAAGGAGAGACGCATCTACTATTTCATAAGCTTCCCGAATCTCATCTTCTGTAACCCGAATCGTCGAAGCATCAATACTAGCGCCGTCAAATTGTTTAGTGAAATCAAAAAGTGCCTGGTCTTTTTGCAGTTTAACAGCATTTAATATTGCTGCAACTCTTTCCTCATATTCTGTATATTGATTTGGACTACGTCTAAGCAAATCTTCCAGAAGATTCTTTTTTGTATTTTCATCCAACTTTAGAATTCTCATCCTTATCCCTCCTGTAAAACGGTGCGCAATTTTGCAAGTAAATCTTTAATGCGCTCGTTTTCCATCCTCATACTTACCGGATTTACAATCATACGTGCAGAAAGCGGACAAACCTCTTCAAGCACATCCAATCCATTCTCGCGCAGTGTAGAACCTGTTTCTACAATGTCTACAATAACCTCAGACAAGCCTACAAGCGGTGCCAGTTCAATAGAACCATTTAACTTGATAATTTCTACAGTCTGATGCTTTTTGTTGTAGAAATAATCCTTTGCTATCTTAGGATATTTTGTAGCAACACGTATCAGTTCGTGATGCTTTAAATATTCTGCAGCTGACGCAGGACCACAGACACACATGCGACATTTTCCAAATCCAAGATCACACACCTCGTGCACCTTTCTGCCTTCTTCCAGAATGGTATCCTTTCCAACAACTCCAATATCAGCTGCTCCATATTCTACATAGGTCGGAACATCCGGTCCTTTTGCCAAGAAAAATTTTAATTTTAATTCTTCGTTCACAAAAATGAGTTTTCTGGAATTCTTATCTTGGATTTCTTCGCATGTAATTCCCAGTTGTTCCAATAATTCCATTGTCTTCTTTGCAAGACGGCCCTTCGTCAATGCAAATGTCAAATATCTCATATTGTATCCTCCAGTTTTACTTTATCGTTTTTGAAACACTCTTTCCTGTTCCTGTGAGCAAGTTTACCATCTCAATGTCATTTGTATTTCTCAAATACATCATACTCACGCACAAATTTTGCTTTGCACAGGAAATATATTCCTCGATTTTCTTATCCTCTCTCTTTAAAACCAATTCTGTTGGTTTACCATTAGCACGAAATTCTTTTGCTAGTTTAATTGCCTCCGCCTGTCTGTTGGCATCATAAAGAATAAACGTATTCTTGTTCTTATAAGGGATTGAAAGCTTCTGTCTTGCAAATGCATTTAAAAGTTCATCCACAACAATAACGAATCCTATCGATGGAGATGCTTTTCCAAATTTCTCTAATAAATGGTCATAACGTCCACCTTTCACAATAGCATCACCTGTGCCGTATGTATATCCGCGGAATATAATGCCTGTGTAATATCCATAGGTTCCACTCATACTCAAATCAAATGTAACATATTTCTCTACACCATAAGCCGTTAATAAATCATACAGCGCTTCTAAGCGCTTCAATGCTTCAATTGTTCTAAAATTCAAAGCATATTTCTTGGCTTCCCGTAGAATCTCCACGCCACCTATTAATTCCGGCAAAATCTGAAATGCAGCTTTGGTTGTCTCCTTTGTATTCGCATTTTGCAAAAGTTCTTCCACGCCAAAATAATTTCGATTGCTGATAAATTCACGAAGCTTAAGTTCCTCTTCCTTGTCCAAACCTGTTTCTGCAATAAAGCTTTCAAAAAATTCCACATTTCCAATATGGATTTGGAACTCACCTAAGCCTACTTCTTTTAAACTCTCCACAGCCATAGCAACCATCTCAGCATCTGCCTCCACAGAATCCAATCCTATAAGCTCGGCTCCGGCCTGTGTGGTTTCATGTAATCTTCCTCTGTAGCTGGAATGATTGATAAATGTATTTCCTTTATAGCACAGACGAATTGGTAGTTTCTCTGTATCATATAAGGTAGTTGCCATTCTTGCAATGGATGGCGTAATATCCGGTCTTAAGACCAATGTATTACCCTCGCGGTCAAAAAATTTATATAATTCCTTTGACGGAATGGTTCCCACTTCTTTTCCAAACACATCAAAGTACTCAAACATCGGGGTTTGAACATTATGATAGCCGTATAAGGCAAATACTTTCTGTAGTTTGTTTTCTAACTCGTTTTTCTTGCGGTATTCGGCGCTGTAAATATCTCTCACGCCGTCCGGTGTATGTAAATTCTGCTGTTTCATGAAGTCCTCCTAACCTAGTCCCTTTCTTCTAAATCCATTTGTAATGCATCTAAAAACGGAACATAGCATCCATTTTTTAATTGCATAAAATAGTTTGGATTCAACTCCTCATAACGGATACTTTTTCGTCCGCCATCCTTCGCTCGATTCCAAAACTGAAGTAATTCATCATATTTCATATAATATAATGTATTTCTTGCACTATAATAAATAATCAAGAAAGCAATTCCATCCTGCTTTTCAAATTCACCCATAAAATTCACTTGATGCTCATGAATATTCTGCAATGGAAATGTGTCTGTATTACATTCTTTTGCATCAAAGCAGACCGGAATCCCTTGTACAGCTCCAATATAGTCTACCGTACTTCTCTGATCAAAGTAAGCCAATGTAATATGGCGATGTTCTTTATCAATCTGAACCGGAGTAATTGGCGTTGGAATCTTTTGAATCAACGCAAGTCCTTGCTCCAAATACTTTTCATTTGTACGATTAAGAAATTCCTCCAATGTAGAACCTCTAAGTCCTCTTGAGTTCCATGTTCCCATGTGAATTATCCTTCTCTTTTCTCTGCATCTAAAATTGTCTGGAATAATGTTGGAATTGGTGCTGCAAAGTGTTTTTCACTAAGCGCCTCCAATTCACCTTCTAGTTTTGGCATCTCTATGCGATAGGCGTGTAAGAGTTGACTATCCAGCTTGTATTTGCTCTTATACGCATCATTGATCCTTCGATTACCATATTTGTAATCTCCAATGATAGCATGCCCTTCTGATGCCAAATGCGCACGAATCTGATGGGTTCTTCCTGTAATCAAATGCACCTCTAAAAGTGTACACCTTTCATTAGACCACAGCGGTCTGTACTCAGTCTCAATCGGAAGGGCATCTGCCTCTTTAGACTGTAATATACTTACTTTATTCGTATTTTCGTCTTTTGTCAAATATCCTTTGATATATTTTTTTTCTTTTATCTCTCCAAGGACCAGACAACGGTAATATTTTCTCAAAGAACGCTCTTTAAAAAGGGCTCCCATCTCCTGAAGTCCAATCAAACTTTTTCCTGCAATTATAAGTCCGCTTGTATTTCTGTCTAAGCGATTACAAATAGATGGTTTAAAAGAGCGCAGTTCCTCCTCTGTGATTTGTCCACTGTCTAACAGATAAGATATCACATGTTCGACCACTGATGTATCTTTCATTTCTGCCTTTTGCGAAAGCATACCCACAGGTTTATTAATCATAAGCACATTGGAATCTTCATAAATGATGTCTAACTTCTCATCTGTGCGAACAATCTCTTGCTTTGAAAATTTAGCAATGGTATCATCTGCAAGAAAAATCTTCACAGAATCTCCAACCGTCAGTTTCTCATTTCCGGTAGCCTTCTTTCCATTAAGTACAATATTCTTTTTTCGAAGCATTTTATAAATAAAACTTTTTGGTGCTTCATTTAGGTATTTTGCGAGAAGCTTGTCAAAACGCTGACCGGCTTCATTTACACTTACAATAATCTCCTGCATATTTTCTCCATTACAATGAAAGATTTAAGATAACCCGGCGAATTCCCAACTCTCTTTCTTTCTCTTGTTCTTTTTCTTCTATAGCAAGTTGATTCATTTCTTTGATTCGTGATAAAAAGTTCTTATAATTGTCAAATATCTTCACAGAAACCTTTGTATATTTATTGGAATCTAAATATTTCTTTATATGCTTTGCAGCTTCATTTGTATCAACCTTTTCCTTGGAAGTGTAACCACAAATGGTGTTGCCTGAAATCACAATACAATCAACCGGCATAATCTTCTTTTCACTTGTAAACACCATATCAAATACTGTTGTTAAATGCTCTGCGTTGGCTTTAATTTCTTTTTCCGTCTTACTGTGAACCGACTTATGTGGTGCAATCATAATCACTTCTACCAATGCTTTCGAAGCCGGCAGACAACCGAGTACAGCAACCACTGTTAACAGATTTAACCTGTCACCCGTTTGCCAGATACCTAGAACAAACAAAGCAATTACAATCCCAAACTCAATGACTGTCTTTATAATAACATTTCTTTTATGCTGACGAATATAGCCAGCATCCCCTTTTTTGATTTTCATTTGTGTCCCTTTCTCTACCAAAATTTATCCATCGCATCCAAAAGTAATCGATGGGGTAAAATCTTAGTTGCTGCCTTTGTAGCCTTCATGGCTGCTCCATATATAGAAACCTCCTTGCCATCTCTTGCATCAATAAGAGCCTGTTTTACAACAGCTTCCGGCTTAACCATTGTTGCCTCTTTCATAGGATTGTCTTGTTTCCCTGCCGTTTCAAAAAATTCTGTATCCACTGGTCCCGGACATACTGCCGTAACATAGATTCCGTCTTTGTGAAGTTCAGTCCGCAAGCTTCTCGAAAAGCTAAGCACATAAGATTTTGTAGAAGCATATACACTAAAGGAAGGCTGTGGACAAAAGGCTGCCGCTGATGCCAAATTCACAATCCGACTGCCCTTACACATATAAGGAATACAAATCTTTGTCATATGGGTAAGCGCTCTGCAGTTCAAATCAATCATTTCTAATTGTTCTCTGCACGAAAGCTCCTTCACTTCCCCTTTTTTGCCAAATCCGGCCGCATTCACAAGCATCCGGACATTCGGTTTCTTCTCTTCTAAAAGCTTCTCCAGAATTTCGTAAATATCATCATCAAGTAAATCGCCCTGCAAAATGCGAACATTAGTAAGCATGCGGCTTTGTAATTCCTCTAGACGTTCTCTTCTACGTGCAATCACCCATATTTCATCCAGTTCTTTATATAAATGTTCTATTTGTCTGACAAACTCTCTTCCCATTCCGGAAGATGCACCTGTAACAATTGCAATTTTCATGAATCTACCTCTTCTTTTTGTGTACGTTACGTATTGCTTTTTTCTTCTTCGGAGCCGACCTTCTTTCACCGTTTTTCTTCTGCGTCGGTTGTCCGTATTTTCTATCCTGTCTTGGTCGAATTAAACAATGCTTATCAAAACCAACCAAATCCATTCTGTTTGCTTCTTTTAATGCCTCTAGAACCAAATCATAATTCTTCGGATTTCGATACTGAATCAGCGCACGCTGCATAGCCTTTTCATGTGGATTCTTCGGCACATATACCGGCTTCATTGTTCTTGGGTCCACGCCAGTGTAATACATACATGTAGAAATGGTAGATGGGGTCGGATAAAAATCCTGCACCTGCTCCGGCATATAACCCAAGTCACGCAAATACTCAGCCAAAGCAACCGCTTCCTTCATGGTAGAACCCGGATGCGAAGACATCAGATAAGGAACTAAAAATTGTTTCTTTCCTAATCTCTCATTTATTTGCTTGTATTTCTTTGTAAACGCTTGATATACACTGTTGTCCGGCTTGCCCATCATCTGTAATACTGGGTCTGCCACATGTTCAGGGGCAACTTTGAGTTGTCCGCTGACATGGTGCTCACAAAGTTCTTTAAAGAAACTATCATCCTTATCTGCAATTAAGTAATCAAAACGAATACCCGAACGGATAAAGACTTTCTTTACGTTTGGTAATTCCCGTAGCTTACGCAGTAATTTCAAATAGTCCTTGTGGTCCACCTTTAAATTTTTACACGGTGTCGGGAATAAACACTGCCTGTTTACACAAGCTCCTTTTGTAAGTTGTTTATCACACGCAGGTGCACGGAAATTTGCCGTTGGTCCACCCACATCATGAATATATCCTTTAAAGTCCTTATCCCATATAAACTTCTTTGCTTCCTCTATAAGGGATTCATGACTTCTTGCCTGAATAATTCTTCCCTGATGAAAGGTTAAAGCACAGAAGCTGCAGCCTCCGAAACATCCTCGATTACTAATCAGACTGTATTTTACCTCTTCTATAGCCGGAACCCCGCCCAATTCTTCATAGGATGGGTGGTAGGTCCTCATATATGGAAGACCATATACTCTGTCCATCTCTGATTGCGATAACGGTTTTGCCGGTGGATTTTGAACCACATATAAATGCTCCGAATAGGGTTCCACCAGTCGTTTTCCCGAAAATGGATCTGTATTACAATATTGCTTATAAAAGCTTCTCGCATAATTTAATTTATCTTCTTTTAATTCATCCCATGATTCCAAAATCAATGCATCATACACATTATCTAAGGATTTTACTTTGCAAACCGTTCCATCAATATAAGTGATATCTTCAATCGCAAGTCCGCTGTCTAATGCTTCTGCAATCTCCACAATGGAACGCTCCCCCATTCCATAAGAAATCAAATCAGCACCTGAATCTAATAAAATAGAACGCTTCAACTTGTTTGACCAATAATCATAGTGTGCCATTCTACGAAGACTTGCTTCTATTCCGCCAATGATAATCGGTGTTTTTTTATATATCTGACGAATCAGATTACAATAAACAATGGTTGCATAATCTGGACGTTTCCCCATAACACCTCCCGGTGTAAATGCATCACTTGCTCTGCGCTTTTTAGATACAGAATAATGGTTCACCATAGAATCCATATTCCCACTGGATACCAAAAAACCAAGTCGCGGCTCACCATATTCATTTATACTATTTTTATCTTTCCAATCCGGTTGTGAAATCAACCCAACTCTAAATCCATGGGACTCCAGAATACGCGTAATAATAGCATGTCCAAAGGACGGGTGGTCCACATAAGCATCTCCTGTTACATAGACAAAATCTACCTGATCCCATCCACGCTCAAGCATATCCTTTCTACAGATTGGTAAAAATCTATTTTCCATTACAATACCTCATAGGTTTTATTTTTAATATCATCGAAATCCTGAATATAATAATCAGCCAATTCTCGTTTTAAGTTTTCTTGGGGTTTGGAAAATGGGTCCTCAACCGCACAAACCTTCATACCGGCATTCTTACCTGCCATAATCCCCTTTGGAACATCTTCAAACACCAGACACCTGTCCGGATTTACACCCAGACTTTCTGCCGCTTTCAGATAAACATCTGGCGCCGGTTTGCCGGCTAGTGCTTCATCCGAGGTCCAGACAGTATGAAAATATTCTAGTACCTGATTGTTTTTTAAGGTCCCCTCTGCTAAATCTCTTGAATTACTCGTAGCAATTCCAAGTTTAATACCTGCCTCATGCATGTTTTTAATAAATTCAAACGCACCTTTTTTTAGTTGAAGTTGTTTGGTATAGACCTCATACGCCATCTCGTGCCATTCATCTTCCAATTCTTTTCTTGTATGCGGAAGCTCCGGAAACAAATCCAGAAAATATTGTGCCGTCTCAGAGTAGCTTTTCCCTTCCATTCCTTCATGAAAGCCTTCCGGCTCAGTCAAATTATATTTAGCTAAAAATAGTTCATCAATGTTGGTCCATATCCACATGGAATCAATCAAGGTTCCATCAATATCAAAAATTATAGCATCAATGTTATTTAACATAACTTTTCAATCTCCTTTTGTGTCAACGGACGATACTCGCCCAAACCCAAGTCTTCATCCAGTTTTAATGTTCCCATCTCTAAGCGCTTCAGGTAAATTACTTTTTTCCCCACAGCCTCAAACATGCGTTTCACCTGATGGAATTTTCCTTCCTGAATTGTCAATTCTATTTCAGAAATGGCATCCGATTTTAAAACAACCAGTTTCGCAGGCTTTGTGCATTCATCTTCACCAATATCAAGGCCCTTTGCAAATGCATCGATATCTTCCGTATCCACAATGCCTTCCACTCTTGCATAATAAAGCTTGTCCACGTGTTTTTTTGGTGATAGTAATCGATGTGCAAGTTCGCCGTCATTTGTAATCAAAAGCAGGCCTTCCGTATCCTTGTCTAAACGCCCAACAGGAAACAAGTCCTTACGTTTCTTACTATCAATCAAATCCAAAACGGTTTTTTGTTTACTATCAGAAGTCGCCGAAATTACTCCGGCTGGTTTGTTTAACATATAATATTCATAAGTCTCATATGTTACTGCAATTCCATTGCAAGTCACACTTTGAGTATCAATATCAATTTTTACATCAGGATTTTTTACTATCAGCCCATCAACCGCTACTTTTCCCTGACGAATTAATTTCTTTACTTCCGTTCTGGTTCCGACACTCATATCTGCCAGATATTTGTCCAAACGAATCATTATGACATCCATCTCCATCCTGGTAAATATTTGTTCTTTAAGGAACCGTTTGCAAGTTTCCCCCATCCAAGCGGATAACCATCCACCAAGACAAGGAACCAGCCCTTATCTTTTGGTGAAACCAAATCGTCTACATCAATGGTTTCCCCCTTCAGATATTTTAAAATACGTTCATCCTCAGCCTTCATGCTAACACAACGTTTGTATTCTTCCTGTTTCAAACACATAGCCAGTGACTGACTAGGTTCAAAACGATTTTTCTTTAAATCTCCCAAATACAAACCGGTACGAAGAAAACGGATTCCTTTCACATTCGGTACACCTTCCGGCATATAATATACCTTTTCACTGTATATTTCTAAACGGTTCCAATCCATTTCCCAGTCAATATCTGAGAAGAACTCTAAAATTTCTTCCGGAACCTTCTTTGCACGTTCTTTTGAAGGACGGACATTCGTGGTTTCTTTTGACTCCCCTTTTTGTAAAAGAGCAAGATAATGTCCTTCCCCATGCATCCTATGTGGCCATATGCGAACCGTCTTCGAAAAGCTGCTGTCCTTTGAAATCGTTACCTCTGGTTTCCCTTTGGCAAACCCTTCATATGGCACAATCTCTTTGATTACAAACTCCGGATACTGCTCCAATAAATATTCAATAGTTCCTTCATTCTCCTCTGGGTCAAAGGTGCAGGTTGAGTATAAAATCATACCACCCGGTTTCAACATCCTTGCGGCCTGCGTAATGATACTTCTTTGTATTTTCGCAAAAAATTCAGGGCCATGTTCTTCCCAAGCTTTCACCATTTTTTTATCTTTGCGGAACATTCCTTCACCGGAGCACGGCGCATCTATCAGGATTTTGTCAAAATATTCAGGGAAATAGTTTTCTAATTTTCCCGGTTCTTCGCTGAGTACCAATACATTGCCAATTCCAAATACTTCAATATTTTTCAGAAGTCCTTTGGCTCTGGAATTGCTGATATCATTGGCCATTAGTACACCCGTACCATTTAATTTCGCGCCAAGCTCAGTTGCCTTACCCCCAGGCGCAGCACATACATCAAGCACCTTGTCACCTGGTTCAATAGGAAGTCTATTTGCAGGTGTCATTGCACTTGGTTCTTGCAGATAGTATAAGCCTGCAAAATAATAGGGATGCTTGGAAGCTTGCACCGTTTCCCCATCATAGTAGAATCCGTTCTCAATCCATGGAATTGGATTGATATCAAAGGGACAAATTTTTCCAAACTCTTCCACACTGATTTTCTTCGTATTCACGCGAAGACCATAGAGTCTGTTTTCTTCATAACATTTTATATATTGATCAAATTCTTCGCCAAGAAGAACCTTCATCTTTTCCACAAATGCAACTGGTAAATTCATTATTTTCCTCCATATCAGCATTATCTTTAAGTATAACATTTTACCTTGCGATTTTCAATATATCTTAACACCCAATATGGATTAATACTCATTTCTTTTCCATTCGGATAAATATAAATTCCAAGATGTAAATGGACAGCAAATTTTCCTGTGGTTCCTTCCGGTCCATATCCACTATCTCCCATAAAACCTAAGATATCTCCGGCTCTTACTTCATCACCTACATTTAAGTTTGCATAAGATTCCAGATGGGCATAGTAAAAATATGCGCCGTTTGGGGATAGAATCCCAATCCGATAACCACCTTTATCAAGCCACCCTTTTTTACTCACCACACCATCCGTCATGCTTATAACCGGATATAAACCTCTTTCATTCTTACCTGCCATAATATCAACCCCCTCATGTCCCCTTTCGCCGCCATAAGTTCGTTCAGACATCCATGAATTGGCATAGGACACCGTCATACTTTTATCTGCTGTGAATTCCGGTACGGGAAAATATTTCACATCATTCCAGATAACCTCTGTAGTTTTTATGAATTCACTGTAGTTTTCTTCTTTTTTCCATTCTTTTTCTAGTTTGTTAAAGATGTCTTCCATTAGTGGCTTTTTTAAATCTTGATAACCGAACTTGCTCTCCAGCAAATATAATCCAACATATTTCCCTGGTTTTGAAACTGTCTGTAAAAATGAAACAACTTCCTCGCCAATATGCTGTTCACGATATAGCGCAGATGTTAAAATATCCTCTTGCAATCTGGTTTTTCTACTATCCGCTACAATTTTTCCTGTCAAAAGTGAAATGAAAAAAATACTTACGACAATAAATAATAGATATTTATATATTTTTTTAAGCATATCAAAAACCTTTTTTCTTTCACTATATGCGCATAAACAGGCCAATTTCTCATAAAATGTAAAAAAACAATTCGGTAGCTGCTATGAAACTGTTAAAACAATATTCTTGTATACTTCTTATGGTTGGATTTCTTGTTGTTATGCTATGTTTCCCAATGGAAACCTTTCTTGGCGCATCAAACGGACTTTTATTATGGTTTCAAACCATTCTGCCGACACTACTCCCGTTTATCGTCTTATCCAATATATTAATTAGGTCAAACTGTGTTTTTTACATATCTCGTACCATAAAACCTTTTATACAGAAACTGTTTTGCGTGTCTGGTGATGCCTGTTATGCTATCTTGATTGGTTTCTTATGTGGTTATCCAATGGGAGCAAAGGTTGTTGCCGATTTGCTTTCAACAAAACGAATTTCAAAAAAAGAAGGACAATATCTGCTTTCTTTTTGCAACAATACAAGCCCTATGTTTGTCATCAGTTATATTGTCATGCAGACCTTAAAAGATAAAGAGTTGCTTTTAGTTACCCTGCTTATCCTATTCTTGTCGCCTGTTATATGTAGTCTTTTTTTTCGTAGGTTTTATCATATTACCTCAACATCTGTCCGTTCATTGCAAACGAAAAATGATATCTGTTTTAACTTTCAGATGTTTGACGATGCAATCATGAACGGGTTTGAAACAATTACAAAAGTGGGAGGATATATGATTCTGTTCTCTATTTTATTTACACTGGGCGAAAAGCTACCGATTACATTTTTGATGCCTTTATTAGAAATTTCAAATGGAATTCCATTGATTATGAAATTATCATCAAATTTTACCGTCGTTTATCCATTTATTTTAGGTTTAACCTCCTTTGGAGGATTATGTGCTGTTGCACAAACAAATTCCATGATACAAAACACAGAACTCCGTATTATCCCATACATAATACAAAAGCTGATTACCGCATTGGTAACCAGCCTGATTGCATTACTATATGTTCATTTTGTTTATTAAGAGGATTATTCAGCAAGAACGTCAATACCAAATTCCGCTTCCATGCCACGTTCTGATTTTTCCGGAATCTCTAATTCTGCGCGGTTAGAACGAACAATTTCATAGCATTCACGAAGTGAATTAACTAACCCATCGTATTTTGTCGTATAACTGTCTAATGTATGTCCGATAATGCCTTCTGCAGTCGCCATTAAATCATTTGTGTACTGCATGGCACCGATACGGATATCGTTTGCATCGTTTGTAGCATTGTCTAAGATTTGTTGTGCCTGTTCTGTAGCTGCCAATACAATATCATTAGCCTGTGCATAAGCGCGTTGCATAATTTCATGCTCACTTACTAATTCTTTTGTTGTAATCTGAGCTTCTTGAATCATGCTTTCTGCCTTGGCCTGAGCATCAGCAATAATTGCATCTTTGTTAGCAATGATTTTTTGATAACGTTTGATCTCATCCGGAGTCTTCATACGTAATTCACGTAATAATTCATCCATCTGATCCTTGTTCACAATGATTTTAGTTGTTGACAATGGTTGGAATTTACAACTATCAATGTATTCTTCGATTTCTTCAATAATTTGTTCGATACGGCTACTCATTTTATTTGCTCCTTCTCTCTTTTATCTTTTCTGTTACTTTTTCCGCCACAAATTCCGGTACAAACTGTGTAATATCGCCGCCAAAACTTGCGACCTCTTTTACTGTTGTAGAACTAAGGTACGAATATTCAAGACTGGTAGTTAAAAATAATGTTTCTACATCAGCATTCAGTTTGCGGTTCGTCTGCGACATCTGTAATTCGTATTCAAAATCAGTAATTGCACGTAAGCCTCTTACAATTACCTTTGCATCCATTTGTTTAGCAAAATCGATTAGCAACCCTTCAAATGGAACAATTTTCACGTTTTTTAGATTTTTTGTGACTTCGGATAATATTGTAACACGTTCTTCGACAGAAAACAACGGCGTTTTTGCTTTATTTTGCAATACACCCACAATTAATTCATCAGAAATGCTAGCAGCACGCTCAATGATATCTAAATGACCGTATGTAACAGGGTCAAAACTGCCCGGATAAATTGCTCTTAACATAAACATTACGCCTCCTTTTCCAAAAAAATGTGCTTATTAGTTTTATACTCTTTTTCTTTAATAATTGCAAATCCTAATTTATCAACATAAGAAAAATCTGTCTCTAAAGATGCTTCTACAATAATAATACCATCATCTGATAATAACATGGAGTTGCTTAAATACTCAAGCACTCTTTTCTCGTGTAATTGATTGTATGGCGGGTCCATAAAAATATAGTCAAAGGTTTTGTTTCCTTCCATGCGACTGAGCGCATTGATAACATCTGTTTCATATACATCTGCTCTGTCAGCGAGTTTCGTATATGATAGATTGTCTCTAATGCAAGCTATCGCATTCTTACTCTGCTCAACAAAGCTTGCGTGAGCCGCCCCACGACTTAACGCCTCAATACCAATCGCACCACTTCCGCTAAACAAATCCAAAAAGTTCGAATCAGCAAGATATTCCGAAATCATATTGAAAAGTGTTTCTTTAATTCGGTCTGTGGTCGGTCTGGTATCCATTCCCTCAACGGTCTTCAGTTGTAAACGTTTCGCAGTTCCTGCAATGACACGCATGATATATCTCCTTGTTTTTTATATCTTTAGTATAAAAACGAGAGGCTAAATAGCCTCTCGTTAAGAACTTCATCACTCGGTCAATTTTTATTTTACCGTCCTGTCAGAACCGTCACAGGACTCATCTTTGATGAAGAAGAACTTTGTTCTCTTACATAGTATACTCAAAAAACAAAGCTTTTACAATACCTTTTCTAAAATATTTTTCGCTAAACATTTTCCAAAAATGAAACCACGATAGAAGTTTTCACTTGTAATATCAATTCCCATAACCTCTGCATATTTTATTATTTGATCAAACGGCGCTTTCCCTTGCTTCCGCTCTATCCTCTGAATCTCCCACAATGGTATGCCGGTTGCTTTAGCTATATCTCGCTGTGTCATCTTTAATTTTTTTCTATAGGCTAATAAAGCATCAACCAGCATATCGCGAACGATTTCCATTTTCTCCTCAATAGTTAATTTCATAAATTCATCTTCGTAAATATAATCCATGTTTTGTCTCCTTTTATTGCTCATTGTATTCCTAGTACGACTTTTGGTTCGTTTTCTAATCTCTTCATTGTACGTAAATTTAATCTGCACACAAACAAAACAGTGCGACTTTGCGTTACTGCGATGTGAAATTTATTTAATTATTAAATGGATTTTATTTTAGAAACTATACCCAGTCTCACTATGTATGATGTTTTTCCAATCTTGTCTGTCCTTTAGGACTCTTAGAATTGTTATTTGATTTCTAGTTTTATCAACTACAAAGAAAATATTATATGATGAAAATGGTTTTATCCGAATCTCATATCCTTGATACTTAATACCAATACCCCGATAACCAAAGGGAAATGTGGCAAGATTCCGTCTATGTTTGTCATACAGTATTAAGAAATTATTTGCGGCTTGTACATTTTTCAGGGAGAAAATCATGTAAACCACAAAATTATCCAAATCATTCTTTGCCTCTTTTGTCTGTATTAAATTATACATGAAACAACCCATATTTTTCGCGAATCTGTCTTACTGCCTCGTCACATGAAATAACATCTCCCCGTTCCATATCACGAATACCTTTATCTAATTCTCGGAATAACTCCTCTCGGGCTTTTTGAATTTCATCCGTTTCTTGTTTTGCTAGCGCCTGCATATAACATGCTCCTTTCTGAGATTTTCTTAATTATATCACACAACAAATATTCTCGCAAGGACTTTCAAAAAAAAACAACTGCCGCCCCATGAACTAGGTGAAAAAGAGAGGCGAAAACTCACCTCTCCACTACTAAAACACGAAACTGTATCTCGTAGTTATTATTGTAACACCCAAGCATGTTCCGGATCATTACTACGATTAAATCCTTGATAATCACCAGCCATCAACCATAAGAAATAGGTCTGATATCCAGGTGTACTAACAGTGGTATGATATCCGTATGGGAATTCCACAAGTTCATCATTTTTCACCCTATAAACTTCGTCCACAGAACCATCTGCAGTGTAAACACATTGAATTCCAAAGCCTTGTTCTGGATCAAATAAGAAATAATAAATTTCTTCTGCAATACATTCCTCTGGCATGTTGTTTACATCATGCTTGTGTGGTGGAAATCCTGCCCAGTTACCTGGAGTTACATAACATTCACCGATAGTAAGAACTTTTGCATTAGAATTACCATCCACGATAAAGCTGGTTTCTCTTTCGTATGGCACTACACCTAATGTTTTGAGTACTACATGTTCTTCCGGTAAAAGTTGCGGCTCTGTCTTTTCATTTACAATCGCACCACAAACCGCAATTTTTACATGACCATTACCGATGACTTCTAGTTTCTGTTCTATCGGCATATAGAAACTAACTGCTTTTTTATTTTCAAATACCGTATTTCTATTTCCAATCTTTTCCCATACAACATCATCAAATTTAACAGTACAATAACCTTCTAAAATAATAAATGCAGTCTCTTTATTTTCTGTGTCGTATGCTACGCTTTCACCATCTTCTAATTCGATGATACCAAACTCTAATTTTTTTAATGAACATTCCCCAATCTTACTGATTGGTGTATATCCTGATGCTTTCTTGTAACTTTTTTTGAAATTCATGTCCTATTTCTCCCTTCTTATATGTACACTTGACATGTATTATTCTCAACAACCAAATACTTCCTCTGCTCTCGCCACAATTCCATAATCCGCATAATCAAATATAGGCGCTTTCTTATCCAGATTAATTGCAATGACAGTACCGGATTGTTTCATTCCTGCGATATGATGAACTGCACCCGATATTCCAACTGCAATATAAACTGCTGGACTAACTGTTTTCCCTGTCATACCCACCTGTTTTTCATATGGAAACATTTCAGAATCTACTGCGAGTCTTGAGCAGGCCGTTTCCCAGTGTGGACCGTTCTGTGCATTTTTTCTATCCACGTAAGATTCTACCAGCTCTTTGGCACCTTTCGCGCCTTTCCCCATTGCACAAATTACATCTGCAATTCCTTCTGTTGCGGTTCGAATGGTTGCCATTTGCGGTCTAGTAATGCAGCCAATCTTTGCAATAATATTACCCGAAAATGCCGGGCGATACATGTAGAGATTCTCGCCATCCGTTTCCAACGCGGTGCAATCGGCACACAAACCTGTTTGGAGCAAGGCTGCAACTCTCGGAGCCATTTGTTTGCTCCATGCATCGCTGTCCCACAAAATTGCAGACGGCTCTTCCTCACGCACCCGCTTTACAAACTCTTTAGCAAAATCATATGCTTGAGTCTCTGCTTCTGACCTATTGAAGACTCGAATATCATCGCTGATTGTTTCAGCCATCTCCAGGCATTTATCCCCAACAATCCAAACCTTCTTTAGTTTTGCACCATCATACTTCCTTGGGCTGATTCTATCTTTTTCTTTTCTAAGACCTTCTTCGATAATTGTATCTAACATTGAGGCGTCTACAAATTTACATTTCCGCTTTCCATCCTCATTCTGAAAAGACGCCATTACTTTTGTCGGTGAACCTTTTAGGCCACAGCGTTCCTCATCTGCACCAATATCATCTGCATTCCACACAATGACTTCCGTGCATTTTGAACGAATGTTTGGAAGTCTGAGATGATTAATCCTTTCTACAGTAATTAGTGCTGGATAGGCGGCCATCTGCTCTCCCATTGTTCTTGTCTGACAAGTAATCTTTCCGTCTGTACACACAATTTTCATTACATTTGTAATCAAGGATAGTCCTGCTTGTACTGACACTGACGGACCTGTTTGTCCGGTATCTCCATCTATGGTCTGACGACCGCAGATAACTAAATCAGGCTCCAATCTTTTTATAGCTAAGGACAACGCGTATGATGTAGCCAAGGTATCTGCGCCGGCAAATGCACGGTCACATAATAAATATGCCTCTTTTGCGCCTAACCTGGTCAAATTTAAAAGAAACTCCTTCGACTTTTCCGGTCCCATAGATAGTAGAGTTACTTCCGCATTTGGAATCTGAAGAGCAGCCTCATAAGCACAGGCATCAAATGGATTAATCTCACCTGAAACTGTCTGTTTTACACATACTACAATTCTCATCTATTTTCCACCCCTATGTGCGTGCCTGATAGATTGGTGCCAACGCATCATGAACAGCTACATATTCTTCAAATAATTTTGCATATTTTTCTGTGTTTTCCTTGATTGGAGTAGTTACACTTTCAATCTTAATACATGCTTTTACAGCTTCCTCATAAGTTTTAAATACACCCATTGCAACACCAGCTAACATTGCTGAGCCCAAAGAAGAATCGCTACTCACCGTTTTAACCAGCTCCATTCCAAGACAATCTGCTGTAATCTGTCTCCATAGTTCACCCTTTGCACCACCACCGATGATGGTTGCCCTACCAGAAGGCGCAATTCCAATCTCTTCTAAGGTTTTCTTAGAATGTAACAAGGATAATGCAACGCCTTCCAAAACACTTCTTGTAAAATGTGCTTTTGTATGAGTCGCACGCATACCTATAAAGCTTCCGCAAAGTAAAGGGTCCGCATATGGTGTAAGCTCACCGTTAATATAAGGATGATACATCAAACCTTCTGCCCCAATTGGAACCTCTTTAGCACCTACATTTAACTCTGCATAATCTCCACCAAAGGTATCTCGATACCAGCGATAAGAGCTTGCCGCTGCCTTTGTTGCTGTTCCCGGATACCATAATCCATCAGCCACATGTGCATAATTGACCAAATGCTGATTCGGATACGGTTTTTCTGTAATGACACAGATTCTTCCGGCTGTTGCAAGTTTCACTGTTACATCTCCCGGATTTACCGCACCGGATGCGAATATCTCCATCACAGTATCTGTGGTTCCGCAGATGACAGCAGTCCCTGCTTTCAAACCACACTTTTTAGCCGCCTCCACTGTAACATTTCCAATGACATCTGTCGGTTTCACGATTGGTGGTAGCATATCCTCCTGAATCCCTGCAAGTGCTTGCAATTCTTTCGACCATTTATTTGCATTGCAGTCAAATAGCATACTTCCCTGGGCTTCAATATAGTCGGTACAATACACTCCCGTAAGACCATATCGGATATAGTCTTTTTCAAAGAAAATATAGCGAATTTTCTCAAAATTCTCCGGCTCATTTTCTTTCACCCACAAAATTTGTGGCAAAGTCCAAATGGTGTCCGGCTTATGAAAACTCTTTTCAAAGATAAGTTCCCCATATGTTTCACGCAAATAAGTTGCCTGACTACGAGAACGAGAATCTGTCCAGTGAATAGCCGGACGAATCGGCTCCATATTTTCATCGCACATTACCCATGTATGAGTTGCAGAGTCAATGGCAACTGCCAAAATATCTCCTGCATCAATCCCACTCTTTTCCAAAATTGCTCTAATATTCTTAGAAAGCGCAATATCCCAATCTGCGGGTGCCTGCTCACACCAACCCAGATTAGGATAATATGTTGGATACTCTACGGTATTCTCTTGTATGATTTTTCCTGTCGTATCAATCAGTGTTGCTTTGGTGGAACCCCCACCAAAGTCAACTCCAAGTAAATATTTCATGATAATTTAATTCCCCTGTCTTTTAAAAATTCAAGTACAGTTCTTTCATCCGGCACACTCTGTCTTGCCCCCATCCCTGTGCATTTAATCGCAGAGGTTGCACTGGCAAACAAGCAGCAATCCATGTATGAATAACCTTTTACCATAGCTGCAGCAAAAGCCCCGTGGAATACATCTCCGGAACCGTTTGTGTCCACTGCCTCTACTAGAAATGCAGGATATTTCACAACTTCTACTCCGTCATAAATGATGCCACCATCTTTGCCACAAGTAATTACAACAATTTCCGGACGATATAGTTCATATAAACGCGCTGCCGCATCCTCTATCGTTTCACATCCTGTATGACCCAGAGCAAATTCTTCTGATGGAATCATTACATCGGTAAGCTTTAAGAGACGCTCTACGCCTTCATATAAACCACCGCAATCATATAATACCTTTGTATTATTTTCTCTTGCAATTTTACATGCTTCCTCTGCTGCATCTATCTCATTTCCATCAATCATTAGGATTTGGCTATCTACAATTGCCTGCTTTTGACTCTCATTTAATTGTAATGACGGAAGATTTCCTTTGTCAAATACTATGGTTCGTGTAGCTGTATCCTGCGCCAGCCAAATAATAGAAGTAAAAGAACGATATCCGGACAATACATCCACACAATCTGTATTAACGCCATACTTTTCAAAATCATTCTGAAGAAAAACACCTCCGTTGTCGTCTGACAACACTCCGATATATGCTGTTTGCTCTCCTAATTTCTGTGCAGCAACCAAGCCGGTGCCTGTCGGACCACCGCCTGATGGTTTGCTGGATATCGCTTTTAACTTTGTATCCTCTTTTGGATAATTTGGAACTGTCACCAAAGTATCCATGACACAAGCTCCAATTCCTACTATCTTTACTTTTTTTCCTGTCATATCTAACACCCTAATTATCTGCCTTACCTTCTGCACCAAGCAAACGAATCTTATTGATACAGAATTCTTTTACAGTTTCAATTGGCTTTTTCATGAAATTATCCAATGCAATACTTTTATTTGGATTATTTAACTCTTCTTGCAATGCATCTTGGAATGCATAACAAATGTCTGTTGCAAAATTCATTTTACGAATTCCAGATTTTACCGCCAGCTTAATTTGCTCATCTGGTATTCCTGAACCTCCATGAAGCACCAACGGAGTATGATTTGTAGCTTCTGAAATAGCCGCAATTCGATCAATATCCAACTTTGGCGTATTTTTGTAACGCCCGTGAGCATTTCCAACTAAAACAGCCAAACAAGAAACTCCTGTTTCTTTCACAAAACGTGCCGCTTCTTCCGGCTCTGTAAAATCATCCATAGAATCATCTGTTACCATGCCAACATGACCTAATTCACCTTCCACGCCAACACCAACATAACCACATGTTTCTACAGCGTGTTTTGTCATTGCTACATTCTCATCGAATGAACATGCCGAACCATCTAACATAATACCTGTTGCGCCCCAACGAAGCATACGTGTCATTTCCAACTCAGATGGACCATGGTCTAAATGAAAACATACCGGAACACTTGCTTTTTGAGAAGCTGCTATTACAGATGGTGCCAAATAGTATCCTGCTTCTTCTTTTACAAGTCTTGGATAAACCTGCATAATAATAGGAGCTTTTGTTTCCTCTGCTGCCTTAATTACACCCATTACTGTTTCCATATTGTAAACATTGAAGGCAGGGATGGCAAAACCACCATCCTGTGCCATTTTAAGTACTTTATCTAATGAAACTAACATACTAGTTCCCCCTTTATGCTAAAATCAAATCTTCCAATGTGATGATTTGAACATCTAACTGTTCTACTGAACAAAGTGCTGCATATTCAGATACACTTGCTGTCACAATCGTATCTGCCCCAACACCTTTTGCATTGCGGATACGGTCCTTAGCAACATCAACAATTACATCGTTCATCCATTCTTTCATCAAGATGTTTCCTGCCCACATAGTGTCTTTTCCATTGCAAAGCATTTCTTTTAATGTTGCAAATGCAGATACTACTTTTCTTGGTTCTTCGATTTCTCCCAAATCTCTTGCTAATTGGAATGGGTCCTGATATGTCACTTCTTTTCCACTATTTGTAGCAGTCAATTTTCCTTCAGCAAGTAATTCTGCCAAATATGTAGTAAATGTAACTGCTTCTGCATTTAATTCAACGCCCCACTCTTTGTATTCACGTTTGAATACTTTTGCATCTTGAGGATCATATACAACAACCTTTGCAAATCCATTTAATACATCTGCACATGCTGCCATTTGTTCCTTAGTTTCGTTTGCTGCACTAATAAGATATTCTAATTGTGCACCACTTGTTGGTTCCTCTGCAAGTACTGTAAATTCCACGCCTACTTTTTCCAATACTTTGATTGCTTTCACAGCAGCTTCAGGCACTTTGTAACGAGCATCTACACCTAAGAAAAGTACAACATTTTTTTTATCTGCGTGTTTTGCAATTGCTTCTGCTAACTTAGCATCTAATTCTGTTATACCATATGCATTCCCTGTTTCCAAGCAATTGTCAACCAATACGTTAATATATTCCGGAAGCACACCTTCCATAGCTGCTTGCAATCTTGTTTCTTTTGTGAACATGACAGGATCCCATCCTGTTACACATTCTTTTACACAAGCTGAGCAGCATGCACATTCATAAATATTATCCATAATATCACTAAGTGGAATGGCTTCACGATTTACTAAGGAAATTCCAAGTGCTCTTGCTCTTGCTGTATTTCTTTCTAACCCTGTCGCATTTCCGATTGGGCAGATGTGATGACACATCCAACAAAAACGACAAGAATCTACATGTTCTTTACATTTATCTGACATCATCATAACTTTGTACCCCCTTCTTTTTATAATCCCAACTTAAATGGATTCATGATTCCATTCGGGTCAAGTGATTTTTTGATTCCTTCAAATACTTGCATAGCTGAGCCATACTGTTCTTTCATCAAACGACCAAGTTTGATACCTACACCATGGTGGTCATTTACCACACCGCCGTTAGCAAGGGCTGCACGCACACCGCATGTCCAGATTTCTTGGTGAAGTCTAAGTGCTTCTACAGGATCTTCCGGTACATCAATTCCTTCTACGATAAAACGGTCATAAATCATACAACCCCATTCATACCAGTGTGAGAAGTGTGCGATAAACTTCGCTTGTGGGAAGTTTGTTTCAATTGCTTCCTTCATAGCCCAGTAAATCTTTTCAATCTTATCGTATGGAGCAATGGTATCCATAGTACCGAACATTTGTGGAATATCCATCATGTGTCCCGGGTAGAAGAATGTAATCTTTTCATTCCACCATTTTTCACCATATTCGCTTCCGAGGTCTTCTGCACCGTATTTTGCAAATGTTTCCAGAAGAATCTTTTCTTCTACATCAACCATTTCCTTGCATCCTTCGTATGCAATGTTCATAAATGCACCCGGTTTTTCCACACCGACAATCTTCTTAATCAATGAAGCTGTTTCTGCAGGGTCATATAAACGCATAACAGAAGGTTTGAATTTCTGTAACAATTCACGAGAAGCTTCGAATGCTCCGTGCATATCTTGGAATAAGAAACCACGGAAACGTCTTTCTTCCGGTTGGTCAAAAATACGAATCTGTGCTTTTGTAATAACACCAAGTGTTCCTTCAGAACCAATAAAGATTTGGTTCAGGTCCGGACCAGCTGCATGCTTTGGTGCCGGAGATGTATAAATGATATCTCCGTTTGGAAGAACAACTTCCATTTGAAGTACCATGTCATCAATCTTACCATATTTTGTAGAGACAACACCGATACCTCTATGTGCAAGGAAGCCACCTACTGTAGAGCATGTAAGTGATGAGGGATAGTGCATAGTTGCTTTTCCAACTTCATTTGCTGCCCATTCAATGTGTTTATAGATAGCACCTGTACCACATTCGATGTACATTCCTTCTGTATTTACTTCATAAATCTGATTCATTCTCTTAGTATCTAAGATAATACCGCCACAAACCGGAATCGCACCACCTTGTGTTCCGCCGCCGGCACCCCATGTTGTAACTGGAATTTTATAATAGTTTGCAATCTTAAGAACCTTAGATGTTTCTTGTGCATCTTTTGGTGCTACTACGAAATCTGCTTCCGGCATACGTTCGCCTCTGTCAGCCCACATACGTGACAACCAGTAATAGTCAACGCTGTGTGTCACCTTATCAATCTGTTTTACAGAACAGTTTTCTTTTCCGACTGCATCTTCTAACTCAGTCAAAATCATTGCGTGTAAAAATTTGTTCATTTTCTTTTTCTCCTTTATTTTCTTTTATATTTTTTTGATTGTTTCATCTATTTTTAGATTCGGAAAATACTTACAAAATTCTTTTAATTCTTTTGTATAGTCACCTTCAATTTCTACAAAGTGATGAATGTATGGACCTTCAATCAGTCTGTCTTCCCATGCCTGTAAATCTTCAAATTCTCCCCATAAATAGGTTCCATGAGTAATCGGACCAGGTGCTGTCTTGCAAGTTCCGGCAAGCATCATATAATCTCCGTTTTCCTGGTCCATGCGTGCCACTGTGAATTCGCCTTCTTTGACCTTGAACCACTCTCTTTGATTTACAAGCTCTGCCTTGCATTCTGGATCCTTTACGGATAGCGGGAACGGGCCGCAATGCCATAAAAGTTCTGCATTTCTATTCTCAGGATGACGTACTGTAAATTCACCCAAGAATGGCTTTTGTTCTCCAAATGATGCCGAACTAAGAAGTGCCATCGTCATCGCACAGTGCATATCACTTTCACAGCTGATAATATATCCCATATCAGCCAAAATCCCATAGACAGCACATGGTGCAAGTCCATCAAACATAACAGGTGTCGCAGTCCAGCATTCTGCACTGATTACATCTAGTTTGAATTCCTCAAACAAGTTTTTGTATGTAACCACAAGACATGCCATACCTTCTAAATATGGTGGTGTTAACTTGTCCATTTCATAGTTATCCTTGAACACCTGTACATATTTTGCAATTTCCTCTGCCTTTTCTTCCTTCGTCTTATTGAAACGTTCTTGAATCATTGCCATATTAATTGGAATAATCTTTACTCCGAATTTCTGCATCAATTCCCCTTCATTCCATATAACAGAGAAGAAAGGTGTTGGACGTGTTCCAATTTGACCGATTCTCATTCCTGTAAAGTTTTTGACCATACATGTTACACGTGTAAATCTTTCAAAGGCTTCTTTGAACTCGTCTGATTCCACTCTGCAACATGGAATATGTGAGAACGGAATACCAAAACGTTGTAATTGTCTGGAAACACCAAAAATACCACATTGGGAGTCTGTTGGTCTTTCTCCGTGTACATAATATTCATCATCAAGTGGTGCCCATAAGCAAACCGGCTTTCCAAGTGCCTTTGCAATATCAGCCACAATCTCTTCATTTCCAAAATTACAGTTAATCACAATCACTGCATCTACTTTTTCTTTTTGGAATCTTTCTATGACCGCTTCTGCCGAAGCATCATCAAACATCAAATCATTGCAACCAAGTCCATTGATATTTACAAATTCCACATGTTCGCTTGTGAAATTGTCTTCGATATATTTCACAAAACGATGTCCTCTTTCCTCAGCTGATTCCCAAGCCAAGAATGTTTTTGGAGGACGCTGTGGACGATCACGTCTCATCGGTGCCAATCCAATTTTTACTTTGTAACTTAACATAACAAGAAACTCCTTTCTTTTTTTATATCTTATCTTTTTACAATACATTTAGTACAATCAAGCCTGCAAATGAGATGAGAAGCCCTATCACGCATTTCAAAGTAAGCCGCTCACCGAACAACAACGCCGACATACCTGATGAAATAATCAAGGATGCTCCCTGATTCAGCGGATAAAGTTGTGCCGAATCCAGATATCCTGCCGACATCGTCTTAAAATAGGAATTTGCGAACAGGCAGATAGACATTACTAGAATATATCCAAAAACCTGCTTAATTCCCGTCGTTTTCTTTTCTCCATCTGTTTGCTCTATCTTGTTGAAAACACAATAAAACACAAGCAGTGTAAGAGTGGAAAAAATGTATGTATAGAAATTAAAAATCGCAATCGGTGTATCTCCTGCCCTCTTCATAAAAAGCTTTTGTGAAAAATCGGTAAGACCATTTGCTACACCGCATACTATCAAAAGAATCAATGATGTAATGGTCATTTTTCCTTTGATAGAGTTGTTATAAGAACACATAATATACACTGCGATAAATAAAATTCCGATTCCTATCCATTGTGTTGTCTTAATAGATTCATTAAAAAATAATTTTCCTGCAAGGAGCGGGACAAGTACACCAAGCATCAGAAATACATCAAGCATCATATATGCGCCTTTTTTAACCGATATCAGCCAGCATACTACAAATACCGATGTGGTAATTCCTGACAAAGCTGAAACCGCCAATAACGAAGCAGACGGTACGATATCATTAATGTTACCATCAAGGAGAATCACCCCCAAACCAATCAAAATACAGAATATCATACGAATTGTATTGGCAAACATGGCATCCTTATATCCTTGTACGTAGCCACTTGTCATCTTTCCACAATATCCTTTTGCAGCTCCTGCCAATAAAGATATTGCCAAAAATAAATATCCCATTCTGTCACCACCTCAAGTACTATATTTATCTTATTATGGAAGTACGTTGTATCCCATCGACCATGTGTCGGCACCAATGCACTCATACACAAGTTTTCGCAGGTTCGGATACATTTCAAATTGTTCTAATGGCATGTCTTTCACGTATTGCGCATATACAATCGTGATTTTTTTCTTAGTATCAATCAGCACTAAACCGCCATGACGTCCTACACATACAAAAGCATCATTTTTCTCAGTTTCTTTGTATATAAGTTCATTTATCAGAATATCTACACTTTCTTTTGACAGAAGCCGATATCCATTTTGTGAAATACCACCACTGCACATTGCTTCGCAAAAACGCGCATAATCATCTACAGAAGTCAAAATACATCCATCATGTTTCTTTACGATTGATTCTACATCCGCATCATAACCAACAAATTCTTCACTTTCGTTTTCAAAGCGGTATTGCAATGCAATACGTTTTCTGCTCTTACTTGTCAAGTTGAAAGAGGTAGACTTCATTTTCAGAGGACCCGTTATTTGTGTATGTATAAACTCTTCAAATGGTGTCTGTGAAATTGCTTCAATCAATTCTTTCATATTCAAAAAGTTAAAAACCTTTTCGTCTGGATCATTTGCCCGACTATACTCTGTAATCATAGTGCGAACAGTAATACCTTCCGGGAAATTCGGAAGATACTGACACACTTGATCATTCAATGAAACTTTATAACCTTGAACCAGGCGCATAAGTGCAACACAGTTCATGATTTTTGTCCCCGATTGCATAAAATATAAATTTCTGCCTATCGATTTCATCTTTTTCGAAAAACTTGACGTATTTCTTTTGCTTCGGAATACATTTACATGGTCATAATAAATACAAATGTCATAACATGGAATTTTATAAATTTTGCCGATATTATTAATAAATTTTGTCAATTTTTTAAAATTCATGCGGTTATTTCACCCTATCCCTTTAAATTTATAATTTATTATAATTCAATCAGTAACATGGCTGATCGGAGTCCATCTGCCTCCGCATACACCTTTAAATCACCTTTTTCAGTTCCAATCTGCACCGCAACGGAAATCTTGCCTGCTCTCATACGTCTATCAGTATCGGTCACCGGATTATGGTCACAAATATCCGAACCTGTTCCTACCACTTTTCCTAATGAATTCGTGGTAAAACTTACATAAGGTGCTGCTGTTGGTACTTCCAAACCATTTTCATCCACACAGGAACAGGTCATTAAAACAATATCCTGTCCATTTGCTTCTACATTGTGATTTTCCTGTTTTAATACCAACGCATACGGTTTCCCTGTAGTCACACGTTTATCTTCAATCACCTGTACACCATCATTATAACCAACGGCCAAAAGTACACCCGGTTCATACGTTACCATCCATCTTGCACTGGCAAAGCGCTCTACTGCTTTTCGTCCCTGGCTCACACCATTTAGGAACAATTCCACTTCATCACAATTAGTGTATGCGCCAACCTGAATCTCTTCTCCTTCTCTACCCTCAAAATTCCAGTGAGGCAACAAATGAAGAATTGGTCTATCCTGAATAAATAAAGACTGATTCTGATAAAAAGCATCCTTCTTCTGCATATATAAATCAATTGCACCTGATTGTGAGGAAAGGCGTGGCCATACACATTCTCCACGATGTTCAAAGGCTGTCCACTGGTAAGCACCAACCACCCAATCTCTGTCGCCAAAGAATTTCCATGTATTTTCTCTACCGCGGAACCAATGATTCGTATCCTTATCAAATGCGTTAATATATCCTTTTTCTGGTGCATCATCATAGTACCAACCACGAGTAGTTCCTGTAGCACAACATTCCGATGCAAAAATCATTTTGTCAGGATATTTTTCATGTAACTCATCGTATTTATGTAAATTATAGTTGATTCCAATTGCATCTAAATAATCATAGACAGTGGAATCTCCAGGTGCATCCACAGCACAGATTACCATGCGAGTATCGTCTAATTTGCGTACTGCATCCATCATTTTTCTACAAATACGAATCCCAGATTCACTTGAAAACTTTGGCTCCTCATTGCCTACAGACCAGAATAAGATTGATGGTCTGTTTCGGTCACGTTTTACGAGCATTTCTAACTGTTCCAAACCTTCATCAGTAGACTCGAACCATCTGGTTTCTGCCATTACAATAAATCCCATTTCATCCAGTGCATCCATGGTTGCTTCCGCATGTGGATAGTGACTGCAGCGGAATCCATTAGCACCCATTTCCTTCATAACCGCAACCTTATGTCTTTGAATATTGTCCGGTACTGCTTTTCCTGTAAGACCAAAGTCAGCATGTGCACATAAACCATTAATGAATATTTTCTTTCCATTTAATGACAATCCATTTTCAGGAGTAAATTCAAAGTGACGGAATCCAAATTTTGTTTCATAAGAATCTACTTCTTCCCCATTCATAATCAAACGTGTACGTGCGAGATATTGATGTGGATCCTCAATGCTCCATAAATGAGGGTTTTCCACACTTTCGTTGAAGGACACTACAAATTTCTCTTGATACGGTAGCTCCATCTCTTGGCTCATGGATAACACAATTTCTCCATCATTGATAATATCGGTTACCACTGTAAGCTGTGTATCTGAGTAGTCATCATTTCTCAAAGTGTTTTCCACCGTCAAATTCCAACCAGCGTCTGTTCTTTCCGGTTTTATATACACGCCATACAAATCTACCGAAACGAGTTCTGTCTTTACAAGCCATACATGACGGTAAATTCCTGCGCCTTGATACCACCAGCCTTCGAAACTGCTACTGCCATCTACATACACAGCCAATACATTTTCCTGATCGAATTCCACATAATCTGTGATATCTACCTCGAAACTGTTATAGCCACAAAAATTGTGTTTCAATAGACAACCATTTAAATATACTGTGGCATGGGTAGCTACCCCTTCAAAATACAAACAGAGTCTCTTTGTTTTATCTTCTTCTGTTAAAGTGAATTTCTTTCTATACCAAGCATTCTCATATTTGAAATAACCTAAAGCATTATTGTTTTCTTTCTTAGGTTCTTGGCTAATAATATAATCATGAGGCAAATCTACAGTAATCCATGTTTCAGGATTCATTTCATGTTCTCTACTAAAGTCATCTTCCACTGCTATGTATGTTTTACTTGCAGGGCCAAAACGGAAACGTTCCGTTTTCGCCTGTGTATAAATAGGACCTTTCTGCGTTGGAACTTTGTATTTCACATCTCCTAGATGAAATAACCAATTCTCATCAAATAAAATCTTTTTTCTCATGGTGTACCTCCATGTTTTTATACTTTAAATCGTTGGTCCTCTCCTGCTCCAAAACGAATGCGGTTTATCGTACCATCTTTTGAATATGTAATCACATCAAACAAAGCTTCTTCAATTGTGTCACGTTCACGTTTCGGTGCAACGCAATATTCAACCATTGCAGAACTGCAATCATATTCTCCAACCTTGCAATTTCCTGTATTAATCATCAACAAATTTGCATCTTCATTATAATGATATCCATCACGATGTGTATGTCCAAAAATATGTAGCGGCATATTGGATTTTGTTTTCGTATAATCACCTTCAATATGAAGTTCAGCGTTTACATATTTCTCTTTCGCATTAAATGCTCTAATCATATCCAAAGTAATAGATGCATTCGCACAAGGTGGTGTTACAAACCCATGAATCAAAGCTCCATGACTAGACAAAATATAAGTCCAATCTTCCTTTGATGTATCCAAAGCAGTTTCTGCAAACCATTTCAATTGTCTATCCGAGAATCGGTCCCAGCCTTCTGAAACCCACACTGCCAACTCACCATTTTTCTCTTCAGGACATGCGTATGCGTCTAAAAAAATGACTCTTATTTTCTTCTCTGGAAAATCCACGTAATAATAGGTTGATTCCTCATTTTCCTTATCATGAACCGCATTTCCTTTTGCAAGTGGTTCTAAAATCTCACGGTTCCATTCATAATCCCACACAACATATTTATGTGGAACACGTTTGTTATCATATAGTCCATTCCAAGGCTCATTGTGATATCCATTATCATCATGATTTCCTCGAGTCACATATGTAGGCACGTTTGCCTTTTGAAATAGTTCTACATAATCATGCAAATACTCAATGGAAGCTTCTTTACTGCTTATACCATGAAGAATATCGCCACCGAGAATCACACAATCTACATTTGTCCTATTTGCAATCTCTACCATTGCTTCACATTGGCGCAGAACGCCTTCCCGCTCCGACGCATAATCCACATGCATATCGGTTGCATATACGAATGAAAACTGTATATCTGGAATCTGATTCAATTTTTCAACTATTTTATTCACTTCGTTTATATAATGTTCTAGCATTAGAATTCCTCCACAACATTTTTGCCCATTAACCAAGCTTTCATATTAATGCTCAATAAATTCCAATTTTGAAACCCTGAATTCATAATAGGTGTTCCATCTTCAGGATCATAATACTCATGTATTTCACCACAGTTTTCTAAATCCTTTTCAAACATTCTAATTGTCTTTTCCGCAAGTTCCTTTGCTTCATCAAAAAAGCCATACTTTACAAGACCTTTAAATACCATGTAATTAGAAATTCCCCATACTGGTCCCAACCAACAAGATGGATTCCCCGATGGTTTTACTACATACATTTTTTCATATTTCGATAGAGTTCTTACGCCATGTGGGGCCCAAAAGGATTTTTCATCCAACAAATTCTCTCTCACCATTCGTTCTGCTTGCTCCTGTGTTGCGATACCACTCCACATTGCCATAAAGCCAGACCAACAACCGATGCGCTGAATCAAACAATCCCAATGTCTTGGCGCACCTTGATGTTGATGTTCCGTAATCGGCAAAAGATTCAAGTCTACACTGTAATACATTCCATCTTTCTCGTCATAACAATGTTCTTGAACACTGTTTTTTAAATGCTCTTTTTCGAATTGATACTTAGAAATATCAACCTTTAAAAGTTTTCCCAAATAACAAACAGCCTCCAATTCCTTATACATCAAACAATTCAAATAAATCGAACCCGAACTGTCTAATGGTCTATAGAAAGTAGAAGGATCATTGTCCACGCCAATCGCCCCATCATCATGCCAAAAATAAATTCCGTTATGGTGTCGGAAATTATTTATGTAATAGTCTATAAATTTTAACAAATCACCAAAGTATGGTTTCAACCATTCTGAGTCTCCTCCATTATTCTTTACAATGAAAACGGCGTGTTGAGCTAAACATGGTTTATGAATATTTGTCTTCTCATTTGTAGTGCAAAAATTCCATGGCAAATATGTATCCCTTGTTATCTGAAGTGGAATTCTCCCCTGCTCGTCAATATGTTCTAAGAAATTGATCACACAACCTTTTTCATACTCACTGATATCTTCTTTCACAAACTGACGTAATGCAACATTGGTAAGCCAACAATCCCAATCCCACAGTTGGTTAGAATATGTGCTTCCTGGAACAATAAACTTATGCCTCAATTGTCCCTCTGGTTCACGGAACATTTTTCCATAATTTTTTAATGCATATGTTTCTATCATATAGTCTCCTTCATAACTTTTTATTCGTAAATAGCATTATCCAAGCATACTTTTTCCTTGCTGTCCAAGAGTATATGGAGTTTGTCCTTCCACGCAAACATCACCCTGCAATCGGATATCTCTACTAGAAGAACCCACATAAACGTCATATCTTCCATCCTCTACAATCCATTTGCGAAGCAAGGCATTGTAATACGCCAATTCTCCAATTGGAATTCCAATATGAACAGTCTGAAGTTCTCCTTTTTTTAGTCTGATTTTTTCAAATGCTTTTAATTCTTTTATTGGCTTCGTAACCGTGGAAACAGGATCCCCCACATATATTTGCGCCACTTCTGCGCCATCACAATCACCAATATTTTCGATTTCAAAAGATACGTCGAGGTTTTCTTCCATTTGTTTTACACACAAATTGGTGTATTTAAATTGCGTATAGGAAAGACCATGTCCAAATGGATAACAAATTTCTTCTGGATGTTTATCATAATATCTATAACCAACATCCAAGCCCTCTTTGTATGTAATTTTTATGCCGTCACCTGGATATTCCAAATCCTTTCGCATGGTAGTTGGAAATGTCTCTGGCAGTTTCCCAGATGGATTTACATTTCCTGTCAACACCTCTGCAATCGCACTTCCGGCCGCCTCTCCTCCAAGCCACATTTGAACAATTGCATCTGCTTTGTTTTTCCAATCTCCGAGAATCATTGCACTTCCAGACTGGATAACAACAACTACTTTCTTTTCATGTTTCTTACCCAAATCACAAGCCCAATTTACAATCATTTCATAATTTGGATTAAAATGTGCATCTCGTCTGTCCAAGCACTCTGTATCCTCAGATTCCATAGCTCCAATAAACATAATAACAGCATCGGAATCATCTATAAACTCTGCAAATTCTCCAATACGTGGCCAGAGCATGGTAGAAGAAAATTCTTTCTTCTTGTAAAAATCTTTGTATTGGATTTCTACATCACCCAAATTTCGAATCATTGCCTCTAACGGACTATCAATATATTCCGGCTTCACATTCACTTCGGCACTTCCCTGACCACAGACAAGTGGAGTTTGCGCGAAATCTCCTATTACCGAAATTTTGCGATATTTCTTGGAATTCAAAGGCAATGCATTATTCTCATTTTTCAAAAGCACAATACCTGAAGCCGCAATTTCTTTTGCAATCTCATGTTGCCTACCCCTATCATATGTCCTCTTTTTAGGACGTTTTTGCATTACAAATGAGAGAATGCGTCCTACGGCATCGTCGATTTGTTCTTCCGTAATCACATCGTTCTTAAGCCCTTCCAAAATGTCTTCCAACATGTGTTCATGGTTTGGCATTCTTAAATCCAATCCTGCACGAATTGCGCTACAGGTATCGTGCACTGCACCCCAATCTGATACCACAAAACCATCGTAATCCCATTCCCTTTTTAAGACATCTGTTAAGAGAAAACGATTTTCTGAACACCAAACGGAACCCACTTTGTTGTAAGCACACATAACGCTTGCAGGCGAAGCTTTTTTCACTGCAATTTCAAACCCTTTTAAATATAGTTCTCTCAGCACTCTTTCATCAATTTCCACATTGATCGAGTCTCTATATGCTTCTTGATTATTCGCCGCAAAATGCTTTAAACTTGTACCTACTCCGAGGCTTTGTATTCCTTGTATATACGCTGCGGAGATTTCACCTGACAGTACAGGGTCTTCAGACAAATACTCAAAATTGCGTCCACACAGTATATGACGTTTTATATTAATTCCCGGTGCAAGAAGCATGTCTATGTCATGTTCTATACACTCATTTGCAAGTGCTTCCCCTAGTTTGTAAATCATCTCTTTGTCCCAAGTTGACCCTACACAACACAAATTAGGAAAGAGAACTGCTTCCTTTTCTAAATCAGTTCTGACCCCATGTGGTCCATCGGCTAATGAAACAGAATTGATTCCCAGACGTTCCACTGCATACGTTTCCATAGATGCCGCACCTGTAAGAAAGTTTGCCTTTTCTTCTAATGTCATTTGCTTTACTAATTTTTCAATTTCCATCCTCACATCACCTCTCAAGATATAGAAAAACTTCTTCTATTTTTGAAAGTTCACTTTTCTTGTTTTTCTCTAACCACTTATTTCTATATTTGTCTAACCAAGCCTTTGTATCTGTCACTCTATCGATATCAAGCTTCGCTATCTTCGCATATAGCTCTGCCATAACACAGATTCCTTCAGCACTAATCATCATCTCTTGTCTATATTCATCATTCTTCCAGGTCTGACCTGATAGTTCGTTTGAAATCAACAAATATTCTCTTTGTATCATCTGAACAGTTTCCAGTTCTATTGATAAAGCTTTGACTTCTTCATTAAAACGACAATCAAAATAGTATTGAAGCAGGTTGCACCAATAAACTACATCTTGCATCTTGCTTATTCTCTTTAAATATTGTATGGCATTTTCTTTTTCATACAATAGGAAGTTTACACCCTCATAAAACTTCTCATCTAATTCACGCTTAACTGTCCATGATTTTTGAGCGCCTAATACCACGCCGTACATAGAAAGTTCCAAACTACATGGATTTCCCCAATCCCCCCAGTTTGTATTAAGCATACCTATTGCACCATTCTTATATCCATACTCTGCCATTTTTGAAATATTTTGTTCTTCAGCAATGACATATTCGCATAATCTATTCCAACTATTTGTGCCTGGGCAAACAATTTGCTTTCTGTCTAATTTGGCAAAGCGAAGGATTTTATCTTCTGAAGGATTTTCACAGTATTCCCAATTTAAGAAAAGTACGTCCTCTGGAATCAGTTCTATTGTTTCAGGATGTAGCAATAAAATATCTGCCCACATCATTATTTTTTTGTTTTTCTGTTGTAGATAATTGATAATTTGTTTTACAAATGAGATATAGTCTTCACTATTCTTCAAATCAAATGTTTCATCACAACAAATATTGAACACATCACTTTCAAAGAGTGGATAATATTGTTCCATCAGACTTTTCACAAGTTCAAAACTTTCCTTTTCTGATGGATCGATGGTATGATGTGCCATTCTTTCCTTCCAGAAATTTGGACTTGCTTCAAAATCTTTCAATATACGAAGATGTCTATATTTATCCTGCTCCAATAATTCATATAAATGTCCAAAGGTTGCCAGTGATGGAATAAATTCTATAAAATTCTCGTGTGCATATCTGTCGATTTCTCTTATTTCCTCTGCTGTTAAATAACCTGTCTTCTGATTCAATTCTTTGCATTCTTCAAATTCAAAAGTATGTTCCACATATATCTGCAAAGAATTTAACTTATAATATGCCATCTGATCTACCAGTTTTTTGATAGTTTCAACAGTAGGAACTTTACCACGTGTTACATCATGGTAAAAACCTCTGTACGGAAAATCCGGCTTATCCTTGATATGCAAATAAGGAATTCTTTCGTGTTTCCAGATTTGTCTCAACGTCTGCACTGCATAAAATGCTCCAGCAGGGCCTGATGCTTCAATCCAAATGCCTTCACTGTCAATTCGAAGTTCATATTCTTCTCCTTGTTCCTGCAAAATGTTAATATGTATTTTTATTCCCTCTTCATCAAATGGCAACTTTGATAAAGCAGTTATAATTCTGCTATCGCAGGTAAGGTCTTTATAATTTATTGTAGTTTTATCTAAAAAACCATTTTTAATATCCAACGTTTTGACACTAGGTATAAGATTTAACATAAAAAATCCTCCATCTCATTCTGTCCCTTTATCCATACAAGCATATACAATATCTATACTGTCGCTACATTCATCCCTTTTTTATAGTGCAAATCCGCAAACACGAGAAAAATAATTTTCTTAGAATCATTCATGCGTTTTCACTAAATACCACATACGTGAATTGTTGCTACTGTCATCTGACTGAACTGTAATTCCTTCGCGTAGTTCCTTTCCGGTAAATTTCTTGCCACTTATTTCATCTACATAAAGTGCTGATTCAATAGCCTCTATCACAGAAAGCACAACCTCTTTTCTTTCTTCAGGTGCATCCTGCAAAAAGCTAAGTAAAATTCTATCTTTGTCCTCATTTGTATAGTAATAAGCACTGTAATTTGTTTCATAAGGGTTTAAAATGCTATAATACTCTCCGCGCAAAATCAAATCTTCATATTTTCGGTAAGAAGCAATCTGCGCTTTCACACGTTCTTTCATTGCTTCGCTGGATTTTGGCAAATGAAGTTCATAACCAAGGGCCCCACCAAGGGCTACTTCACAGCGATATTTTAGTTCCCTAGCATCTTCACATGCCTTGTGGTCTGAAACATGACAACTCATAGTAGACGCCGGATATCCCATCATAGACGAATATTGAATTCGGATACGCCTGTGCGGGTCTGTCATATCACTGGTCCAAATCATAGTTCCGTATTTCATCATTCCAAGGTCATACCTTCCACCACCACCAGAGCAAGTCTCAATCATTGCATTTGGAAATTGCTTATGGAACCACTCAAGAAGCTCATAAACACCTAAAATGTGGCGGTACGCCGTCTCTCCCTGTCTTTCTTTTGGTAGATAATTCGATCCTACTTGACAAAGATGACGATTCATATCCCACTTGAAGTAATCAATCTCGATACCGGCAAAGGTTTTTGTAAACATATCTTTTAAGTATGCAATCACCTCTGGATTACTCATATCAAGCACCCACTGGTCTCTGCTAAGCATTTTTTCTCGTCCCGGGCATTCTATACACCATTCTGGATGTGTACGATACAAGTCCGAATCTGGATTTACCATTTCCGGCTCTACCCAAATACCGAATTTTAAGCCATAACTTTTCATTTTATCCACAAAGGATTTTAAGCCATTTTTAAATTTGTTTGGATTTGGATACCAGTCACCAAGTCCTGCTTTGTCATTATTTCTTGCTCCAAACCAGCCATCATCCATTACAAGCATATCTATGCCAGATTCTGCGGCTGCTTTTGCGAACTTTTCCATAACATCCTCATCAATGTCAAAGAAACAAGCCTCCCATGTATTTAACACAACAGGTCTGTTTGTAAATGGTTCTTCCGGCAGAATATGTTCTCTAATAAACGTATGGAAATTACGAGTCATCTTACCAAGTCCTTCTGACGAATACGACATGACAGCCTCTGGCGATACGAAACTTTCTCCCGCTTCCAACAACCAATTGAAATTCTCACTTCCAAGTCCAATCTGTACTCTTGTTTTTCCTAATGCATCCACTTCTACTTCATCCAAAAAATTACCGCTGAATACGAAGTTGAACCCATATGCATCACCTTCTGTCTGTGTGGTTTCCCTATCACACAAAATAACAAATGGATTAAACTCATGACTGGATGCACCACGTCTGCTATACACGTTATGCTGTCCGACAAACAACGGATTTCTCTGATACTGACGTTCTCTATTATTTCTGCCATAAAAACTAATCATGTCATAATTATCTTTTGGCAGGTCTAAAAGAAGGCTCATACATTTTTCAATGGTAACCGCTTCCTCGCCATAATTTGTAACTCGAACATAACGTGAAATCACATCTTCTTTCGCAAAAACAGTATAATAAATCTTTACCTCTAACTTCGTATGTTCATCTACCAACGTAATTTCTAACGTTTCTGTAGTTTCATTACCTTCTGCATATGGAAGCCCCTGAAGATTGATTCTTCCTTCCAGAACTTGATATCCTCTGTATTTTAAAACGGTAACTGCATTTCCATCGGCATTTTTTACCCTCAAAGAACAGGTTCTTAAATCTCCACTATCAAACCCCACATATTCCTGCATATATGCATCTGGAAGAAAATTGAATCTGCTTTTTTCATAGTACGGAGCAAAATCTACTATTTTACTTTTGTGTTCTGGCACTTCGCCTCTCTTATCTCCATAATAGAGATGTACTAAGAACTCTTCCTCAACCACCTGGAATACATATTTTGTGTTCTGCGTTTCTATTGAAAAAAACGATTTTTCCTTATCATATACAATTGCCATACTAGTCCTCCTGTAATGCAATCTTTTCTGCCAATATTATCTCATGGGCATTCTTGCGAATCTCGATAAAAAAGATTCCCGAATTCAGAACCCATCCCTTTTTACATGTAGAGTAATATGAAAATGCATCTTTTCCAAGTTGCATTTGTACATTGATTTTCTCATGCGCTTTAATAAATACCTTATCAAATGCCTTTAGCTCACGAATAGGTCTGTAAATTATTGGATTAAGCTCGCTTACATATAGCTGAATCACTTCTTTTCCATCCACATCACTTACATTTTCCACTTGGAAGCTTACATTCACTTTATCATCACAAACTTCCACCTTTAAATTGGAATACTGAAACTCCGAGTAACTAAGACCATATCCAAACGGATACAAAACATCTACTCCATAGCTTTCGAAATAACGATATCCAACATTCAATTGTTCTTCATATACCATAACCGCTTCATCACGGGTTGTATGTTCTGATGGGATATCATCCAGTGAATAAGCATATGTTTCTGTCAATCTTCCAGATGGATTAACCTTACCAGTCAACACATTTGCAACCGCCTGAGATACGTTTTGTCCACCGAATCCAGCAAGTACAATTGCATCTGCTTTATTTTCAAACTCAGACAAATCCACTGCTGAACCAGCATAAACAACAACCACTAACTTCTTGGCATACTTTCTCAAAAACATAAGTGCATCTAATTCTTCCGGTGTTAACTTGATATCTCGTCTATCGGTTTCTTCTACTTCAGCACCTGCACCTGTTCCTACTGTCAGAATCGTTACATCGCTCTGTTCACTATTCAAACATGCTTGTCTAATATTTCCCATACTGACATTGGCACCATAAATCTTTCCTATGCTTTCAGAATAGAACGCATCATAACCCAGATTTCGTAATGCCGCATCCAATGGGACAAACGGTCTGTTTGGAATAACCGCACTACTTCCACCACCATGATAGTAAATCTGAGACGGCAAGCCAGTCACATAAATCTTTTCATCTTTAAGTGGCAAAACTCCATTGTTTTTCAGAAGGACAATACCTTCTTCTTCCACCTCTTGGGATATTTCAATTCTTTCTTCTACAGAATACTGAACCTTTTGCAATTTCTTCTCAGCAGTGGCTTTTTCTCCAAGCGCTATAATTCTTCTAGAACACTTATCTAAACATTCTAAATCAATGCGTCCTTCTTCCAAATGTTCTCTCATTTCCTGTGCATGTTTCTCGTTATGAGGAAATTCCAAATCAAGATCAGAATGGAGTGTGTCAAGTGGGTTCTGTACTGCCTCCCAGTCAGACACAATGACACCATCAAATCCAAACTCATTCCTTAATACAGCATTGAGTTTCTTATTGGCACTCATACGAACACCATTTACTAAATTATAAGAAGTCATCACCGTCCAAGGTTTTGCCTGTACGGCTATCTCAAAAGGTTTCAAATAGATTTCTCGTAATGTTCTTTCATCCACTTCGGAAGACAACCAATATCTAGAATACTCACGATTGTTGCAACAATAATGTTTCAAGGACGTACCAACATGTCCTTCCTGTACTCCTTCAATAAAGGCCTTCCCAAACACACCTGCCACGTAAGGGTCTTCTGAAAAATATTCAAAATTTCTTCCGCATAATGGTGTTCTTTTTATATTTACGCCTGGTCCTAAAAGGACATCGACGTTATGTTCTATGCAATCATCAGCAATAGCTCGTCCCATCTTGTGTGCCAAAGACACATTCCATGTCTGTGACAACATCTGATAACACGGGTAAGCAACTGATGGATAGATACTATCATTTGCCCAACTGTCTGTTACAGCGAGGCAACGGAGCCCTACCGGACCATCACTTACTTTCACTTTTCCAATTTTTCCATCCAGGTCATCGGTTTCCCACCAGTCCTTTGCCATTACCAATTTTAATTTTTCATTATTTGATATGTTGTTTTGTATTGTATGTTTTTCTGTCATATCTAATTTCTCCTAGAAAAAAATCTATTTTTACAATACTTTCTTTAAGACTTTTGCAATTACAAGCGTAATTATATCTAGGCGAGACGGATTAGCGTCTCGCCTAAATAGTTAAATTATTTTTGTTTTAATGATTCTACTAATGCATTCACTGCTTCTTCTCCACTTGTAAAACCAGTTCCGTAGAAATAACCGGTTGTTACAATTGTCGGCGTTGCTCCAGTTACCTTTGTATCTGCTCTATATTTTGTAATATGATCTATTCCCGCGTATGAATATGTACTGCCTTCTATTTTGGAAACAGTATCCGCTAATCCGTCTTCCAAATATAAGGTATACTCTGTTTCTCCCGTTTGAACGAAGAATACATTTAGTCCATCACCTTCGATTTTCGCAACTTGTTCCGCTGTTAAAGGAACTGTCTGCTTTGTAAATCCACTATCTGTATAATCGTTGTAAATATCCAGCTCGAAATAACAACTGTCGTTATTTTTATACAGAATTGTTCGATATACTGGTTTTCCACCCATATCTAACAGTACTCTGGCATACGCACTCGAATTATTATTTTGCTCCGATATTTCTGGATATTTAAAGTTTGACTGATATATGAAGCCAACTCCCTCATCTGCTTTCATAAGCGTTTGTGATTTTGTATCAGTTGTAATTCCACCAGAACTTAATTCTGTATATTGGGCAAATTGGGTAAATGCTTTGTTTGTAGTGTAAACGCCAATAACCAAATTATTAATATGCTCTGTAGTTACATCAAACTCATATTTTCCTTCAGTGTTTGCTTCAATCTCAGATTCATTAAGTTTAACTGCCTCTACTCCATAACCAGTTTCTAAGGATATTTCAAATGATACCTTGTCACCAACTTGATATGTATCATTTAAGCCTATAATCGTCGACTTGTCTGAAATAGTCTTCTCCACGGAAATAGGTGCAAGCAATGTATTAGCTGCTTCTTTTGCATCCATACCTTTTCCGTAGAAATAACCAGTTGTTACAATTGTCGGTGTTGCTCCAGTTACCTTTGTATCTGCTCTATATTTTGTAATACGATCTATTCCCGCGTATGAATATGTGCTGCCATCTACTTTAGAAACAGTATCCGTTAATCCTTCTTCCAAATATAAGGTATACTCTGTTTCTCCCGTTTGAACGAAGAATACATTTAGTCCATCACCTTCGATTTTCGCAACCTGTTCTGCTGTCAACGAAACTGTTTTTTTCGTGAAGCCACTATCTGTATAGTCGTTGTAAATATCTAATTCAAAATAA
>JAFQRJ010000017.1 GCA_017410145.1 Tyzzerella sp.
GATACCTTGTTCGGTAAATGCATACGGTAATTTTTTCATGTGCATACCGCGTTTATTCCCTTGTTCGTTTAAAGTCGAAATTTTCGACTTTAAAAAATCTTCTGGAACTTCATCCTTTGACAACTGAAACATAAAGTCTTCCGGAAACCTCGAAATATTATTTTTTACCTGCTCATTCAATCGCTTCACTTCATATCCATAAATTTCAGCCAAATCGCAATCCAACATAACTTGTTGTCCTCTTATAATATAAACTCGATTGCATATATTTTCTATCGTCATTAATTCTGTCTTTTCTCCCATAGTCTTCCTCCAATCATTAGTCCTTAAGTTGCACTTTTTACCTTTCTTTTAAAAAGTAACTTTAACCGTTTGTAAGCAATTCGTATAACGCCTCAGGTGTTCCCATATCAACTATGCCATTATCATCTGTTACATATCCCGGCTCATAATCTCTGCCAAAATCCAATTCATAAATGAAGTAAGAAATATCTTCTCCTTTGTCTCTCATTATTTTCTGAAGCAAATTGACTACAATTGGTTCATGAGAAATCTGTAAGCCAGCAGCATTGCAAAAATCACACTCTACGTTTTCACGACTCTTCCTGAATAAAGTATCCACCTGTTCTACCAAGTCGCTTGATTCACGAAGTCTGTTAATAATGTCTACAAATTCTTTCTTAGTAAGCAATGCTTGGTTTTCATTCTTTTTACACATAAAAAATTCCTCCTATCATCACTATTATCAGTTCTAATAAGAGGATAAATTATAATATAAAATTTGTCATTGGACAAAAAGTCCAATCACGCTACTTGCTGAACGTACTGCATATACAAACACAATCTTTTCTTCATCATGCAAGGTGTACTTTGCATGATATCAACCAATATATCCCGCTGGCGCTCTGGTACAAGTAATTCTTCCATATGCACATGCAACAATTGGCTTAGCGCATAAAGATGATTTACAGAGGGCAATATTTTCCCCTTATACCATCTATAAATTGGTTGCGGACATGATAACATTAATGTTTCCTGTAGTTCCTTCACAGTGTATCCTGCTTCTTGCACCTTCTTTTTAAGTAAAAGTCCAGTTCTTTTCATATCTATATTAGGATAGTTGTAATCTTGCATATATGCACCTTCTTTCTGTAGTTGTATTCTTAACCGCCTCGAATTACACACGGTTAGATTCCCACTTGTTTCAACTGCTTCGTCACAAAGGTAAACCACAACATCTTGTGGTCTACACCTCTGTTTTTGGCTCAAAACCACAATACTGCATCTTTATTATTACCTCAACATGTACCGTATTCACAAACTGGTCCACAGCAACTGCCTTCACCACACGATACCCTTTCGCCTGCATCATCTCCAAATCCCTTGCAAGACTTGTCACCTTACAAGAAATATAAACGATTGTATCCACACCATAGTCCAAAATCTTCGGAAGTGCCTTTGGATGAATACCATCTCTCGGTGGGTCCAGCACAATCACATCCGGTTTTTCTTCAATTTCATCCAATACTTTAAACACATCACCTGCCAAGAACTTACAATTGGCAATCCCGTTGTGCTTTGCGTTTTCATTGGCAGCCACCACTGCTTCTTCCACAATCTCCACGCCAATGACTTTTTCAGCAACCGGTGAAAGAATCTGTCCGATCGTTCCTGTTCCGCTGAACAAGTCATAAAGCGTTTTACCTTTCATATCACCCAGATAATCTCTTACGGTACTGTATAAAACCTCTGCTGCTCTTGAGTTCGGCTGAAAGAAAGAAAATGGGGTGATTTTAAATTCCATACCCAGTAATTTCTCATAGAAATAATCTTGCCCATATAGAACACGAGTCTCATCACTCTGCACCACATCGGACAAAGAATCATTTAAAATGTGTAAGATGCCCACGATCTTCCCTTCAAGTTCGAGGCCAAGTAACGCATCTACAAGTGGTGTCAAATCATACTCCTCCTGTGTAGTGGTTACCAAATTCACCAAAATCTCACCGGTGATGTCCCCACGACGGAGCAATAGATGGCGCAAATATCCTGTATGTTGCATTTTCTTGTAATAGGATACATTCCGTTCCTTAAAATAATCCAATACACAAACTAAAATCTTTGTCATGTCCTCATGTACCAATTTACAATCAAGAGCCGTTAACACGTCATAAGTACTTCCCTTCTTATGTAAACCAAGAGACAAAGGTCCGTCTTTATACTCGTCCCCAAAAGAGAACTCCATTTTATTACGGTACGCAAATTGCTTTGGGCTTCTCTTTACACCTTCAAATTCATAGTCACCTATAATGGCAGCATCCAATATCTCCTTGACTTGCTGCTCTTTCATCTTGATTTGCTCTTCATAAGACATGGTTTGATACATACAGCCACCACACGCCGGAAAGATACTGCAAACCGGTTCTCTTGTTTCAAGTGGTGATTTCTCCAGCACCTCCAAAAGACGACCTTCTGCCTTCCCTTTACGCATCTTATTAACAGCGAATTTAATCTTCTGCCCTGGCATTCCGTTCTTGACAATCACCTTGTTTTGTTCTCCCTCTACGGATACGATACCCTTATTGGGAAATTCCACTTTTTCTATCAGTCCCTCATAAACTTGTCCTTTTTTCATCTATGTTAATCCTCCATTACATAAAAAACTGTCGCAGTTTGCAAAGCCCACGACAGTCTTCTTACACATCTCTGCGCATATTAGATTTCGTCTTCTTCCTCGAAATAATCGTCTTCAAAATCATCTTCGAAATCTTCATCAAAGTCTTCCAGATAATCCGGTGTAAAGAAACGATATACTGCATACGCAATTCCTGCAATTGCTACCACAGCACCTACAATAGCAAGAATCCAAAGAATGGTCTTCTTAATCTTATCGTCATCTCGTTTCTGTAAAATCTCATTTAATCTTGTTGCAGAAATCATATCTTCAATCTTATTCATGCTATACACCCTTTCTATTTTTTCAGTACAATTATATTATGTATATTATAACATCATTATACCGCTATTTACAATTAAATTTTCGTAACTATTCAGGGCAACCTCGAAAACACGTTGTGTTTCCTCGGTGTGGCGTATCCGCCAAATAAAATTTTAAAAACAAACTAAATGCAAGCATTTTACGTCCGTTTTATAAAATTTTACTTCGCTCTGAACAGTTCACATTTTCTGTAATTTTGCAAATCCGGCAAACATTTTTTTCGGACCCACTGCATCAAATACTACCGTCACCTCGTAATCTCTTCCGCCTTCCACAATAGATACTACAATTCCCTCACCGAACTTCATGTGCTTCACGCGGTCGCCAACCTCGTAATCAAGGCCTCCCCCCGTTTTCACTCCAAAGTTCTGGGCGGGTTTCGCAGCAGAAAATGCTTGTGTTTTAAAGGCCTGTTTTGCCTGAACATACGCATTTGCCTTTACTACATCCATTTCCTGGCGCTCTGATTGGACTTTATTTCCAAATAAATGAACCGGAATCTCTTTTAAAAAGCGTGACATCTTATTGTATTGCATTTCGCCCCGAATCATTCTACGCCTTGCACAGGTCAAAGTCAGATTCTCCATTGCCCTTGTGATACCCACATAGCAAAGTCGTCTTTCTTCTTCCAGTTCTTCCAAATCGCCTTCTGTCACTGTCATATAGCTTGGAAAAATCCCATCTTCCATACCTACCATATATACTTCCGGAAACTCCAGACCTTTTGCACTGTGAAGCGTCATGAGAATCACATAGTCACTATTCTCATCCAAACTGTCAACATCTGCAACCAATGCCACTTCCTCTAAAAATCCGCTTAAGGTCGGCGCCTCATCCTCGCAGGACTCCTCATAACTTGCAATCTTGCTTAAAAGTTCATCAATATTTTCCTTGCGTGCCTCAGCCTCTTCTTTTCCTTCCTCCTCCAAGTCATCCAAATACCCGGTAAAATCCAGAATCTCCTGCATCAGTTCAGAAACCAACATGGTCTTTGCACTCTCTTTAAAATGCTCAATTAACGCCACAAATGAGACGAGTTTTGCGGCTGCTTTCCCGATGCCCGGAATCATGTCGGCTGTGCGCAATGCTTCATAGAAACTAACACCTCTCTCAGTTGCATTTTCCTGTACCCGGTTAACGGTGGTTAAACCGATTCCCCGCTTCGGTACGTTAATAATACGGCGGACTGCCAAATCATCCATTCCATTATCAATAGTTTTAAGATATGCCAACAGGTCTTTGATCTCTTTTCTTGCATAAAAGTTAATGCCACCAATCACTTTATATGGTATATTGGCAGTTACAAATTTTTCTTCAAAAATACGGGACTGGGCATTGGTGCGGTAAAGGATTGCATGCTCATTATAGGAACGTTCACCCTCTCGAACATGCTCTCTAATATCACTGACCACATAATCGGCCTCATCATAAGCGTTATCAAACTGCTCAAATACCAGCTTGTCCCCTTCGCCATTCTCCGTCCAAAGAGCTTTCTCTTTTCGACCGTAATTGTTACGGATAACCCCATTCGCCGCCTGTAAAATCGTCTCCGTAGAACGGTAATTTTGCTCCAATTTAATGACATAAGCATCTTCAAACACATCTTCAAAATTTAAAATGTTCTTGATGTTTGCCCCACGAAATTTGTAAATGGACTGGTCATCATCACCTACCACACAAAGATTTCGATATTTCTTCGCAAGAATACTAATCAACTTAAATTGCACGGTATTGGTATCCTGATACTCATCCACCATAATATAGCGGAAACGTTCCTGATAATATTCCAAAATATCTGGCTGTGTCTGTAAAAGCTGCACGGTTTTCACCAGTAAATCATCAAAATCCAATGCGTTGTTTGCTTTTAATTGCTTTTGGTATTCTCGGTAAACCTTCGCTATCTTTTGCTTATGATAATCTCCCGCCGCATTTAACTCATATTCATCCGGCAAAATCATTTCATCCTTCGCAGATGAAATAGCCGCAAGAAGATTTCTCTCCTTGTAAATCTTCGTGTCGATCTGAAGTTGCTTACAAACATCCTTCATCAGTGTCTTCTGGTCATCCGCATCATAAATCGTAAAATTGGTTCCAAATCCCAATCGGTCAATATGTCTTCTTAAAATACGCACGCAGGTTGAGTGAAATGTACTCACCCAGATGCTTTCCGAACCAAACCCTACAATGTGATCTACTCGCTCACGCATCTCTCCTGCTGCCTTGTTGGTAAATGTAATCGCCAATATATTCCACGGATTGACACCTTTTTCTTCAATCAGATAAGCAATGCGGTGTGTCAGCACCCTGGTCTTTCCTGACCCAGCCCCTGCCAGAATTAAAAGTGGCCCTTCTGTATAAAACACGGCTTCTCTTTGTTTATTGTTCAATGTATCGTAAATGCTCATTTTGTTTCTCCTTGTATTACGCAGTTAAGTGCGTAAACTGCTTGTTGCTTACGTGAACATTATATTATAATTTTTGAGCAATGTCATCAAAAACAATTTATCAAAAAATGCTTGTGATGTGGTTTTTATTACTATATAATAACTATATTGAGGTGATAATATGACTATTGATAAAAACAATTTATTAGACAGTATCTTGGCGAGTATTTCTCGCATTGATTTTGTGAAATCCACAGATATACCTAACATCGATTTGTACATGGACCAAGTAACTTCTTTTATGGAAAAGGAACTAAAGTCAACAAAAAGAAATGATGACGATAAGGTTTTGACCAAAACCATGATTAACAATTATGCAAAAAATGATTTGCTTCCTGCTCCTATAAAGAAAAAATATTCAAAGGAACATTTGTTATTATTAACGTTTATTTATTATTTTAAAAACATTCTGTCTATGAAAGATATTGAAACACTTCTCAAACCAATCTCAGAGAAGTATTTTCAATCGGATTCTGACATCAATATTGCTCGCATTTATGATGAAGTATGTGCATTTGAGAAAGATCGAACCGCTCTTCTCCAGAAAGATATTGAACAGATTTATCATAATTCAATGGAAACCTTTTCAGATGTTGATGACGGTGACAGAGAATATTTGCAATTTTTCTCTTTTGTCTGCTCACTCAGTTTAGATGTATATGTGAAACAATTACTAATCGAGAAATTAATTGATGCAACTTCTACTCCTAGTGAAGTTGGCAAAGAAACTGAGAAAGAAAAGAAGAAGAAAGAATAAGAACATGAAAATAGGGTTATTGCGATAAATTAAATTGCAATAACCCTTTTTTTAATCTCATTTCCATTCATGCTTTTTATATAAACTGCATATTAAAAGGCACATATAAATTGTGATTAAAGTTTTACTACGTTGACTGCCTGTGGTCCTTTAGCTCCTTCTGTTAAATCATACTCAACAGCCTGGCCTTCTTCCAATGTTTTGTATCCTTCCATATTTAAACCTGAGTAGTGAACAAACACGTCATTACCAGCTTCATCAGAAATGAATCCATAACCTTTTTGGTTGTTGAACCACTTAACTGTACCTTTGCTCATGTCTTTCTCCTCCATTATTTAATTGTACGTTAACACTTTAACAGAGTAGCACACACATGCATAAATGTCAATTATTTTAAGGCTTTTTTGGCAAATTCTGTATTTACCAAATCTTTGTAAGGGGCACGTTTTGAAAGTTCGCCTGCAGAGTCAAGAATATCTTGCAATAAATCAAAACTTTCTTTTTCAAAAATCAAGTCAGCTTTCCATGTATCCTGGTCATAATAACGGGTTACAATTGTGGTAATTGTATCAATGTCTGTCTCCTCAAATTGAGGTGCAATTGCTTTTGCAATTTCCTCCGGTGTATGAGACTGAACATAGTTCATACCCTTTTGAAGTGCATTTGTAAAACTTTGAATCACATCCGGATTTTCTTCGATATAACTTCCTTTTGCGCAAAAAGCAGTGTATGGCACATAACCGCTATCTTCACCTAAGGAAGCAATTACATAACCTTTACCCGCTTCTTCCAGAGAAGTTGCATGCGGTTCAAATTCCACGGAATAATCACCCTGTCCTTCAGAAAATGCGGCCGCAGTTGAACCAAAATCAATATTTTGATTAATTTCCAAATCTTCCTTCGGGTCAATATCATTTTGTTTCAAAATATACTCGAATACCATTTGTGGCATACCACCTTTTCTGCCTCCAAGAACAGTGGTTCCTTTTAAGTCTTCCCACGTAAAATCAGAGACATCTTCTCGGCCAACAAGGAAGTTTCCGGCGCGTTGTGTTAATTGGGCAAAATTCACCACGTAGTCTGTAGCCCCTTCGTTATAGGTATAAATAGAAGCCTCTGAACCCATAAATCCAATCTCAGCTTCACCGGAAAGTACCGCTGTCATTACTTTATCTGCGCCAAAACCACAGACAAGTTCCAGGTCAATCCCTTCTTCTGCAAAATATCCTTCTTCAATTGCAACATACATAGGCGCGTAAAAGATGGAATGCGCAACTTCATTTAAGACAACTTTTGTATTGCCCGTTTCTTCTTCCTTTGGTGAACATCCAAATAAAGCCAGAACGGCGAGTGTTGTTATGATTGCAAACGCTAAGATTCGCTTTTTCATAAAACCTCCATGCAAAAACTTTTTTCTTAATACTATATGAAAAACCGACGCAAATGTTACTCGTTCTCTGTATCGTCGTTCAATTCTTTCGGCATAAAATGATAGATTGCCTGATATGCTTCACGCTCTGCTTCCGTAGATGCCGGTGTTGGCATAAGTCCTGTACAGTCCGTAGTCGATGCAGAATGCGTAAGATAATCATAGGAATCTTCAATCTTAAGTTCAGCCTTCTCTTTTTCTTTTTTCATACAAATTATCTCCTAGCAATAGATTATTTTTTTCACCATTAGGGTTTGCAAAAACGAATATACTATTCAATTACAAAGCTGAAACAAAAAAAGGTTTACTTTACGAATTTAATGTGCTAAAATGTTAAAGAAATAAAGCCGATAAAGGAGAAGGTTTAATATGGGCAAAAAAGTAAAAACAGAATCGTTAGATTTATTATTTGAAGCAATCTTATGTCTGAAGGATAAAGAAGAATGTTACACTTTTTTTGAAGACATTTGCACCGTGAATGAACTGCTATCAATTACACAACGATTTGAAGTGGCAAAGATGCTCAGAGAGCAAAAAACATATTTGGAAATTGCAGAGAAAACAGGTGCATCTACTGCAACTATCAGCCGTGTAAACCGTTCCTTGAATTACGGCAACGATGGATATGATATGGTCTTTGAAAGAATGAATAAATAAGTATATAAAAAGGGTTATTGCAATTTAATTTATCGCAATAACCCTATTTTCATGTCTTAATTTGTATATCATACACCTGAATTTTCTTTTTTACGGTGTAATCCAAGGCTTATGTTACTTGCCCCGTAATGTTAAAAGTCTGTTTCCCAAAAATACGGTGCCACTCATGAACTTGATATCCTGCACCGTAGTCTTAATAGTCTGTTTTTCCAAAATACGGTGTAACTTATGAAATTTCGTATCCACACCGTAGTTTTCTTGCCAAATCTCTTTCTTTTTACTCAAAGCATCCACAATCTTACTTTGAAATGACAATTCTTTTCATTTTACTCCGAATAATTACGGTGTAGAGTCAATAATTTGACTTATGCACCGTAAATTTATAATTTTCATTTTGAAGGCTACGGTGCAAGTTACAATTCTCTATTATAACACCGTAATTCTTACAAAACCGCATGGTTCTAGAACAAATGTTGCCAAGTTAATAACTTCTGTAACAAGTAGTCAAAAAATGTGCCGGAGAACCACTTAGTCTCCGGCACTTTTGTTATACACTAACAATTCGCATGATAAGCTTCATCAGCTTCCCACACATCGAATCCGTTTTCTCGTAAAATCGTCACAACCTTTACCGGGTCATCAGATTTTAATACTGCTGATGCATCTGCTCCATTTGCAAATGCATACATATATTCCACGTTTACGCCGCCTGCCATCAATTCATGCATAGCCTTGCTGAGTGAACCTGTGGCATGTGGGACGCGAAGTGCAACCACATCCGTAAGCATAGAAGTGATTCCTGCCTCCTTAAGTACAGCTTTTCCTTTCACCGGATCAGAAACAATCATACGGAGCATTCCATAATCTGCAGTATCCGCCAAGCTTAATGCTACAATATTTACATCATTTGCACCAAGTGTTTTTAACACTTCATCCAAACGACCTTCTCTATTTTCCAAAAATACAGATAATTGTTTAATTGTCATGTTCCAATCCCCCTTAACTTAAATTTCTATTGTCGATTACACGTTTTGCTTTACCTTCGCTACGTGCAATGGTCTTAGGCTCTACTAATTTTACATGAACAGCAATACCAAGTGCTTGTTTAAGTACACCTGCAATCTTATTCTTTAATCCTTCCAATTCACGGATTTCATCTGAGAAGTAACGTTCATCCACTTCTACCATGACAGTCAGCTTATCCATGTTGTTTTCACGGTCTACAATCATCATGTAGTGAGGGGCTACCTCTCCGCCCATGCTGAGAAGCGCTGCTTCTACCTGAGTTGGGAATACATTCACACCGCGAATTACCTTCATGTCATCTGTACGACCTTTGAATTTTGAAATTCTTGGAAGGGTTCTTCTGCAGTCACAGGTACTGTGGTCAATGCTTGTTAAATCCTTTGTTCTGTAACGAATTAAAGGCATTGCTTCTTTCGTCAATGTGGTAAATACAAGCTCTCCTGTTTCGCCGTCTGCACATGCTGCGTTTGTAGCCGGATTTAGAATTTCCGGATAGAAATAATCTTCATGAATGTGAAGTCCTTTATGGTGAATACATTCCATCGCAACACCTGGTCCTAAGATTTCACAAAGTCCATAGATATCGAAGCAGTTGATGCCGAGAATGCTCTCAATCTGCTCTCTCATTTCTACTGTCCATGGTTCTGCACCAAGGATACCTGCTTTGATTTTTAATTTGTCTACTAAGCCCGCATCACGAAGGGATTCTGCCAAATAAAGAGCATAAGAAGGCGTACATGCAATCGCAGTGGCACCGAAGTCTTCCATACACATCATTTGTCTCTGTGTATTTCCTGATGACATAGGAATTACCATTGCACCTAGTTTTCTTGCTCCGAAATCAATGCCAAGACCGCCTGTGAATAGACCATAGCCGTAGCATGTATGTATAATATCCTCATCAGTCAGACCTGCCATTGTCATACAACGAGCCACACACTCGCCCCACAGTTCTGTATCTGCCTGCGTATAAGAAGCAAGTGTTAATTTACCGGTTGTTCCTGATGAGCCTTGTACTCTGGCAACCTTGGATTTTGGAACTGCCAAAAGCCCAAACGGATAGTTGTCACGAAGGTCTTCTTTTGTTGTAAATGGAAGCTTGTTGATATCTTCAATCCCTTTGATATCTCCCGGCTCAATACCAAGCTCCTTCATTTTTTTGTTGTAAAATGCCACGTTTTCATAAACGTTTGCTACCTGTTTTACTAATCTTTCACTTTGCAAAGCAGTCATCTCGTCTCTGCTCATACATTCTTTTTCTTTGTCAAAATATCTTTCTACCCATTCCATGATGCATTCTCCTCCGGTCTATAACGAATATCCTACCTCAAAGGCTTTTTTGTTAATATCAATCGTCTTTGGTGGAACTGTATTTTCAATTACTTCATACCAAGTTTCTTTTGCAAAATCCATATGCTGTGCAGCAATTCCAAGCACAATCATATTAAACACTCTTGAATTACCAAGCTTCTTTGCTTCTTCTGTCGCATTTACGGTATACACCTTATGCTCTTTAGAAAGGTTCTCGATAATGTTTTCCGGATACTGTGCCGCACCGATTACAACCGGCATCGGGTCAATTCTCCAGTCGTTGATAATAAGAGCCCCGTCCTTTTTCAAAAAGTGAGAATATCTTAAAGCCTCTAATTTTTCGAATGCAATGATCACATCTGCCTGACCTTCTTCTACGATAGGTTCTGCAACCTTTTCACCGTAACGCACAAATGTAACTACACTTCCGCCACGCTGTGCCATTCCATGCACTTCGGAAAGTTTTACGTCATAACCGCCTGCAATGGCAAGTCCACCCAAGATACGGCTGGTAAGCAGTGTTCCTTGTCCGCCTACACCTACAATCATAATATTCTTCGTTGCCATTACTTATCACCTTCCTTTAACAGTTCGATTGCATCGAATTTACAAAGTGTCTCACAAAGACCGCAGCCTGTACACATAGTATCATCAATATAAATAGTGCCATCTGCTTTTTTTGTCATTGCCGGACAGCCCGGTTTCATACACATACCACATTTTTTACATTTATCAGAGTGTGCAATATATACCGGTTTCTTTGATTTATCCAAAAGTACGCAAGGAGTCTTTGTGATAATCACAGACACTTCATCCTTTGCCACTTCTTCTTTGATTACTTTCTCTAATGTCTTAATGTCAAATGCATTCACTTCAACCACATTCTTCACACCGATTGCGCGGCAAAGGTTCGGAATATCAATTGCATTGGTAGGCTCGCCCATCAATGTTTTGCCGGTTGCTGCATGGTCCTGATGACCTGTCATACCAGTGGTTGAGTTATCAAGAATCATAACTGTTCCGGTTGACTTGTTATATACCATGTTCATCAGGGAATTCACGCCTGTATGTAAGAAGGTAGAGTCGCCGATGGCTGCTACCCAATTCTTGATATAATCTTTTCCTTTTGCCTTTTCCATACCATGAAGACTGGAAATACTTGCGCCCATACAGATAACAGAATCCACAACGCTAAGCGGTGCAACTGCTCCTAATGTATAACAGCCAATGTCGCCTGCCACGTGCATTTTCAATTTATTCAGCACATAGTACACACTTCTGTGTGGACATCCCGGGCACAGAATCGGTGGTCTTCCAGGCGCGGCTGCTGGTGCTTTTACTGCTACCTCTTCTTTTAAAATTGCCTTACGAATCATGTTTGCACTATATTCGCCCTGCACAGTAAAGATTTCTTTTCCAATTGCTTTGATACCCCAAGATTTCACCTGTTCTTCAATCACTGGGTCCAGTTCTTCAACAATGTAGAGTGTATCAACTTTAGAAGCAAATTCGGTAATTAATTTCTTAGGAAGTGGATTTACCATACCAAGCTTTAACACAGATGCATTCGGAAGTGCCTCTTTTACATACTGATAAGGAATACCACTTGTGATTACACCAATCTTTGTATCATTCATTTCCACTGTATTAATTGGAAGCGTATTCGCTGCCTCTGCAAGTTCTAAGTTGCGCTTTTCAATCTCCACATGGCGAAGCTTTGCATTTCCCGGCATCATCACGTTCTTTGCAATATTCTTCTCATATGGAACATCCTCGACCTCCTCACGGTCATAAAGTTCAACCAAACCTTGTGAGTGCGCCAATCTGGTTGTAGTACGAAGAATAACCGGTCTGTCAAACACTTCACTAATCTGGAATGCAGCCTTCATATATTCCTTTGCTTCCATACTGTCAGCCGGCTCCAATACAGGCACTTGTGCTGCTCTTGCAACCATACGGGTATCCTGCTCGTTCTGGGAACTGTAAAGTCCCGGATCGTCAGCCACGACAAGAACCAAACCTCCATTTACACCCATGTATGACACCGTGTAAAGTGGGTCTGATGCCACGTTAAGTCCAACGTGTTTCATACAGGCCATTGCTCTCACACCGGATATACTTGCGCCAATCGCAACCTCTGCGGCTACCTTCTCATTTGGCGACCACTCGGAATAGATGTCATCTTTATATTTAATAATATTCTCACTAATTTCTGTACTTGGTGTTCCCGGATATGCTGCAGATACTTTCACACCTGCTTCGTATGCACCGCGGGCAATCGCTTCGTTTCCAAGCATAATTACTCTCTTATTCGACATAATTCTTTCTTCCTTTCGATTCTGTCATTTTGAATTAATGTATCTATTATATCACAACACTTTGACGAGTTAAAGTACTAAAATAACATTTTTTCAAAAAAAGAACAGGATTTCCTGTTCTTTTTAAAAGTCAAACAACGACAACTGATTCGATGTCGGCAAGTCACCAAACAATCCCAAATCAGCCATGAATTCGATGACCGTCTTACTTACCTTTGTCCGCTGTCTGAAGTCATCCAGAGACAAATATGGTCCATCTTGTGCTGCCATTTCCACCGCGTCTGCCGCCTTGTCTCCCATGCCTTCGATACTGCTAAATGGAGGCAACAATTTTCCGTCTATAATCTGGAACTTAGTTGCCTTGGACTTATAAAGGTCGATTGGCAAGAATTCATAGCCTCTGGCATACATTTCCTGCACAAGACGCATATCCTTCAGGGTATCCTGCTCCTTGTTGGATAAGCTATCGCTGCGTCTCTTATAATCACGGATATAGTATTCTAATTTTTCCTTGCCCTGACACATAAGTTCATAGGAAAATGCGTTTGCACGAATACTGAAATATGCCGCATAATAAGCTAACGGATAATATACTTTACAGTAGGCAATACGGTACGCCATCATAACGTAAGCTGCCGCATGGGCCTTCGGGAACATGTATTTAATCTGCTCACAGGACCACACATACCAATCTGGTATGCCATGGGCAAGCATATCTTCTTTCCATTCCGGCCACTTCCCTGATTTCCCTTTGGCAACCTTTCCTTTACGGACATCCTCCATGATTTTAAAGGAGGTTTCACTTTCCATTCCGCTATTAATCAGGAAGGTCATGATATCATCACGGGTACAGATTGCAGTTGAAATCGTTGCCTTTCCTTTTTGTATCAAGGTCTGCGCGTTGTTCAGCCATACGTCTGTTCCATGAGACAGACCGGAAATACGAATAAGGTCTGACAAGGTCTTTGGTTTCGTATCTACAACCATCTGAATAACGAAGTCTGTTCCAAACTCCGGAATTCCAAGACAGCCAACCGGACATCCTCCGATGTCTTCTGGTGTAATTCCAAGGGAACTTGTATCAGCAAAGAGCTTCATAACTCCCTGGTCATCCAGCTTAATCTCCGTTGCCACAAATGGTTCGCCTGTCATCTCGGTTACTAATTCCTCTAACATCTTAATCATGGTAGGATCATCATGACCGAGAATATCAAGCTTCAACAGGTTATGGTCAATGGAGTGATAATCAAAATGTGTGGTTACGATATCTGTTGTCATATCGTTTGCCGGATGCTGCACCGGTGTAAAGGAATTAATGTCCTGACCAATTGGCAGTACGATGATTCCACCTGGATGCTGTCCCGTACTTCTACGGATTCCAACACATCCCTGAAGCAAACGTTCAATCTCGCATTTTCGTTTTCCCTGATTTCGCTCCTCATAATAATTTTTTACATAACCATAGGCGGTCTTATCAGCCAAGGTGCCGATAGTACCTGCGCGGAAGGTCTGACCGTCACCGAAGATAACTTCCGTATATTTATGGGCATTACTCTGGTAATCCCCGGAAAAGTTAAGGTCAATATCCGGTTCCTTGTTCCCTTTGAATCCAAGGAATGTCTCAAACGGAATGTCAAAACCATCTTTCACAAGTGGTTTCCCACAAACCGGACAGTTTTTATCCGGCATGTCCCATCCACAGCCGCCGGCATATTTTCTTACTTCTTCTGACTCAAAATCACTGTAGTGACACTCGGTACAATAATAATGCGGACTAAGCGGATTCACTTCCGTAATTCCAGCCATAGTTGCTACAAAAGAAGAACCAACGGAACCACGGGAACCTACCAGATAACCGTCCTCCACCGACTTCCACACCAGCTTCTGCGCAATGATATACATTACGGCAAATCCATTGGAGATAATGGAATTCAACTCTCTTTCCAAACGTTCCACAACAATCGGTGGCAAATTTTCACCATACATGCTGTGAGCTTTGTTATAGCAAATGTCTCGAAGCTGCTTATCGGAATCCTCAATCACCGGCGGACACTTATCCGGTCTAACCGGTGAAATCTTCTCTATCTGATCTGCAATCAGATTGGTATTGGTCACAACCACTTCGTATGCCTTCTTGGAACCAAGGTAGGCAAACTCTTCCAGCATTTCTTCTGTGGTGCGAAGGTACAATGGTGCCTGATTATCTGCATCCGTAAATCCTTGTCCTGCCATAACAATTCTTCGGTATACCTCATCCTCCGGCTCTAGAAAATGCACATCGCAGGTCGCAACAACCGGCTTATGAAATTCCTCTCCCAGCCTTACAATTCGTCGATTTATATCCTTTAAATCTTCTTCGGATTGAATGTTCTCATGTCTGTCGCTATCAATCATAAATCGGTTATTTCCAAGTGGCTGAATTTCCAGATAATCATAGAAATTGACCAGCCTTGCAATGGCTTCCTCCGATTTATTATCTAATATAGCACTATACAATTCGCCTGCCTCACAGGCGCTACCGATAATCAATCCCTCCCGTAGTTTCAAAAATTCACTCTTCGGGATTCGTGGTCTTCTTGCAAAGTAGGTCAAATGGGACATGGAAATCAAACGATACAGATTCACTCGTCCCACATCATTTTTCGCAAGAATAATCGCATGATAGGTCGGCATCTTCCGAATGGCATCCGGATTTGCCGCACCAAAGCGGTTCACCTCTGAAAGGGTAGTGATGTCCTGTTCTTTCAGCATTTCCACAAACTTCACAAAAATCTCCGCCGTTGCCTTGGCATCATCCACCGCACGATGATGATTTTCCAGAGAAATGCCCAGTGCTTTAGCTACAATATTTAATTTGTATTTGGATAGAGTCGGCAAAAGTACACGGGCAAGAGCCACGGTATCCAGATAAGTAAACTTCCCTTGTAGGCCCAGATTCTTACAGTTCTGTTCGATAAAACCAACATCAAACCCGGCATTATGGGCTACCAGCGGCGCATCCCCTACAAACCCCAAAAATTCTGGAAGAACCACATCAATTCTCGGAGAATCCACCACCATTTCATCTGTAATACTGGTCAAATTGGTGATTTCAAACGGAATCGGTACTGCCGGATTTACAAAGGTACTGTAATAGTCAGTTATTTCTCCATTTTGCACTTTCACTGCACCAATTTCTATAATACGGTCTTCTACCGAACTAAAACCAGTTGTCTCAATATCAAATACTACATATGTATCGTCCAGTGTCTGCTCTCCCGCGCGAACTGCAATATCTGTCAAATCGTCCACCAGGTATGCTTCCACCCCATAGATAACTTTAAACGGATCTTCCTTATCCAAATCATCCATAATATAGTGGTTTGCATCCGGAAACGCCTGCACCACACCGTGGTCTGTAATGGCAATAGCCTTATGCCCCCAGTCATGGGCTTGTTTCACGATTGACTTTGTATCGGACACTCCATCCATATCACTCATTTTCGTATGACAATGAAGCTCCACACGTTTTTCCGGTGCCGTGTCCTTACGTTTCGTTACAAAGCTCGGAATCTTCTTCACTCCGGTAACGGAACCTATGGTAAGCTCGTGGTCAAATTTATCAATGGTTGTTACACCCTTAATTTTTAGAAATGCACCCTTCTTTATGGCATCCAAAATTTCCGGGAGTTGTTCGTTTTTCACAAACATTTTTACCATAATGGTGTCTGTGAAATCCGTCACCGCAAACATTACAATTGTTTTTTCATTTCGAATTTCACGCGTATCAAAGCTAGTAACTTGCCCCCGAAATGTAATCTCGCCCATCTCCCCGATTACGTTCTTTAGTTCAATCGGTTCATCCTCGAAATCTCTGCCATACACCAGATTTGGATCTTCTGATTTTTTCGGAGCACGATATTGTTCCTGTCTTTTCGCATAAGCCGCTGCTTTTGCCTTCTTTTCTTCTTTCTCGGCTTTTTTGGCTTCTTTCTCAGCCTTTTTCTCTGCATTCAATTCTTCCTGCTTTGCCTCATTCGCATCTACGATTGCATTAATTTCCTGCTGCAGACGAATGGCATTATGCTCCTGTATTTTACTCTTCTCCGCTTTGAGATAATTCACACGAATATCCACCGGTATATGACAGCGCACTTCAAAAATCTCCTTCAAAAGCGCTACGATGGATTCCGCTTTTCCCTCTGCCACTATTGATTCCTCAAATTCGAGAATCACGACGTTACCGTCTCCAAAGGCACACTTGGCATTTGCAAACATGTTATGTTCTACAATGCTACGCTTTTTCAGTTCGAGCAAAATACTTTCTCTGTGTTCTCGCAACAAATTTTCCGGCGTATATTGGCTGGATAACTGATAAGATTCCACCAGTTCCACATATATCATAGTTTGAGCAAATAACTGTTCCTTGATAGTTCTCTCCATCTCATACACTGCACGTTTTTCAAGTAAATGCGCACTCAAAAAATAAATATGCAAATAAGTCCTGTCCGGATTGGTCGCAACCTTTGTCACTTCCACATCCCCAAACAGGGTTCGCATATCTTCACTTACCTTTAATGTTGGAAATACCTCAAAAAACAGTTTACTCATTTGTGCTCCTTGCAATTACTCCTCCCAGTTCAAAAGTTCCTCCCTGAGAGCCTCTAATAGTTCCTCTTCTTTTACTTTCTTTACAATCTCACCCTTCTTGATGAGAAGGCCCTCGCCAACTCCACCGGCGATTCCGATATCTGCTTCCTTTGCTTCTCCAGGACCATTTACCACACAGCCCATAACCGCAACTTTAATATCAAGGGGAATATCCGCCACCATGTTCTCCACTTGATTTGCCAAACTAATCAAATCAATCTTAGTTCTACCACAGGTCGGACAGGAAACCACCTCGATACCACCCTTGCGAAGTCCTAGTGTACGTAAAATCAATTTCGCAGACTTGATTTCCTCCAACGGATCCCCGGTCAAGGACACACGAATGGTATCACCAAGACCTTGGTACAGCATGATACCAAGTCCTACTGATGACTTAATATTTCCTGACAGAATCGTTCCGGATTCCGTAATACCGATATGTAATGGGTAATTACATTGCTCAGAAATCAGTTCATGGGCTTTCACGCACATCAAAACATCCGAAGACTTGATGCTTACCACAAGATTATCATATCCCTTGTCCTCAATTAGGTGCACCTTGTCTAAGGCACTCTCTACAATGCCCTCTGCTGTAACTCCACCATATTTTGCAACCAATTCTTTTTCCAGAGAGCCACTATTCACTCCGACACGAATCGGTACATTGTACTCCTTTGCCTTTTCAACCACTTGTCTTACGCGCTCTTTGTCACCGATATTTCCCGGATTAATACGGATTTTATCCGCACCGTTTTCAATAGCTGCAATGGCTAATTTGTAATCGAAATGAATGTCTGCCACAAGCGGAATGTGAATCTGTTTCTTAATCTCAGAGAGCGCCTTTGCCGCCTCCATGGTAGGAACTGCGCATCGAATAATCTCACAGCCAACAGCCTCCAAAGCCAAAATCTGTGCAACGGTTGCTTTTACATCTTCTGTTCTGGTGTTTGTCATCGATTGAATGGCAATTGGATTACCCCCACCGATTTTCACATTGCCTATCTGTACAATTTTTGTGTTATTTCTTCTCATATTAGAACCCTCCTGGCAGAGTCTGCCTTGACACAATATAAAATAAGGGGTCTTAAGAATAAAAAATTCTGCATAGACCCCACATAGTATTTAATTTACTTATTTCTCTTATTTTTCCACTCTGGTAAATACAAATTCATTTCCGAATTCACGTTCCGACAATCGCAACTTACCACCTTCAATACTATAATTATAAGTGGCAACGAACTCTCTGATTGCTTCATCAATTTCGTTAGCAGAAAGTTTGCCATCTGTGTCCTCTGCTGCCTCTGCAATATCAACCGTATTTGATTTCAGTGTAATGATTTTATCTTGTTTGTTCAGTGTGTAATACAAATCCACTTCAACAAATGTACCATCAATTGTGGCTTCTACTGTTATCTCATCATCATCAATATCCAAATGATAGCCTTTTTCCTCTGCAAGCCATTCACCCTTCAGTGGATTTCCAGCCACGGAATTTGTAACAAAAAACGCAACCAATAACAAAATAATCACGCTGGATGCAACCATTACAATCACCCATGCTTTGCTTCTTTTCGCCTCATCTTTTTGTCTCATTTGCATACGTCTCACCTCATTTTTCTTCTATCTAGATTATAAGAATTTTCTTTACTCGTGTCAACGTAAAAAGGAGAGATTATTCCCCGCCAAGCTTACTTGCCGCAAACCATCCTGCAATAAAGGTCACTACGCTGATAACAAGAGTCAGAACAGAGAATTTACTCCAATCCGTCTGCAAAAGTATGGCAATCGGTGATGCCATAATTAAACCAATAATTCCAAAATAAGCATGTGTCTCTGCCTTCGCAAAAATAAACTCAATAATCTTTGCAATCACAAAGATACCAACAACCACACCGATGCCAAATGGCGCCAGCACACCGATGACCGCCATAATTTCTTTGATATCAAATGCCAATACTGCATCGATAAAATCATTGATTGTTGCAAGAATCACGTCATAATATCCCAAAAGCATTAACATCATGGAACCACTGACACCCGGAACTACCATGGTTGCAGCTGCAATAATGCCTACACCAAAAAGTTTGACTAAGTTTATCACACCGAAGCTTACATCCGCATCCGCTCCACTGGCTTCACCCATGACTGCCATGAGAATTACCACTGCAAAGAAGATAATAAATGGAATGATTTTCCCTACTGTAATCTTCTTTCCTTCTACCTTTTTAAAGATAAATGGTAAGCTTCCTGCTATCAAACCGCAAAATGCAAAGTTTGTCGGAATCGGGTGATTTGCAAGTAAATATTCAAAGAGTCTTGATAATACGATAACTGCAATCCCTGCTCCTGCAAAAATCGGAACTAATAATTTTAAAGCGCTTTTAAATTCACTCTTTAAATGTGTAATGGCGTGAATGAGTTTGTCATATAAACCCATTGCAACCATCATGGTACCGCCACTGACACCCGGAATAATATTCGCGATTCCTACTGCCATTCCCTGTAAAATTAGTTTTAACATATTGTTACTCCCTATTCATGTTTTTTCATATATTCTGTAAGAAATGCAATCAATTGCTCCATCTCTTCCATGGTACCAATAGAGATACGCAGATAATTTTTAATACGCTCTCCACCTAAGAATCTTACGTAAATATCCGCTTCTCTTAGAGCCTCAAACAAATCCTGCGCCGCATATTTTTCATGTGTTGCAAAGATAAAATTAGACTGCGAATCCGGATATGTGAATCCAAGCTTTGTAAGCTCCTTCTTCGTCCACTCTCTTGTATCCTTGATTTTCTCCACTGTCTCCTCAAAATATGCCTTATCCTTCACAGCCTCTACACCACATACCAAGGACGTCATATTCATGGTGTAAGAGTTGAAGGAATACTTCGCATCATTTAAGTATTTAATCAATGTCGGATTACTGATAGCATAACCGATTCGCATACCCGCCATAGAACGAGCCTTAGAAAAGGTCTGCACCACTATCAGATTGTCATATTTATCAATCAATTCAATGGCAGACTTCCCTGCAAAATCAATATATGCCTCATCCACAATGACAATGACATCTTGATTGTGTTTTAAAATATCTTCTATAAAATCCAAGTTTTCATAGATGGACGTCGGGGCATTTGGATTCGGGAAAATGATTCCACCGTTTTCCTTATAATAATCTTCCTTCACAATGTGAAAGCTTTCATCTACTGCCGGACATTCGTATGGTATCCGGTAAAGCTCCGCCCACACCTTGTAAAAGGAATAAGTAATATCCGGGAACAAAATTGGCTTATCCGAATTAAAAAATGTCAGGAAACACATAGCCAATACATCATCGGAGCCAACGCCCACGAATACCTGCGAATCATCCACGCCATAGTATTCTGCCAAAGTATGTACTAAATCTCCTGCTGTTGGGTCCGGGTATAAACGGAATCTGTCTACATCCATTCCCTGCAAAGCTTTACTAACACCCGGTGCCGGTGGATATGGATTTTCATTGGTATTTAATTTTATCACTTTTCGCTGTGGCTGTTCTCCCGGAACATATGGCTCCACCTTACGAATATTTTTCTCAAATGCTTTCATTTTAAAAGTATTCCTTTGCGAGTTCTTTAAATTTTGGTAATGAATTTACGATGGTCTCGTATGCAACACAGTAGGCCATACGCACGTAACCAGGACATCCAAAGGAGCTGCCAGGTACGATTAAAATATTGTATTTCTTCGCTGCATCACAAAATTCTTTCTCATTTTCAACCGGCGATTTCACAAACAAGTAGAATGCACCCTCCGGTTTAATACAGGTGAATCCACACTCTGTCAGACCATTATATAGAGTTTCACGGTTTCTGTCATAGTAAGAAATATCGGTCTGCTCATTTAAACATCTTACCACCATTTTTTGTTGCAAGGTTGGTGCATTAACAAATCCTAAGATACGTGTTGCAACACTTGCCGCAGAAATCAAATCTGTACTATCCGATGCTTCATCCGGAATTACCAAATAGCCGATACGCTCTCCCGGGAGGGACAAGGATTTACTAAATGAGTAACCCACGATTGTATTTGCATAATATTTAGTCAAATATGGAACTTCTACTCCATCATATGCCAGCTCACGGTATGGCTCATCGGAAATGAGATAAATCTCTGTACCGAATTCCTTCTGCTTTGCTTCCATAATAGCAGCTAACTTCTTTATAGTTTCTTCGGAATAAACAACACCCGTCGGGTTGTTTGGCGTATTTACGATAACTGCCTTTGTTTTTGGTGTAATCTTGACTTCAAATTCATCCAACTTTGGTTGAAAACTTTCTGTGTTTGGAGAAATTGCAACAAGCACACCGTCAAAGTTTGCTGTATAACTTCTGTATTCCCCAAAGTATGGAGCAAATGTGATTACCTCATCACCTGGATTAAGTAAAATCTTAAGGGCTACGTTAAGGCCACCCGCTGCCCCAACTGTCATCACAATGTTTCTCGCAGCAAATGCAGTGTCAAACTTCTGATTAATAGACTCCGCTACCGCCTGTCTTACGTCTTCATAACCCGCATTGCTGTTGGTATAACCATGCAGTGCAACCGGATCCTCCTCATTTAAAATCTCGATAATGGCATCTTTTACAGCCTGTGGTGCCGGCACATTTGGATTCCCCAAACTAAAGTCAAACACATTCTCTGGTCCGTAAATCTTTGCCAAACGGTTTCCTTCCTCAAACATAGCACGGATTGCCGAGCTGTTTTTTACCATATTCTGCATTTTCTCTGCTATCATCGTTCTCTCTCCTTTACAATACCTTTTTCCTGCAAGAAGGCTGGTCGATAAGACAACTTCGCCTTGCGAAGCCCTTCTGCACCGGTATCCTCTTCTCTGTTGATATATTTATATTTCATGCATTCGTGTTCTACGAACTGCTGATTAATCATCGGATATGCGCCTTGAATATCCGCAAATGCTTTCTCAATGTGTACCACAAAGGTATCTTCGCTTAGTTCCTCGCCAATGGTAAATGCAACAATCTCTCCATTGATACGAAGAATTCCACCTGTCAGCTCCAATTCCTTAAATAATCGAAGGGCATTTAAGGTGACACACATCTCTGCATTCTTTTCCTCATCTTCCTCACAGCCATTCTCATTTCTCCACTTCAGAGCCATCTGAAAACATTCCTCCAGATTGTCCTCTGACATAGTTTCGTAACTCCAGTTTTCATGAGTTGCCTTGAATTTGTTGATATGATTGCGCTTGGCGTGGAGTTTCTTTCCCGCTAAAGTTGCCAGTTTTTCTGATTCATAAATGTAGTCTGCGATATCTCGATTCAATTCCAGTTCAAACATTCCCGGATACCAAGCCTCAATCTGCTCAAACTGTTCCGGCGTAATATGATATAACACAAATGGAATACCGCGTCCTTTCGTGTCCGCCATCAGAAAATCCAGTGCATGCTTCACATCCTCCGGCTCTCCTGCCGGATAGGTGTACGCCTCTCCATGGCTGGTGGAGCGGAATATCAAAGTGTTTTCTATCTCTGCAAACTGAACAGGGTAATGTCTGGACCAGAGAAGTGCATTTGCGAATGTTCTCTCACAACTTCTTGTCGGATATTTGCGAAAATAGGAATGCATCAATCCTCTGTCTTCCAGTTCTGTTCGTCTAAACTGTATCTCTCCCACGTTTTTTTCTCCTTGTTACTTCAATGACATTAATATACCATAGTTTGAGCCAGTTGGGTAGATTTTATAACATGCTTTTCCTACCGAAACTGCAGATTATACAGCGCCTCATACGCACCTTTCTTCTCCAGTAGTTCCTCATGTGTGCCTTCTTCTGCAATTCCTTTCTCCGTAAGAACCAATATTCTTTCTGCCTTACGAATGGTAGAAAGACGGTGTGCAATCACGAAGGTTGTCCTATCCTTTGCCAGTTCCTCCATAGACTGCTGCACCACTTGTTCACTTTCATTATCGAGTGCTGAAGTTGCCTCATCAAAGATAAGAATCGGCGGATTCTTAAGGAACACTCGTGCTATAGATAAACGTTGCTTCTGTCCGCCGGACAATTTCACGCCACGTTGTCCGATATCTGATTGATAGCCGTCCGGAAAACTCATGATGAAATCATGGGCGTTTGCACGTTTTGCAGCCAGAATAACTTCCTCATCCGTTGCATCCGGTTTCCCGTAACGGATATTATCTAAAATATTGCCTGCAAATAAGTAAACATCCTGTTGCACGATACCAATCTGACTGCGAAGGTCGGCCTGTTTCATCTTGCGAATATCCATGCCGTCAATCTTAATTGTGCCCTCTGTCACCTCATAGAAACGTGGTATCAGACTGCAAAGTGTTGTCTTCCCTACTCCTGATGCACCTACAAGTGCTACATACTCTCCTGCTGCAACCTGCAGATTAATATTTTTCAGCACCTGCTCCTTGTTGCTTTCATAATGGAACGACACATTTTCAAAGGCAATATCGCCCTCCAAATTTCTTACAGAAACTGCATCCTTTGCATCCTGAATATCTGGTTCAATATCCATAACTTCCATGAAACGTTCAAATCCGGAATATCCATTCTGGAACTGCTCCGCAAAGTTAATCAATTTTCTAACTGGCTCTGTAAAATTGTGAATATATAATAAGAATGTAATCAAATCAGTTGCTTTAATGGTCCCATCATTCATAAGCAAACCACCCAAAACAATGACAATTACCGTAACCATGGTTGTCATTGCTCCTACACTTGAGTGATAGCCCGCCATATAACGATAGCTGTCTCGTTTGGATGCGATGTAGTTGCGGTTCCCTTCCTGAAACTTCTCTATCTCAATCTCTTCATTTGAAAAAGATTTCACCACTCGAACACCGGATAAACTATCTTCTATCTGGGTATTGATTTCCGCCACTCGTTGACGGTTTCTTTTAAATGCACGCTTCATTTTCCGATTGAAGTAAATGGCTAGCGCCAACATCACCGGTATACAGGCAAATGTCACTAAAGTAAGGGGCAGATTAATCCGAATTAAAATAACAAATGCGCCCACCAACTTGATAAATGAAATCAGCAAATCCTCCGGGCCATGATGAAGCAGTTCTGTGATGTCAAACAAGTCACTGGTGATACGAGATAATAGTTCTCCCACCTTTCGATTGTCAAAAAAGGTAAACGACAGCTTCTGATAGTGCTCGAAGATGTCCTTTCGCATGTTGGCTTCCATTCTGGCTCCCATCATGTGACCGTAGTATGTCATATAATAATTACATCCCATTTCGATGAGTACAAGCGCAACCATAATCCCACCTAAGATAAAGATGGTTTGCAGTGCCTTTTGCCCTTCAAAATATATCACTTCATTGGTGACATAACGAACAATAAGAGGCATCACCAATGTAATTGCCGCTCCCAACATTGCAAAAAACAAATCGCTGAAAAATAGAAATTTATATGGTTTATAATAACTAAATAATCGTTTTAAATTCTTTCTCATCTTCTTTTCTTCTCTCGTTCTTTCTTACAATTTATTTTCTCCTAACTATTTTACTATATACCAATTTACAGCGTACTTCAATTGGTTCTTCCTTATTTTATGTATATTTTTCCTTCTTTTTTTCATACTAGATTCAGAGGTGATAGTATGATTTCCATTTGGTCAGATTCTGTAAAATTTCCATCTTTTGAACAATTAAAAAAGGACATCAAAACAGATGTCTTAATCATCGGTGGCGGCATCACCGGTATTCTCTGTGCCTATATGCTAAAACAGGCAGGCATCGACTATGTACTCGTAGAAGCAGACAAGCTATGTAGCGGCATTACCAAGAATACAACTGCCAAAATCAGCATCCAACATGGCCTTATTTACCACAAGCTAGTGAAGCGTTTCGGTCTGGAAAAAGCACGTATGTATCTGGATGCAAATATGGCTGCATTACAGGAATACTGTAAGCTTTGCAAAAGCATAGACTGCCACTTTGAAACCAAAGACAACTTCGTCTATTCACTCAATTCATCGGCAAAACTAGAGAAGGAATTGCATGCCTTAAATCAGCTTGGGTATACTGCAGACTATGTAGGAAATCTCCCGCTCCCACTGTCAAATGTAGGGGCTGTAAGATTTGAAAACCAGGCACAGTTCCATCCTCTGAAGTTCCTTGCAGAGCTTTCTAAGGGGCTTTCTATTTACGAGCACACCAAAGTAAAAGAACTTATGCCAAACACAGCAATAACAGAACACGGACGAATTACCGCCCAAAACATCATAGTTACCACACATTTCCCATTCCTAAATAAACATGGGAGTTATTTTTTGAAAATGTATCAGCATCGTTCTTATGTGATTGCATACGAAAATGCAGCCGATGTAAAGGGTATGTATGTGGATGAGAATGATAAAGGATTCTCCTTCCGCAATTATGATAAGCATTTGCTCATCGGCGGTGGTGACCACCGTACAGGAAAACACGGCGGAAACTGGAAGGAAATTTCTGAATTTGCCACAGCCCATTATCCAGATGCACAGGCACGGTATTACTGGGCAACCCAAGATTGTATGACCTTGGATGAGGTCCCATACATCGGAGCCTATTCAAAAAAGACAGAGAATCTTTATGTTGCAACTGGTTTTAACAAATGGGGCATGACCTCAGCCATGACGGCAGCCATGCTTCTTCGTGATATGATAACAAAAAAAGAGTGCTCTTATGCACCGGTTTTCTCTCCTTCGAGAACCATGCTAAGAACACAACTTTTCATGAATGCTTTTGAAGCAACTACCAATCTCCTTACTCCTACAACCAAACGCTGCCCACACCTAGGATGTGCTTTAAAATGGAATCCGCAAGAGCGCTCCTGGGACTGCCCTTGTCACGGATCCCGTTTTACGGAAAATGGGGAACTCATTGACAATCCGGCAACAGATGATCTGAGAAGGCCAAATTAATTTGTGCCTTCTTCAATTGCAAAGATCTCTTCTGTCTCTCCTGCCTCTCCTGCCTCTTCTGCCTGACTTTGCAAAATCATTTCTTCCAGTTCTTCAAACTTCTTATCGTACAATATTGCACAAAGGTAAGTCGGTGCTGAAAATCCGAACATAATAAGCAAGCTGTACCATTGAAAAGTTAAAACAAAAGCCAGCACTACCGGAAGTAAATTGATAATCAACATCAATATGGTTCGGAACAAATATTTAAACGACAAAAGAAACGAATTCTTTATCGTATTCTTTATGGTGTTTGCAAATTTCGATTGCAATGGGAATACCCAGCAGGCAACAAAGCCCCAGAATATGGATGCCGCGAAAAGTACACCACGTGAAATAGAAGCCATCGTCCCCTCTACATTAAAGAACAATGCTACAAATAGAGAAAGCGCCAAACCAAGGCTAACAATCAACCAAATAACTGTAGACTGTACAAAATTTTCCTTAAAAGACTTCCAAAAGTTCTTTATAACGTAACCTTCACCACGTCTAATCTTTAACGCCACGTAATGACAAGCTGTTAAAGATGCCCCAATCGTCACAATTGGAATACAAAAAAGTAATGTCAACAGATTCAAAATAACCAAATCTGCCAATTTCCCAAGTCCACTCATTAACGGACTATCATAGTTAAAAATACCACCCATAATTTATCTCCTCATAAGTTATCGTTAACGTATATTTTAACACTCATCATTCATCGTTTCAATAAACTTTTTATGAATTTATTAGGTGGCGCTATGAAAATTCTTCTTCGGATTCATCAGCAATATCCGTCACCTCTGCGACCTCATATGAGATAAACTCCTGCTGCTCCGGATATGGATATCCTTTGTCCTTGCATCTTAGCAAGCAAATTGGTCCTGCTAGTGGTATCAGCATGGAAAGCAACAAGTACTTCACTGCTTTCTTAGGAACTGTTGATTCATAAATCTTATAAATACAGACAATCTGGCAAATGCCTTTTGCAGATGCAAGTAGTGCAAAGATTATAAGCGCAATGTACAAAATCATGATGTACGCGAGTGTTGGTCCTATAGGCGGTTCAATATCTGTATATTGAAATGCCAGCACGATTATTCCTACGAACATTGCGATATATGTTACCAATATTCCAATAGCCGAAATGAGCGATAATGCTAAAAGTGTTACTCTCCATTTTCTCTTGATTCCATTTCGTCCATCATAATCGTCTACTATGCTACCAAGCAGCCAATCACTTGTAAACGGCAGCCATGCCATCCAAGGATTTGGAATCTGCCGTCTATCTGCAATCTTATACAATGCAATTGCATTCATGATATAGGATGCCAACCCCATTCCTGCAATCACTAAGTAAAGCAACAAAAAAATCAGAATCACGCCTACTGCTACCATCTCTTCTGCCCCTGTTGGTGCAAAAAAATTTTCATTCCCGTACATATAATATCCTCCTCATAAGTATATCTGTAAACATTATACTATGATTTTCTCTTGATATCTACACTCAGTTTAGAAACTTTGAATATATTATATAAAAAAAGAAAGGTTAATTTTATGGCTGTTATAAATATTACAAATGCCGTCATCCAAGACATTACTTCGGATCAGGGCACCACATATGTAACTATCACTTACACAAGCAGACAGCAAAACCAAAGAAATGAACAAACTTTAAGACTTGTCGTGAGACCGCGAACAATCATTCTTAACGCAAATGGTTCTCCCGTAACAGCAAACGCTCTAAGAGAAGGAATGAATGTAAATGTGGCTGTTTCTTCTGCTTATACGCGAAGTATACCGCCACAGACAGTTGCGTATTTAATTCGCATTACAGGAAGACAAAGACCTGACGATATTACTGTTGGAAATATTTTAGATGTGGATAGAACCAATCGTAGCTTTACCACCATAAGTGACCGTGACTTTTCTTCGATTATTCGTTTCAATGTACCTGAAAACGCTATGCTTTTTGACCGTATGGGCAGGCCGGTTAATTTTTCAAGGCTTACTCCTGGTATGCGTGTGCGCGTACGTCATGCAAACTTTATGACCGCAAGCATACCACCACAAACAACTGCATTTGAGGTAAGAATGTTGTAAAAGGTGTGCTTACAAAGCTTTTACGGTTTGCTTTTTTCAAAATTGTTTTTGCACCGTAGTTTTTCTTCAAATTAACCTTGGTTCGTTACCCTTTTACGGCGTAATAGTATATTTTCTTTATATCACACCGTAAATCCTAATTTAATAGGAATAAAATGTAATAAAAATACGGTGTAAAAACAACATTTTGTTTTCTACACCGTATTTTTAAAGAACAGGACATATTGGCCTGCAAAAAGTCTGCCGCGTTCGTGCTATTCGTTCATTTTCGCTAATTTTGCTGCCTGGTCGGCTGCAATTAGGCTGTCGATGATTTCATCCAAATCACCATTCATAACACTATCAATCTTGTATAATGTCAACTTGATACGATGTTCTGTTACACGTCCTTGTGGGAAGTTGTAGGTTCTGATTTTTTCAGAACGGTCACCGGTACCAATCTGGCTTCTTCTTGCTTCTGCTTCTGCAGATTGTTGCTTTTCTAATTCTAATTCATACAGTTTCGAACGAAGTAAGCGAAATGCTTTTTCTTTGTTCTGTAACTGTGATTTCTCTGTCTGGCTATAAATTACAATACCTGTTGGGTGGTGAGTTAAACGTACTGCTGAGTCAGTTGTGTTGACACACTGTCCACCGTTACCAGATGCACGCATTACGTCGATACGAATATCTTTTTCATCGATTACAACGTCAACTTCTTCTGCTTCCGGCATAACTGCAACCGTAATTGTAGATGTATGAATACGTCCGCCGGATTCCGTTTCAGGAACACGTTGTACACGGTGCACACCACTTTCGTATTTCATTCTTGAATACACGCCTTGACCACTTACCATGAAAACAACTTCCTTGAAGCCACCGATTCCATTTTCACTAAAGGAAATCATCTCTGTCTTCCAATGACGGCTTTCCGCATAATGGGAATACATACGATACACTTCTGCTGCAAACAATGCAGATTCATCTCCACCTGCGCCTGCACGAATTTCCACCATAATGTTTTTATCATCGTTAGGGTCCTTTGGAAGAAGTAAAATCTTAAGCTCGTGTTCTAATTCTTCGACACGCTTTTTCGATTCGTACAATTCTTCTTTTGCAAGTTCACGCATCTCTTCATCCGATTCCATCTCCAGCATTTCTTCACTGTCGATAATGGCTTGCTTCGCATTCTTATATTCTGTATATGCTTCAACGATAGGAGCCAAGTCCGATTGTTCTTTCATTAGCTTCCGAAAACGGGCTGGGTCGTTCGCCACATCCGGCTCCTGCAATTCACTCATAAGTTCCTCATAACGAATGAGTAAGTCATCTAATTTATCAAACATATTGTTTCCTCCAATATCTATCATTTATATCATGAGTTTGCTCTTATTACACTATACATGCCAAAGACCACTCGGTCAAGCCCTGCCAAATCCTTTTTCACAGTAACATCAACAAATCCGGCATCTTTCATCAGCTTACTCACATCTTCTCCTTGGTCATGGCCAATCTCAAAATATAGTTTTCCACCTTTTTTTAAATACTTTGGACTATCTTCCACAATTCTTCTATAAAAATAAAGACCATCCTCTTTCCCATCCAACGCAATGAATGGATCATGGAATTTTACTTCTTCTTTTAATTCTTCTATTACAGAGGTCCGAATATACGGTGGATTCGATACAATAACATCATACTTGCCTTCCACATCGCAAAACAAATCGCTGGATATAAACCGGGCATTCACTTCTAGTTTTTCTGCATTTTGCTTCGCGACTTTTAGTGCCTCTTCGGAGATATCCACACCCACACCATTTACATTTGACATACGACACAATTTCAGCAGACTCAACAAAATGCATCCGGAGCCTGTACACATATCTAAAATGTGTATACCGGATTTTAAATCCTCCAAGACACACTCTACCAACACTTCTGTGTCCTGCCTTGGCACCAATACATGCTCATTTACTAAAAACTCAAGTCCCATGAATTCCTGCACGCCGGTAATATGTTGCAGTGGAACATGTTTGGCACGTGTAGCAACATAACTGCAATACTTAGTTTCCTGCTCCAAACTAATTTCTCGGTTCATATCCAAGAAATACATTGCACGAGATACCCCTGTCACATATTCAAGAAGATACCATGCATCCAAAGCTGCATCGTCAATTTCTGCGTTCTTCAGTTGTTCCTGACCATATTCATAAGCTTGTTTTAAGGTCATCTTCTTTCTCCTCAAAATTTTCTTTTAAATATGTTTTCCAGTCAAATACTTCCTCAACTGCTTTTATTGCGACTTCAATCATATCGTCTTCCGGCTCTTTCGTGGTCAGATTCTGCATGGCGAGTCCCGGTTTACTAAGAAGTTCCACCAATGGATGTGTACTGCTTCCCGCCAGTTTAATAATCTCATAGGAGATACCTGCAATCACAGGCAATAATGCCAAGCGAAGAACAACACGTAATAGTTGAGAATCTACCGTGATAAAAAAGCACACAATCACACTGACAATCATAACAAAGAAAAGGAAACTCGTTCCACACCGCTTATGTTGTTTGGAACTCCTTTTCACATTTTCCAAATTCAATTCCATTCCGTGCTCAATGCAATTGATGCATTTATGTTCTGCACCGTGGTACATAAATGTCCTCTGAATATCTTTCATGCGAGAGACTGCTAATATATATAGAATAAAAAGAGAAATTCTAACAACTGATTCCAACACAGTACGAAGGAAACGCGATTTTATAATCCCAGCAAACAAATCAGAAATAAAATATGGCAATACCATAAACAAACCCATGGCAAGAATCACAGAAAACGCCATCGTAATTCCCATGATAAAATCTTCTTTTTTCTTCTGCTTCTTGGCTTCCTCAGCTGTAATCAGTTCCTCTGTCTCCTCTTCCCAAAAGCTTGCCGAATATGTAAGCGTCTTCATTCCAAGCACCAAGGAATCAACAAAATTAAATACGCCTCTGATAAATGGGATTTTCGTTAATTTTTCCCATTTAATAACACTTTTATATTCTTCTACTTTCACCTCAATCTCACCGTCAGGCTTTCTCACCGCAACAGCATACTTCGGTCCATTTTTCATCATGATACCTTCCAAAACTGCCTGACCACCTATATTTGATGATTTCATATTACTTTCCTCCTAGAATACAGTTTAGCCATATAGCTCGAATCCGCTAAACTGTAAAACAAAACGGGTTGAAGTAACAACCTCAACCCGTACATTTGCATAAAATTATTGCATACCGTATTTTTTGTTAAATTTATCAACACGACCACGAGCTTGAGCAGCTTTTTGTTGTCCTGTGTAGAATGGATGACATTTTGAACAAATTTCTACGTGGATTGATTCTTTTGTAGAACCTGTTGTAAATGTGTTCCCACAGTTACATGTTACTGTTGCTTGATGGTATGTTGGATGGATTCCTTCTCTCATTTTATTCACCTCTTCATCATTTTTTCGCGATTTCCAACCGCGATTAGGTTTGTTTTTTCTAAACAGCTTTTATATATTAGCACAAATACTCTAGTATTGCAAGCCCTAATTTTTTTGTTTATACACCAAGTTTTTGAAGTTCTTGTTCTGTATTCTGTCTTGTATTAAAATGTATAGCATGAATACCCAGTTTCCTAGCTGCCTCTATGTTTGCCAAATTATCATCTATAAAAACACATTCCTCCGGAACCAAGCCGTAACGTTTCAAAAGAGTTTGATAAATCACTGGTTCCGGTTTAATCATGTGAACTTGATAAGAATACACTGCACCATCCACAAATTCTTCATAGCCTCGCTCCTGACAGGTATTCTCATATATTCTTCTTGGGTAATTTGACAAGATATAACAATGATATCCTTTATCTTTGAAACTCTTCACCCAATCTTTTGCATAGGGAAATTCCTTAATAGATTCGTGTTCATGCTCCATAAACAACCGGATTTCTCGCTCTAAATCCGGTGCATTTGTAATGAAAGTATTTAAGATCTCTTCATCGCTCCATTTGCCTCTGTCATATTCTCCCCATGTATCAGAACACACAGTAGCATTTGAAACTCGTTTCAGAAGTTCACCTTCAAACCCAAGTTCTTGCATAATCTCATCCCAACGAACATCCACCAATACTCTACCTACATCAAATATAATATTTTTAATCATGACCTTTCTAAAATCCCTTATCATTCTTCGCAGATCTAACTGCTATCCTACTTACATATCGGTTCCCATTTTCCATAAACAGAGAAATCGATAACTCCAACTTCCATATCCTTTGGTCGTTCTGTAATTACGAGACGCACTTTTTTTGCATACGTAGGCATAAGCAGTTGATAATCAAAATACATATCCTCTTGGTTATCCGTTTTATCTAGAATGCATACCCACTTTTCCTCCGGTGTCAAGGCTTCTATCCTATATTTGACAGGTGTAGGGAGTTTGCCCCCCATAACATCCATGCCAATATATCGCCATACAACACGTGCGGCGTATAACATCAGTTCTGATTTTCCACGATAAATCAAAGTATCAACTGTAAGAGAAGGCTCCTTATCCTCTGGCAATGGTTGCCACCACGACAATGCATTTTCATCTAATGCATAAATCCCATCGCGTCCTGGCATTTCGCTAGAAGCGACATGTGTTCTGAATGACGTAATAGGCACTAATCCAGCATTATTTCCCTCGTGAGGATTCTCCTTCACACCCGGAATCCACTGTGGTGTACCATCAGCAACAGTAGGAATAATATCCCCATTATCATCAAAGCCGATTGGCTGCATTCCCACAAACCGTTCTACAAAATTGGCATACCCGATACACCCTGTATAAAAAGCCCACACGGTATCGTTTGGCCCTTTCACGATGCTACCATGACCGGCACCCTTGAAAGTACCGTATTTTTTTGTAATAAATGGCGAGGTTTCCATATACTCAAATGGACCTAATGGTGTTTTTGATTTATAGGCACCCATAGCATAAGTAGGAAATTCTGTATTCGGAGCACAATAAGTCAAGTAGTACATTCCATTGTGTTTGAACATCCATGCACCTTCCACCCAAGAAAAAGATCCATCCTCATTGTTTGCACCCATACGTTCCCAAACATGCTCCCTTGTATTATCTGCAAAAAAGAAAATAGGCTCACCTAGAAACTGCGCTGGGTTATTTGCATCCACCTCAACTCCTCGAATACCTTCCCCACAACCATAATAGAGATAAAGTCTGCCATCATCATCAGAAAAGTACATCGGATCGTTCACTCTCAGTTCCTCGCCTTGGCAGTTTTTCAATCGTCCGATAGATTTGAACGGACCTAGTGGAGAGGAAGCCTCATACAACATTGAACCATTTGCAATACAATAAAAGATATCATTGTGCTTTACAATAGTCGGTGCACCAATCTCTTCCCCGCCAAGAAGTACTTTTGTGTAGTTCCAATGCTTATAATCCTCTGTCCAGAATACCATCCCCGCCGAACCGTAAAGATACCATTTGTTATCCTCATATAAAGCGGACGGATCACCAAACTCCCGATATTCTATCTTATGTTCTCGTCCAACAGCCCCTTTATCGAGCCGTAAACCATGCGGATAATCCGGCAAAGGTATTGGATTGATAAATGTGTTCTCATATTTATGTATAATAATCACCCCGTCTAATTTATTCTCGCCTTACTTCCCTGTTTTGGCCAACGCCTATACGAGTTAGTTTTATATTACCGTTAGGACAGATTGTAACAACCTCAATACATTGTTCAGTATTAGTTCCAGGCTTCATTTCAGGTTCGCCACGATGCGTACACCCGTAAGCATCGGTCTGTACCACATTCACTATTACTGCTGTTTCCGACAATGCTTCTCCCTGATATTCAGTTGATACAAAATTTCCGTTTTCATCATAATCGGCCTTCGCCTGAATATCCCTATGACGGTCTCCGGCAATGACAACCACATTGGATTTTCTCTTACGCGATGTAAAATCATAAACATGTTCACCCTTGGCATAATATTTTGCTAATTTCTCATAATGCGGAAACGGGTTTTCAACAATAACTTTTGAACAGGTTTTAAAACCAGACAAAATCTTGCAGACACCCAGCGGACCGGAAACGATTTCCCTGCTTAAACCGTAACCAAGCATTGCATGGCCTGATACCACAACGTCATAGTCGTCGGGAGTATTCATCAAAACCTCATACAGCCAATCGTACTGCATAACAAGATCCCCATTATTGTAAACATTAAAATATTTCGTTACACATCCGTTTCTTTCGGCTTCAATCTGACAACCCGTCTCCAGAATGATATATCTGATTTTCGCTTCCTCATCATCAATATAAAAATGCAATCTCGACAATGCAAGAATCTGTCTGCGATCCTCGTCATCGCAATCAAGGTACGCTATTTTTGCACTTATATCTTCACATTTACGGTCTGTGAGATGTGAATAAAGAATTTTCTCAATTTCCGTATACGGAATCCGGTATCTTGCTACATCATCTTCCGGTGCATTGGCCGTATTAATATCATGATTGCCCCATACAGGTATATAATCCTCCCCTGCAACAGACCGCATGATATTGGTGTATTTTATGATTTCCGCCGCACCCATGTATCTGTCATCTTCGCGGTGAACGATATCGCCGCCCTGAATCACTTTTTTTATTCCTGTCATTTCACGGACATATCCTATTATGGCCGGTGAATTCATGGTATTTGTATCACGGCAATGAGGATCCGTCAAAAACAAAAAACTTTTTCCTTCCGGGATAGATTTAATCTTTCCGTCCAGATACTGGTCACACTCATCATAACCTTGGGGATTTTCATTAGTAGTAAACCAGTGTTCCCCGATCATTTTTCGATAAATATATGCATTCATTACAAACTGTCTCCTTCTTATTTCCTTTTTTGCTTAGCTTTTTACGAGAATTTCCATGTTATCATGTAAGTCGTTGTTTTCTATATATACTTTCTCTGTTTCCATCCATGCATCATAAACAGAAGTAACTTCCTTTCCATCCACATAGATTTTACGCTGGCCTTCCTGCTTATTCTCATAGGAAAATTGTATCTGATATCCTTTGATTCGTAACCTTGCATGAATAGAACTGCATGGCATCTTTGCAGGGGTTTGTATTGTAATACCTTTCAAATCCGGTAAGATTCCTAAACCATATCTCACCAAAACTTTGAGCAAAACAGTACCTGCACCTGTATACCAATCAATAGCAGACTCTCCATTCAACCCAAACTCCGGATTATCCAAATAAGAGTTTGACATTACAAAAGGACTCTTAGTTACATATTCATGAGTAATTGGCAACACTTTCATAAGCTGTTTCCATGCAAAATCCGCATCGCCTAATGCGAATAATGCCATAATAGAAAACATAGTTGCATGGCAGTAAACACACGCATTTTCCGCAGTACCCGGTAATGTGTCTGCCAATCGTCCCACTCCTGGTGCTCCCGATTCAAATGCCGGTATCAATGTTTTTAGTCCAAATCTGGAATCCAGTGCATGCAATGCTTCCAGAATCACATGCTTAAGTTCCGGCGTTTCCTTCACCAGACCAGTGGATGCCCAAAAGGCATTAGGAGCAAAGCTAATACGTGACTTCCCATCGCTATCACAAAAGCTTCCGATTCTATAGCTACCCTTGTCACCCCAACCATGCACTAAACGTTTTTCTCCTTTTTCGTTTGTAACAACAGCATGACAACGTAATCCTTCACTTAAAAGTCTCCGTTTCTCCTTATAATATTCCACCTTTTCCGGATAAACGTCAACCACATCCAGAATCTGACTCATTTCATACAGATTTTGATATAAATGCAGAGATGCCATAACAGAAACACCTGTCCCAAATCTCCTTCCAGCTCTGTCTGTTTTTCCCAAGCCATCCAAGGCATCATTCCAATCACCATAAAGGATATGTAAACAATTTGTTCCATCCTCCACATCTGTGTTTCCTGTCAAATAATCTGCAATTCTGACAATGTGCTCCAGAACACTATCCTGTAACTCACTACGTTTTACCGTCCGTTCGTCTACAATCTCATAGTATCCACATTTCTCTTGCAATATCGAATAATCATTCGTCCACGCAAGATAGGAATATACGCACGATATAATCCAGTTTCCCTGATCTATAAATTCTCTCAAATCCATTTTCGGAATCACATCCGGCTGTCCGACAATAGAGAACTGCCTTGGTGAACGTCCGGAAGGAGTGATGTACCCAAGAGCTCTTACTATCTTTTCTCTAGCTTGTTCTGCATCCCATATGATTGCCTGCTCCAACTGCTGAAACACATCACGGGTACCGAGCATTTCTTCCACATAGCTTTTTCCCATAGCGCAAAAGTCTACCTGCTTCTGTACATTTTTAATAAAATAATTCCATACATCAGCATGAACTTCCTTTGAATTCCAGTCACAAAATCGAATGTCCAGTGTGTCTAATCTCTTTTGGTCTTTTAAAGACAACTGCTCCACTTCCGCATCCAATCTTTCAGCCGAAACGTCGTGTAGGATGACTCGTTCTCTTTCTTCTTTGCAATGTACAATTGGAAGTACATAATCAATACGTGCACTATCCTTCACCTCAAAATGCAGAATTTCTGCCGCAACCGGAGTTACCTCACCTCCTACACAATCCAATTGTTTTTCAAGGTTCCCTCTTTTCAAACATTCTGCATTCATAATTCTGCGATTCGCATAACCTAAAAAATCAATCTTGGATGTGGTATAGTAACTCCTATCGATCGTCGTTCCTGAAATTTTACGATTGACACCTGCAGCATGATAATCATTCCCCTGTCTCTCTAACAGAAAACTTCCATTTCCTATATATTTGCACGAACGTTCTCTCTTACTCCACATGTCATCCCAATTTTCATTCTTTAGGAACATTTCGAAATAGGAAGTAAAACAAACCTTTAATGGGTTCTTTCCTTTATTTATACAGGCAGCGCTAAAACACATCTCCTTGCGCTCAGACACATTGACCCTCACCACAAATGTTGCAATGTCTGTATCTGCTATATAATATGCCGCTGTTAGAGAATAGACCAAGAATCTGTCCACCTGAAACGGCTCAAAAAGTTGTTGTGTGCCCCCTAGAATTGAAATAGGAAAATAAGTACCATCCTCCAGCTCAATTCCGGCAAAGAAATTTACCGATGGTTCCACTTCGTCATGCACTGGCTTAAATACCTGAAAAGCACCTTCCTTGGCATGGATATACCCACCGGAATGTGCCCATAGAGTAAAACCATCAAAAGAATATGGAAATCGAAAATCGCCATACTGATATGGGCAACACAACACTGAGCCATCGTTCAGATAGTAAGTCCCTTCAGCTATTCTGCTTGAAACAAACCTTTCATTCAACGTGGTCTTAATTTCGCTAAGTAAATCTTTTATTTCTTGACTAAACATGTCTATACCTCTTTTCATCAACTCTTGGTTTTTACAGGTCCTGACAGTCTGCATGGTTGCACACTACTTGACGATTATAACTTCTGCCTCCGTATCACCAAACACATCCGTTACATTAGATTCTGTAAGGGCAATACTCTTACTCTCACTACCGGTAAAGCCAAGCTTTCCGTCTTCATTCTGAATATAAACATTTCCACTATAATTCGGACTGATACCCGTCACAGAGTAAGTCTCTAACAGGTTCACTGTGGAAAATGCAAAAATGTTATCCGTTATTTCAAAATATCCACCATCTGCAATATTATTAGGATGTGTCCAGCTCTTAATATGACTAGCCGTTATCTTGGGACGTTGTGCACAGAACCCCTGCCCAGCATACCACATATGATTGCCAGAAAATGTGATGTTTTTCATATAACACTCTTCTATCTCACCCTCACTGTAAAAATATTCAATAGAATAGTTGCAATATTCTATCACATTATTAGTGAATGCAACACCATCCGCAATAGAAGTAATATTCGTGTTTGAACTACTCGATTTCTGCCATGTCAACGCGGCATCATAAATCTGATAGAAATAGCAGTTGTCCACTACAAAATTATATGCAGAACCCCATATCTGAATTGCATTACCATATCTCGTCGGTGAACTTCCCGGCTCCATCAAACTTCCGCCAATCCAACCAAATTCACAGTTCATAACAGACAATCCCTCGTAAATCGACGAACTGCCAATACCCATCTGCCCAGTATACTTGATACATAGATTATCAAACATAACATTGTCCACAGACTGCACATCAATTACACTGGTATTCACACAAAATTCAATGCTCTCAAATACTTCACCCGGATTACCTCCATCGTAATAGAGATATAACTGATTATCTGTCAGATCATAATGAAAATCAAAACTACTTTTTAAATCTGTATAATCGGAAAATACTTCTCTTGTGGCATTATCCACCATTACACCGGTTCCGTCATCCACCGGAATTTTTTTAATGCCCCAAAACTCCCCTTCATTGAACACAATTCCACCCACATCTTCCACAATAGTTGTCGAATACTGATAGATATTGTCCTGTACTTCCTTCCATTTTCCTTCACCAGAACCGTTTTCCGGAGAAGCGTAAAACATAGGCTTGTCTCCTTCCCCATAGGCAGTATAGGTGACTCCGGTCTGTGCATGAATCGTACCTCTCCATAGACTTCCCCGTTCAAAGTAAACCACATCGCCTTCCTGCAATGTAAGATTATTCAGGTCTTCCAGCGTAGCCAATGGTGTTTCTTTGGATGTGCCGTCATTATCTGAAGAACCGTTGTTTGAGAAATAATAAGCCGTTGCTCCTTCAGCCGGTACGATTTGAGACTCCGTACTTCTAATCTCTGCAACACGTGTTTCTGCAGCAGAACGATATTGTCTTATCACCTGAGTACTACTTTTTGACGTTGGTGCAGTTATTTCTCTTATATCGCCATAAATGACCGTTTCATCCGTTAATTTTATATAAGAGCGCGTATAAATCGTCGCTCCGGTCGGAACATTTTTAATTTCAAATGCATACATATAATTTGATTGTGTGCCATATACCTTCTGAACATCTACAGCTTCACCGTCTGCCATTATAGTTGTATAAAGTTTCTCC
>JAFQRJ010000018.1 GCA_017410145.1 Tyzzerella sp.
TTTTCCGTAGACCCAAAAACTCAGAAACGAATTTATTTTTCTTTAAAAATGGGCCTAGAGATATAAAAAATCTCCATAGACCCAATCCATGTCAATAAAAGAAAAGTCCGGGCGCAAGCCCGGAACTTTGTCTACACTCTGAGGAATGTTTCACGTGAAACATTCCTTTTGTTTTAACTTGATGTTTCACGTGAAACATAGTATACTATAATAAATAAGCAGTGAAAAAATGATAAAACCATGTGAATGCATAGAACAAAAGAGGCGGAGCCTCATGAATTACACTGCGAATATAAAAAGGGGATTATAATTATGGGACGTATTATAGCAGTTGCCAATCAAAAAGGTGGCGTAGGAAAAACAACAACATCTATAAATCTGTCATCGTGTTTAGCTGCACATGGCAAAAAGGTTCTATCAATTGACATGGATCCGCAAGGAAATATGACAAGTGGACTTGGAATAGATAAAAACAGTGTTGAATATACAATTTATGACTTAATTTTAGGACAAGCTGGTATAGAAGATGTAATTTGCAAGGATGCAATTGAAAATCTTGATGTTTTACCTGCAAACGTTGACTTATCTGCAGCTGAAATTGAGTTGATTGGTGTTGAAAACAAGGAATTTATTGTACATGAAGAAGTAGAAAAGGTACGTGATAACTATGATTTTATTATTATTGACTGTCCTCCTTCTTTAAATACACTAACAATAAATGCAATGACGACGGCAGATACTGTATTAGTACCAATACAGTGTGAATATTATGCGTTAGAGGGATTAAGTCAGTTGATACATACAATTGATTTGGTAAAAGAGCGTTTGAATCCAAATCTTGAAATAGAAGGCGTTGTATTTACAATGTATGATGCAAGAACAAATTTATCTTTGCAAGTAGTTGAAAACGTAAAAGATAATTTAAATCAAACAATTTATAAGACGATCATTCCTAGAAATATTCGTCTTGCGGAAGCACCAAGTTATGGATTGCCAATTAATTTGTATGATCCAAAGTCTACGGGTGCAGAAAGTTACATGTTGTTAGCTGAAGAAGTGATTAATAAAGGAGAAGAATAATGGCAGTTAAGAGAGCAGGCCTTGGGAAAGGATTAGATAGTTTAATTCCGGAAGGCAAAAAAACAGTTCCGGCAAAGAAGACTGAGGAAAAAATCGTAGAAAAAGTAGTTGAAAAGGTTGTAGAAAAGGTGGTTCATGAAGAACAGAAGGTAAAAATAAGTAAAGTAGAGCCTAATAGAGAGCAACCACGTAGACATTTCGAAGAAGATGCATTGTTAGAGTTAGCAGATTCTATTAGACAATTCGGTGTACTTCAGCCTTTGTTGGTTCAGAAAAAAGGTGATTATTACGAGATTATTGCCGGAGAACGTCGCTGGAGAGCAGCAAAATTGGCAGGTTTAAAGGAAGTACCTGTTATTGTAAGGGATTATTCAGAACAAGAAGTTGTGGAAATTGCTTTGATTGAAAATATTCAGAGGGAAAACCTAAATCCGATTGAAGAAGCAATGGCTTATAAAAAACTTCTAACAGAATTCAAGTTGAAACAGGACGAAGTCGCAGAGCGCGTATCAAAAAGTAGAACTGCGGTTACTAACTCAATGCGTTTATTAAAATTGGATGAAAAAATTCAACAAATGATTATCGATGAAATGATTTCTACAGGACATGCCAGAGCACTTCTTGCCATTGAAGATAAAGAAGAACAATATAATTTGGCTACAAGAATTTTTGATGAAAAGTTAAGTGTACGTGATGTGGAAAATATTATTCGCCAAATGAAGAATCCAAAACAAAAGAAAGAGAAGAAAGTGGTCGAAAACTCTTTTATCTATAAGGATTTAGAAGAAAAGATGATTTCTGTTATGGGAACAAAGGTTAGTGTAAATCAAAAAGGAAATGGCAAGGGAAAAATTGAGATTGAGTACTATTCCAACGCAGAACTCGAACGTATATTCGATTTATTAATGTCAACAGCACAGAATTAGTAGAAAAAAAGGGGAAATAATAATGGAAAGTAAAATATTGACCAAAATTGGGATAGATCCGGGCATATTAGTACTTGCTTTATTTGTATTAGTTATTGTATTATTTATCCTAGTAATTAATGCAAATATGAAATATAATAGATTGAAATCCAGTTATAATTCTTTCATGAAAGGAAAAGATGGAAGAACTTTGGAGGATAGTATTTTTGAGCGATTTGAAGAATTAGATAATTTAACTGCATTGACTATAAAAAACCGTCAGGCAATCAGAAAGATTAATGAAGAGATGATGTCCAATTTCCAAAAGGTTGGAATAGTGAAATATGATGCTTTTCACGAAATGGGTGGAAAGTTAAGTTTTGCAATTACTTTGCTTGATGGGAATAACAGTGGATATATCATCAATTCTATGCATAGTCGAGAAGGCTGTTACAATTATATAAAAGAAATCGTAAAAGGGGAAAGTTATATTGAATTGTCAGAAGAAGAAGCAGAGTCTTTAGACAAGGCGATTTTCCAAGAAACGCTAGGTTTTGATTTAGAAAGTATGAAATAGGACGTGAGGAGGACACAATATGTTAGACATTCGTTTTTTAAGAGAAAATCCTGAAGTAGTAAAACAAAATATAAGAAATAAGTTTCAGGAAAATAAATTACCGTTAGTAGATGAGGTGATTGCTTTAGACCTCAGAAACAGAGAAATTAAACAAGAAGTTGAAGCTTTAAGAGCAGAAAAAAATAAAATTTCCAAAATGATTGGTGCTTGCATGGCACAAGGCAAAAAGGAAGAAGCAGAGGAATATAAAAAGCAGGTAACTGCAAATGCGGGAAGAACGGAAGAACTTTCTAAAGAAGAAAAAGAAGTAGAAGAAAAAATTAAAACAATTATGATGACAATTCCAAATATCATTGACCCATCTGTACCAATAGGTAAGGATGACAGTGAAAATGTGGAATTAGAAAAATTTGGCGAACCGCTGGTTCCGGATTTTGAGATTCCTTATCATACAGATATCATGGCTAAGTTTAATGGTATCGATATCGATTCGGCCGGTAGAGTAGCTGGAAACGGTTTCTATTATTTAATGGGAGACATTGCCAGATTACATTCAGCAGTGACAGCATATGCACGTGATTTCATGATTGATAAAGGATTTACTTACTGTATTCCACCTTTCATGATTCGTAGCAATGTTGTGACAGGTGTTATGAGTTTTGCAGAAATGGATTCCATGATGTACAAAATTGAAGGTGAAGACCTTTACCTCATCGGTACAAGTGAACACTCCATGATTGGTAAATTTATTGACCAAATGTTAGATGAGGAACAACTACCACAGACACTTACATCATACTCACCGTGTTTCCGAAAAGAAAAAGGTGCTCATGGTATTGAGGAACGTGGTGTTTACCGTATTCATCAATTTGAAAAACAAGAAATGATTGTTGTATGTAAACCGGAAGAAAGTATGGACTGGTATGAAAAGATGTGGAGATACACAGTTGAATTATTCCGTACATTAGATATTCCAGTTCGTCAATTGGAATGTTGCTCAGGTGATTTAGCAGACCTCAAAGTGAAGTCTTGTGACGTAGAAGCATGGTCACCAAGACAGAAAAAATATTTTGAAGTTGGAAGCTGCTCTAATTTAGGAGATGCTCAGGCAAGAAGACTTGGTATTCGTGTAAAAGGTAAAGATGGAAAATATTTTGCTCATACATTAAATAATACCGTAGTTGCTCCACCTAGAATGTTGATTGCATTCTTGGAAAATAATTTGCAAGCGGATGGAAGCATAAGAATTCCGGAAGCTTTAAGACCATATATGGGTGGAAAAACTGAAATCAGATAATGATAAAAACGCCGCGAGGATGCGATACAAACGCAACCTCGCGCGCGAGAGTTTGCAAGCAAAATCTTCGTTCCAGATTAAATATGTAATAAGCCCTCATAGTTAAATGGATATAACAAGCCCCTCCTAAGGGCTAGTTGCAGGTTCGATTCCTACTGGGGGTGTTAAAAAACGCAGGTGCACAATTGTGTACCTGCATTTTTGTATACATTTATTGTAGACCATTTAATTTTGTGGTTTAAAGTGTACCATCGGAGTTGTTTCTGACATTGGTAAAAATGTGTAACCATTTTGAATTCCCCAGAATAAAATCTTTTCAACAGCCTCTACACTGGCTGAGGTGATATCATGCTGCAAAACAACCGATACATTTTTCTTTTTTATACCGTTAATTACATTGTTAGCTATGGCTGATACTGTTTTTGCTCCTCCGGCATCTCCGCTACTCACATTCCAATCACAATACAAATAGCCATGATAAGAAATTGATTTTACCAAAGACGACATAATGCCTTTGCAATATTTTCTGCTGACGGTATTGGAGGTTCCACCCGGGAAACGCACAATTGTAGGAGTTACTCCTGTTTGGTTTACAACAATATTTTTAATTGCCTCCAAGTCATTGTAATATGCGGCTTCACTTTTATATAACACCTCATATCGATGTTTGTAAGTATGAAGTGCAATGGTGTGACCTTGACGATGTGTTTCACCAATCATATATTGGTATTTTGGAAACTGGTCGGTAACAAAAAATGTTGCTTTTACACCATATTTATCAAGGATGTTTAAAAGTCTTGCAGTATATTTACTAGGTCCATCATCAAACGTAAGATACACAACCTTGTTTCCCGGATTAATAGGATTGGCAATCATTTGCTTCTTGTATACGTAGACAGAACGTTCCACTGTTTTTGTATTTCCAAAGGAATCGGTCACCTGGTAGGTAATTGTATTAATTCCCATCTTCGACGTATCTACACCGCCGGTTACGCTTACCTTTCCAGTCATATCACCATCAATGTTGTCGGAAGCGGTAAATCCAGGGTCTGTATAAGTAGTTCCCACTTTAATATAAGTGCTCTGTTCCCCCTTTAACGTAATTACCGGAGCAGTTAAATCTGCAATTCGTACTGTTCGTTTTACTTCTCCAATATTTCCGGAGGAATCTGTTACCCGATATGTCAAGGTATATGTTCCATAGGTATGTCCATCTACTTTTCCTTCCACAGTAACGGAAGAAGTAATATCTCCATCGCATTCATCAATGGCTTTAAATCCTGGGTCAACAAAATCTTTTCCTCTGTTTAAAGAAATGCTGGTTCCATTTGTCAGAGTAATCACTGGTGCGATGACATCTTTATAAATAATTTCCCGTTCAGCAGTAGCAGTATTACCGGAAGAATCGGATACGGTGTAGGTTACAATCCCATCTTTTTCAACACTTACTACTTGAGAAGTGATGTCACCATCGTAATTATCCACTGCCGAAAATCCTTCCTCAACATAAGCCATGGATGGATTCGTATAATAGTCCGGACTGGAAACCAATTGAATCTCCGGCGCAAGAGTATCTTTTATTATAATGGTACGTTTCTCGGATATTGTCATGTCCTTGTATTTGGAAACGAAAGTTACCTGATATTCTCCTAATTTTTGCAGGTCTAATTCGCCCTTCATAGTAGTTTTTACAGGAGTTCCCTTTCTATTAATAAGGGTTCCCTTGCATATTGCGGTTATCTTAGGCATTTCATCCACACCATATTCTAAAGTAATGGTCTTTTTGGAAACGCTTAATTCTAAATGATACTTGTTTAGCTTCCATATCGCAAAAACACTAGCAATTGCGCATAATAAAAATGCGATCGAAGTAATAATTATAATTTTTTTCTTAGATTGTATTTTCATAATCAGTTTGCCCTCTTTTGTGTTGTATATCTTATTATAGATTATTCTATAAAAAATTCAATATGTGCAAAAAAATATCTCCCATGAATATTTCACAGGAGATATCATATTTTATTCAGTTCTAATAGTAATAGAAGTAATCACCGGTTGTTCATCAGCTTTAATTTTCCCATTATCATCTGTAGGCTTTGCGTCCTCACAAACCTTATCTACAATTTCAATACCTTCTGTCACATAACCAAATGCAGCATACTGGCCATCAAGATGAGTACTATCTTCATGCACAATAAAGAATTGTGAGCTGGCGCTGTTCATTGCCCCCGAACGAGCCATGGAAATGGCACCTCTTGTGTGTGATAGTTTATTATCAAACCCGTTGGCAGTAAATTCACCAACGATATTTTTGTCCGAACCACCCATGCCAGTGCCCTCAGGGTCACCACCCTGCATCATGAAACCTTCTATAATGCGGTGGAAGGTTAATCCGTCATAAAACCCATCCTCTGCAAGAGCCACAAAGTTCGCTGCAGAGATAGGTGCAGATTTCTGGTCAAGTTTCACGGTAATGGTGCCGTAATCTTTGATTTTAATATCTGCATAATAGGTAAGTTTTTCATCCAAAGCCTTTGGCGTGTATGTGCCTTCTGTACTCTGTGTTCCACTACTGTTATTATTTGTAGTGGAGTTATCTGATGAAGTAGACCCAGTTTCTGAGCCTGTAAATGAATCATTCCCTGTAATCTTTGAAAATGGATCCCAGATAATCAAAACAACAAGGGCAACAACTGCCAAAGCAGGAATGCCAAATTTGCAAATATTCTTAATTAAATTCTTGCGTTCTTCTTTTTTTCGCTGTGCTGCACGCTGTTCCTGCGCTAATTTTTTATTCTCTTTCTTCATGCTATACTGACTCCCAAAACATTATGAGTTTTTAATAAATAGAACGCCTAGTGTACCAGGTCCACAGTGACTTGAAATAACACCGCCAGCGCGAGTGATTAAAATCTCATCGAATAAATTTAATTCTGCCAAATAACCATAAATCTCATCAAGAATACTTTGGTCGCATCCGGAATGAGTAATAAATACGCGGTCTTTTTTCGCATTTTTCAAATCTTCTTCCATATCTTGTACGTAAGATTTAATAACCGCACTCATTTTTCCGCGATATTTTTTATTGGCATCCATCTTGCCATTTTCAACAACAATCTTTGGATGTAATTTCAAAACACCACCAGCCAGAGCAGCTACACTGCTGCAACGCCCACCTCTGTGAAGATATGTGAGTGTATCTACAACAAAGCTTGCGCTTACAAGTGGTTTTAATTCTTCGATTTTAGAAACAATTTCACTTGCTGACCTGCCTTCTTGTGCCATAATGGCCGCTTCAATTACAAGAAGACCAATTCCGGTTGATAGGTTTGCAGAGTCAATAATATGAATCTTATCCTCTGCCTCCAAGTCCTCAGCGGCAAGACGCATTACGTTGTTATTTGCCGACATACTGCTTGAGATAGAGAAACTAATGATTTCATCCCCATTTTTAATATAAGGTTCAAACAGATTAATCACTTCAATCATAGAAGCAGCGGATGTTTTCGGTGTTGTGTTATTGGCATCTGCCCATGTATAAATTTCATCTGGTGTGATAGTTACGCCATCTTGATATTCTTCTTCTCCTAAATGAATGTGTAGCGGCAGTATTGTGATATCATATTTTTCAATTAAATCTTTAGATAAGTCACAAGTACTGTCTGAAATAATTTTAATCATAAGTAAATCCCTCCTAAAACTACATTATAAGATAAAGTTGGCTTGTTTTCAAGAAAATTGGTTAAGTACCGAAAAAGTTTACAAAAAGTTTAGAAAATTACTTGATTTTCCCAAACGTCAGTCGTATACTTGTCTGTGGTTAAAAATCAAAAGGAGTGAAGATTATGAGTACATTATTATCAGTATCAATAGCCCTCTTGGCAGGACTTCTTATGACAAGACTTTTTAAACCATTTAAGTTACCTGACGTAACCGCATATTTGATTGCAGGTGTTCTTATCGGACCTTATTGCGTGGGCGCCCTAGGCGTGGATGGTTTTGGATTCTCTTCTATGCATGCAGTAGAGGCATTGGGACTTGTGGCGGAAGTTGCTTTAGGTTTCATCGCATTTTCTATTGGTAGTGAATTTAGATTAGAAGAATTAAAAAAGACAGGAAAGCAGGCATTTGTTATCGGTATCGTACAGGCGCTTGTTGCAACATTGTTTGTGGATTTAGCATTGTTGGGCGTGCATTATATGATGCCGGATAAATTAACAGTACCACAGCTTCTTGTACTTGGAGCAATTGCAACAGCAACAGCTCCGGCTGCAACCCTTATGGTTGTTCGTCAGTACAAGGCAGATGGTCCGCTTACAAAATTGTTACTTCCAATCGTTGCTTTGGATGATGCAGTAGGTTTAATTGTATTCGCTGTTTCATTTGGTATAGCAAAAACAATTTTGAGTGGTCAGGTGGACTTGATTTCTATCATTTTAAATCCATTGGTGGAAATCGTATGCTCGTTAATACTTGGAGCAATCATGGGATGGATTTTGACACAGTTGGAAAAAATGTTCCATTCAAACACAAACCGTTTGAATATGACAATTGCATTTGTATTTTTGACGGTTGCACTTTCTATGCTTGATTTCCATATCGGACCGGTACATATTGCATTTTCTTCCTTATTAGTATGTATGATGCTTGGAACAATATTCTGCAATATCTGTCCGTTGTCAGAAGATTTAATGGGAAGATCAGACAAATGGACTTCACCATTACTTGCTATTTTCTTTGTAATTAGCGGTGCAGAGTTAGAACTTAGCGTATTTGCTGATATTGCAATTGTTGGAATTGGTGTTGTGTATATTATCTTCCGTTGCTTAGGAAAATATTTTGGTACACTTGTAAGTGCGAAGGCAACAAAGTGTGCACCACAGATTTGTAAGTACTTGGGTATTACTTTATTCCCACAAGCAGGAGTTGCACTTGGAATGTGTGCGATTGTTGCATCCTCAACAGACTTTGGTGATCAAGGAACGATAATCAGAAATATTACCTTATTTGCAGTATTGATTTACGAATTATTTGGACCTCTTATGACGAGACAGGCACTCATGTCTGCTGGTGAAATTAAGCCAATGTCACAAGAAGTAAAAGACCGTCGTAAGAATAAGCTTGAAGAAGTAAAGAAAAATAAATAAGAATTTATTTATGCAGAGTGTAGACAAAGTTCCGGGCTTGCGCCCGGACTTTTCTTTTATTGACATGGATTGGGTCTATGGAGATTTTTTATATCTCTAGGCCCATTTTTAAAGAAAAATAAATTCGTTTCTGAGTTTTTGGGTCTACGGAAAA
>JAFQRJ010000019.1 GCA_017410145.1 Tyzzerella sp.
GTGACAGTAACAGAATACTCTATCGGGTTTATGTTGCTACTGGACAGACAGGAACTACAGCATGGGGGACCGGCGATAATGAAGTAAAAGTGTATGTGAATGGAACGGAAGAAATCAAAGGTTCATTCGTGTGGGCAGATACAGCCGGACAATTGCTCGTGCAGTTAGATGTGGAAAAAGCAAAGAGCATAGAAAGTATCACAGTGAAAAAAGACACCCAAGTCACAATTGATGGTGTTTTGTACGAGGTACAGAATGATTACACAGTGTATTACTATGCCGGTGGTTTCCATACCACACCATATGTAGCACCACCAGAACCAGTGTTAATCACAATTAACGGACGATTTACAACTTTTGATGTATCAGCTTCCGGAAGTACACCGGAGCAAATCGGATTTGCAATTACTGAAACAATTACCGGTGGAGAAAATTGGATAGATTGTTTGATAACGAAAGGAAGTGTCCTTTTGAATGAAACAGCCCAAGACGGCTGGAAAATACAAACAACAGGAACGAACACCTTCAATCTTGTTTGCTGGAATTACACAGCATCAGCGGGAGATATCATAAAGGTATCTGCAGGCACACAGTTTGCTTGTGCTGGAGATATATATGAAATCGAAGAAGATTACGCCATTAAATACGATGGAACAAATTGGGGTGTATTTGTACAGGCGGATAAGTTCATTACAATCAGTGACCGATACACGAATTTTGATGCAAAAGCTGAAGGAACTACACCAGAACAAATCGGATTTGCAATTAACGAAACAATCACAGATGGGGATAAGTGGATAGATTGTATTATCACTTATGGAACAATCTTAAAGAATGGTGCAGGTCAAAACGGTTGGAAGATTCAGACAACAGGGGAAAACACATTTAACCTAGTTTGCTGGAATTACACACCGGCGGAGAAAGATATCATAACAATACCTGCAGGTACGCAATTCACTTGTGATGGAACGGTGTATGAAATTACCGAAGCAATCAGTATCATTAACCACGATGGTGAGTGGGTAGTGGATTATACCAAGATTTCATACAAGGGAGAAGAACTAGTAGAAGGTGCTTTGTATGGTGTACGAATTGGCAGTACGAAGCAACAAATAGAAGCACTTTTTGCAGCAAAGGATGGAATAGGAAGAAATCTCAATATTACATTTACGCATCCGCAGGAAATGTATGATGCGGATGATAAATTCCAGACCGGCACCTATCAGGTAAAAGTATCTGCCACCAGCCACAGTGGAAGCAAGGTAGAATATAACATAACAGTCAAAGGATTTACCAAAGATGCTCCGACAATTAGTTATGATGGTGAGTCAGAACTTCTAGCTGATGCAGGGAAGAAATTTGATGTTTCTTTATTAAAAGCTATAGCAAAAGATGGAAATGGAAAGAACCTAGATATTAAATACAAATATTCGGAAGGTGCACTTAATAGTGCAGGGGCCTTAAACAAGGGAATACATACTCTTTATCTGGTAGCTACAGATGATGAGGGACAAAGTTTCACAAGAAAAATCCAACTGACCTGTTATGAAATGACAGATATTGTTATAAAAGGTTTTTACCTACAGATGGATGAACAATTGTTTGTTGCAACCAATATGAAAAACCCAGAGAAATTCGAAATCAGCGGAATCATTTCAACGAAGGATGTGTTAATCAATGGTAAGTCAGATGTTATCACATGGATTACTGTGGATAAACATAGCGGTTCGTTATATATGATAATAGAACCTAAAAAAGGTGATGTCCTAACGATTGAAGGAGGAACAACATTCTTAGACCATAAAAACTATATAGGAATTAGAAGTTTGAATTCGTTTAAAGGTCATACGGATGGTATAGGTTGGATTAAAGACAGACTTCCAAATAATGGTTTTGGAACAACAGTTTCTCCTAACGCACCTGCTTCACCTACTTCACCTGCAACAGGTGATAACGCTCCATGGATTGTATATATGGGACTTTGTATCTTATTAGTACCAGTTATAGTTGTGTTATATAGAAGAAGGCGATTTGATTATGAAGAAGAATAATTATGCACCGGCTCCATTTTGGTTTTTAAACCATCGATTGGAAGCAGACGAGCTTCGCAGACAATTGCAGTTGATGAAGCAATGTGGCGTATCCGGTTTTTTTATCCATCCACGTGCAGGCCTTTTGACACCATATGGTTCGAAAGAATGGTTTGAGGCAGTACGACTGATTGTAGAGGAAGCTGACAAATTAGGACTGGAAGCATGGCTTTATGACGAAGATCCATTTCCGAGCGGTGGTGCCGGTGGCATTATCATGATGGAAAATGCGGCTCACTGCGCGCGCAGTCTGTGTTGCAAAATTGTAGAAGCAAATGAGAATGGCGAGTATGATGCCGATTTGGGTGAATGTCAGTTACTCACTGCCTTCACCTACCGTCCACTTCCGGATGGAGGAGCCACTGACATAGAGGATATTACAGATGAGTTGGGTGTCCTTCGGCAGTTGTATCACAGGACGGTATGGTATAGCACCTATTATTGCGACTGGATAGCGGAGGTTGGTTACCCGCATGAACGGGCAGAAACCATGTATCCGCGTATGGTATTAAGACGCAAGGCAAAAGAAGGACATAAGGCGGTGATTATCTATACTGTGCAAGCGTCTTCAGGAAGTACATATTATCGGATTCCTGACTGCCTTAACCCCAAAGTTGTGGAGCGTTTTATAGAGCTGACCCATGAGAAATACAAGGAATATGTCGGTGAATACTTTGGAACGACCATTCCGGGTATATTCACGGATGAGCCATTTTTAGGCGGTGACTTACCATATACAGAGGCATTGGCAGAAACATTTCAGTCCATGCATGGTTATGAGTTTATGCCAAATATGTATCGGTTGTGGATGGGAACAGATGAAGAATGTCATCGTTTCCGTCGTGATTACTGGACAACGGTGAAACATTTGTACCGTACAAACTTTTTTGAACCGATTTCTGACTGGTGCCATAAAAACAATTTGCAACTGGTAGGCCATGTTTTGGATGAGGAAGACCCAGTGAGACAACCAGCATCTGGCGGTGCCTATGCAAATATGAAGTACCTAGACACACCGGGACTTGATTTTCTGGCACAGAATCTTGGCAACCGTGAACGACCTGCTCTGTTATTCGGAGCACATAGTATCAGTTCAGCAGCACGTCAGCTTGGAAAAGAACGTGTGCTTTGCGAGGCCATGGCATGCAACCCATTTTCTTATGGACCACGAGATATGCGTCGCGTGACAAACTGGTTATATTCACAGGGCGTGAACTGGATTGTGCCACACGGATTCTATTATTCTTATGACGGATGTCGTAAACATGATGCGGGGAAATCCTTTTTCTTCCAAGATGAATACTTCGGAGAGTTTCCAAAGTATGCGACATACACTGACCGCATGGGGGCGCGCCTTGCAGCCGGAAAACCGGTTGGAGTGACAGCCCTGTTACAGTTGTCTGATCGCATTGCAGGTTATCAGCCAGCAGAACCGGAGAAGGCGATTGAGGTGCGTACAGAATTATTCCGTGCGGTGGCATCACTTTCCGAGCGTCATATAGAATATGAAAATATTAGCGAAGAAACACTTGCAGGCGGAAATATTGCAGACGGTGCGGTGGCGATTGGTTGTCGACGTTATACACAAGTATTGATTCCTTGTGAAGAAACCTATACGACACCATTCATCGAGCAGATGAAAGCGGCTGGGGTGGCGCTGTATTTCGGACAAAACGGCTGTTTTGATTGGGAAACTATAGAGGCTAATGCAGTACGTACAGTGTTAACTGGAGAAGGAGCCGAAGATGTCTTGGTGAATCGACAGATGTACGAAAGCGGTACGGAGATGTTCCTTTTCAACAACAGTGAAGAACCAGCTTTCATACAGATAGAAGATGAGCGAAATTGGGTGCTTTGGAATGCGGATGAGAATGCTTATTACCGATCACAATGGCCACTGGCTATGGATGGTTATGGGGCATGTTTGTTGGTGGAAATGCCGGAAGATGAAGTAAGCAGATTGCCTATAGTAGATCATAAAGCAGTGGCATTTGAACCACTACATCAAGAATGGATATATTCTCCGAAAGAGGCGTTAGCAACGATTTCGGAATGGAATATAGAGATAGAAACTGCTTTGGGACAGATGCGACAAGAACATAAGAAGTTCTGCCGTATGAGGGATATTGTCGGTACAGTATATCGTTATCTGACAGATGAGATTGAGAAACCAATCTTTGATAAGGCGCCACAGGTGGCATCACCTTATCCAGCAAAAGCAGTATTTACAACCACTGTTACATTGCCTGTAACAGATAATAATAAAAAATATTTGTTGGTGGAAGGTTCAACTTTGCAAGGAAACTGGGATTTGGAAATTAACGGACATCCATTAACTGCACAGGATTTCAAACCACATAATGTGTATGACTTTACCAATCGTTTGGCAGATGTGACGACGTGGTTGCAAGAGGGAAATAATACATTGGTGGTACGTTGGGACGATGCACAGGAGTTCGACGGATTGGAGAGTGCAATGTATATTGTGGCTAACCAAATGGATTAGAGAAGCCATTTTAATATAAAAGTTTTAATAAAAAAGAGTAGTGTTTACCTGACACTGCGCCTTAAAAGGAGGAAAAAGGGAATGAAAGGTAAATGTAAAAAAATACTTTCACTAGTGCTTGCATTGGCGATGGTAATGCAACTGTTTGCTGGTTTGGGAAATGTAGCACAGGCAGAAACTATAACTTCACTCAAAATCACCGGACGTTTCACAGATTGTGACGCGGAAAGCCCAGTACAAATCGGATTTTCAGTGGATGGAACTTTCGATGATGGAGCCAATTGGCCGAATGGTTTCATGCATTCTGGAAATCTTGAATTGAATGGGGTTCCACAGAATACTGATGACTGGAGATTCCAAGCAACCGGAACGAATACTATGAATATGGTTTGTCAAAACTACACACCGACAAAAGGGGATTTGATAACGATACCTGCAGGAACACAGATCAGATGTAATAGTCTCCTGTATGAATTCAGCAATAGATTTTCTGTCAAATATGATGGAACGGCATGGAATGCACTAGATTTTGCAGATGTATATTTTGCGGTTACAGGACGCTACACGGTATCTGATGGGGCTAGCCCGGTACAAATCGGATTTTCCGTAGACAAAACTATTGATGGAGGCGGCGACTGGCCGAATGGTTTCCTACATTCTGGAAATCTTGAGTTGAATGGGGAGCCACAGAATACTGATTACTGGAGATTCCAAGCAACCGGAACGAATACTATGAATATGGTTTGTCAGAATTACACACCGAAAGCCGGTGATGTGATATCGATACCGCTTGGAACACAAGTTAAATGTAATGATGTTCTGTATGAATTTACTAATGGATTTGCTGTTACATATAACGGGACGGCATGGAATGAAGTGAAGTCTCCTGATGTGTCCTTTGCGATTACAGGACGATACATTGGATCGGATGGAATAAATCCGGTACAAATAGGATTCGGCGTGGATGGAACCATTGAAAATGGAGCTGACTGGCCAAGTGGAACATTTACAAATCAGTATGCAACACTCAATGGTACAGAAAAAAACAATTGGACGATGCAGGCAACAGCAACGAATGCCTTCAACCTAGTTTGTTGGGATTACGCACCTACAAAAGGAGATATCATTAAAATAGCGGCAGGCACACAGTTTACATGTAATAACAAACTGTACGAAGTGACTAATGAATTTGCGATTGAGTACAATGGTTCATCATGGGTGGAATATGTAGCTGTAACGGAAATTACACTTAACGGACTTAACGGTTCACGTACACCGGCCGCAGGAAACATACCGGAACAGATTGGCTTTGGAATTACCGGAACACTTGTAGACGGTGCAAATTGGAATGATTGTCTGATCACAGAAGGAAGTGTTCTTTTAAATGGTGCAGCCCAAAGTGAATGGAAGATCCAGACAACAGCAACAAGCGCATTCAATTTGGTGTGCTGGGATTATACATCGTCAGAGATGGATATTATAACAATTCCTTCGGGCGTGCGATTCACAGATCAGATGAACGGAAATGTCTATGAAATCACAAACGAGTGCAAGATTAGATTTGACGGAGCAAGATGGAGTGCATATGTAGAAGCAGATGAAAAATTAACTCTTGGTGAATTAATCGTAGACCGCTGTTTAAGAAAAGAAGACGGCAATGGTTATATTTATCAGATGTACATTAAAACAAATTATTTCGGTGAAACGCATTCTTGGATAGGAAATGATAACAATGCAACAATTTTTTTGAATGGTAGTGCAGTTACAGGTGCTGTAACATGGGATGATGCACCAAATGGAATTTTGTTTGTACAATTAGATTTTTCAAAGGAAACCGCGGTAAATAGTATTACGCTTAAAGAAGGAATACAATACACAATCAATGGTACTTTGTATGAGATTGCTACAGATTACACTATTTATCATAAGAATGGAGCTTTTGCTACTTCTATGCTTTATGACATCACTAAAACTGTTGACGGCGTCATTACTACCGAAACTGTATCCGGAGACTACACATTACCGGAAGCTTCAAAAGAGGGTTATATAACTCTTGGCTGGGATGTTGATGGAGCATTATATAAAGTCGGAGAGGTGCTTCCTGCAAACCTTGCAGGATATACAATTAAAGCTGTTAATGTAGCATTTTCGCAATTAGATGGCGCGCAAGTACGCCTTAGTGCTCCTAGTGATAAGAAGATTGGTGGTATTCGTTTCGTATGTAGACTAGGAAGCGACAGTCTGAGTACTCACATTGTCGCAATGGGTATGTTAGTTATGCCAACCAACTATATGACCAATGGCGAATTCACACATGAAAATTATGAATCACAGGCGAAAAGATATCGAGAGTTTGTAGTTGCCAAGGATGATATGGAATTGGAAGTTTACGAACAAGATAAAACTGCAAATGGTGCACGGTACTATTACTTGAAGGGCTCTATTGTAAATCTGTACGATTATAATTATACAAGAAGTTATTCTGCACGAAGCTTTTTGAAAGTGCAATATCATGATGGAGTAGACTATCTTTACACAGATTACAATGAGGATAACAATGAGAGAAGAATCTGCGATGTTGCAAAGAAAATGATTGAAACATATCCTGAAGACTATTCTCCGGCAAAGAATCAAACATATCCTATCGTTTATGAATATGCAAAAGTAGCAGATACGATGGAAAGTTTTGCATTCTTTGGACCGCAAGTGGTTGTAACAAATGATGCTTATGACGTTGCAGCAACGAAAGAAGCAATGCAAAATTACGCAGATGCAGGATTTAAGTATCTATTGATGGAAGGTGATGGATATCACGTTGATAATACATTCGGCACAACTACTTTGGAAGAGGAGCAACAAGTCTATGATAATCCGAGACTTCCGAAACACAACTTGAAGCAGACAATGCATCTTGCAAAGGAATGTGGTTTAGAAGTTATCGTACTGGACTGGTCACTTGTCAGATTATCGGAAAGTGATATTGCTCTTGTGAGCGAAAATCCAACAGAAGTACTTGCTATGTGTTTACAGACAACAGATGGACAATACCCGACATTAATTGGTAGTGAAATTGATGAAAGCCTGTTTAATGAAGCGAATAAGACATATACATACAATGATCAGCCGGCAACAGTTTTACATTATGTCAAACAGTTTGCATCCTATGACGAACTCAAAGAGTGGGTTGCAATTAAGATGAGTGCTTATGCAAAAGAGCTTAACTTTAGAGGTGTAAGACTTGATGACGAGCCGACTACATCACAATATGATGCAGTGGTTATGATGACAAAAGTGATTAAAGAGTTATATCCGAAAGCATATGTGCAAAGTTCGAACTTACAGAGTTATTCAAAAGTATATAGTTCTGACTATGATACATGGAGTAAAGCATGGAATAAATTGCTTGACAAACATATCGTAGCAACTGAAGTGGGTATCAATTTCTATCCATTCCGAAAGGACAGTGATTTTTGGAGTAATTTCTTTAGTGAAGGATATGAATTGCAAAGTAATTACTTAAGAACATTACAAGAACTTGCAACGACAACACAGAATAAGGGACTTGATTTGGAATTAACCATTCAATCCTATGCAACAGAGAGTCATTATCATACAGTTTCTGCAAATAGATTGGCATTGCAGACACACTTAGCCCTTGCATTTGGAACGAAGACATTGGGATACTTCCGATATACCGGAACAGGTGATACTGAGCCTGAAGCTAATAGTACAATTACACAAACTATCGACGCAGATGATACTTTAAAAAATGCTGTATTATATGCGAACAAGAATGGAAATTATCTGAAAGCACATATGACTTTCTTTGATTACACAAAGTCGAAGGTGTTTGGAAGTGGCTCTTATGTATCGACATCAGGTCTTATACAGGAAGCGTTGACGAAGGATATTATTACTGTGCCAAACGAAGCCACAGTTTTGGTAAACGAATTCTATAATGAACATACTAGCCAGTATGGATATTATGTTGTGAATCTAGCACAGTTGCATTACACTTCATTAGGATACGATGTAACAAACGATGATATTACAATCACTTTATCAAAAGACTGTCTGGTATATAAGGATTACAATAGTTATGAGACTGAGGAAACTAGCAGAGTGAAGAGTGTTACTCTGTCAGATGGACAGGGCGCATTCATTGTTGTGGAAGACTAATGTGAGGAGGTAAAGATTATGTATTATGAAGAACCAATTTTAGATGTGGAATATTTTCAAGGAAAAGATGTAGTCACATCCTCACAGACAGGAGATGACTGGGGAGACGGCCACAATCCTTGGGATTGATATAAGAACAGAGAGATATTATACTGGAGGAGTTGTCGGTTTCGGCAACTCTTCCAGTTGTATAGAAGGGGTGAAGTAGGTGCGATATTATAATTCTCATGATTACATTGTGAAAAAAATTAAAAATCAGAAACCGCTTATGGCGTATGATGAGAGTGTTGCTTTTCAAGAATGGAAAGTACAGTCAAAACAAAAATTGGAGGAACTGTTAGGTCTTCCATTTGAGAAATGCGAGGATGATTTTCAAATTCTGTGTGAAAGTGATATGAAGGAATATCATAGAATGGATTTCGAATTTCAAAGTGAGGAAGGATATTATATACCATGCAGTTTGTTGATTCCAAGCCATGCAAGTTATCCATTGCCTACGGTAATCTGTTTGCAGGGACATTCCAGCGGTAAACACATTTCAATGGGTGAAGCATTGTTTGAAGGCGACGAATCCACAATTGCGCATAGCGATTTTGCCCTTCAGGCAGTGAAGGAAGGTTATTGTGCAGTGACCTTAGACCAACGCTACATGGGAAAAACTGGACAAGCAGCGGATGGAACACCTAGTTGTTTCACAGAAAATCGCTCAATGCCTTCATTATTACTTGGAAGGACTGCAATCGGAGAACGAGTTTGGGATGTGCAACGATTGATTGACGTGATAGAAGTGCATCTACAAAAATATGTGGATATCGAACGTATCATTTGTCTTGGGAATTCAGGTGGCGGAACGGCTACATTCTATGCGGCATGTATGGATGAAAGAATTTATATGGCAATACCTTCGTGTGCAGTATGTACCTTTGAAGAATCTGTCCTGCCTGTTTATCATTGTGCTTGTAATTACATACCAGGAATACGAAAGTATTTTAATATGGGTGATATTGGATGCCTCATTGCACCGCGAAGACTTATTCAGGTAAATGGTGTGAAAGACCATCTGTTCTGGATAGATGGAGCCAGAGAGTGTTACCAAGTGATACAGAAGGCATATCGCAAACTGGGATGTGAGGACCGGTGTTATATGGTAGAAGGTGATGGAGCACATCAATTTTTCCCTTCTGATGTGTGGCCGTTGGTAAAAGAAATGTTGCAGAGGTAAATAATTAGTGTAAAAGTTACGCACCACTTCTGTAGTTATGATATGGGAGGAGTTTATGGTAGAGTTTTGGAAAAATGAAGATTTTTGTATTGTAAAGGAGAATTGTCTTCCTGTTGCAATTCGCGATTCGAAGGGCATAGAGGAAGTTGAGGAATTTTTAAATGAGAAACCGACAAGTGTCTCTTTTGAGCCGACACATTGTGCAAAGTTTATGGAAAAAGGTGCATATGTGGTGTTGGATTTCGGCAGGGAGTTATGTGGTGGTCTTAGATTTATTATAAAATCATGTTTTGACAGTGAAAGCAAGGTTCGCATTACTCTCGGTGAATCTCTTACAGAGGCATGTTCGTTTGTTGGGGAGAAAAATGCGACCAATGATCACTCGCCAAGAGATTTTATTGTAGATATTGCAAACTTGTCGGATTTAACGTTTGGTCAGAGTGGCTTCCGGTTTGCGCGCATTGAATTGGTGACGGATCTTCCAGTCTGGGTGCGGAACATCTTTGCAGTCAACACGTTGCCTTATTTTGAGAGAGAAGGTTACATAAGGACCAGTGATGAAGAATTGAATCGAATTATTGAAACGGCGCTTTATACGTTAAAACTTAATTGCCAAAATGGATATATTTGGGATGGAATTAAACGTGACAGGCTGGTTTGGAGTGGAGATTTGAATCCGGAGATTCTTACAGCTCTTTATATGTTTGGTGATAATAAGAATATTACAAATTCGCTTACATTTCTTAAGAATGCCACACCTGAAACAGAATGGATTAACACGATTCCGACCTATTCTGCATGGTGGGTGATAAATTTGTGTGATTACTGCAGATTGAGTGGAAATACACAATATTTTGAAGAAAATAAGGCTTATGCGAAAGCGATATTTAAGAGATTTAACCAATATATTGCTATGGATGGTACGATTGATTTTCAATTACCTGCCTGGGGACAACCTTTCTATCTGGATTGGCCGACTTTTGAGACTAAGGATGCAGTCATTGGTACGGCATCACTTATTATCTATGCGGCAAATTGTTTTCTTGCGATGGAAGGGAATGAAGATTGCCATATGCTCGTAAAGAAATTGAGTAAATATCTAGAATTACCATGTGAATTTAAACAGACGCGAGCATTCCAAATCTTAGCAGGAAGAAATGCAGAGGGAGAATCTACATTCTTGGAAAAAGAAGGAGCCATAGGAATGTCAACCTTTATGGCATACTATATTTTGGCAGCAAATGCACTTGCAGGAGGAGAAAATAGTCTTTCTATGATAAAAGAGTATTTTGGAGCAATGTTATCTCGTGGTGCAACTACTTTTTGGGAAGACTTCCACATGGAATGGTTAGATGGAAGTGGGCGCATTGATGAATTCCCAAAAGAAGGTGAGAAAGACATTCATGGGGATTATGGTGCATTTTGCTATATCGGACTACGCCATTCACTATGTCATGGTTGGGCATCCGGAGTGCTTGCGTTTATTATTGAATATATTCTCGGCTTGAAATTAGAAAATGGCGGGGAGAAATACGAAGTGACACCTCATGTAATGGGATTGAAAGAAATTGAAGCAAAGATTCCAGTAAAAAATAAATGGCTTTGTATACATGTAGTGGATGGAGAAACTACAGTGAAGGAAATATAAAGAATAGAAGGGAGAATCAACTTGGATTTTCCCTTTTTGTCTAAGTGCCTTTTGGGCAACCGTGGACAATTTGGTGAAACTGAATATGGAGAGTGATGTTTATGATTGTTTTATGCTTTTTACACAAAAATAAACTAAGAAGGAGGATTTTATGAATACAACAGAATTGTTGAACTCGTGGTATAATTATGGTACAATTATAACATCAAAAAAGAAAGAAGGTACTTATATGCCACATATTATTCCAATTAACAAATTAAAAAACACGTCAAAAATTTCTGAACTTTGTCATGAAACAGACGAACCAATTTATGTAACAAAGAATGGATACGGAGATATGGTGATTATGAGTATGGAGATTTATGAAGGGATCATACGTCAAGTTAATATGTATAGAGAACTTCAAATATCAGAGCAGCAAATTATAGAAGGAAAGACAAAAGATGCAAGGAGAGCTTTGACAGAAATGAGGGAACGGTATGACTTATAACTTAATAATTACGGAACGAGCGGATGAACTCTTAGATAAATTGGTTATTTATCTACTCTATCAATTAAAGAATGAGAAAGCTGCAAGCCATTTGTTAAGTAGTATCTCAAAGATTTATGATAGAGTAGCTGAAAACCCATTCCAATTTCCCCAATGCAGAGATACAGCTCTCAAAAGGAAAGAATATCGAGAGGTTGTCATACCTGACATGAATTATGTGGTAATATATAAAATTAATGAAGACACAGTCTATATTCTAGGAGTTTTTCATGGTCTGGAAAACTATAATCAGAAAATTTAATTATTTTTATTTTCCTTCCGATATCTAAGTGGCGAATACCCCGTTATCTTTTTAAACACATTTCCAAAATACGCAGATGAATTAAATCCACAAAGCTGCGAGATTTCCAACATATCCTTATCTGAAGATTCCAAAAAATTGCAAGCATTTTTCACACGAATGTTATTCAGGTAATCAATCATCGTTATCCCCATAGCTTCTTTGAACACACGGCACAGATGATGCTTGGATACATGCATTTGCTCTGCAATCTGGTCAATGGAGTGTATTTCCGAAAAATGCTTATTGATATATTTAATGATATTACTAATTCTCTCGTCGTATGTTGTATCCGGCGTACATTTAGATAGCTTGCGAAGCAGTGTGGCAAGGTCCACAGCAAAATCGGTCTGTCTTGTGTCATCGGCCAGAGATTTCAAGAGCCCTTTTAATTCCTCCTGCATGCTTTCGGGTGGGGAGATGAACACCTTATCAAAGCAACGCAGCAAATCCTTCAGCGCGCTTGGGGTATAGGTCTCTGCTAAATAGTCGTATGTAAATCCAACAATGGTACGAAGCGAGTACGCACCGCCGGTACGATGAAACTTATTTGGAGCAATCAAAATAAAGTCCCCTGCCGATACGGAAAAGAACTTATCCTCTACAAAATATTCCCGACTGCCGGCCTCTAAATAATACAATTCATAGGAATTGTGGTAGTGCATGGCAGGCATGGAAAACTTCCTTGCAACGGTACTTACAAAATGGTCCGGTGTATCTTCAAAAAAAGCCATCTAATTTCGCCTCCTCAATATCAATATTTTACTAAAATATGCGAAAAACGTCAATATCGTGATATAAAATATAGAAATATTATGTTACTATTCAGCCATGCGGCAAATATATGTATGGAAACGTCATGCTTGCATGTAAGTTGACAATCATATATTTTATAATAAGTAAAGGAAGGATTTATCATGGAAAATTTAAACGCAAAAATGATTCAAAAAACGGAGAGACCGATTAAGGTAATTCAATTTGGTGAAGGAAATTTCCTTCGTGCATTTGTCGATTATATGATTGACGTGGCAAACGAGGCAGGTGTATTTGATGGTAGCATTGCAATCGTGAAGCCAATTTCATTTGGAAGTCTGGAAATGTTTGAGAAACAGGACAACTTATACACTGTTGTACTTCGCGGAAAAGAGAACGGTCAGACAGTAAATGACAGCCGTATCGTCACCTCGGTTTCAAAGGTATTGGATTGTAAGGACGACTATGAAGCTTACATGGGACTTGCGAAACTTGACACACTTCGTTTTGTTGTGTCTAATACAACCGAAGCAGGAATTGTACTTGATGTGAATGACAATTTCGATGGACTTCCAACTACATATCCTGGGAAATTAACAAAATTTTTGTATGAACGCTATAAAGCATTTAACGGGGATGTAAATAAAGGTCTCATTATTCTTCCGGTAGAATTAATTGAAAATAATGGTGGCAAATTAAGAGAATGTGTGTTGGCACTTTGTGATGCATGGAAATTGCCATTAACGTTTAAAGTCTGGGTGCAAGCGTCCTGCGTATTCTGCAGCACACTTGTTGACCGTATTGTAACAGGTTATCCGAGAAATGAAGTGGCAAGCATTTGTGAGGAACTTGGATATCAGGATAACATAGTTGATGTCGGAGAACCATTCGGGCTTTGGGTTATTGAGAGTAACAAGGATATCAGCGGGGAACTTCCTTTAGATAAAGCAGGACTCCCAGTTGTATTTACAGATAATCAAAAACCATACAGAGAGAGAAAGGTACGTGTATTAAACGGTGCACATACAGCGTCTGTGTTAGCAGGCTATCTCTATGGTCTAGATATTGTCCGTGATTGTATGCATGATGAAATCATGGGCAAATTTATTCGACAAGTAGTTATGGAAGAAATCGTTCCACAGGTACCACTTCCAATTGAAGAAGTAAAAGCATTTGCGGCATCTGTGTTTGAACGTTTCGAGAATCCATTTATCGATCACGCCCTGCTTTCCATTTCACTCAACTCCGTATCAAAGTGGAAAGCAAGGGTACTGCCATCTTTTAAAGACCATGTTGCAAATAAGGGTGAATTGCCAAGACTCATTACATTTTCACTGGCAGCGCTCTTTGCATTTTACTCATCAGAGGATTTGAGAAATGGTGTGCTTATTGCAAAACGAGCAGATGGAACTGCATATGAGATTCATGACGATGCACATGTATTAGAATTCTTTGCTGCTAATAGCGGAAAAGAAGCAGGTGAGTTCGTGAAGGCGGCTCTATCCAATGAAGCGTTCTGGGGTGAAGATTTGACCGCATACGAAGGCATGGAAGAGACTGTGACTGAGTGGCTCGCACTCATCAAAGCAGATGCAAAGGACGCACTTCTGAAAGTGTTGGGTATGTAATATGAAGGCGATTAAAATACATCCAAGTGATAAGGTAGCTGTAGCTATCAATACTTTAAAAGCACAAGAAACATTTGAAATTGATGGAAATAAATACGTAGCGAAGACAGAGGTTCCGGCGGGACATAAGATTGCAATTGCACCAATGAAGGCGGGCGAAAATATTATCAAATATGGTTTCCCAATTGGTCATGCAAGAGTGGATATCGCAGTAGGAGAGCATGTGCACTCTCATAATGTCAAATCAAATCTTGGTGAACTCTTAGAGTATGCATACCAACCTGCCATTCAAGAGATAGAGAAGGTGCCAAGCCGAATCTTTCGGGGTTACCGCAGAAAAGACGGCAAGGTGGGTATACGTAACGAAGTATGGATTATTCCGACTGTCGGCTGTGTGAACTCGATTGTAAGAGAAATTGAAGCGCAATCACAGCAATTTAAGGAAGAGCATATTGATGGAATTTATGCGTACAATCATCCATATGGATGTTCTCAGTTAGGTGCAGACTGGCAAATGACATTGGAGTATTTGTGTGGTCTCATTCGCCATCCAAACGCAGGCGCAGTGCTTGTAGTTGGACTGGGATGCGAGAATGGGAATATTCCGGAATTAAAGAAATTCCTTGGGGAATATGATGGCGACCGTGTCAAATTCCTAGTTTGTCAAGAGGAAGAGGATGAGATTGCAAAAGGCGTGGAATTAATGAAAGAACTTTGTGCCTACGCAGAGGGCTTCAGCCGAGAGGAGTGCCCGGCATCGGAGTTGGTAATTGGTCTAAAGTGTGGCGGCTCTGATGGTTTTTCCGGTATCACGGCAAATCCACTTTTGGGATGCATTTCCGATAAGTTGATTGCACAAGGTGGTAGCTCGATTCTGACAGAAGTTCCGGAGATGTTTGGGGCTGAAACGATATTGATGAATCGCTGTCGCGATAAAGAATTATTTCAAAAGACAGTCAGTTTGATTAACGATTTCAAACAGTATTTTATGCGTTATGGTGAAAAAGTAGATGAAAATCCATCGCCGGGGAACAAGGAAGGCGGAATCACAACCTTAGAAGACAAATCCTTAGGCTGTGTTCAAAAAGGCGGAACAAGTCCGGTGGAAGATGTCCTAAAATATGCGGAGCCTATTAAAAAGCACGGTTTGTCACTTCTGAATGCGCCTGGAAATGATTTGGTGGCATCTAATGCATTAGTTGCGTCGGGAGCACATATGGTTTTATTTACCACAGGGAGAGGCACTCCGTTTGGATGTCCGGTGCCGACGGTGAAGGTGTCAAGTAACACGGCGCTTTATAATAAGAAAAAGGCATGGATTGATTACAATGCAGGTGCTTTATTAGAAGGAGTATCTATGAAGCAATTGACCGAAGATTTTTATCAGTATTTATTGCAGCTTGCTTCCGGTGAAATACAGGCAAAATCCGAGATGTTAGATAAGCATGAACTTGCAATTTTTAAGGATGGTGTTACACTATAAAGTAGATACTGTTTTATCAACATGGAGGATTTTAATATGAAAATAAAGAAGACCTTTGCAGTAGTAATGGTGCTGGCGGTTGTAGCCACATCATTTGTAGGATGTGGTGCTAAAAGAGTCAATCATACTTTGCCGGCATTTGACGATGAAGCTACCATTATTCGTTCGGCATGGTGGTGTCCGGAGCCGACAGCTGAGAATTATGATGTGTACAAGGAATGTGGGTTAAACACCCTACTGTTAGTGAATCACAATTTCCGCACAGGTGATTTTGCTACCAGCGATCATCAATTACAACTCACGAAAGAATACGGTTATTATATTGGGACTCCGGAGGATTTTGATGGGGAAACCATGACTGATCAATCACTTGCTTTGGCGAAAGAAAAAGGGTTAGATGTGATTCTTGCAGAGGGAGAAGCTTATTTTGCATGGATAGGCGAGCCAGTAAATGTGTACGAAGACTTCACGATTGATTATAGTGAATACGAAGATATCATCGTGGGTGTCTTTTCCGGAGATGAACCCTCTGCGCCAGAGATGAAGGAACAGGCAAAGAATATTAAAAATGTAGAAAAAGTATTTCCAAATGTCCCGTATTTTGCGAATCTGTTTCCATGCTATGCAGATTTAGATAGTGCGTTAAAAGCAAACAGTTATAATCAATACTTAGATGAATATGGGAAAGTATTTCTTTCCAAAACGAGTAAGCCACGTATGATTTCTGTGGATTTCTATCCTTTTATTGGCACAAACAACGATAAAATGTTCTACAATTACGAGTTGTTTACTGATAAGGCGATGGAATATGATGCAGATATGCATATGTTCATTCAGTCCTGTGTTTCGGCAGACGGTTCACATCGTATGTTGAATGAGCAGGAGATTATGGTGCAGGTAAGTACCGCCCTTGCATATGGAGCAAGAGCATATTCCTATTTTCTCTACGCACCTGCAGGTACAGGGTATCCGGAAGGACTTGTTGACGGGGAAGGAAAACCTGCTGCTATGTACTATCATGCGCAGAAGGCTAACGCGCTAGTGACTTCAATGGAAAAGGCTTATATGCATTATGATTATGTGAATACTATTGCAGTTACAGATGATGAGCGTGATTATGCAGAAGGTGCATTTGGATTTCTTCCTATCATGAAGAATGTGGGGACTTGCGAAGAATCAGAAATACTGGAAAATGTGAGTGCAACTAATCGTGCATTGGTAAGCATTATGCGAGATAAAGATGGAAATGAAGCTTTTTATATTATGAACTATTTTGATAACGGTGACTCGGAGATGGAGGAGGACTGTACGGTTACCTTGAATCTGAAAAACATGAAGAAAGTTGCGCTTTATGGAACTACAGAGTGTCTTGAGGGAGAGGTACAAGATGTGAAAAAGAATGAATTCACATATACGCTTACTCCGGGTGAAGGGATGCTAGTTATTCCATACCGCAAATAGTAAGGATTCAACAGAGGATGTTTTTGCATCCTCTTCTTTTTTGCTTCCGTTTGTGATAAAATAGAAATAAAAATAATTCCGTAGCATGATTTGGGAGGAATGCATGAAAGCGATTTTTGAAGCAATTAATAACATTTTTGGTTTTGTTACACCGGTGTCTGATTTTTTGTGGGATTTTCCTAGGAATTTTGAGTGGTATAGAAATATCCCTTTGTTGGGAGATTTATCGCTGGCTATCATTGTGCTGGTTGGTTCTGGACTTTTCTTTAGTTTCAAATTAGGATTTGTTCAGGTGACACACTTTAAAAAAGGAATTAAGACGCTGACAAAGAAAAGAAATGCGGAAACAGGTATTTCTCCATTGGCATCTTTTTTCCTAAGTACTGCGATGAGAGTAGGACCTGGTAATATTATCGGTGTAACCGGTGCGATTGCAGTGGGAGGACCGGGAGCCTTGTTCTGGATGTGGGTATCAGCATTCTTTGGAATGGCTACGGCTTATATGGAAGGCACGCTTGCACAGATATTTAAAGAGAAAAAAGGGGACGAATTTGTAGGGGGACTTCCATTCTATGGAAGAAAGTTATTAGGAAATAAAGTGTGGATAGGTGTGTTTCTATCTATTCTCTATATTTTATATGCATTATGTTGTCTGCCGGCACAAGGATTTAATGTGGTTTCTTCTGTGGGAAGAATTGCAGAAGTGGTAACTGGAAGTGGTATTCAGTCGGATGCGATTTTTTACTACATAGTGGGAGCTATCGTAGTTGTTATGACGGCAGTTGTTGCCTTTGGTGGAATTAAGAAAGTAACGAAATGGACCGACAAGATGGTTCCGGTAATGGCAGTTGTCTATGTGCTGACCGTTCTGGCTCTGATTTTCATTAATTTTACCAGGATTCCATTTTTCTTCACCTCTGTTTTCAGTGGTGCCTTTACACCGGATGCTATTTTTGGCGGTTTGTTCGGTACAGTACTTGCACAAGGAGTAAAACGTGGATTAATGTCAAATGAAGCAGGTCAAGGTACCATTACTATGCCTGCGGCTGCAGCAGATGCAGCCCATCCATGTGAACAGGGCGTTGTTTCTTCTTTGGGAGTATTTTTGGATACCATTGTAATCTGTACATTGACCGGCTTTGTGGTTGTAATGGGACAATGCTGGCTGGGAGATGCAGGTGCATCTTGGATGAAATTGGATAAGCTTCCGATGTTTACGGAGTCAGTGGCTACACTTACACCGGGAACTGCGCTTAATGCAGTGATGTCAGTGTTGGTGAGTTTGTGCTTTGGCCTGTTCGCTTACACTTGCCTGCTTGGCATGATTAGTTTTTCAGAAATTGTAGCAAATCGTATTAGCACAACAAAAGCATGTATTAATATAGTGCGAACAGTTTGTCTGTTTGTTGCAGCATTTGGAATTCTATGTAATATTGCCGGACTGGAACTTGGTAACTTGTGGGCGTTTTCCGATTTGGGAAATATTTTGATAGTGTACTTTAATATTCCGATCGTATATATTGGTGCAAAATATGTGTTCCGTGCGACAAAGCATTATAAGAAAAATGATGGCACACCATTTACATCCAAGGTAATTGGAAGAAATGATTGTACGTATTGGGATGAAAAAGCGAAAGAGCAGTAAAATGAGAAGCTCCACCTAGAAAAGGGTGGAGCCTCTTTTAATAAGTTTACCTGGGAATACAGTTCTTTGCGGCATATCTTCACCAGAAAGAACACCCAGTAGAACTTGTACAATTGCTTCTGCCTGTGCTTTTACTTGATTGTCCACAGAAGAAAGATCCGGAATACAGCAATCCGTTAAGAAGGAATTATTATATCCGATGATTGATAAATCTTCAGGCACACGAATGCCATTCAATTGTGCATACTTGATACAACCAAGTGCCATTGCATCATTGGAGCAGATAATCCCATGAAATTGCTGCCCACTTTGTACAATGGAATCAATGTAGGAGACAACATCGCTAAAACGCTCGCTCTTTTGGTGGTAGTGATAAATCAACTTCTCATAATCCTTGATATGATATCTTTCCATAGCACCTTTGTATCCGTTTAATTTTTTGATAGCACTGTAAGAGTGTGAGTTATATAGATATAAAATATCCTTGATTCCGGATTCTATCATGGAGGATGTGGCCTCAAATGTACTGGCATAGTCGTCGCAGAGTACACTGTATACATTGGGGTAATCAAACGCAGAGTTCATTAATAGAATTGGCATATATTCAGAAGCTTCCTTAATGTACTGTTTCTCATCCTCTGTAGTACCGATAAAATCAGAACCAACTAGAATTAAAGCATCTACTTTTTGTGAAATAATCAAATCTACGAAATTTTTCTGAATATCTTTATTGTATCCAGCACTGCAGATAAGAGCCTCGTATCCATGCTTTTGCAATTGCTGTTCAACATTGTGCACCGCTTTAGAATAAAAGAGGTCTGAAGAGTCCGGGCAGAGAATACCAATCGTCTTAGAGGCCTGAATCTTCATGGCTCTCGCTGAAGCATTTGGCGCAAAATTGTGCTTTTTCATAATTTCTAATATTTTTTCTTTTGTGGCAGGCTTTACCTTGTCACTCCCATTTAACACCCTGGAGACGGTAGCAGTGGACACTCCAGCCTCTTTTGAAATATCATAGATTGTATATGCCATAATTAAATCCTCATAATTCATACAAAAATTTCCAATGTTATTTTACAATAGAAAAATCAAGAATACAACAAAATAATTTTTTGTGAAAATGGCACAAAATAATTAAAAAATAGAAAAGAATATTGACATTATGATGGACTATGAGTAGAATATAATTATACAAATAATGTAATCGATTACATTATCGCATTTGATTATTTTTTTGGGCGAAAATGTAATCGATTACATAAATGAAAAGAGCTATATGTAAATCATAAAATATGGTGAAACAGGCGTGAGAATAGCTCATAAAAATAAGAAAGCGAGAGGTAGCTAAATGAAAGGAAAAGGATTATTAAAACGAGTATTCAGTGTGGCAATGGCAATGGTATTGGTAGTTGGTCTGATTACAGTATCAGAACCGACTAGTGCACAGGCTGCGACAGAGGACTGGACCTTGGTGCCTTCGGACCACACACCGGCAACGGGCATAGAGGTGCCGGCGAATGTGACAACCTTAATCAAGACAGATGCCAGTGCAGTAGTAGACACAGAAAGGGGTAATGCTACAATTGAGAATGGCATGTTAGTTGTGGGACAGGATGTCCTTTCGCATCAACTTGTATTTAATTTAACACAAGGTACTACTTATATGTTGTCATACTATGTATGGGCAACAGGTGAAGATACAGTATATGACATGCACTTTGACGAGGCGGCTTCTCCAAGTGGTACAGGTGGCAACTATGCATACAATGTATTCAAAGAGTGGTCAACGACGCACAGTCAGTACATATCATCATGTACCATTGATGGAGTGGAAACGACAGCCAGCATTACCGGTGCAACAAATGGATGGAAACATGTAGAAGTAGAGTGGACTGCAAAAGCGTCCGGTCCTGTTAGAGTAATGCTTGGTGATTATGGTAATCAGTCTAATGTAACAGGAACCATTTATCTGGATGATATTTGTATGTATGCAAAGCCAACAGAATACGAGATTGATGTTTCGAAATTTTGGGGAGCAGCCAGCAATACTCAACTCGTTAGTGCATATACAGGCGACACTCCGACAGATACAACATATACAGGAACCGTTAAATACAATGGAGTAGATACAAAAGTGAACTGGGTTATTTCTGGAAACAACTTCTTCATCAAAACAGCTGATACGAATACGCAGATTCAGATTAAAGATACTTCCAGTATCGAGGTGACTTCAGGAACAAAGTTGTATGCTACAAATGGAAACTGTATCAAAATCACTAACAATTGTTCATATGTGAAAAATTCCAGTGGCAATTTGGTAGCATCGTTATCAACTGATGTTTCAAAATTTGTGAGTAGTTCGGGATTGATTGCTTATACGTTTGCGAATACAGATATTTCTTCACTCGCGTCTACGACCTATACCGGAACATTAAAAATAGATGGAGTAGCGACAAACGTATATTGGCTTGCGAGCGGAGGAAACTTTGTTATTCGACGTATTGGAGAGAGTGCCAATCTGCTTGATACAGGTATTACAACACTGCAAGTGGACGCAGGTACACAGCTCACTAATACAGTAGGCGACATAGTTACAATTACGGATACGATAAAACACAGCAAAGCCAGTGGCAGTTGGCTAGAAGTGGCGTGGGATCACACACCATTAACCGGAATTGATACTCCGGCCAATGTTGCAACTTTAATCAAGACAGATGCAAGTGCTACTGCAACAACAGAGCGAGGTAATGCGACAATTGAGGATGGCATGTTGGTTGTGGGACAGGATGTTCTCACACATCATTTGGTATTCAATTTAACTGCAGGAACAACTTATGTACTGTCTTATTATGTGTGGACAGTAGGTGAAGATACCGTTTATGATATGCACTTTGACGAGGCAGCTTCACCGGCCGGAACGGGCGGAAACTATGCGTACAATGTATTTAAAGAGTGGTCAACGACGCACAGTGAGTACATATCCTCATGCACTATTGATGGAGTGGAAACTACATCAAGTATTACTGGTGCAACAAATGGGTGGAAACATGTAGAAGTAGAGTGGACTGCAAAAGCATCCGGTCCTGTTAGAGTAATGCTTGGCGATTATGGCAATCAGTCTAATGTAACAGGCACTATTTATTTGGATGATATTTATATGCATGCGCAACCTGCAGAATACGAGATTAATGTTTCAAACTTCTGGGGAGCAGCCAACAATACTCAACTCGTTAGTGCATTTACAGGAGATAGCCCAACAGATGCTATATATACCGGAATTGTAAAGTTTAATGGAGTAGATTCAGAAGTAAATTGGGTTGTTTCAGGAAGCAACTTCTTTATCAAGACAGCTGATACGAACACACAGATTACAATTAATGAAACTTCGAGCATTGAGGTAAAAGCAGGAACAAAGATGTATGCATCGACTGGAAATTGTATTACGATATTAAACAATTGTTCCTATATAAAAAATGCGAGTGGTAATCTAATGCTCGCAACAAATGCCGTATCAACAGGCATTGCACTGTATAAGATTACAGAGTCCATGACTGCGTATACATATACAGCAGATTTGCTTGATTCATTCCCAAATGGATCAACATATACAGGAAACATCACTGTCGCTGGAACCGCAAAATCTGTTACCTGGACATTGAGTGATGCATGCTTGATTCCGGCAGGGGTTAAGGATGACGGAACAATAACAAGCATTGAGGTAAAACCTGGTACAGTGATTACAGGTACTTATGGAACCATCACAATTGTAAACGGATTGAAATATGTAAAGGGAAATACAACTACCAAGGTATCAACACCAATCGGATGGTATAAAGTAAATGATGCCGGACAAATATTATTCAATGGAATCGATACAGCAGCCTTAAACGCTTACGTTGGAGATACTTACACTGGTTCGATTTTATTAAATGGAACAGCTCAAAATGTTACATGGAGAGTGGATTCATCATTACTTGTTGTGACAGATAATATTGCCACCTATGGGGACATCAACACAATTAAAGTGGTCAGTGGAACGATACTTACTAATAATGATGGAAGTGGAGATACCATTGTACTTACAAATGATTTGTCGTATGTGAAAATTAATGGCACATGGTATGCAGATACGAATCGGACAGAATTGACATTCAGTTACACATATGAAACAGTCGCAACGAATAATCAGATTCGATACAAAATAGTTGATGCAACAGGATTTGTGGATGATTATTCTGCAACAGGTATGCGTGGTTGGAAAACTGCTACCGTAGAAATTGATGGCGTGGATGCAACGGTGAATCTTTTCTTGGGAGATGGTTATTGCACCTTTGGTAATACAGGTGTTACGGATGATGCGATTGTAACGGCAGTTACAAATGGTAAATCCATTGTCATTCCAAAGGAAATCACATTTGTCACGGATGTATATGTTATGACATTAAATTTTATGGCCGAGCAAAACATTGAAAAACTTGGTCAAGGTTGGACAATGTATACCAGCATTTACCAATATCCAAATGGCAACATCAGATATTACAATATTGATAACGGAAGTGTTTATACACTCACATCTTCCAACAATGCAATTGTTGTAAAAGAAGATGCAAGCCTGACAACAGGAAGTACCATTTCCAAGGTGGGAACATATAATATTTCCCGCATTGAGAACGAAACCTTGTATCAAGAAAAAATTGTTCTTTATAAACATGGAGATGTTGATGAAAGCAATGATATCAATGTATGTGATCTTGTTGCAATGAAATGGGCACAGATCGGAACAAGTGAGAAACAAAACGGACGTTTGGCCGGAACCTATGCAGCAGATATTGATCGAAGCGGCAAAGTGGATGACATTGATTTGCTTGCTATGAGACAGGCACTTGTTAGTGATGACGCAGATGAAACCTTGTCTGTTTCAAAAGGAAACTCTGTACTCAATGGGGAAATGCCGATTGCAGGATTTTCCACACCGGTAGATGCACAATATATTACATCTGACTTCTATCAGCAGGTGGCAGATGCTGGAATTAATGTGATTAACTACTCTGGAAATGCTTATTACAACACACTGACAGAAGAACACTTGCGTCTTGCAGAACTAAATGGTTTGAAAATGTATGTAACAGATAGTTTGATGAAAAACCAAACGGAGGCCACATTTGCAAAGAGAATCGGTATGTATAGTATGTATAAATCCTTCATAGGATTACATATTGTAGATGAGCCGAGTTATGGAGTATATCAGAATACTCGCGAAGATGGAAGACCAATTGCAAACTATACAAATGCAATCGGATGGTGTAATGGTGTAACAAATGTCAGTGGATATATGAATTTGTTCCCGTATTATAGTGACTATGAGAGTACAAACGGGGCTGCTACTCAATCTAATTATAAAGAATATTTGAAAAATACTTTTACAAATACAGAAGCCGAAATGTTGTCTTATGACCATTATGCGATTCGTGCGAGTGAAAAGAACTGGTGGGATTTTAGTAGTGGTGATTTTAAAAAGACAGTAAAAGCTGCGGATTTTTATAAGAACCTTGAAATGGCCAGAGCACAGGTAAAAGGTACCGAAAAACCATTCTGGGCATTTGCACAAGCAGGATATCCAATAGAAGCGGAAGGTACAGTAAGTGAAGGGATTCGTGTAACAAAAGCTGAACAACAATGGGAAATCAATGCAGCACTTGCAATGGGTGCCAAAGGTGTTCAGTATTATCAATTATTCCAAGGTACTGAGTATACAGGAGACGGAGATGACTACGGACGTTCTGGTTTATTTGGTGCTAACGGACAGAAAAATGAGACTTATTACAATGCGGCAAAAGAACTCAATTCATTTATTAAAGTGATTGATGAAGTACTTATGAATGCTACTAATGAAGGTGTTATTGTAAAGGATAGCACGGCAGCAAATGCTCTTAGCAACGATGTAGAACTTAGTAGCTACAATGAAGTTTCAAGTGTATCTGGTACCAACGCTATGGTTGGATGCTTTGATTACTACGGAAAGACAGCACTTTATGCTGTGAACTGTCATGGAACAACAGGGCAGTATGTCAACTTATACCTTAATCAAACATGTGATGTATATGTTACAAAAATGGGTGCGGAAACAGTTAACAGAACAGGAAAAAGCGCGATTAATTCAGATACTACAGGCGACTATGTACAGTTCTGGCTTGAACCTGGTCAAGCAGCATTAGTAATTATAGAGTAACAGACGGAGGAATGACTTAGATGAGAGAAACAGCACATAAGCAAAGCAGGTATTTAAATTGCCTTCGTATCGCAATTGTGCCGGAGTACCATGAGGAGCAACGTATCAAAAATATAGTGGATTTCTGCAAGAAGCATAAGTTTGATAACGTAATGTTATTCATTAATGCAGAAGAATATAATTTGGGTCACATGACCTGTGAGGAAGCAAAACCTTGGCTTGCTGCGATGAAGCGGGCCAAGGCCGCTTTCGTAGAAGCGGGAATTACGGTAAGTATGAATCCGTGGATAGAAATGGGGCATCTAGATCGAGGCAGATCATTAAGACCAGGTCAGGATTTTGTGACCATGTGTGATTACAACGGAACAGAAAGTAAGATGGTGGCTTGTCCGATGGATGAGAACTGGATTACTTATTTCTTGGAGTTTTATGAGCTGTTGATACGGGAAGTGAAACCAGAGGTTGTTTGGATTGAAGATGATTTCCGTTTTCATAATCATGGTTTCCTAGAGTATGGTGGTTGTTTTTGTAAACACCATATGAAGGCATTTAATGACAAGTTAGGAACGAATTATACAAGAGAAGAATTTGTAGACCGATTGTTCCGAAAATATCCGAATGAAGCAGTGAAGAGAGCATTTATGGAAGTGAACCGAGAATGTTTATCTTCTCTTGCAGAGAAAATTGGCAAGATGGTACATGACTTAGGACTTGGGACGAAAATTGGGCTTATGTCATCAGGTCACCCGAGCCACAGCATGGAGTATCGTGATTGGAAACGGATACATGAAGGGTTTGCACAAGGTGGAACGATGATTAACCGTCTTCATATGCCAATGTATGTGGAAGATTGCAGTATGAAGAAGTACTATATGGAGTTTAATCAGTATCCTTTCGTTTGCAGAGGATACTTGCCAAAAGAATGCCATGTACTTCCAGAGTTGGAAAATTCTTCTTTTAGCACATTTGCAAAGGACAGCGAAACATTGCGTTTCCAAGTAGAATCTGCAATACCTCTTGAAATGGAAGGTATGACATATGACATCTTTGATTTTGTGGGAAATGGAGCAATTGAGGCTTACGGATATGGAGAGGCGATCAGTGGAATTACAGATTATCTGACAGCAGTATGGGAGAGTGGATATTCGTACCATGACCTGTCAGGTGTAACGATTTTATTAGATGAAAAAAATGCATATAACAGACCGATTACCAATCACAAATTTATGGATTTGCGACCAGATGAATTTGTATTTGGTTCCTTCTTACAAGCACATGGAATTTCGGCACGTTGCAGTAAGGAAAAAGAATTTAGGGATCAAGTGATTGTCTTAGCAATGGGAAGTGTACATAACTTTAACGATAATCAACTCAAAACAATGTTTGAAGATAATCATGTCATTTTGGAAGGTGGTGCTGCAAAACTACTCATAGACAGAGGAATGGGGCATCTTATCGGAGCGAAGGCATATCGGGAATACGTTGCTCATGTTGATTGCATCGGCTATGAAGAAATCGAGGGAGAGACTCTTGTGCTTGGCATCCCAGGATGCAGGGCTACAGCGTTTAAGCGTACTGGTAATTATGTGAGTATTTCTTACGAAAAAACACCGGAATGTCTGAGCAGAGTATATACACCTTTTGGGGATGAAATGGGATACGGCATGGTAAAAGCAAATGGTCATCTGATTATACCATATGTAGTGAACAGCATACATGCAGATCAGATGCATCCACTTCGTGGAACACTTATTTGCAACTATATCGATAGTTTAAAAAAAGAATTTGTAAGAGCAGATTATTCTAATATTTATGCTTACTATTCCAAAGCAGAAAAAAATGTACTTATTCTAGTCAATACGACACATAATACATTGCCGGTTACAAGATTTAAAATGACTGGAGGTAATCCGTCAAAAATATATGAGATTGAGCGCGACGGAAATATAAAAGAAAAAGCGTTTTCTATCGATACGGAAAGATTTGTAGTGATAGAAGAGGCATTTGTAACTTTAACAACGAAAACATTTATTATTGAGGAATAGAGAGGAGGAGATTGGTATATGAAGAAGAGGATTTCTGTATTGAGTGCATTAGCCGCCATAATTGCCTTTTGCTGTTTGGGATGTTCGTCAAAAGACGAGTTGAAAATGGCAGAGGGGATACTCAGATGGAAACCGGTAAAGGGAGTGGTAAATTATGTGGTGGACATCGATGATATCCGTGTAACTTGTGGGGAAGCACAAGTGAATCTGGCAGAGAAATGTGAATATGAAGGAAATTATACTGTGACGGTATCCTCTGTTTCTCAGCAAGGTGAGATAAAGGAAATCGGCTCTATAGGCATTAAAGCGCAGACAATTGCAAAACCGAAGGTTGCCATTCAAAGGAATGAAGAAGGGCAGGCAAGTTTTGTTTGGTCACCACAAGAAGGCGTAAGTGGTTATCAGTATGATCTGCATGATGGATATGGAACCTTACAAGCAGAACTTTCTGAGGATGAGACATATAGGGTTAATTTTGAAGATAAGTATGAGACCATGATTACGGTTACCGCTAAGGGTGGTTCAAAAGATAATGTTTTATATATGGATTCTTCTACGTCATATCATTACGATGGTACAGAATTATTCAGTATGGCAAACTTGGTTAATTATCCGTTCTACATGACTACAGACGGACAACTTCTGAACGAGCTTGTGGTTGGAACCACACTTCCGAAAGGAAACTATGACTTAGAGATGACATTTTACCTTATGGACCCGAATGGCAGAAGTCTTAGCGGAAATGGTTCCTGGGGAAGACGTATTACACACCTGAAAGGGAATAGTTGGTTCTGCGCCGAGGCTTTGGAAGGTTGGGAAGGCAGTGGCAACACACTTCCAACAGCCATAGAATCTATCACCTATACACTAAACCAAAATGTAAATAAATACGGAGAAACAACCTTGTCTCTTTATAGTTGGAAAGCAAATGAGATGCTGGTAGTTGCGGATGTAAAATACAATGGTAAGAGTGTGATGGCAGATAAGCTTATAGAACACAAAGAGGAAGAAAAAGTTGTATTTGACGTAAGTAAGTTGAGTGAATATCCAGCTGTATTTAAAGGGGATGGAACTGGCTGGAATGAGAATTTCTTGGAGAGATATGAGTTTTGGATTCCGACAGATTTGGAAGACGGTGTGTATCGATTAGAGGTTGCATATCAATTGATGAATACGGACGGAATAGGACTTGATGGAAATGGTACCGGCATGAGACGTATCTATGATGCAAGTATGAAAGATGTTGTTTGGTGGTGTGAATATCCAGTAGAAGGACAGACACCTGGAATGGACTCGTTGCCGAAGTCAGATGAGGTATTAACCAGCACATTTAGAGCTACCGTAGTAGATGGCAAATTCAAGTTATTATGTTTACACTTTAAAGCGGATGAACTGTTGGCAGTAAAATCAGTCAAGAAGATTAGCGGAAGCAGCAGACATTTTGAACTGAATACATTGGGTAACTACAAAAATGTATTTACATGTGACAGTAAATTGGGTTCTTTCCAAAAGTTCCGTGTAGGAACCACCTTATGTCAGCGTGGTCAGTTTGAAGTTGAGGTCAGTTATTATGTGATGGGTTCCAATGGCTATATGCTTGATAGTAATGGTACATGGGGAAGACGTATAGTAGATGAAGGTGCAGATGAACATTGGATTTGTCTCACACCTCCGAGCGATGCTCACCCAGATGCAAATAATACGGTTCCGGAACCGGACCAATTGGTAACAAAGAAAATGAAGGTTACCTTGAATAAAAAGGGCAACTTCTTCCTAGATATGTATGATTTCTTAGAAGGAGAAATCGTTGTGATTGCAGACGTGAAGTATCAGGGAGAAAGTATCCTTGCGAAATAAACGGTAAGAAATCGTGCTTTGGGCACAGAAAGTGGTGAAACTATGAAAAAGCGTATATTAGGTGTACTACTTGTAGCCGCAATAACTTTGACTGGCAGCCTTGTAATGGCAACTTCAGCAAAAGAACAGGTAGATCTTGCCGGTTATTATACTGTAGAAGGTGCCAATTTGCAGATGACAGAGGATGCAATTAATTTTGTTATGACAGAAGAAGAAGCAACAGTGACATTTAATAAGCCACTGGCTTCAGATAACTTTCAATTAATTTTTGCAGGTGTGGAAGACAGTTCACTTGCGAAGGCAGAATTTATACTTGCTGATTCAGAAAATGCAGATGAGATAGTGAAAATTGCCTATAATCGCATGAGTGATGTACAGACATCCGTAATTGTGAATGATTCCAATCGTTCCTTTATTACGACAGGTTCCTTATATAAGAAGAATGATGGAAATTTTACAGTGGCATATAGTGCAACCTCAAATTGTTTTGGAGATGGGATGGCACTGAATATTCCTGTGTTAGAGACAATAAAAGGAGAAGGATTTTTGGGATTCTCTTCTCAAAAAGTCAATCTTACAATCCATCTATATGGCGAAGCAGGAAGTGTTTTCTGCTTGAAATCAATCAATCAGCAACGTATGGGTACGAAATATACAGTGGATAAGACGGCGCCATTGGTCAGTGTGGTAAATCCAATTAGTTATGTGGTGAAAAATTCGGAAGTAATATTGCCGACTGCCTTTGCAACAGATGTTTTGGCAGACGAAGCGACAGTGTCTATGAGCGTGCTTGACCCAGATGGAGAAGTGGTGAGTGCGTCAGATGGAACAAAACTTAAAAACGTAACGCCAGACAAGGAATATGCGATTACCATTGAAAAATACGGCACATACCGTATTGAGTATAAAGCAACGGACGGAACCAATGAAACACGTTCCGTTGTATCGCGTGTTAATGTGGTAGATGAGACGGCACCGGCACTGAAACTGAAAAAGACAATTTCTTCTACAACAAAAGTCGGAGATAAGCTGGAATTTCCGGAAGTGACCTGTTCTGATAACATCTCAGAGAAAGAAAATATCAAACTTAGTGTAACTGTAAAACATCCAAGCGGAATTGTGACTGCAGAGTCAAAGTTTGTGGAACTCACAGAGGAAGGTGTATATGAAATCACGTTTCTTGCAGTAGATGAAGCTGGCAATGTGGGACGTTTGACAGTGAAGACTTATGCGGAAGGAGAATGATCATGAAAAGAGGAAATAGGATTATCTCAGGAGTCTTAATGGCGACCCTTTCGGTTTCTCTTCTTGCAGGATGTGGCAGTAAGCAAGCAGGTGGCGGAGTAAAAGAGCAGGAAAAGCAGAACGTAATGAAAGAAATTACTGCAACGAAGTATGATTTGGTGGCAGGCGGAAAGAGCGACTATTTTATCCTGATTCCGGAGAAGGCAACAGAGAAAGAGCAGTTTGCAGCAAACGAATTGCAGTTATTTTTAAAAGAATCAACAGGTGCTATGCTTCCGATTCTTGCAGAAAACGAGGCGGATACCACGGGCAGCTTCTTGTCGGTTGGTGCCACTAAAGCATCAGAGTATGCAAGTGTTACGCCGACGTATGAAGATGTAAATAGTAATGGTTTTGTATTACAGACAGTGGAAGATGACTGTTATATAAAGGGGTTCTCGGATATTGGAACTCGTAATGCAGTGTATGAGTGGTTGTCTTATAGTGTGGATTATGAATGCTATGGTAAGGATGCCATTGAATACACAGAAACTTCAGATTTGAAGCTTTTAGCATTTGAGGAAACTGTGGTGCCGTCTTTCGAATGGAGGGCAGCAACCGGCGGTGAAATGATTTACGATGAAACAACTACCTATCGTATGCAGATGAATAAATATGAGGAAATCTACGTATTGGGACGTTTGGTACATAATTCTATGGAAGTCATTGACCCAACCGTATATGATTACAAATCCGACAAATATAAAGCTTGGTATTCTGAGGCAACTTATGAAAATCTCCAGCAGGGAAATGTAGAATTGCCTGCACAGCTCTGCTATTCCAATACAGATATGCATGCGGAATATATTAAGAATGTAGTGAAACTTTTGGAAAGTGGAGATGCCAACGTTATGATTATCGGAATGGAAGATAATCCGGAATGGTGTACTTGTGAGCAGTGCTTGGAAAGTAAGGATAAGTATGGCACGAATTCTGCTGTTATGATTAAGTTTGCAAATAAGGTGCAGGAAGCGGTGAATGTATGGTGTCAGGAAAACAGACCGAATGAGACACCGATTAAATGTGTATTCTTTGCGTATTATGAAACGGTGAAACCGCCTGTTACATATAACAAAGAGACAAAAACCTATGAGCCGATTGACGAGAGTGTAGTTCTTCACAAGGATTTGGGAGTCATGTTTGCACCGATTACGGCAAGTTATGCAGTACCGTTTACATCTGATAAAAATGCAGATACCGCAGAGCAGGTTCAGGCTTGGAATGCTTTGACAGATAATCTTCATGCGTGGACTTATGCCTTGAATGCGCAGAGATTTTTTGCAACCAAAAAGACATTTGAGATTATGCAAAGTAACTATCAGTATTTGCTCAATAATGGAGCAACTGCCATTTATGACCAATCCGAATCACAACAATCTAATGGTAACACGGGATGGTGTAGAGCAAAATGGTATGTGATGTCAAAGTTGCAATGGAATACAGAGTTAAATATGGAAGAACTTTTGGATGATTTCTTTGCGAATTATTATGGCGCTGCAGGAGAGACGCTTCGAACTATTTTTGAAGAGGAACGTCAATGGATGGCAATTATCTATAGTCAGCAGGATCTATCAGGAAGAATTCAAGATGATTTGGTAAATGCTGAGTATTGGTCGTATTCCCAGCTTAAAGACATACTTAAGCAATTCGAGCAGGCATATGAGGATATCGAGAAGTATCGTGAGAACGATATCGAACAATATAAGGTGCTATATGACCGCATTACGATGGAAACCTTACAAAGCAGATTCCTTATGATTCAGCTTTATGGAACTAATTTTGTAGCAGATGAACTTCTGAATATGAAGTATGAATTTAGAAATGATACACAGCGGTTGGGAATTGAGCAATATAAGGAAAATGTGCTTATTACGGAGCTGTGGAAAGAGTGGAATATCTAGGAGAATGCGAGGTGATAGTATGAAGAAAATAGGATGGCGCAAGCGTTTTTTTAGCGTTGTAATGGCACTAATATTGTTGCTCGGAAGCACTTTGATTTCATATGGAACGAAAGCACAGGCTGCTGGTACTTCAATTGAATATCAAGTGACGGTAAATAATTTTTGGGGAGCTGCAAGTAATACTCAACTTGTGTGTGGATATACAGGAAGCGTACCTGCAGGTTCTGTGTTTACCGGAACAGTATTGCTAAACGGAACAGAGACTAATGTAAATTGGGTGGTTTCGGGCGCAAACTTCTTTCTGAAAAAAGCCGATGGAAATGTGCAGATTACAATTTCTGAGTGCAATAGCATAGGTGTATATGAAGGAAGCAAGATGACAGCAAGCGATGGAACTTGTATTACGATACAGAATGATTGCTTTTATGAGAAGAATCCAAGCGGCAACTTGGTGGTAACAACACCGCCAAGTCAAAAGCCGACGATTCCAGAACCGACAGACCATACTCCAACCACAGGAATTGAAATTCCAGAAGGGGTCACGGTTTTGAAACAGGTAGACTTTAGTGGAAGTGATTATCAACATAGCAGCAGTGTGGGGGCAGCTACAAAAAACAACGTGTTAGTAGTTGGAGAGAACATTTATTCCAGACAATTACTATATGGTAATCAACTAACTACTGAGAAGACCTATATTCTATCTTATTATGTGTGGGTAGCAGAGGAAGATGGAGTTTATGACATGCATTTTGATGATGCGGGTTCACCAAATGGCGCCGGAGGAAATTATACAGCCAATGTTTTTGCACAATGGTCAAATCTCCACAGTACATATATTAAAAATTGTACCATAGATGGTGTTCCTACAACGGCAAGTATCACGGATGCCACCAACGGATGGAAAAAGGTGGAAGTAGAGTGGACACCAAAAGCTACTGGAAATGTGTTGATTCAGTTAGGTGATTATGGCGGACAATCACAAGTAACAGGAACTACGTATATTGATGATTTTTTGGTATATGAAAAACCGATTGTAGTGGAACCGGTGCATTTGTCAACAGACCTATCGTTTTATAAGGTAATGTCTAATGGGCAAGCGGCATTTACATATGCCAATACTGAGGTTGCATCCTTTACAGATGGAACAAAATTTACTGGGTCTATTTTATTTAATGAAACAAAAACAGAAATTGAATGGACAAAAAGTGGTAATTGTCTTATGACTCCAAGTATTACCAATTACGGTGATGTTACTAAAATAGAAGTTGTAAGTGGAACTGTGCTTACGAGTTCAACTGGAGATACAATTACTCTCAATAATGATTTGGATTACATTTATTCGAATGGTGTCTGGGTAGAAAATATTCCAGTGACGGAATTGGAAACAGAAGTTGCATTTTACCGTTGTAATAAAAGTTTGACTGCATTTGCGTTTGGTAATGAGGAGATTAAGAATATCCCAGATGGAACTGTGTTTAGTGGAATGCTAACAGTTGACAAGGTGGAAACAGCAGTTAATTGGATTAAAAGCGGCAATTGTTTCGTGATTCAGGGACTTAAGGATGACGGAGCATTTATGAGGTTAGAAGTGCCGAGGGGAACCAGATTGGTTGGTTCTAATGCAACAAATATTACAATTACAAACAACCTCAAGTTTGTCAAATTAGAAGACAGCTGGATGGAAGATTATGGGCAGACAAAGATTGAATACAATGATGTCAAGATTTCATTTAGCAACTTTGACGGTAGAGGATATTATTTAAAGGCAGAGATTGTAGCTGGACCGGACAAGGGAAAAGTAATTGGTACAGAGGCTTATGGAACATGGGCATCAAGGTCAGAAGGTGTGGCTTTCATAAACGGAACAAAAGAAATGACCATCAATTACTCTCCAAACGTGGATATGCTGTATGTGAGCGGCAGCTGGGATTTGGATGCAATGACTTCCATTCTATTTAAAGAAGGAACTGTTTTAATTCCTTATTCTGGTGCCCAAAATAAAACCTATATGCGACTTGCAAATACATTGGAATTAGAAAAAGAAGAGGCTTACGGACGCTGGGGAGAAAAGGGGGTCATTGAAACCCCTACGGAATTTCATGAGGTGACCGTTTCAGTCTACAATGTGACAGGCGTGAAAGTGGTGCTGGAACCAACGCTTACATCTGGTTTGAGCAAAAAAATATCAGATATTTATGGTAACGGTACACTTTGCTATGGAAGCGTTATTTATGGTGAACCGGGGCAAGGTGTATATACGAATGAAAATGCCTCGTTCTATGTATCCGGCAATCAGATTTTGTTAATGAATGCTTCAATCGGCCTAATGGATAGCATTGAAATGAAAGCAGGCACAATTCTTTGGCCATCCGCTGATAGTGCTTCACAAGTGCCGCTTCGTATTCAGAATTCTGTTGTACTTACTAGAAATGTAGATGATGAATGGATATATAGTGTAGAAAACGTCGTAACAGATGGTGGGGCATTTGGTTCTGTGAATAGCCCGACAACCGGAGATAAAGCACCGTTTGGAATATATATAGGAGTGATGTTCATCACACTTGTAGGTGCTTATGGTGGTGTTTACTATGGTAGAAAGCGCAGAAAAGTAAATGTATAAACGAGGAGGAGAATAATCATGAAAAAATTAGTGGCATTAATGCTATCGGCAGTCATGCTTGTTTCTATGGCAGGCTGTGGTGCAAAAGTGATAGAAGAAGAGGATGATAGCAAGACAACACTTTATATAGGAACCTTTGATGGTGGTGTTGGGACAGAGTGGCTTGAAAAGGCAATCGAGAAATTTGAAGATAAGTATGCAGATGTATCCTTTGAAGAAGGAAAGAAAGGTGTACAACTTATTATAGGTGAAAAAAATCGAACTACCATGCATGGAACGGAATTGGAAGATTTGATTTCAGCTTCTAAAACTGAAGTTTTCTTTACTCAAGGTGTTTTCTATCATGATTGGGTAAATCGAGGACTGCTCTATGACATTACTGACATCGCAACAGAAAAGCTAACCGATTATGATGAAGAAAAAAGTATATTGGATAAAATGAATGAAGATTATGCACAGAGTATGCTTGTGGATGAGAAAATTTATGCATTACCGTTTTGGGAGGGCATTTATGGATTTGTGTATAATGCGACTTTGTTTGATGAGAATGAATGGTATTTTGCAGCAGATGGAACATTTACAGATGCAAGCGGTGACCTGGGAGTAGGTCCTGATGGAAAGGCAGGGACATACGACGATGGTATGCCGGCTACTTATGATGACTTTTTCCAATTGTGTAGTCAGATTGCAGAGGACAATGTAGTGCCTGTGCAATGGGGGTCTCCAGATTACTTTACATGGCTCATTGCAGCATTGTGGGCAGATTACGAAGGATATGAAGATACGATGATGAACTTCACGTTTGAGGGCGAAGAAGATTTGGTTAAACTAAACACAGTAGATGAAGAAAACCTGACATATGAAACGGAAAAAGTGGCAATTACTGCTGAAAATGGTTACGAGCTGGTTCGTCAGGAAGGATATTTGCATGCACTTAGTTTTGCGGAAAGATTGTTGCAGAATACAAGTTATTATGATGCAAATGTTTCTCTTTCAACCGCATATAAAACATCTGACACACAACTTTCGTTTGTAAGAAATGCATATGAACAAAATGCAAAACCAATTGCCATGATTATAGAAGGTTCATGGTGGGAGAATGAAGCAGTTACTGCATTCCAGGAAACTTACGGAACAAATGCAACAAAATATGATAACGAAATGGAAATGAAATGGATGCCACTCCCGAAAGCAACAGAAGCGCAAATTGGAAGTCCAAATGTGCAAGTATCACCATTGGACTCTTATTGCTTTATCAATGCGAATATTGCAGATAGCAAAGTGGAAGTAGCAAAACTGTTTTTACAGTTCTGTCATACAGATGCAATGATGGCTGAGTTTACGGAAGTGACAGGTATGTTTAAGCCATATGATTATGCGCTGACAGAAGGAAAATCTACGGATTGTGTGGAATCTGTAGTAGAAATTCGTGAGAACAGCAGAATGCTCTTCCCAATGAGTGACCATCCGGTTTATACATTCTCGGCAATCAATTTCCGTCTTGCTAATTTGTTTACCTCAAAATATGATTCAAACGCAGCGGCAACACCGATTATGAGTACGGTTTTGACTGCAAAGGATGGTACAGAATATAAATATGATTTTATGGAATATTGGAAAGGAATGGTTCAAAACCGAAAAGAAATATTGTGGCCAACGTTGGAAGATGTGCTGAAGTAGGATGGAGGAACATTCGTGATGGAACGAAAAATGAAACAATTACATAAGGGCGGAGCGACACGTAGCAGAGAACGCTCAGCCCTGCGGTTTTATTGTGTTATGATGGCTTTCCCGATTTTACAATTTTGCGTTATGTGGATTGGTGTGAATTTCAATTCTATATTATTGGCGTTTAAAGAGTATGATGCAAGTTTGAATTTCACGTGGACCATGGATAATTTCAAAGGTGTATTCGAAGGTTTGGTAAAGGATGCTACTGTACGGGATGCCTTTAAAAATTCTATTATTTTTTGGCTTGTTACCACGATCATCACTTTTCCGACTTCACTGGGAATTTCCTATTACATATATAGGAATTACAAGTTTTCGCGATTTATCAAAACAATCTTGTTTTTACCTAGAATGATTTCGGGACCAGTTACAGCTATTATCATTTATCAGTTGATGGACAGAGGATACCCGGTGATGATGAAGCTTCTTTTTGACAAAGATTGCTTGGGACTGTTGGCGAACTCAGCAACACAGATGATGGCGCTTGTTATATACCAACTGTTCTTCTCATTGGCAGGTAACTTTATCTTTTTAAGTAGTGCAATGAGTGGAATTGATGAGAGCATTTCAGAGGCGGCGAGAGTAGATGGTGCGAATGCATGGCAAGAGTTTATTCACGTGACCTTACCGCTTATTTGGCCGACCGTATCGATATTCTTAGTGACGAGCGCGGTGTCTATTTTTACAAATGATTATGGTATGTATTCATTTTATAAAGTTGCCGGTGTTACGGCAGTGAACACAGTGGGCTCTTATTTCACTATCGGATTGACCGAGTGGGGGACAAGAAGATATCCGTTTTTTGCAGCATTTGGTCTGGTACTCACTGCGATAACTGCGTTAATTGTATTTCCGCTTAGAGCGTATGTGAACAGCAAAAATCCGATGAATGACACAGATGGTGCAATTGCTGCGAAGAAACGAATGAGAAAGGAGGCACGTCGAAATGCGAAAATTACAGAAAACGCATAGGAAAGAAGTACGTAAAGCATCTCGTATGACACCGATTTCGTGGGTAGTATGTATCCTGCTTCTCATTTATGCATGTTGTATGTTGTATCCGTATCTTTTGGCAGTATTGTCATCTTTTAAAACATTGAGAAATTATACTGACAACTTTTTCGGTTTTACCGAGTTGACATTGGAAAATTTTAAAAAAGTATTCACGGGATTTGTATATCCGATTGTGTTGAAGGATGGTGGTTCCGGTTACTACGACTTTTTGGGACTGACGGTGAATTCCTTTTTGTATGCGGCCGGGGGTGCACTTGGGCTGACTGTTACACCTTGCGTCGTGGCATACTGTTGTCAGAAGTTTCCGTATAAATTCAGTAAGTTTATTGAGGCAATGATTTATGTCGTTATGATTGTTCCGATTATAGGAAATACGGCATCCACCATTCAGATGACGCAGAATATAGGAATTTATGACCAAATGTGGGGACACTGGATTATGAAATGTTCCTTTATTGGCATTTACTTTCTAGTGTATCATGCGGCATTTGAAGGGATTCCGAATGATTATATGGAGGCCGTTTATATGGACGGTGGCGGACATTTTACTATTTTCTTTAAAATCATGTTGCCGCTTGTTTCCAAACAGATGCTGACTGTATTTATCCTGCAGTTTGTTCAGTTATGGTCAGATTATATGGGCGTACTATTGTACCTTCCTTCGACACCAACGATTTCGATTGCATTATTGAATTTTAGCAGTTTGGCATCAACAACAGCACCAATGCAGTTGGCAGCCTGTATGCTCGCAAGTATTCCTGGTCTGGTACTGTTCGCTAAATTCAGTGAGCAGTTCATGGGAAGTCTTCAGATGGGTGGTGTAAAAGGTTAATGGAAAGAATTATAACACCTAACGATGGATACCAGTATTTTTTTGGATATTATGATTTGCAACCAATGGATACAACTGGGAGATATCATCTCACGCATCGAGTGAAGTTTATGGACCGTCTGCCAGAACCGGCGGATATTGCTGAACTTGGAGCCATTGATATGGAATCGGGTGAGTTTGTCAAATGGTCAGAAACAACAGCGTGGAATTTCCAACAAGGAGCGATGCTTAGATGGTACAAAGATGATGAACATATTGTGTATAATGTGTTTGATGGTGCGAGGTATCGCACGGAAATAAAAAATATTGTCACGAGAGATGTGAGACGCCTTCCAATGGCATTTGCTGATATCAGTACAGACGGGAGATATGCAGTTTGCATTAACTTCCCACGTATTTATGATTTCCGACCAGGATACGGATATTCCGGAGTAGAAGATATCTATCAACATGTAAATGCACCGGCGGATGATGGTGTGTGGCTGATGAATATGGAGAGTGGAGAGTGCCGACTAATTATTTCCTATGAGCAGATGAAAACACGATTTCCACAGCCACCATATTCCGAAGGGAAATTGTTGGTAAATCATATTACATTTAATCCGATGGGAAATCGTTTCTTATTCCTACTTCGCAATTTCCCGGCAGAGGGACAGAAGTGGAATACGATGCTTCTTACTTCGGATTTGCAAGGCAATATGTATAAACTGACAGACTATTGTGTGAATTCTCATTACCATTGGAAGAATGACCGAGAGATATTGATTGTGACAAGCGCAAAGACAGACAATTCGATTTATTGCTTATATTTGCTGGAAGACTTGACAGACAGGGTAGAATGTTTGCCAGAACCAAATCCAATAACGGATATTCATTGTCTGTATTCACCTGACAGAAGATACATATTGGGGGATGGATATCCGAATAGCAATGGAAAACGCACATTGTGGCTCATTGATACAGAGACAAATGAAATTATTCGTGCAGTGGATTCGCAGACAGTGATTCCGGATTGTATAGATATACGCTGCGATTTGCACGCACGTTGGACTCGAGATGGTCAATATGTAACTTTTGACAGTACACATACAGGCAAGCGAACAATTTGCATGATAAGTCTTGAAGATATGCTTTGTAAAGAACGAAGTCGAAGTTGGAAAGAAATAATTTAACAGGTGAACTCGAGAGGAGGAAGAATGGGTGAAATATGAAAAACCGGAAATGGAAATAGTGGAATTTAAACAAAAAGATGTGGTTACGGAATCGGTCATTACAAACACAGGTGATCCAGAAGATGGCATGATTCAATGGTAACCGTGATGGAAAGGAGGAGAAAGACGATGAAAAATAAAGTATGGAAAAGTGTAAGAGACATTATAATGCCTGTAATGGTAGTGGCTATGGTGTTCACAGGAAGCCTGAGCATAGGTGGCGGAGTTGATGCGGCTAAGAATACAGAACAGACAGATGTCGTAAAATATGTTGAGTATAGCGATGATATTACTTCTTATCTAAACGATAATACAGCACCTGAGTATACAGGTGCTGATGAGAATGGATTTGGATATCTGTTTGGTGGATGGTATGATATGACAGTAAATGGTGATGTAGAAGAATACACTGCTATAGCAGGTGTTGCGAGCTATCAGGCAAAGAAGGGAACGGTTGTTGCAAAATTTGTTCCGGCACAAACATTAAGTGTAAAATGCCAGAACTGGGCGGGAACAGTTCAAGGTTCAAAAGATGTGATTGTCAGAGTGATTTCGGCTACGGATTCTAAAAATTATAGTCAGTTTGGATTTGTCGTATCCCGAATTGATGATAAGGGTAACGAAACTGTGCTTACAGAAAAACCGTTTACAACAGAAACAGTATATTCAAAATTTAATTACTATGCAGGGGCCAATGATGCTGAGCCAACGGCAACATATAAGCCTTCAGATTTATTTGGGCAGGCTGCAAATCATTTTACAACCTGTACGGTAGGAAAGATTCCGGCAGAAGCACACGGAACCATTATTTGTATCAAACCCTTCTGGGATACGCTGGATGGAACTAGAGTATACGGACTTAGCAAATTTGCGCATGTAGAAGATGGATATCTTCATTATGTGAATGTACCGGTAAATTTGAATATTCTTAAGGATGGCACTGGCGCTGCTGCAGGAAGGCTGAGTGTGAAGACAGACGATGGTTTGACATTTATTGGTGCAGAGAAAGGCGTTGAATGTGGCAAAGTATTTGATGAAATGGAATTTAATGTATCAAGTGATGCAGATGGAAAGACAATCATCAAATGCGTTGGTAACACAAGTGATATTTCAGAAAAAGACGAAATGGATGTCTACATTAATTTGAAATTCAAAAAAGCGGATGCAGATGTGAATAATGGCAAGCCAATTGCGAATAAATTCTATACGTTTACAGTGGATGAAGAGGAGTTCTGCACTGCAGGTGAAGAATTGTTGAAAAAAGATAATATTTGGAATGTTATCTATTAAATGGGAGGAAAAGAAAGGTTGGATTTTCCAATCTTTCTTTTCATAATGGGTAGCATATTATAAGGGAGCAAAGAAAATATGAAGAAGAAAAAAATCCTTGCTATTATCGCCATATTAGTTTTGTTTGGGCTGGTACTTGCTTTAATCTTGGGCAAAGGCAATGGAAAAGAAAATAGGGATAATGTGGGAAAAGATGTAATTGTACATGAAAGCAATGAAAATACATTGGAAGAAGATGCAGAAGACGGCCTGAAAGAATCTGATTCAGAGGATGGTCCGATTTTAGATGAAGAAACTATGATTGACTTCAATGGGGACACACCAAATAACAAACAGGAAAATACGACCAAACCGAGTGATAATAATCTAAATGACATTGAGTTGAATAGTGGCAGAGAAGATGATGGTGTAGGGGAAAACGATAATACTACAGAAGAACCATCAGGAGATGGGGACGAAGAAAATTTTAAAGATACAGGTGCTTGGGGTGTGTTTTATTAATAATGCAGAGGGAGAGCAAGAGTTATGTTACAATACTGGAAAGACGAAGATTACGTAATTGAGAAGAAGAAAATGATGCCTGTATCCGTAAAAGCATTTGATAAATTGGAGTGCGTGGATGAACTCATGAAAGAAAAGCCGGCGTGTGTTTCTTTTTCAAATTTATCTGTTACAAAATTTTTGGAAAAGGGAGCTTATGTTGTGCTGGACTATGGAAAAGAAGTGTGCGGTGGTGTACGCATTGTGACGCGATCAGTGTTCGGACCAACAAAATTTCGGATCACATTTGGAGAATCCCTTTCGGAATGTTGTTCATCTATTGGGGAGAAGAATGCGACTAATGACCATTCACCACGTGACTTCATGGTAGACATTCCGAGTATGTCCGATCTGAGTTTTGGGCAGACCGGCTTTCGATTTGTACGAATTGAGCTTCTTACCGATGATGTTGTATGGGTGAAAAATATTTTTGCAGTCAGCACATTACCCGTGTTTGAAAAAGAAGGATATATTAAGACTAGTGATGAAGAATTAAATAGAATCATAGATACAGCAGCCTACACATTGAAATTAAATTTCCAGAACGGATACATTTGGGATGGTATCAAACGTGACAGATTAGTTTGGTGTGGGGATTTGCATCAAGAGATTGTGAACTCTGTTTATTTGTATGGTGCGAATAAAAACGTCACCAATTCACTTTCTTTCTTACGCGCAGAGACCCCGACGGATACTTGGATTAACAACATTCCATCCTATTCTGCATGGTGGGTGATTAATCTGTGTGATTATTGCAGCATGACTGGAGATACTACATATTTTGAAGAAAATAAGGATTATGCAGAGGCAATTTTTAAGAAATTCGATGCGAGCATCACTGATGATGGAATAATTGATTTTCAATTACCACCGTCTTTCATGAGTTTCTTTTTAGATTGGCCGACTCGTGGCACAGAGGATGCAGTGACAGGAACGGCTGCGATTATTATGATTGCGGCAAAACGCTATTTAGAAGTGGAGGATAATGTGAATTGTCGTTCTCTTTTACACAAATTAAACCCATATCTTGTCAAACCGTGTGAGTTTAAACAGACACGTGCATTCCAGATTCTCGCAGGAAGAAATGCAGATGGGGAAGCATCCTTTTTGGAAAAAGGTGGGGCAGATGGATTCTCCACGTTTATGGCATACTATATTCTGACGGCAGATGCCATGGCGGGTGGAACAGATATGCTCTCTATTATTAAAGAGTATTTTGGAGCGATGCTTTCCCGTGGCGCAACCTCTTTTTGGGAAGATTTTCATATGGATTGGCTGGAAGGCAGTGGAAGTATTGATGAACTGCCGATGGAAGGACAGAAGGACATTCACGGAGACTACGGTGCATATTGTTACAAAGGCTTCCGCCATTCCCTGTGTCATGGCTGGGCTTCCGGTGTTCTTTCATTTATTGTGGAATATATGTTAGGCTTGAAACTAAAAGATGGTGGCGCTTCTTATAAAGTTACACCACACGCGCTGGGAGTTAAAGAACTGGAAGCCAAGATTCCGGTGAAAGATGGCTGGTTATTGGTGAAAGTAGTAGATGGAGAAAGGGTATAACTATGGAAACATTAGGTATTATGTTGGATTGCTCGCGCAATGCGGTGATGAAACCCGAAAAAGTAAAGGACTTTGCAAAGTTGATTTCTGATATGGGTTATAACATGCTCCAGTTGTATACAGAGGATACATATGAAATTGATGGGGAGCCATTCTTTGGCTATATGCGTGGGAGTTATAGTCATGAAGAAATCAGAGATATCGATGCGTATTGTACGAGTGTGGGCGTGGAGCTGGTTCCGTGTATTCAAGTATTGGCACACCTTAATCAACTTAAGCAATGGGTACCATATGGGAAATTGTTTGATTGCAATGATATTTTGATGGTCGGAGACGAGAAGGTGTATGAATTGATTGATAAGATGTTTCATACATTGGAAATATGTTTTACATCAAGACGTGTAAATATCGGAATGGATGAAGCTCATTTTCTCGGACGGGGACGGTATCAGGACGAACATGGTTATCGAAATCGAGTTGAAATTCTGACCGAGCATCTGGCAAGAGTGAAAGAGATAGCGGATAAACACGGGTTTCGGATTATGATGTGGAGCGATATGTTTATTCGACTTCACAATGGTGGTGAATATTACGGTGAAAATGTCAGAATTCCACAAGAAACCATCTGGCAAGTTCCAGAAGGCGTGGAATTGATTTATTGGGATTATTATAGCAAAGAAAAAAGTCACTATGACCATATGCTAACTACGCATGCGGATTTTCGTAATCCAATTGGATTTGCGGGAGGATTACAAACGTGGACGGGATATGCTCCGAATTTGCAGTTTGCATTAGAAACTACAGAGGCTGCGATGCGAAGTATAGAGGAACATCCAGTAAACACCATTTTCTTTACCCTTTGGGGTGATAATGGAAAAGATTGTTCTTACTACTCCGCACTTCCGGTTATGTTTGCGGCAGCACAAATGGCGAGAGGTAATTTTAATAGGAGTGACATCAAAAAGAGGTTTGAAGAAAAATACGGGTATTCTTTTGATGAATTTATGAACTTGGAACTTCCGAATATTACAAAAGAAGAACCAAGTCACTTTCATAATCCATGTAAATATTTGTTGTATAATGATCCGTTTATTGGTATATATGATTCTACAGTTCGGAGTGATTTATCACAGCGTTATGCAAATGCGGCAATTAAGTTGAAAGAAAGTATCAATGGAAGAGCATATGACTATTTATTTGATATGGAAAGGAAGTTACTGGACGTGTTGGCACGAAAATGTGATTTAGGTATTCGGCTTCGCAGAGCATATCAAACAGGTGACAGAGATGAACTAAAATGCATTGTAGAACAGGAATTTCCGATTATTAGACAAGATATGAAACGATTTTTTGAAGCGTTTCGTGTTTTGTGGATGCATGAAAATAAGCCGTTTGGCCTGGAAGTGCAGGAACAACGTTTTGGGGGACTTTTGTATCGCATGGAAGCCTGCGAAGCACGGCTTAAAAGTTATTTAATGGGTGAACAGAATGTAATTGAGGAACTGGAGGAGATTTGCCTGGTAAAATACGAGGGCTATGAAGGAGAAGCGGTAGCACAGAATAATTGGAGTGCAATCGTTACGACTTCTGTGATGGTGTAAAAGCAAAGGAATTATCATAACAAAAGATAAGGCTGGCATTACAATTCACATGTAATATGCCAGCCTTGTCTTTGACTTTTTTTATAATGTATCTCCACGTCTTACATATCCAGGAGTTTCAGCATCTGCAACTAATTCCTTGCAGTGAAGCACCTTTGAATGTTTTCCGACAACATAGTTCTCAACGTGAATTCCCTCCTCAATATAAGAGTTTGGAAGTATCAAGGAATTCTTGATAACAGTTCCTTTTTTAATTACGCAACCACGTCCGATAATTGAGTTGATAACAGTTCCTTCAATGATACAGCCATTGGATATAACTGATTGTTTGATTTCTGCAGTATCAAAGTAATGCGTAGGACAAGAGTCGTTAGTACGTGTGAATATAGGCCAATCTTCGTCAAACAAATCTTTAGTATCTTCATATTTAATTAAAGAAAGGTTAGCATCGTAGTAACTCTTGAAGTTTGTGATTGCTGCAAAATAACCTTCATGCTTGTATCCGCGTACGTCCAACTCCTCACACTCGATGTTGATAATCTGAGAGAGTGTGTACATAGAAGATAACCTTCTTGCCTTGTTAATCAGTTCGATAAACAACTCCTTCTTCATTACATACGTGTCCATGAAGATGTCTCTTTCTGCTTCGTCTCCACGATTCTTTGCAAGTGCAAGCACACCGTTTTGACGATTCAGTGAAAGGTAAGCACAATTCAAACAATTAGTAGTTGCATCATGAACGGAATGATATAGTAAAGTAATATCAGCACCGGTGTCTATATGTTCTTTCAGCAGAACGTCAAAGTCTTGTGTAAAAATCATATAACTTGGCGCAATCACAACATATTCTTCTTTCATTTTTTGAATACTGTCCATATTCTCTGCAAAAGCAGCAATGTCAGTATTGTAAATATCGTTCTTAGAATGGTTGTCTGCAAATAAAATCTGTAACTTACCTCTTTTTGAGTTGATGTTGTAATGACGACCAATTCCAAGATGTTCAATCAGGGAACGAGGATTGCTTCCGGCAAATACCTGAATGCGGTCAATGCCACTGTTACTCATGTTTGAAATAGGGAAGTCAACCACGCGATATCTTCCGAGGAAAGAGAAAGCGCCGATAGGACGATAGTCCTGCATACCTTCTACCCAAATATGATTTCCGGATGTGTTAACAATTCCAAATGCTTTTGCCATATTATTTTACCCCCTCTACATCATTTGCAACCAGTTCAATGTGTTCACTGTCAGGGCTTCCAACAACAGCACCTTTTCCGATTCTAACACCGTCGGCAATCAGAGCACGATTGATAACAGCGCCGTCTTCAACCACAGCGTTAGGCATTAACACAGAGTCCAGAACTTTTGCATTTGCACCGACCTTGGCACCTGTGAACAAAACAGAGTTCTTCACTTCACCATCAATTACGCAACCCTGTGTAATGTATGCACGTTTGATGCTGGCATTTGCCCCAACATATTGCGGGAGTGTAGTTACATCCTCTGTGTAAATCTTCCAAGCAGAGTCACCTAAGTCTAATTCGTTTTTGTCGTCGAGAAGGTCCATATTCGCTTCCCATAAAGAATCAATGGTTCCAACGTCTTTCCAGTATCCTTTGAAATTGTAAGCGTATAAATTACGTCCATCATTCAAAAGTCTTGGAATAATATCTTTACCGAAGTCGTGGTGAGAACTTTCATTTACCATATCTTCAACGAGCATCTGACGAAGTAATTTCCAATTAAAAATATAAATACCCATAGAGGCAAGATTGCTCTTTGGAACAGGAGGTTTTTCTTCGAATTCAATGATACGTCCCGTTTCATTGGTGTTCATGATACCGAAACGACTTGCTTCCTCTATAGGAACACCGATAACTGCGATAGTGGCATCGGCATTATTCTCCTTGTGATGTGCCAGCATTTCAGCGTAATCCATTTTGTAGATGTGGTCACCGGAAAGGATTAATACATACTCTGGATCATATGTATCAATAAAATCAATGTTTTGCGAAATAGCATCCGCTGTACCACGATATACATCCAAGTCGGCATCTGCTTTTTCACGTGGAGGCAAAACGAACACACCACTGTTCTTTGCATCCAATCCCCAACGTCTGCCGGCTGCAACGTAGCTATTTAATAAAATTGACTCATATTGAGTAAGAACGCCAACGATATCAACACCGCTGTTCGCACAGTTGCTTAAAGGGAAGTCTACGATACGGTATTTGCCACCATATGAAACTGCCGGTTTCGCAACTTTGTTAGTTAAATCATGTAGACGAGATCCACGGCCACCGGCCAGAATCATTGCTAACATATTGTTTTGTTTCATAACGAATCCTCACTTTCGATTTGTTAACTATGATTATACTCCATTTTGTTTATTTTGGCTATAAATTCGCAAAAAAATATAAAAAAGTATATAAAATAACCAAAATATTCCATCTATCGACAAATATCAAACGCGAAATAGCAATATGAAAAAAATAAGTGCTTCAATAAAAAAGAAATGCTTGACGAAGGCTTGCGTATGTGATAAGATATACGGGCGAATGGAAGTAGGTCTTTTTTTTATGCCTAAAAATAGGTAGTCTCGCAAGCTACCATGTAACACGTAAAACATTGAAAAAAAGCGAGGTGGAAGTTGTGCGTACAAGAATAACATTGGCATGTACAGAATGTAAACAACGTAACTACAATACTACTAAGGATAAGAAAACACATCCTGAACGTATGGAGACAAAAAAATATTGTAGATTCTGTAAATCACACACATTACACAAAGAAACGAAATAATATCGTTGAAAGGAGTGAATGTTATGTCTGAAACTACAGTAGAAAAACCAAAAAAGAAAAGCTGGTTCAAAGGTCTTAAAGCTGAATTTAAGAAAATCATTTGGCCGGATAAGAAAACACTTGTTAAAGAAACGGTGGCAGTTATCGTATGTTCTGTTCTTTTGGGTGGAATCATCGCAGTTATTGATGCTTTAATTCAATATGGTATTGATTTCATCGTAAGATAGTCAGATTGTCAACGGGAGAAAGGTGATTTTATGTCAGAAGCAAAATGGTATGTAGTTCATACTTATTCTGGGTATGAGAACAAAGTAAAAGCAAACATTGATAAGACAATTGAAAACAGACACCTTGAGGATCAGATTTTGGAAGTAAGAGTTCCGATGCAAGAAGTTGTAGAAGCAAAGAACGGAACTCAGAAAGTTTCTCAGAAAAAAATGTTTCCGGGATATGTTATGATTCATATGATTATGAATGATGACACATGGTATGTCGTAAGAAATACCAGAGGAGTAACCGGTTTTGTTGGACCTGGGTCTAAGCCGGTACCATTAACAGAAGCAGAAATCGATGCTTTAGGAATTATGAATGCAGAGGTTGTTACAAACTATGAAGTTGGTGAAACAATCGTGGTTTCTTCGGGAGCATGGAAAGACACAGTCGGCATGGTAAAAGAAGTAAATCCACAGAGACAAACTCTGACAATCAATGTAGAACTGTTTGGTCGTGAGACCCCAGTAGAGATTAATTTCTCAGATGTTAAAAAAATGTAACAAGTAAAAGTGGGAGGGAAATCCCCGCGAATACCACAAGGAGGTACACAAAATGGCAAAAAAAGTACAAGGTTATATTAAATTACAGATTCCAGCTGGAAAAGCAACTCCAGCTCCACCGGTAGGTCCAGCACTTGGTCAACACGGTGTAAACATTGTTGAATTTACAAAACAATTCAATGCTAGAACAGCAGATCAAGATGGTATGATCATCCCTGTTGTTATCACAGTTTACAATGACAGAAGCTTCAGCTTCATTACAAAAACACCACCAGCAGCTGTATTAATCAAAAAAGCTTGCGGATTAAAATCAGGTTCAGGTGTTCCTAACAAAACAAAAGTAGCTACTATTACGAAAGCTCAATTAGAAGAAATTGCGAAAATCAAAATGCCAGACTTAAATGCTGCTTCAGTTGAAGCTGCTATGAGCATGATCGCAGGAACATGCCGCAGTATGGGTGTTAAAGTAGAAGCATAGAGCACTTAGCGAATCGAAGATGAGGTTAGTGCGAATGCTGTTACCGAGACTTAGCGGTGCGAAGCAGCGCGCTAGTCGAGCGTAACTACCTTATTGTAAACAAAAACGTGGGAGGGCTCGCTCCCGATATTACCACTAGGAGGTTATTGAATATGAAAAGAGGAAAGAAATATTTAGAAGCTGCTAAATTAATCGAAAGAGGAAATCTTTACGACAAAGCAGAAGCAATTGCATTAGTTAAAAAAGCAGCAGTTGCAAAATTCGATGAAACTATTGAAGCTCACATCAGAACAGGTTGTGACGGACGTCATGCAGACCAACAAATCCGTGGTGCTGTAGTATTACCACACGGAACAGGTAAAACAGTTCGTATCTTAGTGTTTGCTAAAGGTGCAAAAGCTGACGAAGCTTTAGCAGCAGGAGCAGATTATGTAGGAGCTGAGGAATTAATTCCAAAGATCCAAAACGAAGGATGGTTTGAATTTGATGTTGTAGTTGCTACACCGGACATGATGGGTGTTGTTGGTCGTCTTGGTCGTGTACTTGGACCAAAAGGCTTAATGCCAAACCCAAAAGCTGGTACAGTAACAATGGACGTTACAAAAGCTGTTAACGATATCAAAGCAGGTAAAATCGAATACAGATTAGACAAAACAAACATCATCCATGTGCCAGTTGGAAAAGCTTCTTTTACAGAAGAACAATTAGCGGACAACTTCCAAACGCTTATTGATGCAATTAACAAAGCAAAACCTGCAGCAGTAAAAGGTCAATACTTGAAGAGTGTAACACTTACTTCAACAATGGGACCTGGTGTAAAAATTAATCCTGCAAAATTGTAAGATTTGTTATTGACATCCAATATATACCTTGCTATAATATGCAAGGAATTAACTGCCGAAGACAGTAGGTGCCGTAAGGCATAAGGTAAGTACGCCTACCGAGGAGATTGAAATTCGAAACATAATTTGAATTCACAAAACCTCTCTGTCTTTGATAGAGAGGTTTTTTATCAATCGGCGGTGCCATTTATTAAAATAATATAAGGAGGTGCACCATTCGTGGCAAAAGTTGAATTAAAACAACCAATCGTTGCAGCAATCGCTGAAGACGTAAAGGACGCACAATCAGTTGTTATCGTTGATTACCGTGGTTTAACTGTAGCTCAAGATACAGAATTACGTAAGCAACTTCGAGAAGCTGGTATCATCTACAAGGTTTGCAAGAACACAATGATGAAAAGAGCGTTCGAAGGAACAGAATTTGAAGGTCTTGCACAATACTTAGAAGGACCAAGCGCTATGGCAGTATCAAAAGACGATGCTACAGCTCCAGCGAGAATCCTTTGCAAGTTCGCAAAAGACGCTGACAAATTAGAAGTTAAAGCTGGTGTAGTTGAAGGTAAAGTATACGATGAAGCTGGTGTTAAAGCATTATCTACAATTCCTTCAAGAGAAGAATTGCTTTCAAAATTACTTGGAAGTATCCAATCACCAATCGCAAACTTTGCTCGTGTTATTAAACAAATCGCTGAAAATGGCGGTGCAGTAGCAGAGAACGCAGAAGCAGCAGTTGAAGCTCCAGTAGAAGAAGCTCCGGCAGAGACTCCGGTAGAAGCTGAAGTTACAGAAGCTCCTGCAGAAGAAGCAGCAGAAACAACTGCAGAATAATAAAAATAATTTAAGAAACAAAAACAATATTTTTTACGGAGGTAAACAAAAATGGCAAAATTAACAGTAGCTGAAATGATCGAAGCGATCAAAGAATTATCAGTATTAGAATTAAACGATTTAGTAAAAGCATGTGAAGAAGAATTTGGTGTATCTGCAGCAGCAGGTGTTGTAGTTGCAGCAGCAGGTGCTGGTGAAGCAGCAGCAGCTGAAGAAAAAGATGAATTCAACGTAGAATTAACAGCAGCAGGTGCTTCAAAAGTTAAAGTAATCAAAGTTGTTCGTGAAATCACAGGACTTGGATTAAAAGAAGCTAAAGAAGTAGTAGACGGAGCTCCAAAGGTAATCAAAGAAGGCGTTTCTAAAGCAGAAGCTGAAGAAATCAAAGCTAAATTAGAAGCTGAAGGTGCAGAAGTTACATTAAAATAATTCTTTTAATGGAATATGCGAAACACAGGGCGTTGTACATGAGATGTGCAATGCCCTTTCTTTTTGCTTTTATACTGTAAAAAAATTCTAAAAATATATTGACACCCCTTGAATTTTGTGGTACATTCTAAGTTGCACTATTGTGGAGTATTGTGCTTATACTATGCCCAAATGCTCCCAAAATTATAGATACGAGGAGTGAAAACGTCAATGGAGAAAAACAGAATTCATCCTATTCAAAGCGGAAAAAGTTCGCGTATGAGTTATTCTAGACAAAAAGAAGTTCTACAGATGCCGAACTTAATCGAAGTGCAGAAGGATTCCTATCAATGGTTCCTTGATGCAGGATTAAAAGAAGTATTTGCAGACATTTCACCAATTACCGATTACAGTGGTCAATTGAGTCTGGAATTTGTTGATTTTACATTATGCAAAGACGATGTAAAATATACAATTGAGGAATGTAAAGAACGTGATGCTACTTATGCAGCACCGTTAAAAGTAAAAGTAAGATTATATAATAAAGAAACGGATGAGATTAACGAACATGAGATTTTCATGGGAGATTTGCCACTTATGACAGCAACCGGTACATTCGTTATTAATGGTGCAGAACGTGTTATCGTTAGCCAGTTAGTTCGTTCGCCGGGTATTTACTATGCAATCGGACACGATAAGATTGGTAAAGAGTTATACTCTTCAACTGTAATTCCGAATCGTGGTGCATGGCTTGAATACGAAACTGATTCCAATGACGTGTTCTGGGTTCGTGTAGATAGAACAAGAAAAGTTCCGATTACAGTATTAATCCGTGCTCTTGGAGTAGGTACAAATGCTGAAATCATCGAAATGTTTGGCGAGGAACCAAAGATTTTAGCAAGTTTCGGAAAAGATATTGCAGAAAATTACCAAGAAGGTCTTTTAGAATTATACAAAAAGATTCGTCCGGGCGAACCACTTGCAGTAGATAGTGCAGAAAGTTTAATTACTGCAATGTTCTTTGATGCAAGACGTTACGACCTTGCAAAAGTAGGACGTTATAAATTCAATAAGAAATTGGCATTCAAATATCGTATTGCAGGACAAGTTTTGGCAGAAGATGTTGTAAGTGTTATTACAGGAGAAGTGATTGCACAAGCAGGAGAAAAATTAACAAAAGAAAAAGCTGAAGCTATCCAAAATGCCGCAGTTTCTTATGTATGGATCCAGGGAGAGGAACGTAATATCAAGGTTCTCTCTAACATGATGGTAGACCTTAGTGCAATTGTTGATGTTGATCCGAAGGAAGTAGGAGTAACAGAAGCAGTATTCTATCCAGTACTTGCTCAGATTTTAGAAGAGACAGCTGGGGACATTGACGAACTAAAAGAAGCAATCCGTAAAAATATAAATGAATTGATACCAAAACATATTACTAAGGAAGACATTTTGGCTTCTATCAACTACAATATGCATTTGGAATATGGTATGGGAACAGATGATGATATCGACCACTTAGGAAACAGACGTATCCGTGCGGTTGGTGAATTGTTACAGAACCAATACAGAATTGGTTTGGCTAGATTGGAAAGAGTTGTTCGTGAAAGAATGACAACACAAGACTTGGAAGGTATTTCTCCACAGTCATTGATTAACATCAAGCCAGTTACGGCAGCTGTAAAAGAATTCTTCGGTTCTTCACAGCTTTCACAGTTCATGGATCAGAACAACCCATTAGGTGAGCTTACTCACAAGAGACGTTTGTCAGCACTTGGTCCAGGTGGTTTGTCTAGAGATAGAGCCGGATTCGAGGTCCGTGACGTTCACTATACACACTATGGTAGAATGTGTCCGATTGAGACACCTGAAGGTCCGAACATCGGTCTTATCAACTCTCTTGCTACCTATGCAAGAATCAACGAGTATGGTTTCGTAGAAGCACCATACCGCAAGATTGACAAGACAGATCCGAAGAACCCAGTTGTTACAGACGAAGTTGTATATATGACAGCAGATGAAGAAGATAACTATCACGTAGCACAAGCGAGTGAACCATTGGACGAAGAGGGACATTTCGTTCATAAGAATGTTTCCGGTCGTTATCGTGAAGAAACGCAAGAATATGAAAGAACAGCATTTGACTACATGGATGTATCACCAAAGATGGTATTCTCTGTAGCAACAGCGCTGATTCCTTTCCTTGAAAACGATGACCCTACTCGTGCGCTGATGGGTTCTAACATGCAACGTCAGGCAGTACCTCTTATGATTACAGAAGCTCCGGTTGTTGGTACAGGTATTGAGACAACTGCAGCAGTAGATTCAGGGGTATGTATGGTTGCAGAAGAAGGAGGCGTCGTAGAACGTGCTACTTCAACAGAAATCATTATCAAACACGATGATGGGACAAAGAAAACTTATAAGTTAACAAAATTCTTACGTAGTAACCAGAGCAACTGCTACAACCAAAGACCAATCGTATTAAAAGGTGAAAGAGTAGAAGCAGGTCAGGTAATCGCTGATGGTCCGTCTACTTCAAATGGTGAAATGGCACTTGGTAAGAACCCACTCATTGGTTTCATGACATGGGAAGGTTACAACTACGAAGATGCTGTACTTCTCAGCGAAAGATTAGTACAAGATGATGTTTACACATCAATTCATATAGAAGAATACGAAGTAGAAGCTCGTGATACGAAGTTAGGACCAGAAGAAATCACACGCGACATCCCAGGTGTTGGTGATGATGCTCTGAAAGACTTAGATGATAGAGGTATCATTCGTATCGGTGCGGAAGTTCGTGCAGGAGACATCTTAGTTGGTAAAGTAACTCCTAAGGGAGAGACAGAACTGACAGCAGAAGAAAGATTACTTCGTGCAATCTTCGGTGAAAAAGCAAGAGAAGTTAGAGATACTTCACTTAAAGTACCTCATGGTGAATATGGTATTGTTGTGGATGCGAAAGTATTTACAAGAGAAAATGGAGACGAATTGTCTCCGGGTGTAAACGAAACTGTTCGTATTTACATTGCACAAAAGAGAAAAATCTCTGTAGGTGATAAGATGGCTGGTCGTCATGGTAACAAGGGTGTTGTTTCCCGCGTATTACCGGTAGAAGATATGCCATTCCTGCCAAACGGACGTCCTCTTGATATCGTGCTTAACCCACTTGGTGTGCCATCACGTATGAATATTGGACAGGTACTTGAAATCCACTTGAGTCTTGCTGCGAAAGCATTAGGATTCAATATTGCAACACCGGTATTCGATGGTGCAAACGAAGAAGATATTATGGATACTCTGGATTTGGCAAACGATTATGTAAATCTTGAATGGGAAGAATTTGAAGCAAAACATGGCGCTTCTTTGCTTCCGGAAGTGTTGCAATATTTGTCAGACAACAGGGACCACAGAGAATTGTGGAAAGGTGTTCCGTTGTCACGTGACGGTAAGGTACGTCTTCGTGATGGTAGAACGGGAGAATATTTCGACAGCCCGGTAACAATCGGACACATGCACTACTTGAAACTCCACCACTTAGTAGACGACAAGATTCATGCTCGTTCTACCGGTCCTTACTCATTGGTAACACAACAACCATTAGGTGGTAAGGCTCAGTTTGGTGGTCAGAGATTTGGTGAAATGGAAGTTTGGGCACTGGAAGCATACGGTGCTGCATACACATTACAGGAAATCTTAACTGTAAAATCCGATGATGTTGTAGGTCGTGTGAAGACATACGAAGCAATCATTAAGGGTGAAAATATTCCGAAACCAGGTATTCCGGAATCGTTCAAGGTACTTCTTAAAGAATTACAATCACTTGGTCTTGACGTAAAAGTTCTGAAGGATGACAACACAGAAGTTGAAATCACAGAAAGCGTTGACTACGGTGATACTGATTTACACGCAATTATCGAAGGAGACAGAAGATATCAGGACGAAGAATCTTTTGCAGAACATGGTTACAGCCAACAAGAGTTTGAAGGCGGAGAACTTGTGGATGTAGAAGAAGATTCTTATACAGATACATTCGATGCATTAGATGCAATGGATGTGAGTTATGATATGTTAAACGAAGAATAGGAGGATTGCCATAAATGCCAGTAAATAATAACGAAGCAGCATACGAGCCAATTACATTTGATGCGATTAAAATTGGCTTGGCGTCACCTGAAAAGATCTTAGAATGGTCAAGAGGCGAAGTAACAAAACCAGAGACAATCAATTACAGAACATTGAAACCGGAAAGAGACGGTCTCTTCTGTGAAAGAATTTTCGGACCTAGCAAGGACTGGGAATGTCACTGTGGTAAATACAAAAAAATCCGTTACAAAGGTGTAGTTTGTGACAGATGTGGTGTTGAAATCACAAAAGCAAGTGTAAGACGTGAGCGTATGGGGCATATTGCCCTTGCGGCTCCTGTTTCACATATCTGGTACTTCAAGGGAATCCCTAGCCGTATGGGATTAATCCTTGATTTATCACCAAGAACATTGGAAAAAGTATTATACTTTGCATCTTATATCGTATTAGATAAAGGTGAAACAAACTTACAATACAAACAAGTATTGTCAGAACAAGAATATCAAGAAGCAAAAGAAACATGGGGCAATGGTTTCCGTGTTGGAATGGGTGCTGAAGCAATTCAAGAACTCCTTCAGGCAATTGACCTTGATAAAGAATATGAAGAATTACAAACAGGATTAAAAGGCTCATCCGGACAAAAACGCGCAAGAATCGTGAAGCGTCTGGAAGTTGTAGAAGCATTCCGTGGTTCAGGAAATAAACCAGAATGGATGATTATGGATGTAATTCCTGTTATTCCACCAGATTTACGTCCAATGGTTCAGTTAGACGGTGGACGTTTTGCAACATCTGATTTGAATGATTTGTACAGAAGAATCATCAACAGAAATAACCGTTTGAGAAGATTATTAGAATTAGGCGCTCCGGACATTATCGTACGTAATGAAAAGAGAATGCTTCAGGAAGCTGTTGACGCACTTATCGACAATGGTCGTCGTGGTCGTCCGGTAACAGGTCCTGGTAACAGAGCACTCAAATCATTGTCTGATATGTTAAAGGGTAAATCAGGACGTTTCCGTCAAAACTTACTTGGAAAACGTGTTGACTACTCAGGACGTTCCGTAATCGTTGTAGGACCGGAACTTAAGATTTATCAGTGCGGTCTTCCAAAAGAAATGGCTATCGAATTATTCAAGCCATTCGTTATGAAAGAGTTAGTAGCTAACGGTACAGCTCACAATATTAAAAATGCGAAGAAGATGGTAGAAAGACTTCAACCGGAAGTTTGGGATGTTTTGGAAGAAGTAATCAAAGAACATCCGGTTATGTTAAACCGTGCCCCTACCCTTCACAGACTTGGTATTCAAGCATTTGAACCAATCTTAGTAGAAGGTAAGGCTATCAAACTTCATCCACTTGTATGTACCGCATACAACGCCGACTTCGACGGTGACCAGATGGCTGTCCATCTGCCACTTTCCGTAGAAGCACAGGCTGAATGTCGTTTCTTACTTCTTTCACCTAACAACTTGCTGAAACCATCAGATGGTGGTCCGGTAGCCGTTCCTTCACAGGATATGGTTCTTGGTATCTACTATTTGACACAAGAAAGACCGGGAGTTAAGGGTGAAGGAAAAGCGTTTAAGAACTTAAACGAAGCAATCTTAGCTTATGAAAATGGTGCTATCACCTTACACTCACGCATCAAAGTTCGTGTAACTAAGACAATCGATGGCGAAGTGAAGAGTGGCACAGTAGAATCTACTTTGGGACGTTTCTTATTCAATGAAATCATTCCTCAGGATTTAGGTTTCGTAGACAGAAGCATTCCAGGAAATGAACTTCTTTTGGAAGTTGACTTCCTTGTAGGAAAGAAACAAAACAAACAGATTCTTGAAAAAGTAATTAATACACACGGTGCTACAGTAACAGCGGAAGTATTGGATAAAATCAAAGCAACAGGATACAAGTATTCTACAAGAGCTGCGATGACAGTATCCATTTCCGAAATGACAGTGCCTCCACAGAAACCACAGATGATTCAGGAAGCACAAGACACTGTGGATAGAATTACAAAGAACTTCAAACGTGGTCTTATCACAGAAGAAGAACGTTATAAAGAAGTTGTTGAGACATGGAAGAATACAGATGATGCACTTACAAAAGCCCTCTTAGACGGACTTGATAAGTACAACAACATCTTCATGATGGCTGACTCCGGTGCCCGTGGTTCCGACAAGCAGATTAAACAGCTTGCAGGTATGCGTGGACTTATGGCCGATACAACCGGTCGTACCATCGAGCTCCCAATCAAGTCAAACTTCCGTGAAGGTCTCGACGTATTGGAATACTTCATGTCAGCCCATGGTGCTCGTAAAGGTCTTTCCGATACAGCTCTTCGTACAGCCGACTCTGGTTACCTGACAAGACGTCTTGTTGACGTTTCACAACAGCTCAGTATCCACGAAGTAGACTGTGTAGATGCAGGTGCTGAGATTCCAGGTATGTATGTAAAAGCATTCATGGAAGGAAATGAAGAAATTGAAAGCTTACAAGAACGTATTACAGGACGTTATGTATGTGAAGATATTTGCGATAAAGATGGAAACATCATTGTGAAAGCAAACCACATGGTTACACCAAAACGTGCAGAGCGCGTAATGAAATATGGTGTAAATAAGGATGGCGGTCCAATCACAGAAGTGAAGATTCGTACAATCCTTACCTGTAAATCACACATTGGTGTTTGTGCAAAATGCTATGGTGCAAACATGGCAACAGGTGAACCGGTACAGGTTGGTGAAGCAGTTGGTATCATCGCTGCTCAGTCAATCGGTGAACCGGGTACACAGCTTACCATGAGAACCTTCCATACCGGTGGTGTTGCCGGTGGAGATATCACACAGGGTCTTCCTCGTGTCGAAGAACTTTTTGAAGCAAGAAAACCAAAGGGACTTGCTATTATCACAGAGTTCGGTGGCGTAGCTACAATCAACGATACAAAGAAGAAACGTGAAGTTATCGTAACAAACAACGAAACAGGTGAATCCAAAGCGTACCTCATTCCATATGGCTCAAGACTTAAGATTCAAGACGGTGCTGTATTGGAAGCAGGTGATGAACTGACAGAAGGTAGTGTAAATCCACACGATATCTTGAAGATTAAAGGTTTACGTGCAGTACAAGATTACATGATCCAAGAAGTACAACGTGTATACCGCTTACAAGGTGTTGATATCAACGATAAGCACATCGAAGTTATTGTTCGTCAAATGCTTAAGAAAGTACGTGTGGAAGAAAACGGTGATTCCGAATTCTTACCAGGAACAATGGTAGATATTCTTGACTTTGAAGAAGCAAACGAAAGACTTGTAGCAGAAGGTAAAGAACCTGCAACAGGAGAACCGGTAATGCTTGGTATTACAAAGGCTTCTCTTGCAACAGATTCATTCCTTTCAGCAGCTTCCTTCCAGGAAACAACAAAGGTTCTTACAGAAGCAGCAATCAAAGGTAAAGTTGATCCATTACTTGGTCTCAAAGAAAACGTTATTATCGGTAAGTTGATTCCTGTAGGTACAGGTATGAGACAATACCGCGATGTGAAGCTTGACACTGGAAAAGAAGTGGAAGAAGCTCCAGTCGTAGAAGACGTAGTTGCAGATGAAGAAGTAAGTGTGGAAGAATAAGAGAATAATTAAAAGGCTACTCAAATGAGTGGCCTTTTAATATTAAAAAACATTGTTGGAAAAGACATCAAAATAGTTTATACTAAGTATAGTTTAAATGAAAATATGGGGGGAATAGAATGAAATATATATCTTTTGCTATACCATGCTACAACTCAGAGGAGTATATGGAAAAAGCCATTGAGTCCATTTTAAAAGGTGGAGAAGATGTGGAAATTATCATCGTAAATGATGGCTCTAAGGACGGTACATCAGAGATTGCGAAGCGATATGAAAGAGAATATCCGACAATTGTGAAAGCGATTGATAAAGAAAACGGCGGACATGGTGATGCAGTGAATACAGGCCTTCAGCATGCGACGGGTCTCTATTTTAAGGTTGTTGACAGTGATGATTGGGTAGATGAAACTGCGTATATGAAGATTCTAGAAACATTGCATGAGTTGGTTGAGAAGAAGCAGATGGTAGATATGCTAATATCAAATTATGTGTATGAGAAGGTTGGAGTAAAACGTAAAAAAGTAATCCACTATCAGAATGTAATGCCGGAGGAACGTGTGATTACATGGAGAGAAATGGGACGTTTTCGAATTGGTCAATATATTTTGATGCATTCTGTGATGTATCGAACAGAACTTTTGAAAATGTGTGGACTCGAATTGCCAAAGCATACGTTCTATGTGGATAATATTTATGTGTATTATCCGTTACCACATGTGAAAACAATGTATTATCTGAACGTAAATTTCTATCGTTATTTTATCGGAAGAGATGGTCAGTCAGTAAATGAGCAGAATATGATTAGGCGTATTGACCAGCAATTGTTCGTAAATAAAACAATGATAGATATGTATCAGATGGGTAAAATTTCAAATAAAAGGTTAAGGGCCTATATGATTAATTATTTGGCAATCATGATGACAGTTTCTTCTATCATTGCGATTCGGTCTAAAAATCCGGAAAATCTGGAGAAGAAAACAGAGCTCTGGAAGTATTTAAAAGAAAAAGAACCTAAAGTGTATGCGAAGATCCGATATGGAATTTTGGGACAGACAATGAACTTGCCGGGGAAACCGGGAAGAAAGGTTTCTTCATTGGCATATACTGTTGCAAACAGAATATTTGGCTTTAATTAGTATAAATAGGAAAAATTGGAGATACTAAGATAAAAAAACAAGGAGAATTTATCATGGGTATTCAATTTAAAGACAGTCAGACAAAAGTAAATTTGATGAAAGCCTTTGCCGGAGAAAGTCAGGCGAGAAACCGTTATACCTTTGCTGCTGAAGAAGCAAGAGAACAAGGAATGTACGCGATTCAAGAGGTATTTTTATTTACGGCAAATCAGGAACGCGCGCATGCAGAGCGATTCTATGATTTGTTGAAAGGTTTATCAGGGGAGACCATTGATATTTGTGGTACATTTCCGGTTGATAAACAGGATACAGTAGAAGGGTTGTTGGAAGCGGCTCAGCACAATGAATACGAAGAGGCGGATGACGTTTATATAAATTTTGGGAATACGGCCAAGGAAGAAGGTTTCATGGAGGTTGCTTCGGCATTTTATCAGATTGCAGAGATTGAGAAGATACATGGGGATCGCTTCGGGCAACTGGCAGAGATGTTAAAAAACGGCACTTATTTTGAGACAAAGGAAAGTGAGAAATGGATGTGTTTGAACTGCGGACACATTCATACAGGAAAGAAACTCCCGGGTGTTTGTCCGGTCTGCAGATATGAAAAAGGGTATTTTATCCCGTTAGAATTAGCGCCATATAAAACGAAAGAGCTCAACTAGTGAGCTCTTTTTTTGTATGTGAAAATTGGCACATTATTCTTCTGTTGGGATAGTGCGGATTGGCACGCCGTTTACTTCTACTTGATTATTGATTTCAATTACGAGACATTGTTTTCCGTTAATTATTTTAGTTTCCACCAAATCCGCCCGTTCAGGGTTGACCTTAATTACAACGTCCGGAGTTTCAATGCTGAATTTGCGAGTTTCAGCAATATTTGTCACAAGAAACTCTGCTTTTTCCCCGGCAATATGGTCGAAGTTCGCATCAAAACTTTCAATCCTTTCTTCTGTGATACCACTGTTAACAAGGAGACGTTTCATTTCCGGTTTTGTTAAAACAGGTGGTTCCGGTGATTCTTTCGCTTCCTCAATCATTTCATTTAGGCTATCATGAATATTTCGAATTACTTCGTATTCACATTCTTCCCCAAGTGTATTCATAACCACGGAATGGAACGTGCTTTTTTGACTTCCTGCGGACATTGGAAATGTACAGCCAAGTGCATTTTCAATAAATTCCGGTTGTAATTCCTCTGCTTGTTTTGAATAGTAAAGCACGCTGTGGATATCTGTACTCCTGTTATTAAATGTCGGGAAAAGGAATCCTTTTGCCGGCGGTTCAATGAGCCAGTCGCGGATGCGGTTTTCAATGCGATTTGTTTCCGGATTGTAGCTGAGACCTTCTTTTGAGAGGTGCACAGGGCAAATGCTACATAGCAAATATTCATATACTTCATCGGAAGCATCAAACATTTCACTGCCATCTGTGGATTTTCCCGGAATATCGTATGCTACATGAATCAGAATTATGTAGTAGTTTTCGCCGTAGTTGTAGTTCTCAATAATTTTTTCATAGAACTGTTCAATTAACATGTCGTTTTGCAATTTCGAATTACGCAATTGTAATAGAAATTCCTGTGCGCCACCCGGCATTTCCTGGTCTAATGGGAATTCCATATTAATCAGGTTTTTCCCAATTGTACCGGAAAGGGTCTGCTTGAATATGGTTAAATATTTAAAAATTTCTTCCTCTGGAAGAGATAAAAAAGCATCTTTTGATGTGGCAACGATTTCTTTATTTCCATTCACATAACAACCGCAGATGCGAGTAATCGAGCATTCTTCCGGTTTGTATTGTTTACGGATTTCTAAGATTTCTTTCTTGTTCATAATGTACCTCACTTCTTTTGTGCTAAATCTAATATTAGCATATCAAAATGAGATTTACAAACATATGTTGAGAATAGGAGGTGCTTTTATGGCAGACCAAAAATTGGAAAATATATTAAACCTTGCATTAGATGCCACGGAAGAGGAGCGCGACAAATCTTTGGAATTAAATGTGGGCTACAATCCTATAGACAGGGAGTGGGATTTGATTATCAAGTACTCCGGTTCTTTAGATTGTGTGCGGGCATTGGGGGCACAGGTGGTGGAGATGCAAAACGATTTTGCCATTGTGACTATTCGGGAAAGTCTGATTGACGCCATGTCAAACTGTCCGACGGTAGACTATGTTGAGAAACCAAAGAGACTCTTTTTCCAGATAGAGAATGGAAAGAGGGTCTCTTGTATTACACCAGTGCAGCTGCCACCGGAGTCGCTGTCGGGGGAAGGCGTTTTGGTCGCAGTCATAGATTCTGGAATTGATTATGAAAATGTGGTGTTTCGAAACAATGATGGAACAACAAGAATCCGCAATCTGTGGGATCAGACGATTAGCGGTAATCCACCGGAGGGTTATGTAATAGGAACTGAATATACCCAGGAGCAGATAAATGAAGCATTACGTGCTACTACTAGGCAGGAACGGCTTCAAATTGTGCCAAGTCAAGACTTTTCGGGACATGGCACCTCAGTAGCAGGGATTGCAGCAGGAAATTCTGAGGAGTATCGAGGAGTGGCTTTTGGAAGCGATTTGTTGGTGGTAAAGCTTGGAACACCAAGAGAGGGAGGGTTCCCGAGGACGACGGAACTTATTCAGGCTTTAGATTATGTGGTTCGAAAAGCATTGGAGTATCAATTACCTGTTGCCATTAATCTAAGCTTTGGAAACACCTATGGTCCTCATGACGGCAGTGGCCTGCTGGAACGATTTATAGAGAATATTGCAAATACGTGGAAAAGTGTCATTTGTATTGGGACCGGAAATGAGGGGAGCAGTGCAGGACATACATCGGGATTTTTATCGGATGACGAGGAAGTGGTGATAGAACTTGCCATACAGGAAAATGAACCAACTGTAAATGTGCAAATCTGGAAGGCTTATTTTGATTTGGTAGATATATCTTTAATATCGCCTTCCGGTGTACGCATTGGTCCTATTCAGGAGCAGTTGGGCTCGCAGCGATTTGTGGTGGGAAATACACAGATTTTATTGTACTACGGTGAACCGAGTCCGTTTAGCATTGACCAGGAGATTTTTATCGATTTTCTGCCTAGAGACACCTATATCGATAGCGGAGTGTGGAGGATTGCATTAACGCCGAGGGATATTGTAAATGGTGAGTATGCATTATGGCTACCAAGTCAGGCTGTGTTAAATGTAGGGACTGGTTTTTTATTTCCGACTGAAGAAAGAACGCTTACGATTCCGTCTACTTCTTATGGAACAGTTGGTGTAGGGGCATATGATCCTGCAACATTTACGTACGCAGATTTTTCCGGGCGAGGCCCGGCAGGTCCGGGGAGACGTGCCAAACCTGATATCGTGGCGCCAGGGGTGGATATCCTTGCACCTGTTCCGGGAGGCACATTTGAAACCTTAAGCGGCACCTCGTTTGCTACGCCATTTGCAACAGGGAGTGCGGCGCTGATGATGGAATGGGGAATTGTGAGAGGAAATGATCCGTATCTGTATGGAGAAAAGGTGAAGGCATATTTTCAGCGCGGTGCAAGGCCGTTTGTGGGAATTACGGAATATCCAAATACGCTGGTTGGATATGGGGCGTTGTGTGTGGAGGATAGTTTGCCTGAAATCTAAGTTTTTTTAAGAAACTCTTCATATTTTACCAACAAATTCCTTAAGGAAACTTGGGTATACTTATTAGTATACGGAGGATTAAGGAATGAGAAAATTTGTAAATATACTTTTTGGGGTATTTGTCGTGCTATGTATCTGCGGATTTATATTTTCAAAAAGAACGGAATATGCCACAGATGTAAATGGCTGGAATTTAATCTTGGTGAATGAGGATTATCATGTGCCACAAAATTATGCAGTGAAATTAACGAAGCTGGATAATGGTGAACGTGTGGATACGAGAATCTATCCGGCGCTGCAGGATATGTTTGACGCAGCGGAGGAAGAAGGTATTTACATGATTGTGAGGGAAGGGTATCGAACCCAGGAGGATCAACAGAAACTGATGGATGATAAGGTGGAAGAATATAAAGAAAAGGTACGGGTTAAATTTGTTGCAAGGTGGTACGCGGAAAAATGGGTAGCTGTTCCCGGAACAAGTGAACACCAATTAGGGATAGCTGTTGACATTAATGCAGATGGTATTAATAGCTCTGGTTCAGAAGTGTATACTTGGCTTGCTGAACATGCGCATGAGTATGGATTCATTCAACGTTATCCGGAAGGTAAGACGGAGATTACGGGAATTAATTATGAGCCTTGGCATTATAGATATGTTGGTGAGGATGTGGCAAAGGAGATGTTTGAAGAGGATGTTTGTCTGGAGGAGTATATAGAAAAAGTCCAGTGAACGAAGAGAACATTTGCTCGGAGGAATATATAGACAAAATTAATGAATTGTGATAGTATGAAAGAACAATTTAGGTCATTTTTTATTCATAACCATATAGTCTTTTCATTTTAATCCCAATATTTAAATAATATATAAATATCAAAAATAACATGTTTAAAGAAAGTCCTGGGTTTAAGGGACTTTTTTGTATGTAAACTTACGAAGGAGGAAATATGACAATCGAAGTAGAAAAATATGTAAAATCATACACCGAAAATCAAAAGAAAAATTGGAAGAATAGTAAGAAAATAGAATTATATAAAGATATATCTCAATTAAGAGAATTCGTTGAAAATGCAAAGACAAGAGAAAATGCAGGAAAAAAATTATATTTTGGAATGGTTTCTGATAAAACAGTGGATATGGTAAAGCAAAAATTAGCGCATGATATTAAAGATTACAATTGTGCATTATATTCTGATAATGTCAAGAAAATTTTTAAAGACCATGGAAACGAATCCAAAGAGAACTTAAGAGGGCAACGTGCTGTTACGGTGGAAGATTTCTATAAAATCCCCGAAATTGTTTGTGAGCCCGACAGTATTGAAAGTGGAGGAGAATATAAAGGACATCCAGTGATTCATTTTGTAAAAGACGGTGTCACAGTTGTGGGAGTTATTACGGAAGGAACTTTAGATTTATATCCACAAACCATGTATATAAGCAAAAAAAATAGAAGCCTTGCAACAGTGATAGATGAACAAGCCCCTATCTATACGCCCGAGACGACACGAAGTACAGCTTCTAATAATAGTATATACCAAAATATAAAAAATACAATAGATTTTTTCAAAATGATGAAACTTTACAAAACAATATGCTTTTGCTATGATATATAAACATCAATAGTGAGGTGATTCCTATGTCGAAAGAACAATTGGCTACAATGGCAAAAGAAGCTATGGAGAGGGCTTATAGTCCGTATTCGGGATATAAAGTGGGTGCAGCACTTCTGTGTAAAGATGGCAGTGTCTATACAGGGTGCAATGTGGAAAACGCAAGTTTTTCTGCGACAAATTGTGCAGAACGTACAGCATTTTTTAAAGCTGTAAGTGAAGGCAAAAAAGAATTTGCAGCAATCGCAGTTTGTGGCGGGAAAGACGGAGTAATTGAAGGTTTGTTTCCACCATGTGGTGTGTGCAGGCAGGTGATGCGCGAATTCTGTGCAGACGATTTTGAAATTCATTTGTTGAAATCAGATGGAATAGAAACCTATACATTGGAGCAACTGTTGCCGGTGAGTTTTAGGCCAGAGAACTTGCATGAGTAGGTGAGTGAAGATGAATTACACATATATTTTGGAGTGTAGAGATGGCACCTATTATACTGGTTGGACCAATAATCTGGAAAAGCGTCTGAAGGACCACAATGATGGAAAAGGTGCGAAATATACAAAAGCAAGGCGACCGGTAGTTTTAATCTATCATGAGATGTTTGAGACGAAGGAAGAAGCGATGCGCCGAGAGTATGTGATTAAACATATGACGAGAAAAGAAAAAGAAGAATTGATGAATTACAAAACTCCTGTGGAATAAGTTCCACAGGGGTTTCGATTGTTGTGAAAAATTAACTCGCTTCAAATTCACCAGTAGTAGAACCAACGATAATCGTATATGTTTCGCCCTTTACAATATCCGGGTTACTTAAGATGACAACAGCAAAGGAGAGCTCTGGTGCATATGATACTATCACATTTCCTTTGGAGTCTTTCAGTTCAATTCTTGTGCCAGCAGCTTGATTTCCAACGCTGACTGCAACGACACCTTGCTCGGAATCACTGAAGGTCTGTGCCATACCGGATGCACCTGTTCCTATGAAAGTGCCGCCGATAATGATTGCACTTGTGTCATAATCTAAGGTTGCTGTGTCACCATGGGTAGGACCAACAACAATGGTATAACCACCGGAGATTTCAAGCGAACCGTTTGCATCAATTCCATCACCGGACGCATTGATATATAGGTTACCACCAGTAATTTTTATACTACCATTAGAAGCAGTGGAATTGCCAGGACCACCCATACCACCGGGTCTATCCATGCCATCGCGACCACCAAACTGGTCATTTCCACGGGTGCCGCCGTATCCACTTTCATCCGTTCCGCCAGCAGCATTTAATCCGTCATCGCTTGCAACCAGTTTGATATTCCCACCGGACACAACAACGTCAAGAGCTTCCAAGCCTTCGTAGCTTTCGCTAATAGCAATGGTTCCCTCTGTGATTGTAAGTGTCTCGTCTGCGTGAAAAGCATCATCACCGGAAGCAATAGTAAAAGTACCACCATTTACGGTGATGGAAGCATTTGAGTGTACGGAGTCATCTGCAGAATCAATCGTAAATGTGCCGCCCTTAATTAACATATTACCTGCTGATTTGATGGCTTTGATGCTAGTGCTGCTGTCATCAGATTCTGTGGTTGAGGACGTTGCTGTACCAGATGAATTTGATGAAGTAGTGTTGTCGGTTGAACCAGACGAATTCGTTGTGGTTCGTCCAGGGCGTCCGTCACCCATATTTCCACCGGGACCGCCCATGCCACCGCCGTGGCCACCCATAAAGTTGCCCCATGAGTCAGAAGATTGTTTGGTCGAATTTTCACTGCCTCCACCAGAAACAATGGTAAATGTACCATCATTAATCAGCATTGAGTTTCCGGAACTGATGCCATCGCCTTCGGCGGAAATGTCGAAGGTTCCATCTTTCACATAGACGAATCCAAGAGAAGAATCATCCGAATTTTCTGCGTGGATTCCATCTTTTCCAGAGGCAATAGTGATAGAAGCCTGCGTGATTCTCACGCTATCATTTGCGTCAAGTCCGTGAGATGCAGAATTTACAGTATAGGTTCCACCTGTGAAAACCAAATCATCCTTACAGAAAATTCCGTGGTCAGCAGGAGAAGTAACCGTAAGGCTGCCAGAACCATTAAAGGTTAAATCTTGTTTGGAAAATACGGTGCCATCAATATTGTTATCGTCGATAGCGGTAAATGTTCCGCCATTTGCCAATGTATTGGAGGTTCCTGCTGCTAAGGTTACAAATACTTTGTCGGCTTCTAAGATATAAAGCGCAGCAGAGGTACTACTTGTAATAGATGCATCATCCAACACGATTTGAAGTTTGGCTTTGTCATCTGCATTTACAACAATCATACCATCATCCAAGGAACCAGAAAAAATGTACGTTCCTTCCTCGGAAAGAGTGATGGTAGTGTCTTTCACTTTTACGGCATCAGATTTGCAAGAAATAGAATCGCCACTTAGAGTGACTGCAATAGATTTACTTTCTTCGTAATCCGTTTCAAAGTCACGGTCTGTAAACATTTCCGACTCATTGATTACTGTAGATGTAACTTCATCATTTGTTGTATCGTTGCTAGTATTATTCGTACTGGTGCCAGATTCATTGTCTTCTGTAGAAGAATTTTTCTCGCATCCCGAAAGAACGAGCATGCTCGCCAGAAGCAGGACGAGAAGTTTTTTGGCTTTATAGGAAACTTCGTTTCTCATAAAGTAATACCTCCAATCATTCTAGAGTTCCATTGTAATTGTGGATTGCTTAGAAACATTGATTTCCAAGTTGCCGTTGCGGCAACGAAGTTTATCAATAAATTCTTTTTCTTTTGTTACATCTTTTAAAACAATATCATATGTTAAGCGGAACATACTTCCCATGTTTGTGGTTTTTACATTTGTAAGTTCATATGAACTTGTGTATTGCGAAAAGATTTCATCAAACACGCCACTATAATCCAAGTCCTCAGGAATGGTGATATTAAGTGTTTTGTACATGGCAGATTTTTTCTTTGTGCCAAAATCAAGCTGGCTGTAGAGTAAGAAGATTGCACCTAAGATGATAGCAAATAACACCGCAAAGCCAAGATAACCCATACCGGCAATGAGACCAGCACCCATGGCTAGGAACAAGGTTCCGATTTCTTTTGCAGTTCCTGGAACGGACCGGAAACGTACCAGACTAAATGCACCTGCCACCGCAACCCCGGTTCCAACATTTCCATTTACCATCATAATCACCACGCAGACAACTGCAGGTAACAGTGCAAGAGTCACGACAAAGCTTTTGGTGTAACGCGTTTTATACATGTAGCTAAACGCGATGAGAAGACCAATTATCAATGATACTCCGATACATAATAAAAAATCGGATACACTGATTACAGTTGTCAATTCTGAGTCAAAAATTCCTTTAAATAATGTTTCCATAAGTAGTTTCCTCCTTTAGTTTTGGATAGATTAATGTTTGATATGCAGTTCCGTATTTAGAAAAGGATGTTTTATAAATATGCTCCTTGGATAGTATCTCAGTCATCCACAGAGGAATGCCGCCGGAGCATTTAATTTCCATCAAAGTCAGTCCGTCTTCTAAGATGAAATTGCCCCCAACATCTGATTCCAGTGATAAATTGGATTGGCGGCATAAAATATTTTCATCAAAGGTAACTCGGAAATCAGAGCCGTCTTTCGCATAAAAAGCTTCGCGCTCATAGGAAAGAAAGACAGTAGGATGCAGATTTCCATAGTACGCGAGAAAATAGTCGATTTCATCGGTTATCTGTGTCTGGTCCGTGCAAGTATTTCCTGCGCAAATCCAGTTTACAGCATCCTTCTCGGGAAGAGGAATTCGTCGCTTATATACAACTCCTTTGTATTTCTTCTTTAACTCCACAAAGACAGTAGTGTCAGGACTGGCTTTGTGATAACTCCGGATGCGAAGTTTTTCTTTGTAAGCAGGTTTTTCAATGGAGCGCCGGATTAACCGATAGTTATCCGTGTCAAAATAAAGATTGCGGATGGTGGTGCGCCCATATTTATCGAGTGACATGTGTGGCGTCATTGCCTTTAAAACAATGTCTTTCTGCTCTTTGGTCAATATGTATTTCAATTCATGCCGTTTGAAGATGGTTTGGTATGACATGAGCATATCTCCTTGTGACAATTTATGTATTGTACAAATCATAAACTGGAAAAATAATCAATCTGTGACGGTTGTGTGAAAAAAGTGTGAAATATAAGATGGGTGAGAAAGAGTGGAAATGACAAGCAAATATGCATACACTAAATTATAGTAATGTGTGAGTAGGTGATTCTATGAGACTTTGTGAACTTCGTGAGAAAGAAGTAATCAATTTGTGTACTTGCAAGCGGCTAGGTTGTGTGGAAGACTTGGTATTCGATTTGTGTGATGGCTGTATACAGGCGCTTGTTGTGCCGGAGCATACCAAGTTCTGTGGCATCTTTGGAAGCGACTGTGAGTTTGTAATTCCATTTGATTGTATTAAAAAGATTGGGGAAGACTTTATTATGGTAGAAATTAGCGAGGAAAAATGCCTGAAAGGTTGCAAATAGTGAAACATTTCTGTTAGAATACAAGGGTAGATTTATATTTACCAGGAGGATAATAAAAAATGAAATGTCCATATTGTAGTGCAACAGATACAAGAGTTATAGATTCAAGACCGGCAGAGGATGGAAGTTCTATTCGTAGAAGACGTTGCTGTGATGAGTGTGGGAAACGTTTTACCACATATGAGAAGATAGAGACAATTCCGCTGATTGTAATTAAAAAGGACAATAACCGTGAGCAATATGACCGCGCTAAAATTGAGGGCGGTATTTTGAGAGCGTGTTACAAACGTCCAATCTCAGCATCAGATATTCAAAAAACGATTGAAAAGATTGAGACGGAAATCTTCAGCCGTGAGGAAAAGGAGATTCCAACCAGCGTGATTGGCGAAATTGTTATGGAAAAACTGAAAGAGTTGGATGAAGTGGCATATGTAAGATTTGCATCTATTTATCGTGAGTTTAAAGATGTAAATACATTTATGTCAGAGATTAAAAAGATATTGGAAAAATAAGGAGCATATAGATGAAGTTAATTTCGTGGAATGTAAATGGAATTCGTGCTTGTGTGCAGAAAGGATTTCTGGATTTCTTTCAAGAAGTGGATGCCGACATTTTCTGTATTCAGGAAAGTAAAATGCAGGAAGGCCAACTGGAATTGAAATTAGAGGGCTACCATCAATATTGGAACTATGCAGAGAAAAAGGGATACTCAGGTACTGCAATTTTTACAAAGCAGGAACCAATTTCTGTGCAGTATGGCATTGGGATAGAAGAACACGACCAAGAAGGGCGTGTGATTACGTTGGAATTTGAAGATTTCTACATGGTGACTGTGTATACACCGAATTCCCAGGACGGGCTTAAGAGATTGGATTATCGTATGCAGTGGGAAACAGATTTCCTTGCATATTTAAAGAAGCTGGAAGAAAAGAAGGGTGTCATTTTCTGTGGTGATTTAAATGTGGCACATCAGGAGATCGACCTCAAGAATCCAAAGACAAATCGTAAGAATGCGGGATTTACAGATGAAGAACGTGCAAAATTTGGCGAAGTTTTAAAAGCAGGCTTTATTGATACCTTCCGATATTTTTATCCGGATGTAAAAGACGTTTATTCATGGTGGTCTTATCGTTTTAGCGCGCGTGCGAAGAATGCAGGGTGGAGAATTGACTATTTCTGCGTATCAGAATGCTTGAAGGATAGATTGGAAGATGCCAAGATTCTGACAGATGTGATGGGCTCTGACCATTGTCCGGTACAGTTGGATTTGAAATAGGAGGAATTACCATGAGAATCGAACGGGAACACACCGCAGCCATTGTGGTGGATTATCAAGAAAAATTGGTTCCGGTGATGAATGATAAGGATAAGTTGCTTCACAATTCTGAGATTTTGTTAAAGGGGCTTAAGATATTAGAGGTTCCGATGTACATTACACAACAGTATACAAAGGGACTTGGAACAAGTGTCAAGGAGATTACAGATGCAGTGGAAGATGTGGCCTACACGGACAAGTTGTCATTCACGGCTTATGACTGTGTGGCCGATAAGATTTCTTCTAAGGAATATATTATTGTATGTGGAATTGAGGCCCATATCTGCGTGCTTCAAACAGTGATTGATTTGAAGGCGGCAGGATTCGTGCCGGTGCTGGTTGCTGACTGCATTTCCAGTCGAAAGGAATCGGACAAGCAGGTTGCCATTGAACGTGCGCGTCAGGAAGGTGCAATTGTGACAACCTATGAGTCTTTATTGTTCGAACTATTGAAGGTGGCTGGAACGGAGACGAGTAAGAAGATACAGAAGTTGATAAGATAAGAGGAGATACTTTAATGTTAAAAGGGAAAACAGTCATTCTTGGAGTAACCGGCAGCATTGCAGCTTACAAAATTGCAGACCTTGCAAGCAAGCTTTCTAAGCTTCATTGTAATGTGCATGTGATTATGACAAAGAATGCGACGAATTTTATAAATCCAATTACATTTGAAACATTGACGAACAACAAATGTCTTGTAGATACATTTGACCGCAATTTCCAATATAGCGTAGAACATGTGGCACTTTCAAAGCAGGCGGATGTGGTGCTCGTTGCTCCGGCTACAGCCAATGTAATTGCAAAGATGGCACACGGTTTGGCGGATGATATGCTTACGACAACAGTACTGGCATGCGATTGCCCGAAAATCGTATCACCGGCCATGAATACACAGATGCTTCATAATCCGATTACACAGGATAATATTGAGATATTAAAACACTATGGATTTGAAATTATCGAACCGGCCACAGGTATGCTTGCATGCAAGGATATCGGAGAAGGGAAACTTCCGGAGACAGATGTACTCTTAGATTATATTTTAAAAGCGATTGCTTTTGAGAAAGATATGGAAGGCATGAATGTGCTGGTTACGGCAGGACCAACTCAAGAAGCGCTTGACCCGGTTCGCTACATTACCAATCATTCTACAGGAAAAATGGGGTATGCCATTGCAAGAAACGCGATGCTTCGCGGTGCAAATGTTACGTTGGTGACAGGGGAAACAACCATTGCAAAACCGCGCTTTGTGGATGTGGTAAACATTAAGAGTGCGGAGGATATGTTTGAGGCTGTGACGACCCGTGCAGACAAGCAGGATATTATTATCAAAGCGGCAGCAGTTGCAGATTACACACCGGCAACAGTGAGCGATGATAAGATAAAGAAATTGGATGATGATATGGTGATTCCGGTAGAGCGTACAAAGGATATTTTAAAATATCTTGGAATGCATAAACGTCAAGGACAATTCTTATGTGGGTTCTCGATGGAAACAAAGGACATGCTTGAAAATTCACGCAGAAAACTGATTCATAAGAACCTAGATATGATTGTTGCCAACAACTTGAAGCAGGCGGGTGCAGGTTTTGGTGTAGATACGAATGTGATTACCATGATTACTCCGGGAAAAGAAATTGCACTGGAGCTGATGAGTAAGGATGAAGTGGCAGAGCAGATTTTAGATGAGATTCTGAGACAGGGAATAAATAATAAGTAAATAGACAAAAATAGCGGGTGTTATATAACGCTCGCTATTTTTGCAATTTATTATATATTTAATTTACAAGTCGCGATTTTAGAAGAACTTTGGTAACTACCGCAACCAGAATTGCAGCGGCAATTGCTTCCGGAATACCTGATGCTGTCACAGTAGTCATGACAAGTCCCCATACAGCAGTGACTGCCACCTCTTTTGCTTCAGCGTACTGTTTGGCAAATAGGATATATATACTTCCCATAACGGTGATGGTATTTACCATAGAACCTACAAAACCAGTAATGGCTAATGCGATTACCTGGTATATTTTTTTGTTCATTTTTATTTTCTTAAAAAAAATCCAGAGCCAACCGGCTACAACACCAATCAAAATTCGGCAGCCAACAGAAATCCAAATTGCTTTTGCAGCACCTAAGAGTCCGGTTGTACTCATAAATGGGGAAAATGCAAAAGATAGTAATGTAGGCGCCATCGTATTGCTGATTAATGAGCAAACTCCAAAAACGGCTCCCAAAATTGCACCGGCCAGAGGTCCTAACAAAATGGCTCCTATAATAACCGGAATATGCACGGTAGTTGCTTTAATAATTGGTAGTTGAATCATGCCGAGTGGCGTATTAGCTAATAGGATTACAATGGCGGCCATCAGTGCAACGCTGACCATCCAACGTATGTCCGTTTTTTGTGTTTTCATAGTATGTCCCTTCCTTTTCTGGTACGGCATTCAACGTTTGCTAGAATTCTAACGGTAATTGTTTATAAGCCTGCTCCCGTTTCAATTCATCTGCATAAATAATCACATAAGAAATAATTGCAAATATACCGGCAGCTATTCCATCAATGATTGAATGCTGTTTCAAAAACATGGTTGATAAAATTATCAAAACTGTTGTAATAAATGTGGCACTTTGAACCCAGCGAACGTTTTTTAAATGTTCGCTTTTTTTCACAGCGATATAGCAACCAAGTGTATTGTATACGTGAATACTTGGAAATACATTGGTCGGAGTATCTGTGGCGTATAGACGTTTTACCATGTCCACAAAAATATTGTCACGTTCAAAATATTTTGGCCTCAGTGCCTGACCATTCGGCCATAAGGTTGATATGATTAAAAACAAGGTCATTCCTATTACTAAAAACAGTATCAGGCGATAAAATTCATTTCTGTCTTTAAGGAAGAAATAACAAACAGTTACAGCCATGAATAAAAACCAAAACAAATAAGGAATGATAAAAAATTCAATAAAAGGAATTTTCTTATCAAATGATGTTTGAATCAAACTGTAGTTTTGTGTTATTGTCTGTTCTAAATAATAAAACCAAGGCAAATATAGTAAGGCGTATATTGATACCCAGGCATGTTTATATTTTTGAAGGAAAGTTTTCAAAGTCTATACCTCGCTAGTTTCTATGGTTTTGTCGTGATTACACGTAGTTTTTCAGGAGCGCAGCAGAAAGAAATATCTTTTTGGATAAAGATAGGTTCTCCGTCTGTGTGTAGTGGCAAAGGGCGTGATGTTTGAATATGGAAATTCGTAGCCCTATGCATATGCACACCTTTGAATTTGGTGTGTATTCCTAAAAATGCCATAGGAAACAGCATAAGCGCTTTTAGCTTGCCGATATTGGCAACCACGCATACGTCCAACTTGTCATCATCATTTTTAGCATTTGGTGCAAACTTGGCACCGCCACCTTCAAAGCGATTGTTCATAATCGCAGCAAAGTATGCCTTTTCATAAGTAATCGTTTTTTTCTCGTCAATTGTTATTTCAAACTTACAAGGAGAAGTTACAATCAGGCGGTGAAGTGCCACACACACATAAGTGAGTTTCCCAAGTCCTAATTTATTCAAAAATTTTTTTACATGAGATACCACAACTTCATGGCAGATATCTGCATCAAATCCAACGCCTGCACTTACTGCAAAACGTCGTAACTTGTTCTTGTAGCGCATTTCACCAACATTCATAGGATGTAAATGTGGGCAAGTGAGAATTGTATTTAATGCATCTACAGGATTGGTAGGAAGCTCGAGACCTCTTGCAAAGTCATTACTGGAACCAATTGGAATGTAGCCTAAAATTGTTTTGCTAAAATCTACAATTCCATTTACCACTTCGTTTACAGTTCCATCTCCGCCAAGTGCAACAATTATATTTTCTTCACCATTAGAGGTAATATCCCGCACAATTGCTGTGGCGTGTTTCTGATACTTTGTATAGTAAACCTGATATTCGATATTTTCTTTTTGTAAAATGGCTTCTAAGTCATTCCAAACAGATTGCCCCAGACCGGATCTGGCGTTTGGATTTACGATAAAATTGTACATTTGAGAATTCCTCCCCTTTATCCTATTCGTTTATTATAACAGTTAATACCCTAATCAACAACTATTTCTTGTATTCCATCGGTGTACATTTCATATATCTTTTGAAAATCTGACTATAGTAGGAAGGACTGGAAAACCCAACCATGGCAGCTACTTCCGTAATGCTGTCTTTCTCCTTTAACAGTGGAAGGCTATTCTGGATTCTTAGATATAAAATGTAATCAAAAATGGTCATTCCCATTTGCTTTTTAAAGAAGCGACAACATTCGCTTTTGCATATATTTGCTCTTTTGGCAACATCCTCTAATGAGATTTCCTGATTGTAATGTTCCTCGATAAAAAGAAGAATATCGCGGAGCCTTTGTAAATGCTGTTTTGGCTTCTGTTCGTTATCTGGTTGTGTAGAAAAATGATGATAAACTTTGTGCCAGATATTTAATAACTGTATATGAATCTGCAACTCAAGATCTGTGGGAGACTCTTGAGATAATTTGTATATTGTACGTATGTCATCTATAATTTGCTTGTGCCATGAAACAGCGGGAGTAAGAAGCAAGGATGACCATAACTCGTTGGAAGTGATATGGCTTACATATTTTGTTTGCAGAATGCTGTTCTCATAACCATATAAAAAACGCGGATGAAAAGTGATGGAAAGGTAGGTACAATCCTTTCCTTCGTGCATATGTCCGGAGTGCAGAGAGTTACTGTTACAAAACAATCCTTCCCCTGCGGATAAGATGTAAGTGTTAGCATCCACTTGATATTCAATTTCACCGGATAGAACAAGCGTTAATTCCACCTCCGGATGCCAATGCCATAAGAAAACCCCCTTCTCGTAAGATTGGATTCGCTCAAGGCTGATATGAACCGGAAAGGCATAATTTCCATGTTCTTTTAATTCTTTTTGGTTTTCTTGTGTAATTATTTGCATAAATCTCAATATCCTTATAAAAATGTTCAATATTATTATTGTGGAAGAACAAAAATCTCATTATAATTATAAATATAAAGCAAAATAACAATGTTTGCAAGAGAGAGAGGAACGGATCTATTATGTTAGAAAAAATCAGACAGGAATTTGAAAAAAGATTTGGCAGTCACGGAGATATTCGTGCGTACTTTGCACCGGGGCGTGTGAATTTGATTGGTGAACATACCGATTATAACGGGGGACATGTATTTCCATGTGCATTGACACTTGGTACATATGCAGTTGCAAGAAAAAGAGAAGACAATAAGTTAAACTTCTATTCCATGAACTTTGAAAGCAGAGGAATTGTAGAGTCAGATTTGAATGATTTGGTTCCAACAAAAGAAGCCGGTTGGACCAATTATCCAAAGGGAGTTATCTGGGCGTTTGAAAAGAGAGGCATGAAGCTTCCGGTTGGTCTTGATGTTGTAATTTACGGAAATATTCCAAATGGTTCCGGACTTTCTTCATCTGCGTCTTTAGAAGTGGTTACAGGGCTTGCATTAAAAGATTTATACGGCTTTGATGTTTCTATGATAGACATTGCATTAATCGGACAATATTCGGAAAATAATTATAACGGATGTAACTGTGGTATCATGGACCAGTTTGCAAGTGCAATGGGTAAAAAGGATAATGCCATTTTCTTGGATGCAAATACCTTGGAATATGAATATGCTCCGGTTGTTTTGGAAGATGCAAAAATCGTTATTATTAATAGTAAAGTAAAACACAGCTTAGTTGATTCGGCATACAACGACAGAAGAAATGAATGTGAAACGGCTCTAAAAGAATTACAAGCGGTTGTAGATATTCAAACACTTGGAGATTTAACAGAAGAAGAGTTTGAAGCGCACAAAGATGCGATCAAGTGTGAAATTAGAAAAAAACGTGCAGGACATGCGGTATATGAAAACCAAAGAACCATTAAAGCTGTTGCAGCATTGAAAGAAAATGACGTAGAGACATTTGGCAAATTAATGAACGCTTCTCACGTTTCTCTTCGTGATGACTATGAAGTTTCATGTGAAGAAATTGATATTTTAGTTGACCTTGCATGGGCGACAGAAGGTGTCATTGGTTCCCGTATCACAGGAGGCGGTTTCGGCGGATGTACAGTTAGCATTGTGAAAAATGAAGCCGTAGACAATTTTGTATCAACTATCGGCAAAGCATACGCTGAAAAAGTGGGACATGAAGCAGAGTTCTATGTAGTGGATATCGGTGATGGAGCACACATTTTATAATCAGGAGGCATGATATGTTTTTTCAAAATATTAAAAAATTAGTGCAGTATGGTATTGATACAGGTCTTATGCCTGAGTGTGAACGCATTTATGCAACCAATCTTTTGTTGGATGTATTCCGGGAAGATAATTATGAAGACACGGACATTACAGGACAAGAGATTGAACTGGAGGTTGTATTAAAGGATTTGTTGGATGAAGCAGTAGCGAGAGGTATCATTGAAGACAGCATTGTATATCGTGATTTGTTTGATACGAAATTGATGAACTGCTTGATGCCAAGACCGGCACAGGTGCAGGCTGAGTTTGCCAGGAGATATGAAAGTTCTCCAAAAGAGGCAACCGACTATTATTATAAATTAAGTCAGGACAGCGATTACATTCGCCGCTACCGGGTAAAGAAGGATCGCAAATGGAAGGTGGACAGCCCATACGGCGAAATCGACATCACCATTAACTTGTCAAAGCCGGAAAAGGACCCGAAAGCTATCGCAGCGGCAAAATTGGCAAAGGCAAGCAGTTATCCAAAGTGCTTACTTTGTGTGGAAAACGAAGGCTATGCAGGACGTGTGAATCACCCTGCAAGAGAAAACCACCGTATTATGCCAATTACAGTGAATGACAGTGCGTGGGGCTTCCAATACTCACCATACGTTTACTATAATGAACATTGTATTGTATTTAACGGGCAGCACACGCCGATGAAAATTGAGAAAGCGACCTACATCAAGTTATTTGATTTTGTGAAATTGTTCCCACATTATTTCTTGGGTTCCAATGCAGACCTCCCTATCGTGGGCGGTTCCATTTTGAGCCATGACCATTTCCAAGGTGGAAATTATACCTTCGCAATGGCAAAGGCGCAGATGGAAGAAACTTTCGAAATCAAGGGATTTGAAGATGTGGAAGTTGGCATTGTAAAATGGCCGCTTTCTGTACTTCGTCTTCGCGGTACCGATTCAGACCGCTTGATAGAACTCGGAGCACATATTTTAGATGCATGGAGAGGTTACACGGATGCAGATGCATTTGTGTTTGCTGAGACAGATGGGGAACCACACAATACGATCACGCCGATTGCTCGTAAGGTAGGAGATACATACGAGTTGGATTTGGCACTTCGTAATAACATTACAACAGAGGAACACCCACTTGGGGTTTACCACCCACATGCCCAGTGGCATAACATCAAGAAAGAAAACATTGGTCTGATTGAGGTTATGGGTCTTGCGGTTCTTCCGGCAAGATTGAAAGAAGAGATGGAAATCTTGGCAGAATATCTGGTAGAAGGCAAAGACATTGCAAGCAACGAAAAAATCGAAAAGCATGCAGACTGGGTAGAAACTTTCCGTGGAAAATACGATGCGATTACCAATGAAAATGTAATGGAAATTCTCGAAAAAGAAGTGGGCACCGTATTTACACATGTACTGGAAGACGCAGGTGTATTCAAATGCACACCGGAAGGTCGTGAAGCCTTTAGAAGATTTATAGCCACATTGTAATAAGAAGTTTATGGAAGAAAGTTATTAAAGATTATAAGAGGTGAAGTTTATGAAAACAAGAAGCTTTGGAAATGCAACCATGTACACATTTGAAAATAAGAATGGTATGGTAATGGAAGTAACTGATTTTGGTGCGGTATTATATTCACTTATGGTTCCAGATAAAGATGGAAATTTGGTGGATGTAAATCTTGGATATGCTACACCGGAGGCTTATGGAAAGCAGACTTCAGGATTCGGTGCGACTATCGGAAGAAATGGAAACCGTATTGGTGGCGCAAAGTTCACATTGAATGGAAAGGTTTATGAATTAACACCAAACAACAATGGTAACAACTTGCATAGCGGGCTTGATTTCTATCAACATCGTATGTGGAATGTGAAAGAAACAACGGAAAACAGCATTACACTTTCACTTCACAGCCCAGATGGCGACCAGGGGTTCCCAGGGAACTTTGATGTAGATGTAACATACACACTTACAGATGATAATGAATTGAAGATTGATTACAACGGAGTAACAGATGCAGATACCGTAATCAATATGACAAACCATTCATATTTCAACTTAAATGGTCATGCGTCAGGAAATATCTTAGAGCATGAGTTATGGGTAGATGCAGATGCATTTACAGCAACGGATGACAAACTGATTCCTACGGGGGAAATCCGTTTAGTAGAGGGAAGCCCAATGGATTTCCGTGTAAAGAAATTAGTCGGAAGAGATATTGATGCAGACTACGATGCCTTAAACTATGCCGGTGGATACGACCACAACTGGTGCTTAAATAATAACGGAGAATTCAAAAAAGTGATTGAAATTTCTAGTGATTTGAGCGGTATTACGATGGAAGTGTACACAGACCTTCCAGGTGTTCAGATTTATGCAGGAAACTTCCTTGTATCAGAACCGGGAAAATCAGGTGCTACTTATAAGAAACGTCAGGGAATCTGTTTCGAAACACAGCATTATCCAGATGCAATTAATCATGAAAACTTCCCAAGCCCTATAGTTAAGAAGGGCGAAGTTTATAAAACAACGACGGTTTATAAATTTGTGTAAAATGAAAATGGAAAGCCATCACTTGAACTTATCAGGTGGTGGCTTTTTAGAAAATCTTGACTTGTAGTAAAAAACCAACTGCGATATAATAGACGGTGTATGAAATACAAAAAGGGGAAAATATATGTCAGACAGAATAGATTTCACAGAAGAAGATAAGAGAAAAACAGATATTATAGAAGATAAACCAGAAATAGGTGACGACGAAGGCTATGAAAAATATTGTTTCATGTGTCACCGTCCGGAAAGTGTCACAGGGAAATTGATAGACCTTCCAAACAACATTTGCGTATGTCAGGACTGTATGCAAAAAAGCTTTGACGCTATGAACAACATGCCTTTTGATTTAAGTCAACTTACTAATACGCCGGGGATTCATTTTATGAATCTTTCTGATTTGGATGGGATTCTTCCGAAGAAGCAGAAGGTGAAGAAGAAAAAAGAAGGCGAGCCGAAGAAACCAATTATCGATATCAAGGATATTCCGGCGCCACACAAAATCAAAGCCCAATTAGACGAATATGTGGTTGGACAGGAGCATGCAAAGAAAGCAATGGCAGTGGCAGTTTACAATCATTATAAACGTGTTGCTACTGATACCATGGATGATATCGAGATTGAAAAGTCCAACATGCTGATGATTGGACCAACAGGTAGTGGTAAAACATATTTGGTGAAAACACTCGCCAAGCTTTTAGATGTGCCACTGGCAATTACGGATGCCACATCCCTCACGGAAGCTGGTTACATAGGTGACGATATTGAAAGCGTGGTTTCAAAACTGCTTACAGCAGCCGATAACGATGTGGAAAAAGCAGAGCAGGGAATTATCTTTATTGATGAGATTGATAAGATAGCAAAGAAGAAAAATACCAGTCAGCGTGACGTTAGCGGCGAGTCAGTTCAACAAGGAATGTTGAAACTTTTAGAGGGCAGTGAAGTGGAAGTGCCGGTTGGTGCCAATAGCAAGAATGCCATGGTTCCGCTTACTACGATAAATACAAAGAATATTTTGTTTATCTGTGGCGGTGCGTTTCCGGATTTGGAAAACATTATTAAAGAGCGTTTGAACAAGCAATCGTCCATGGGCTTTATCGCAGATTTAAAAGATAAATATGATAAAGAGAAAAATCTGCTCTCGAAGGTGACAGTAGAAGATCTTCGTAACTTTGGAATGATTCCGGAATTCATCGGAAGACTTCCGATTATCTTTACATTGCAAGGTTTGGATGAAGATATGCTTGTTAAGATATTGAGAGAGCCTAAGAATGCGATCTTAAAGCAATATCAGAAGCTTCTGGCCCTTGATGAAGTGAAACTTGATTTCACGGATGAGGCGCTTCATTCCATAGCGGCGAAAGCAATGAAGAAGGATACAGGGGCAAGAGCTCTTCGTTCGATTATTGAAGAGTTTATGCTGGATATCATGTATGAGATTCCAAAGGATGATAACATTGGAGTTGTGACAATCACAAAGGAATATGTAGAAGGAAATGGTACGCCGATGATTACCATGCGTGGTCAGGCGAAATTACCGGTTCATTAGGAGGAAGAAGGATATGAGATATTTTGAATTTCAACCAGAGGGAGTAGAAAATTGTAGTGTAAAAGCATATGTTCAGACATGCGGATTTTCAAACGAGATGGCAGACAGATGCCTGCCGGCTATGATTGTCTGCCCGGGTGGCGGATATGGTATGGTATCAGACCGTGAGGGGGAACCAGTTGCAAAAGAATATTTTACAGCAGGATACCATGTGTTTGTTCTCACGTATTCTGTGGGCGAACGAGCAAAGAATTTTGAGCCTCTTTGTCAACTTGCGGCAACAATAGCACATGTGAGAAAGTATGCGGATGAGTGGAGAATTGCAAAAGATAAGATTGCCGTGAGTGGATTCTCTGCAGGAGGACATTTGGCATGCTCTCTTGGCACACTCTATAATGAAGAGAAGTTTTTGAAAGTATGGAATCGTAGTGAGGATATTAGACCAAATGCAATGGTTTTATGTTATCCGGTGATTACAGCGGATGTATATACCCACGGAGGTTCTATCTTAAATGTGAGTGGTGCGGAAGAAGGAAGTGAAGAATATCGATGGTTTGGACTGGAAAATCATGTAGATTCTACCACACCGCCGACATTTTTATGGCATACGGCAAATGATAATGTTGTGCCGGTAGAAAACAGCATCGCTATGGCAAGAGCATTGTCGGTAGAGAAGATTCCTTTTGAATTACACATTTTGCCGGAAGGACCACATGGCATGTCAACTTGTACACAAGAGGTTGGCACGAAGGACGCTTATGTGGGACGCTGGGTAGAATGGAGCATCGCTTGGCTGGCTAAGACATTTGGATTTGAAAAATAGGAATAAATATATTGTTTGGGCGGGATGTTACAAAGCATCTCGCCTTTGCATATATTAAACAAAAAAACGCAGGTACTATTATGCCTAATTTATGCCGTGAGCAAATTTTGTCCGAGGATTACCGAGATTTCATCGTAAGTGCACTGCAAGAGGACTCGTTTGAAGCAAGATTTCCAAATGTGGAATGCGAGCAGATGGCAGGAGAGTTTTATAAATCGATTTATGTAGAAAACCAGTTAGTCGACCCAATAGAGTTTGGAAGATACCCCTATAATTCCGTGCCCAAATGCTATACACTTTTAGATACACAGGCGTTGGAACAGTCAGGCATCATTCAAGTGCAGAATTACCCCACTTTAGAACTGCAAGGAAGCGGTGTGTTAATCGGATTTATTGATACGGGAATTGACTACCAGAACTCCATTTTCCGGAATCTGGATGGCAGCAGTCGTATAGTAGGTCTTTGGGATCAGACCATACAGGAGGGGCAACCGCCGGAGGGAATGTATTACGGAACAGAATATACACAAGGGCAGATTGATGCGGCACTTCAAAATGCGAATCCGTTGGAACTGGTGCCAAGCAGGGATGAAAATGGGCATGGCACCTTTGTAGCCAGTGTGGCGGCAGGAAGTGCCAGCGAGGAAAATCAGTTCTTAGGAGCGGCACCGGAGTCGCAAATAGCAATAGTGAAATTAAAACCAGCCAAGCAATATCTAAAAGATTTTTATCTTATTCGTACGGATGCACCTTGCTATCAGGAGAATGATATTATGCTTGGGGTTACCTACTTAAATCAGTTGGCGGACAGACTTGGCCTTCCTCTTGTTATTTGCATTGCATTAGGGACAAATATGGGCGGACGGACAGCCAACTCACCCCTTGCAAGCGCCCTCGATATTTACGGCAATGTTGCAAACCGGGCAATTGTCATTGCGGCAGGAAATGAAGCCAATCAAAGGCATCATTTTCTTGGAACTGCAGACGATGTGAATGATACCGAGCAGGTGGAGATTCGTGTGGGTGAAAATGTGTCTGGTTTCTGCCTGGAACTATGGTCAGATGCTTTGGATTTATTTGCTGTCTCTATTATATCGCCAAGTGGAGAACAGACTTATCGGTTTCCTATACGAAGCGAGCAAACCGCAAGCTATACATTTGTGCTGGAAAGAACCACAGTAACTATTGATTATAAAGTGTTTGTAGAACGGCTAAATTCCGAACTGATTTTCTTTCGGTTTATTAACCCAACTCCAGGAATATGGAAGGTTGCAGTAGAACCGATTCAGTTGGAAGAAGGAACTTTTCATATGTGGCTTCCAATGACAGAATTTTTGGAAAATGAGGTCTTTTTTATTCAATCCAATCCAGACTACACCATTACGGAACCGGGAAGCACGTTGTCGGCAATGACGGTAGGATTTTACAATGGTAATGACAATTCTATTGCTATTCAGTCCGGAAGAGGCTATACTAGAGGTAACAGAATTAAACCTGATTTCGTAGCACCCGGCGTTGATGTAATTGGTGCCACAACGAGAAATCAATTTGTAACTCGAACTGCTTCCAGTATTGCGGCAGGGATTACTGCAGGTGCAGCAGCACTCATTATGGAATGGGTGGTATACGGTTTGCAACAAAGAACGATTGATTCTACCCAGGTAAGAAATCTCCTTGTCATAGGAACGGAAAAAAGGACGAATGAGGAATATCCGAATCGAGAATGGGGCTATGGGACACTAAATGTATTTAATACATTTGAGACAATCAGGCAAATATAACAGAAGAAAGGAAGAACTAAAAATGTCAGATTTTTTTGCAAATTTAGAGGATTTAGGAAAGATTATATCAAAAAAGGCTGGGAAAGCAGTCGATGTAGTAACACAAAAAGCAGGTGAAGCGGTTGACGTTATATCAAAGAAAGCAGAGGAAACGGTAGAGATAACAAAAATCAAGAGCCAAATCGGTACAATGGAACGCAACAATGAACGCGATTACAAAGATATCGGAAAGATGATTTATGAGAGATATAAAAAGGGCGAAGCAGTAGATGATGGTTTCATCGAACTATGTGAAGCTATTTCAGAGCGTGAGGATAGTATCCGCAAAGCGAAGGAAGAGATTGCAAAATTAAAAGGATTGGAAGTATGTCCGAAGTGTGATGCACGTTTGGAGGCGGGAGTGAATTTCTGCCCGAAATGCGGAGCAAACTTGGACGGAGGAACTAAAGAATCAGCGGACGAAGATTTTGAAGAAGAATAATTATCAGACTTCAGTTGAAGCCTGAACAAAAAAACAGCGAGAAAGGGAGACGAGAATTATGAAAATCGGAGTAACATATGAAAATGGCCAAATTTTTCAACATTTTGGTCACACAGAACAATTTAAAATCTATGAGGTTGTAGAGGGAGAAGTGGTTTCTTCTGAGGTAGTGGATACGAACGGAAGTGGTCATGGTGCATTGGCCGGATTCTTGCAGGCACAAGGTGTGGAGGTTTTAATCTGTGGCGGTATCGGTGGCGGTGCACAGATGGCACTCGCAGAAGCAGGAATTCAATTATTTGGTGGCGTATCCGGTGATGCGGATGTAGCAGTTGAAGCATTGCTGAAAGAATCATTGGAATATAACCCGAATGTAACATGTAACCATCATGGAGAACACCACCATCACCATGAGGGTGGATGTGGTTCACATGGATGCGGTTCTCATTGTGGAGGACACTAATAGAAGATTGTTTGAGATTGTGAAGGGAGCTTGTGTTTGCAGGCTCTCTTTTTTGTGAAATTTTTCAAACAAAATATTGACAAATCATATTATATGGCATATAGTATAAATACAACAATACTATACGACATATAATATTATATAAGATTAAGGAGAGTGAAAACATGGTATTTAATACAGGAGCCACTCTGTTAGATGCGATTGTTTTGGCAGTCGTGTCGCAAGATGAGCAAGGAACATATGGTTATAAGATTACACAGGATGTTAGACAGGTGTTAGATGTATCAGAATCTACCTTATATCCAGTGCTTAGACGATTGCAGAAGGATGAATGTTTAGAAGTATATGACATGGAATATGCAGGGCGTAATCGTCGATATTATAAGTTGACTGAAAAGGGTGCTGTTCAGTTACGCTTATATCAGATTGAATGGAAATCTTATGCATCGAAAATCAGCAAACTGTTCGAGGGAGGAAAAGAAAATGAATAGAGTAGAATTTATGAAACAGTTGGAACGTTTGCTTGGGGATATACCGGAAAATGACCGACTGGATGCAATTGCATATTATAATGATTATTTTGATGAGGCCGGTGCTGAAAATGAAGCGCAGGTGATTCGTGAGTTGGGAAGTCCGGGCAAAGTAGCGGCAATTATCAAGGCAGACTTAAATGCCAATCGAGATGAGAACACTACGTATACGGAGCGTGATGAGGAAGCATCAAATATGCCAACTAGAAGAGAAAGTGGTTATCATGCACCAAAGCAGAAAAAAGGTCTTCCGTGGCCACTGATTATTGTGCTGCTTGTATTTGCATCACCGGTGCTACTTGGCGCTTTCGGTGGCTTGCTTGGCACACTTCTGGGAGTGTTTGGAGCATTAATCGGAATTGTAATTGCCTTTATGGCTTGTGCGCTGGCGCTTTTGGTCGCAGGGCTTGCGTGTTTCGTAGTTGGAATTGTGCGAGTATTTATTTCGCCGGTAGAAGGCTTGATTACAGTCGGTTTGGGAAGTTTAATGTTGGCGCTTGGAATCTTGTTCACCGTATTGTTTATCTGGTGCGCATTTAAATGGATTCCGGCACTATTCCGTGGAGCTATTAATTTAATTCAGAGATTATTTCAAAGAGGTGAAAGGAGGAAGGAAGTATGAAGAAGTTTACGAAGATAGCATTAATACTTGTAGCTGTTTTATTTAGCGTTGGTTTGGTTAGTGTGATAGGCGCATTTGCGATGGGACTTACATGGGATTCTCTTGGTGATATGGTGGATAGAGGTAAATTCAGTTTTAATTTCAACGATGATGACGAGCCGCTATACGTTGATACGAATCAAGACTATGGAGATACATCCCAAGACAATATGTTGTCTCAGGAGAAAGAAGACAACGAATTCACCGCAGTTCAGGAGGATTTTCATAGTCTGGATATCGAATTTGGTTATGGCGTTTTGGAGATAAAATATGGTGATGTGGAAAAACTCCAAATCAACCAAAAGAATGTGGATAATTATCGTTGCTATGTTAAGGAAGGTTCCTTATACATTGAAGGGAATTTAAAGACAAAAGTAGACATTACCAATCATGATGGAGAAATTACTATTGTAGTTCCAAAGAACATGGTATTCCAAGAAGTGGATTTGGAAGTGGGAGCTGGCAAGGCGGATGTAGCAAATTTAAAAGCAAACCAAGTGGATATTGAACTTGGTGCCGGAGAGATGAATGTGACAGGTCTAGATGCAAAGAAGTTTGATGCGAAGACCGGTGCAGGTGAATTATATGCGGAATTGGTTGGAAAGCAAACCGATTATAGCTATGAGTTAGAGTGCGGTATAGGGCAGTTGAAAATCGGGGACAGTAGTTATAGCGGACTTAAAACAGAACAAAAAATTTCAAATCAGGGAGCAAAGCGATTTGCAGACATAGAGTGTGGAGTTGGAGAAATTATAATTAAATTCCAAGAACAATAGATTAGAATAAGGAGGATATAGATTATGGGAGATAAAAGATTGTATCGTTCATCAACAAATTATATGCTGGCTGGCGTATGCGGAGGGATTGCAGAGTATTTTAATATTGATCCAACATTAGTTCGATTAGGATGGGTTCTATTTTCTGCATTAGGCGGTTCGGGAATCCTGGCATATATTGTTGCCGCAATTATTATTCCAAAATAAAGAATGATATGAAGCAGTAAATTTTGTGAAAAAGTTTACTGCTTTTGTATTGCAATTCTGGAAATTTATGTTATAATAATAGTAATTATTACTGATTTATACATTTGGAGGTAAGACTATGATTAATAAGAATGCATTTCGAAACCTGTCGTATGGAGTTTATGTCGTTTCTACATTAGATGGCGATAGACCAACCGGATGTGTAGCAAATAGCGCAATGCAGATTACTTCAGAGCCGGCTACGATTGCTGTCAGCATCAATCATGACAACTATTCCAATGCTTGTATTGAAAAAACAGGAAAGTTTGCAATTTCCATTTTAACAGAAGAATCAGACCCAGGATTAATCGGTATCTTTGGATTCCAATCAGGAAAAGATGTGAACAAATTCGATGGAGTAGAAGCATTAGAAAAAGAAGGGTTATCCGTAGTTGCAGATGCTTGTAGTTATTTAGTATGCAAAGTGATTAATAAGATGGAGACAGCTACACATACGGTATTCTTAGGAGAAGTGATTGCAGCAGATGTGCTGAAAGAAGAAGAGCCAATGACCTATGCATACTACCATAAAGTAGTGAAAGGAAAGAGCCCGAAGAACGCGCCTACATACATTGCAGAGGAAGAGGAGACTGTTCAAAAGGAAGAAAAATGGGTATGTAGCATTTGTGGATATGAGTATAGAGGAGAAATTCCATTTGAAGAAGTACCGGAGCAGTTCGTATGTCCGGTATGTAAACAGCCGAAATCGGTGTTTGTGAGGAAATAGAATAATGGCACATTAATTTTAAATATGGAGAAGGTAAGTGTTTTTGTAACATTTGCCTTCTTGTATAATAAAGTTAAAAGCGAGATAAATGTAAATTTTTAGAGAAAAACCACTAAAATAGTGGTTTTTTCTATTTACAAACCTTTAATTTAGTGGTTTAATAATAAAAAAGGTTGTTGTAAAGAATATCTATATTATATTGGATGAGGAAAGTTATGAGAGAAAAATTATTTGTTACACCGGAATATGTTACAGCAAGAGAAATAAAAAATATAAGAAATGAACTAGGGCTTACACAAAAAGAATTTGCGTTACTTGTTCAATGCTCCAAATCAACAGTTGAAAGATGGGAAATGAGTGAGGAGCCGATTAGTGGCGCCATCAGTTTGTTGGTGAGAATGTTGGAGAGATATCCGGAATATGTGGATAACATAAAGATTCCAAAGAAAAAGACACCTATCAGACTGTGGTATATGCATAACCAAACGGTATGCACCATTATAGATGTTAATGAGATGCGTAAAGAGGTTAAAATTGTAAATTACACGGATAATATTATGTTTCGGGCATTTGGCAGAGAGGAAAAACCGGATTTTCAAATGTATGAGGAATTCCTTAGGTCAAGATGTTTTCCGGAAACCAGAGATAAAATGAAATTGGTGTTAAAGGATTTGAATTTGCCATTTTATGATCCATTTATGATTATTGAAAAGACGGAGGGAAGAATGGCGGAGGATAATTTCTGGATTAGAATAGAGAGGTAACAAATGGTACAATTATTTGAGCAAGACATCAGAACAACGGATAGACAATCATCAAAAGGAAATCAACTAAAGTGGGAAAATAACGGAATCTGGTACAAGGCGGATTACACGGGATATGAAGGATTAGTGGAATACGTTATATCCCACCTGTTACAAAAATCTTCTTTGGCAACGGACGAGTTCGTTTTATATGATTTAGAACAAATGCGATACAAAGAAACAGTATACAAAGGTGCAAAAAGTAAAAGCTTTTTGACAGATGGTTGGCAAATCATTACGCTTGAAAGACTATTTCATAATTTTTTTGGTGAGAGCCTCTACAAGGCTATTTATAGAATCCCAGAGCATGAAAAGCGTCTCCCTTTCTTGGTTAATCAAGTGGAGAGAATGACGGGGCTACAAAATTTCGGAGCATATCTTAACAAACTTTTCACCATAGATGCCTTTTTCCTAAATGAAGATAGACATACCCATAACATTGCCGTCTTAATGAACGAAAAAGGAGAGTTTGCATATTGTCCTATATTTGATAATGGAGCTGGTTTACTGGCTGATACTACGATGGATTATCCAATGAGTGGAGATGTCTATCTACTGATGAAAGAATCTAAGGCAAAAACGATATGCGATAGCTTTGATGAGCAACTAGATATTTCAGAAGCTTTGTATGGGGAGAACATAAAATTCAACTTTACTCAAAAAGATGTAAGAGAGTTATTGGAGAATGTTACGGAGTATACACAGGTAGAAAAAAATAGAGTCGAACGAATTGTGTGTGCGCAAATGAATAAATATGGGTACTTGTTTAAGTAATAATAAAATAAATATAAAATTATTAGCACTCTCCCTTGACGAGTGCTAATTTTTGTGTTATACCAAACCTAGAACATGAAAACTCATTAAATCAAGAACGCTCTCCGGCGTTCTTGCGGCGGTGTGCGGTCAGCTTTGCTGACAATTACACTTGCGCACACCTGCCATCCGCCGGAGGCCTGTCTTGGTACAAGACGGAGGTATTGGTATGAATATTAACAAATTTACTCAGAATTCACTACAAGCGGTACAAGCCATGGAGAAAGTTGCCTATGAGTATGGCAATCAGGAAATTGAACAAGAACATTTATTATATGCATTATTGACACAGGAAGATAGTTTGATTCTAAAATTGTTGGAAAAGATGAATCTTCAGAAGGAACTGTTTTTAGGTCGTGTGGAAGAGGGGCTTCGTAAGCGCCCAAAGGTACAGGGCGGCCAAGTTTTTATTGGTCAGGACCTTAATAAGGCTCTGATTCATGCAGAGGACGAAGCAAAACAGATGGGTGATGAATACGTATCTGTAGAGCATTTATTCTTATCATTAGTGAAATATGCAAATAAGGAAATGAAAGCAATCTTTAAGCAGTTTGCTATCACGCGTGAGTCATTTTTGCAGGTACTTGCTACAGTAAGAGGTAATCAACGGGTGACAAGCGACAATCCGGAAGCAACTTATGATACGCTTAATAAGTATGGACAGGATTTGGTGGAGCGAGCGAGGGAACAAAAATTAGATCCGGTTATCGGACGTGATGCTGAAATTCGTAATGTGATTCGCATTCTATCAAGAAAGACAAAGAATAATCCGGTCTTAATCGGGGAGCCTGGGGTTGGTAAGACAGCAGCAGTAGAAGGACTGGCACAACGTATTGTTCGCGGTGATGTACCAGAGGCTTTGAAAGACAAGAAGATATTCGCTTTGGATATGGGGGCCTTGGTTGCAGGGGCAAAATATCGTGGTGAATTTGAAGAACGTCTCAAAGCTGTCTTGGAAGAAGTGAAAAATAGCGAAGGGAATATCATTCTTTTCATTGATGAGCTCCATATGATTGTAGGAGCTGGAAAAACAGACGGTGCCATGGATGCAGGCAATATGTTAAAGCCAATGCTTGCTCGTGGAGAACTCCATTGTATTGGGGCCACCACTTTAGATGAATATCGTCAGTATATCGAAAAAGATGCCGCTCTCGAAAGACGTTTTCAGCCGGTTATGGTAGATGAACCGACGGTGGAGGATGCCATTTCCATTCTCCGTGGTTTAAAAGAACGTTATGAAGTTTTTCATGGTGTAAAAATTACAGATGGGGCGTTGGTAGCAGCTGCAACCTTGTCAAATCGCTATATTTCAGATAGATTTCTACCTGACAAAGCGATTGACTTGGTGGATGAAGCTTGCGCACTTATTAAGACAGAGTTGGACTCTATGCCAACGGAGCTTGATGAACTACAGAGAAGAATCATGCAGTTGGAAATTGAAGAGGCGGCTCTCAAGAAAGAAGATGACCGCTTAAGTAAAGAGCGATTGGAAAATCTGCAAAAGGAGCTTTCTGAACTTCGCGAGGAGTTTGCAGGGCAAAAAGCTCAGTGGGATAATGAAAAAAGTTCCGTGGAACGTTTGCAAAAAATCCGTGAGGAGATTGAGCAGGTGAATCAGGAGATTCAAAAAGCCAAACAAAACTATAATCTGGAACGTGCAGCGGAACTTCAATATGGAAAACTTCCACAGTTGACAAAACAACTGGAAGAGGAAGAAGACAAGGTAAAAGAACGGGAAATGTCCTTGGTTCACGAAAGTGTGACGGATGAGGAGATTGCGAAAATTATTTCCCGCTGGACAGGAATTCCGGTTTCTAAATTAAATGAGAGTGAACGCAACAAGACCTTGCATCTAGACGCGGAACTTCACAAACGAGTGATCGGACAGGATGAAGGTGTGACCAAAGTGACGGAGGCAATTATCCGTTCCAAAGCCGGTATTAAAGACCCAAGCAAACCAATTGGTTCGTTCTTATTCCTGGGACCTACCGGTGTAGGTAAGACAGAGCTTGCAAAAGCCCTAGCAGAGAGTTTGTTTGATGACGAGAGCAACATGGTGCGTATCGACATGAGCGAATACATGGAGAAATATTCTGTATCTCGTCTCATTGGAGCACCTCCGGGATATGTAGGATATGACGAGGGTGGACAGCTTACAGAAGCCGTTCGTAGAAAACCATATTCAGTAGTGCTTTTCGATGAGGTGGAAAAAGCCCATCCGGATGTGTTTAACGTATTGTTACAGGTGCTGGATGATGGTCGTATTACGGATTCTCAAGGCCGTACCGTAGACTTTAAGAACACGATTCTCATTATGACTTCTAACATTGGTTCTTCTTATTTGCTGGAAGGAATCGATGCAAATGGGGAAATAAGTCCAGAAGCTGAAAAGATGGTTATGAATGAGCTTCGTGCACATTTCAGACCGGAGTTTTTAAATCGTCTGGATGAAACCATTATGTTCAAACCACTCAGCAAGGAAGATGTGGGACAAATTATCGACTTACTTGTTCGTGATGTCAACAAACGTCTGGTGGAGCGTGAAGTTTCCATAGAACTGACTGACGCTGCAAAAGAATTTGTGGTAGAAGGCGGCTATGAGCCAATGTACGGTGCAAGGCCACTGAAAAGATATCTCCAAAAACATGTAGAAACTTTAGCTGCAAGACTACTTTTGGAAGGCAATGTTGGCCGAGGTGATGTGATCGTCATTGATGTGACGGATGAACATTTAAGTGCCAGAGTGAAGATATTGTAGAAATTTTAGGATTTTACGGTGTGAGATTTGTGTGGCACAACTGACACCGTAAAAATTTCATTTTGCAAAATTTTTATGCCTTTTTTACGGTGTAAAACACATGATTGGAATTTAAAACCGTAAAATCTCCATTTGGGTTAATTTGGGTTTATTAATAGCGGAAGAAGTGTTAAAATGTAAGAGAAACAAGATGAGAATACGCTATTAGGAGATATGAGACGGGCATGAGTCAGATAATTTTTCATATTGATGTTAATTCAGCTTTCCTTAGCTGGACAGCAGTAGAACAACTGAAAAATGGCTTCGAGCAGGATATCAGAGAGATTCCTGCGATTATTGGCGGTGATCAAAAGTCTCGTCATGGGATTGTGTTGGCCAAATCTGTCTCAGCGAAAAAATGTGGTATCGTAACGGGTGAACCCATTGTAAATGCACTACGAAAATGCCCGGAGATTCAAATGTTTCCTCCAAATCACAGAATGTATAGTGAATATAGTGCAAGATTGATGGATTTTTTAAAGAACTATACACCGGATATCGAGCAGGTCAGCGTGGATGAATGCTATATGGACTTTACTGGTATTGCGCACAAATTTTCATCGCCATTTGCGGCAGCAAAAGAAATTAGAGATGCGGTATATGAAACATTTGGTTTTACAGTAAACATCGGAATTTCAAGCAATCGTCTGCTGGCAAAGATGGCATCGGATTTTGAAAAGCCTAACAAAGTACATACACTATGGCCGGAAGAGATTCCAGTGAAAATGTGGCCATTGCCAGTGTCGGAGTTATATATGGCAGGGCGTTCCAGCGTGGAAGTGTTGCATAAATTAGAGATACGTACCATTGGGGAACTGGCAAAAGCGAATCCGGATTTGTTGGAGTTACATTTAAAAAGCCATGGAAGAACCCTGTGGGAATTTGCAAATGGCAAAGGAGGCAATAAGGTCGTTCGTAACCATATCGAGAATAAAGGAATTGGAAATTCCACTACACTCCCAAAGGATGTAACCAGTGAGGAGGAGGCAAGGCCAATCCTTATGAAACTGGCGGAGAAGGTTGCCGGGCGACTGCGCGGTGAAGGCCAACGGGCACAGATGGTAAGTGTGGAAATTAAATATAATACGTTTCAAAGTGTTTCCCATCAGAAGCAATTATTAAAAGCAATCAGTAATGGTCAGGTCATTTATGAAAATGCGTGTGAACTGTTCCGGGAATTGTGGACTGGAGAGCCAATCCGTTTGCTTGGAATACGCACATCTAAGCTGGTGGATGATGATGCACCTGAGCAGATGAGTATCTTCGATTACCAGCAGGAACTTTTGAGTGAAAATGAGAGTACATATGCAAAGAATGCGTCAAGAAAGAATGAAAAGCATGCGAAGCTCGACAAGACGATGGATGAGATACGTAAAAAGTTTGGAAATGATGCCATAAAAAGAGGACAATTTTAAGCTATTTAGGAGGGATATTCAGTAGCATTTCTCCGAAATCTGTGTTATACTGTCAGCATAGTAATTTTTCTGAAGCGAGGAACCTGAAATGCTGATAAGTGAACGTATCTATAAATATATGGAAGAGAAGAAAATATCTCAGATAGAGTTCTCGAGAAGGACCGGTATTACACAGAGCACGGTTAGTGATTGGAGAAGAAAAGGAACCAATCCATCTGCTGATAAGATTATGATTATCTGCGAAGTGCTCGGTATTACTCCATATGAACTGCTCTTAGATACATACAATAAAAAAATGAAGGAATACAAAGCGATTGACCATGTGGTGCTTAATAAGGATTCCAAAGAATATGCATTGATTGAGAATTATCAGAAGTTAGATTTGAATGCGCAGAGACGATTGGAAGGTTACATGAATGCTCTGATAGATATGAAATAATGTTGAGTTAAGGGGCTGTCGCATTAACGAATAAAAATTCGTGAGTGCGGCAGCACTTTTTATGCCCATTTTTGTCTTTGTGTGGATAAAATCTGTTTTGAAACTTCAAATGTGGAAAAGAAAGTGTACTTAAAGAAACCTTATCAATTA
>JAFQRJ010000020.1 GCA_017410145.1 Tyzzerella sp.
GTATCACCAAGCATAGTTTCCGGACGAGTTGTGGCAATCTCAAGGAAGCGATCTGTTCCTACGATTGGATATTTAATATGCCAGAAATGTCCTGCTTGTTCTTCATGCTCTACTTCTGCATCAGAAAGACAGGTCTTACATACCGGACACCAGTTGATAATACGTGGTCCCTTGTAAATATAACCTTCCTCATATAGTTTAATAAAGACTTCCTGAACTGCATTTGAACAGCCTTCGTCCATGGTAAAACGCTCTCTGTCCCAGTCACAAGATGTACCTAATTTTTTAAGTTGTGATGTTATTGTTCCACCGTATTCTTCTTTCCATTCCCATGTTCTTGCAAGGAAGCCTTCACGTCCCAATTCCTTCTTATCAACGCCCTCTTTTTTCAGTTGCTCTGTAACCTTAACCTCTGTGGAAATCGCAGCGTGGTCTGTTCCAGGCACCCAAAGTGCATTGTAACCTTGCATTCTTTTATAACGAATCAAAATATCCTGCAATGTGTTGTCAAGAGCATGTCCCATATGCAACTTACCTGTAATATTCGGTGGTGGCATTACAATTGTAAATGGTTTCTTACTTCTGTCAACCTCTGCATGGAAATATTTCTTCTCCATCCATCTCTCATAAAGTTTTGATTCAATCTCTTTTGGATTGTAAGTTTTTTCAAGTTGCCTTTCCATAGCTTCCTCCTCGTTTGCTTTCGCACCTCTCATTGTACTATAAAATTGATGATTGTGTGGTGATTTTCACAGAATCTTAAGAATATGTTTTACAGTTTAGCCATGCACCGCAATAAAACAGGCATTGCAAGCTTGCTTGCATATGACAGTTTTAATGTCGGTATATGGCGTTCTGCCACAGCGAGAATTAGCGAAGCAAATTCGAGCTTATGGCTAAACTGTAAAATAAAAAAGCCCCTTGCTTCATGCAAAGGGCGAAAATCCGCGGTACCACCTTTATTATACACAATCATATTGTATACATCTCTCAGTTCGATAACGTGAACCACTCCGTGATATCCTACTATTCGTTCAGACACCCAGTTCAAAAGCTACCTTCCACATCTCTATCTTCAGACCACCTTTCAGCCGGTGAGCAGTCCTCTCTGACAAGCGAATTATGTGTACTCCTCTTTCTCACTACCTTTTTCTTTTTCATATTAAAGACTAATGATATATTAGCCTCGAACCGTGATTTTGTCAAGACTCTTTGCGTTATTTGGCGTTAACACTAATTTTGTTCCAACAAATACCCAAATATATGCATGCTCAGTTTCATCACGTCATGCCTTAGTAAATTGTTTTTTACCGTTACATAATCGCCACTAATCAATCTGTCCACCAAAGACTCCATTTCTGCTCGGTCTAATTCTACAGGATCTTTTTGTTCTAAGGACTCATATCTAGTTGCCATCTCCGCATCAATTTCCCCATCATTTGCAATCACAACGTCAATCTTTCTCTTTCCGAGATATTGATTTAAAAGTTTGACATGGTCAGATACTTTGAATCCTTCTGTCTCCCCCGGCTGGGTCACCATGTTGCAGACGTACATGATTTTGCCCTTACTGCAGTCAATCGCATTTACAATCTCATCGCAAATCAGATTCGGGATAATACTGGTAAACAAACTTCCCATGCTAAGAAGAATTAGGTCCGCATCTTCTATGGCTTTTACCGCTTCCTTTGTTGGCACCGGTTCTTCCTTATAATAGACACGCTTGATTTTGTTCGTATTTACTGTAATCTGGTGTTCCCCTTCTACGATACTTCCGTCCTCCATCTCACCCATTAAGATGACATTGTCTTCCGTTAACGGAACAACTTTTCCTTTTAGGTTGAACACTTTACTTAAAGCCTCTATCCCATCAGATAAGTTTCCTGTAATTTCAGAAGATGCCGTAAGAAGCAAATTACCCACCGTGTGTCCGTCCAAATCACTGGTCGTTTTGAAACGATAATTAAAAAGTTCCATCACAAGTGGCTCTGTTTCTGACAAAGCTACCAACACTCTTCGTATATCACCAACTGCAGGAATACTAAATTCCTCTCTCAAAACACCCGTACTGCTGCCATCATCACACACCGATACAATGGAAGTTAAATCAACCGGAAACTCCTTCAATCCACGAAGCAAGGTTGAGGAACCGGTTCCCCCACCTAAAACAACTACTTTTCTTTTCATGTTTTTATAACACCCCACTAATAGAATCTACGTTTCCTGTTCCATTCACCGACCACTTCATTTACCGTCGAAACTGTCACGAACGCACTTTTATCAACAGAATGCAGATAATTTAATAGCGCCCCATACTCGCTTCTTGTAAGAATCGTTACAATCTCTGTTTTTTCTTCTTTCTTATAGCCGCCAATCGCCTGATATAATGTCACACCACGTTTCAATTCATTTGTAATAAATTCCTGTATCTGCTCATAATTGGATGACAAAATGCACACACGTTTTCTACGATTGTAACCGTCAATAAAATTATCCAGAATAATCCCATTCGCATAGGTGGCAAGGATACTCATTACCAAAGTCTTTTTATCATACACTAAAATAGATGAAAATGCCGTTACCATACCCGCAATTGACATAGCTTTGCCTAATTCAATATGTGCGTACTTGTTTAAAATCTTTGCTACAATATCCAAACCGCCGGAGGATGCATTTACACGAAACAAAAGTGCAATCCCCACGCTTACTACCAGCAAATAGCAAATGGTATCTAACAGAACATCATTTGTTAAGGATTGGTTATTCGGAAATGCAAACTCGAAAATTGCAAGAAATATCGGCAATAACACAGATGCATAAACCGTTTTCCCGCCAAACTCTTTTCCGATAAAGATAAAACCAATAATTAAGAGAAACGCATTTAATATAAATGTTAATACCGAAATCTTAATCGGTACAAAATTAGTTAACACCATAACCAGACCGGTTAAGCTTCCGGCCACCACATTACTTGGGAGCATAAAAAAGAACACTCCTGCCGCAACAATAAGCGTTCCTGTTGTCACAATACCATATTCCTTTATCATTGCCTTCATATGATCAACATCTTTCTTCACTAAAATTTTTATCGATTAACTTACAGTATTCCCTAAAAGCCTCCGTTTCTTGCATTGCATCTCTCAGGGACTCACGGATACTCTTGTAATACCATCCAATCACCTGCTTGTCCTTCATACGAAAACGGTTCCAAAGTTCCTCCCCACATTCTGGATAATCACGGTCAATATCTCGCATATTTGAAAGCTTGTCCGCAAGGCCTATCATTTGAATCTCTTTCGGTGCCACCTTTAAATGTGCTATCGTGTGACTTTTTCTCTCCATCCACGTCTTAGACTTGTCCTCACTCTCCTGCGCTACCAACCCAGCAATACGGTCTGTAAATTCCGCTCGAATACTGTCTTCCGTGACACCCTCGCAATCCTCGATGGTGTCATGCAAAATCGCTGCGCAAATCACTTCTTTATCATCCGTCATCGTTGACACAATCTGCGCCACCTCCAGCGGATGTGTAATAAATGGTCTTGTCGTCCCTTTTCGCATTTGGCCTTCATGAGCCTTTGTTGCAAATGCAATGGCTTTTTTTATCACTGTCAGCTTCCATCCTTTTTTCAAATATACATACATTATAAAACAAATCACCTTTACCGTCTACAAAATTCATAGTATAATGTATGTAATTTAAAGATACGGGGGACGTAAATATGAGCAAAAAAACGGTACTTGTAACAGGTGCTTCCAGAGGAATCGGACGTGCCATCGCACTTGCTTTTGCAAAAAATGGTTATCATGTATTCCTAAACTGCAACCATTCCATCACAGAGCTTGATAAAGTACGCGAGGAGATTGAAGCCTTACCAAAAGGCTCTTGCGATATGGTGGTCGGTGATGTTGGAAATCCGAAATCAGTAGATGAAATGTTTAAACGAATCTATAAACAATGCGACGCTTTAGACGTGTTGGTAAACAACGCAGGAATTGCACACATTGGGCTTATAACTGATATGTCAGACAAAGAGTGGTCTCGTATGCTTGATACCAATTTATCTTCTGTATTCTACTGCTGCCGTGCAGTTGCACCGGAAATGGTATCAAAAAAAAGCGGAAAGATTATCAACATTTCTTCCATGTGGGGAACCTCAGGCGCTTCCTGTGAAGTGGCATACTCAGCCACAAAAGCCGGCGTGCATGGACTCACAAAAGCACTCGCAAAAGAACTGGCACCAAGCAACATTCAGGTAAATGCCATTGCATGCGGTGTCATCGACACAACCATGAACGGGCACTTAAGCGATGAAGATAAACTGATTCTTAAAAATGAGATTCCTGCCGGACGTTTTGGCACACCGGAAGAAGTGGGCGAATTGGCTGTTCAATTGGCAGAAACACCTTCTTATCTCACAGGGCAGATTATTGGATTTGATGGTGGATTTATCTAGATTGGTATAAAAAAGTGTACTGAGTACACTCTCAGCTCCCCTGCCCCTCATTCTTGAGGGGTGGGGTTTTTCTTTGTGCTTATTTATTGTAAAATAATTACATGAGTAATATATTACAAACCATTTTTTTCGATTATTATGAACACATCCAATATGAACTCCATCCTCGCCAAACCGTTATGGAAAATGTCAGTAAAATGATCCATTGTGGCGACCCTTCTTATGGTGGAGCCATGTTCGCATGCCCTGATTGTGGAGAACTTAAATTTTCTCCTTTTCGTTGCAAATCTCGTTTCTGTCCCACTTGTGGCAACATGTATAACTTACAACGTTCTTTTGCAATGTCCTGTAAACTCGTTTCTTGTGTTCACCGCCATTGTGTTTTTACTATCCCCGAGGAACTTCGTATTTATTTCCTCAGGGACCGTTCTCTCTTAAACTGTCTCTTTCATTCTGTAAGAGATGTTGTCCTCCGAATGTTTTATAAGATGAATAAATCAGAGAATTTTACCCCTGGACTTATCTGTGTTCTTCACACCTTTGGCAGAGATTTAAAATGGAATCCTCACATTCATGCCCTTATTACCGAAGGTGGTGCTGGAAACTTTACCATTTGGAGAACTGTAAAACATTTTGAATACTCTTTCTTACGCAATGCGTTTCGTAAGGTTCTTCTTGAGCAGCTTGAAAAGAAAATCGGCAAATCCTTTCGTAAAGTCAAAAACGAAATGTATAAGAAACATGCCGAAGGTTTTTATGTCCGCGCAAAGCCAAACCTCTGCGACCCTAATACTACAATTAAATACATTAGCAGATATCTTGGTCGCCCTGTAATCGCTACTTCTCGCATTGACAAATACGATGGTGACTTTGTAACCTTCCATTATACTCGCCATGAAGATGACAAAACTGTAACTGAATGTATTCCAGCAATAGACTTTATCAAACGCCTTATTGTACATATCCCAGAAAAGCATTTCAAAATGTTACGTTACTATGGCATCTACGCCAAACATCACAAACAAGAAAAGAAACTGCGCAAATGTATTTCTTCTGAAAAGAAGCGATATCTTCGTAGCCTCATGAATTGGAGACATTCAATTCTTCTCTCCTTTGGATATGACCCGCTTAAATGTCCAAAGTGTGGAACTTCTATGTTGGTGTTGGAAGTCTACCACAAAAAAACTGCACTATTTGAACAATATCGAAAGGTCATGGGTTATGGGTAAATCCATAAACACCGTTGTCTTCTCAATCGTTAAATAGTGCAGCACACCCAAACAAAAAACTTCATAATCAAAGTCATCGCGAAATCGCCAACTCTCGCTCTTTTGTTATGCCATTTTTTATTCACTAATCATTATACACTATTTTTTTCGATTTGAGAAATTTCCTATAAAGCAGAAAAGCTATTACGTCTACATTGCTGTATACATAATAGCTTTTGACTTTATCGGATTAAAATAGAATACCAATTTTTTACAATTTCTTCCATTCCTTCTATGGACGGATGAACCATATCCTGCGAAATATATGAACTATGGTTTAGGAATTCCAAACCATCTACAAAATTCAATCGCTCATTCGCATATTTCTCTACTATTTTTCGACGCTTTTTCCCGGCATCCTGCATATTTGGAGCACTAAACCCGTAAATACTTGTTGCATAGATTGGTCTGTTTTCTTTTGCTAAAATTTCAGTAAACTCATCAATTCGCTTGTCGAATAACTCAACATCCATATCTAGCATATTAATTCCCATTTCCACTGTAGCGAAATCCCAATCTTTTCTAGAAATAATATACTCAGCCATGGCTTTTTCCATATGCGCCGATCCAGCCATTCCCAAATTAATATAATCACATCCTAATTTCTGAGAAAGTCGAAACGGATAGGTATACGGGGCTGCTAACGCCAGACTTCCATGGGTAATAGAGGAGCCATAGGCAAGGTATGTCTTTGTAGGAAGATCTTCTTTTGTAGGCGGTTCAACTTCCCCTTCCACTCCAACGTAATAGATATGTCCATACGGAAGTACAACGCGCACCACTTCTGGGTTAAAAGGAAGATTCTCTGTGTTAGAAAGTTGTTTTAGAAAATCCATATTATGCGGTTTCTGAATCGTAATTCTTGTATTCTGATTGAAAATAATTCTTGATGAATTCTCCCAGCCACCTTGAATAGAGCCATAATAAATATAGGCAACACTCGCTTCTTCTGCTTTATCAGCCATAAGAAGCAGCGTTGCAGAATCGCCCTTTATTTTAAAACGCAATTCCACACCTGTAGCACACCCGCTAGTACTATTCTTTGCCGTATCGTTCAAATGCTCCCGAACTTCTTGTGGAACCCGCCACATCTTATACCCTTTATCGCTCTCTTCTAATTCCGCTACATTGTGAAACATAATATTATCAAAAATCATTTCATTCCCTCAATTCTAATCGTCAAATTCTTAGCATAATGCCTGAATCCATCATCAATGGGATGCAAGCCATCCGTCTGATAAAATTGTGGACTATGTGGAACGAAATTTATACAGTCAATCACAATCATATCAGATATATTTTTTGACACTTGCTTGATATACTCTGTAATATAACACAATGGCACACCAATCTGTTTCTTCTCATGAATATCTGCGCGCCAGATCGGTGTCAAGGCAACAATTCTTGCCTTGGGGTAAGTGTTACGCAAATTTACATAAAATGCCTTGCATGATTGTTCAAACACCTCTTTGGTGCTATGTGCCCAATCATTTGTACCATATGCTACTGTAATCACATCCGGTTTAATCTCATCATCCAAAAGAGCTAAGTCGGAGCGAAATTGTTCGCCTCCGATTCCCTTATTCCTCGCTTCCGCATTCATATAATCTGCTATTTGGACTGCATATGTATGTTCCGGTGCATATGCATCGTACCCTTGTGTAATGGAATCTCCAAACATCAACACCGTGCGTTCTTTTCTAATCGGCACAATTGCAGCTTCCTGGTCTAATTCAAGTGCCACAAGTTTAGAAGCAACCGACCAAGGAAACTGAATTCGCACTCTTTTCATTCCTGTTCCTAAACAAAATTGCTTGCCAAATGGGTTATGTCCTAACTCCTGATTAATTTCACCCGACAACTCTCCAATACGATTTCCATTTACAAAAATACTATGTGTAAAGAATCCACGAGAACTTCCTTTACTGATTGAAACTGAAAGCCCCAAATTCTTGCTGTCTGTGTCAAATTCCAAACTCACACCGGACGTTGAAAAGCTTTTCACATAAAAATCATCTGAAACAGATTTATATAGTTCTTGTTGTTCCTTTGTAAACCGATGAAAAGAAATCCTTCCATCATCGCCTTCTTCTACCCTTGCCACACCGTGCACAAGCCTCTTAATCTGTTCATAATCTAATATTCGCATATGTTTATCACTCATATATATAAAATCCATTTCCTACAATCTGTTGCGACTCTGAATAAATAATAAACGCCTGCTTGTCTCCTTGCAATATTTTTCTTTGGAAATCAGGTATCTCGCTTTCTTTTAACGCACATATCATCATTTTTTTCGGTGTATTACTATAAACACCTTTAACATCTACCAAAGTAACACCCCTTGGTGATGTAGCAATTAAAAGTTCTGCAATCTCCTGTCCCTTATCTGTAATAATAAAAGCAAGTTTGGAAATATTTAAACTTTTCATAAGCCAATCGATGGCTGTGGTTGATATAAACAATGCAAGAATGCCATACAAAACTGCTTCTGTTGTCTTAAATGTAATAAAAGACAAAAAGATGACAAACAAATCGACTCCCAACAGAATTTTGCCAATTTTCCATTGTGGAAAGAAGTATTGTATCAGTCTTCCCAAAATATCTGTTCCACCTGTCGTACTTTTTTGCGACAATACCAATCCGATACCAGATCCATATAATACCGCACCGAATATTGTAGCCAACAGAACGTTATCTGTCACTGGTGGAAAATGGGAAAACAATTCAATAAACAAAGACAATATACCGCTGCTGAAAAGTGTCTTTAAAACAAATTCTTTTCCCAAACAGAACAGACTCAGAATAAGTAAAACCACATTAATAAGTGCGTTCGCCAGAGAAGGCTTGATTCCCACGGTATAATATAGAACTGTTGACAATCCGGAAGCCCCCCCGCTGACAACCTTATTTGGTACGAAGAACAAGCTAATAGCCATTGCTGTAATCGCAATACCAAACAAAATTATTACATACGATTTTATTCTCTCTTTCATTGTCTATCAGATTCCTTTATCCAGCATATATGCATTCTCACTGCGTTTTCTTACGTCCTCCTCCGGAATACCAAGTTCTCTTGCAAGGATTTCAATTACGTGTGGACTACAGAAACCGCTCTGACAACGTCCCATACCTGCACGAACACGGCGTTTTACTGCATCTAATGTTTTTGCACCTACCGGCCTGTGAATTGCCTGTAAGATTTCACTTTCTGTTACCTGTTCGCATCGACAGATAATCTTCCCGTAAAGTGGGTCTAGTTTAATAAGAGCATCCTTCTCTTCAACCGTTTTATCAGCAAATCTTACAATCCCTTTTCTGGTACGTTTCCAACCAACTTTACGTTCCAATTCTAATCCCGCTTCCTTCAGTCCGTGAACTACATATCCCGCAATCCCTACGCTGGCTGTAAGACCTGTAGAACGCACGCCGGAGATACCAACATAACCTTTCACTTTTTCAGAAAAACGAATATCATACCCTTCAGGTTCTCTTGCAGGACGTGCTCCTACAAATTGTGTGATTGTATCCTCAAAACGTAAGCCAGGAACCATGTTAAGAGCCTGTGCCTTAATGCTTGCAAGTCCTTCAGCTGTTGTTTTTCTATCACTCTTATCTTCCACATCATCTGCTGTAGGTCCTACAAGCATGTTGTTATCAACAGTCGGAATTACCAATACACCTCTTGTTTTAGGACTTGGTACAGATGAGATGATATGAGATACCTTAACCGGTGTATCATGAGAGAATACATAAAATTCCCCTTTTCTTGGATGAACTGTAAAGTCACATTCATCCACCATCTTAGCAATATCATCACAATGTAAGCCTGCCGCATTGATAATCCAAGTTGCTTCAATATCACCTTTCGTTGTATGTACCATGTGGATTTTCCCATTTGATACATCCATTCCAGTTACCTTGCAGTCAAGAATGAACTCGACACCATTTTCCGCAGCGTTTTCTGCCATTGCAGATACCAAAATAAATTGATTTGCCTGTTTGTCTCGTGGACTATAGATACCACCTAAAATATCAGGATTAAGTGTCGGTTCCATTTCCAAAATATCTTGTGCCGGTAAGATTTCATAATCATAAACCCCATTTAAGAAGGCACGTTCTGTCAATGCTTTTGCAGTTTCCAATTGTTCCGGATAAAGAATTGGTGCGATACTTCCACATTCAATTACCGGAACGTCAAGATCCTTACAAATATTCATCATCATGCTGTGAGCAATGGTACGAAGTTTGCATTCCAATGTTCCAACAGGCATTGTTGCACTGGTTGAAAAAAGTCCACTATTTGATTTGGATGCATCTCCGCCTACATCATCGTTTTTATCGCAAACGGTTACTTTTATATTGTATTTTGAAAGTTCTCTTGCAAGTGCACATCCCACAGCACCTGCACCAATAATAAGCACATCTGTCTTCATAATTACTTGTCTCCTCCTTCCAATGTCATCGCTGACACCAGTTTCGCCTCTGTATCTAAAAAGTTTTCTTTCAGCACTTCGCCACATTTTACAGGAACCTTGAGTTCCATTGCAGACACTGCCTCTGCTGCTTTCATAATCAAATCTTTTGGAATTGGCTTGTCTGTTCGAACCGGCAGTGCTCGTCTGTCACTTCCCGAAATCTTAATTGATGAGGTAAATGTTCTCTTTGGTTCAAAACACTCATCAATCGCATATGTAATACCTCTTTTGCATCCATATCCATTTAATACAGCATCTTCTTTTGTTGTATAGTCCACTTGGATTTCACAACCATTTGGACATACTGTACAAGTCACTATCTTCTTCATCTCTAGGCCTCCTTATGTTCTGCTCTTACTACGATATTTCCGCATACAGCTTTTGCCTTATCTGCAGGAAGAGTCAATTTCTCGATGGTACCAGGTGTTGTACATACCAATTTCTTTGTTACGAGTACTCCCGTATCATCTGATATGGTCAGTGTCGTACCTCTTCCCGGCACTGCTGTACGGAAATAAAAGTCTACATTCGCTTCTGTGCATGTCATTTTTTGTGGACATACATAACGAACGCCGTCTCCAGGCATAACATCAACTGCTTCTCCAGCGTCAAGTTCTCCTGCCGCATACAATGCTGCAAACTTACCAGCCTCTTCACTTTCATGACTTACATGGTCTACTAAGTCGTTTACATGAAGAACATTACCACATGCGAAAATGTACGGTTTGTCTGTTTGTTTGTATTGGTTTACAATTGCACCTTTGGTAATCCCTGAAAGTGCCACATCTGCAGAACGGGTAAGCTCATTCTCCGGAATCAGACCAACTGACAACAATAATGTGTCACAAGAAATTGTTTCTGCTTTTTCCATAATTGGTCGACGATTCTCATCAACAGGAGCAATTGTTACGCTTTCTACTCTATCAACACCTGTAATATCTACAATGGTATGAGAAAGCAACAGCGGAATATCAAAGTCATCCAGACATTGAATCTTGTTACGTGTAAGACCTGCTAAATATGGCATAATCTCAACCACTGCTTTTACCTTAGCACCACCCAAAGACACACGTCTTGCCATAATCATTCCAATATCACCGCTACCGAGGATAACTACCTCTTTTCCAACTTTGTGCCCAAACACATTGATTAATTTTTGTGCAGTTCCCGCTGTATAGATACCTGCCGGACGGCTACCCGGTATCATAAGATTTGCACGTGTACGTTCTCGACATCCCATTGCAAGCACAAGTGCCCCAAAATGAATATTGATAACTCCTTCTGTATTCACACATACCAGCGTCTTATCCTTAATTTCAATCGCTGTTGTATTTAACATAAATTCAATTCCATTGTCCTTTGCAATCACAGAAAATTTTTCTGCATACTCCGGACCTGTAAGTTCCTCACCAAAATATTGAAGTCCAAAGCCTGCATGTATACATTGTTTTAGGATTCCACCCATTCTGTTTTCGCGTTCAATAACAATCACATTTTTTGCACCATTTTTTTTTGCCGATATTGCTGCCGCCATACCTGCTGGACCAGCCCCAACAACAACGACACAACAATTGTAGTCTTTCATCCCTATTCCTCCTTATAATGCCATTATTTTTTTATTATATATCCTCATTCTTTAATAACCCATTGTTTATTTTGCGAAAATGTTGTATGATATTGCTATGAGGTGATAAAAAATGCACAATAAATACAAGAAGGAATGTTACGATTCTAATCCACATTTCAAAGTTCATTATTCACATGGTATTCGAAAATATGATTCCATACTGAATCATTTACATTATGACAAAGATTTGGTAATTGAATATTTTCGCAAAGGCACTACAGCCAAGCGTATAGAAGGTAATATCTATAGTATTAACGAAGGAGATATCGTTATCAATACGCCTGCCGAATTACATGTTCCATTAAGTACAGAGGATTGTTATATTGAAAAGATTTCCGTACATGTAAGTGAATCGCTACTCTCTGTATTTGGTGGCGACCAGACGGTCTTTTGGGGCAAAATAGTCAACAAAGAAAAAGAGATAGGTAATGTAATTATATCAGATATTGTAAAAGAACTTGGTTTAGACAATGAACTGGACCAATGCTTAAGATATGCTCAGGATTCCTCCGTGGAGTCGCAAGTACTGCTCAGTTGTAAAATAATTGAACTCTTAGCCGAGATATCAAAGTTTATTGAAAAGGACACAATCAAAGACCTGTCTCCAACCTCGAGCAACAAAACCATTAACAAAATGATCGATTACATAAACAGACATTATATAGAAGACATCACCCTGGATACCCTTGCAGAAAGGTTTCACTTTTCCAAATACTATATATCTCACCTATTCAAAGATTATGTAGGTGTCTCACCTTATGATTATCTTATCATTCGAAGGCTCTACATGTGCAATGATTTGATTCGTGGAAAGCATACAATTAAAGAAGCCTGTTTTTTAGTAGGATTTCACAATTATTCAAACTTTTACAGGCTATACAAAAAACATTTTAAAATTACACCACAACAATTTAAAGAACAATTAAAAACTTAAAACAAGAAAGAGTATAAAAGGAGCCTATTCTTTTTTCCGATACACCGACGGTGTACATCCTCTTATCTCCTTGAATTTCCGAATAAAAAAGCTTACATTCTCATAACCACAGGCTTCTGCTATCTCTGCAATAGATTTTTCCGTATTTCGTAGCATTTTTGATGCTCGTCTTACGCGAATATTGTTCAATTGAGTGAACGGTGTCAAGCCTGTCTGCTTCTTGAAATAATTACAGAAATAATTTGGAGTCATATGTACCAAATCTGCCAATTCCGCAAGTGTAATTTTCCGTCCATAATTCGCCTCCATATATTGAATACACATTTTTACGTCATCTGATTTCTTTAAGGAAGTTACATCTAGTTCTGTCTCTAACAGTGAATGTTCCAATAACGCGCAGAACAACACGGTCAAATCTGCAAACACCATTGCCTTAGATTGAATATCCTGATTGAACAGCTTATCCACAATCGGTGCAACCACATCATACTTGGGATGCTCTTTGCTAATCAGTCGTGGGAATTTCATTTCCCCATCAACAAGCGGATCGGTAAAATGTTGCTCAAAGAAATGCTGTTCCTTGAATTGGAACAAAGACGGAGCAAAAACCGCCGCATGGTATTCAACCAACTTTTGATTTGGAGAATAGGTATGCAATTCTTCCGGATTGATAAAAAGAATATCGCCTTTTCTTAAGATATATTTTTCTTCTGAAACATTTACTGTTAATTCACCACTAATTCCATAAAGCAATTCGATTTCTGGATGCCAGTGCAATTTAATCATATGATTCGAATATTTTTCCTTATAATATGCAAACGGGAAATCCTCTGTTCCTCTCTTCTGGTTTTCTAAATATCGCTTCATTTTTTCACTCCATCTTCTGCCGTTTCTATATTAATCTTAATATAGTGTTAATTTTTATTAATTCTCGTTAAAATACTCTCTTTTTGTCATTATTGAAACTTAATATAATATGATTATACAATATCGTTTAACGAACTTCAAGGAGGATAACAAAAGTGAAAAACAATCAAAGATTTGTTTATGAAACAAGACCGCTTGCACTACCACAGAACATGGTATCTGGCGCGAAATACCGCTTTACAGTTCTGACTCCATCCTTAATCAGAATGGAATACAGCAGTCAAGGCGTGTTTGAAGACCGTGCAAGCCAAAGTGTATTTTTCAGAGACTTTCCTGTAAATCAATTTTCAAAGGAATCTAAAAATGGATGGATTACAATCGAAACAGAAAATTTAATTCTGACTTACAAAGAAAATGAAGCCTTTGCTTCCGATACCTTAAGCATCAAATTGAAAATCGAACCCGCTTCTACCTGGAATTACGGTGAGGATTTTGAGGATTTAAAAGGAACAACGAAAACCTTGGACGAAGCAAATGGTGCTATTCCATTAGAACGTGGCATTTGTTCTAGAAATGGGTTCTCTGTCATGGATGATTCTCACACCATGCTCTTAAATGACATTGGTTGGGTGGAAGTACGTGTACCAAATACAATTGACTGCTATTTCTGGGGTTATGGTTTCCAATACTTAGCTGCCGTAAAAGATTTGTATCGTTTAACAGGTGTGCCACCAATGTTACCGGCATACGCATTAGGAAACTGGTGGAGCCGCTATCACGATTACACACAAGAAGAATATCAAGACCTTATCTTGCGTTTTGAAGAAGAAAACATTCCATTCTCAGTAAGTGTAGTAGATATGGACTGGCATGTAGTAAAGATTCCGGAAGAATATAAGAATGGAGAAGGCCCATTATTTGAAAGTGGTTGGACCGGTTATTCTTGGAACAAGGAATTATTTCCTGATTACAAAGGATTTTTGAAATTCTTAAAAGACCACAATTTAAGAACCTCCTTAAATCTTCATCCTGCCCAGGGTATTGGATGCCATGAAGATATGTACGAGGAAATGGCGCGTGCCTGCGGCATTGACCCAACTACAAAAGAGCGTGTTCGTTTGGATATTCTATCACCGGAGTTTATGGAAAAATATTTTGATATTCTTCATCACCCATATGAAGAAGACGGTGTTGACTTCTGGTGGATGGACTGGCAACAAGGACAGTCTTACTGGTGGATTCATGAAGAAAACAAAGATGGTAAGATGCAGGATGAACGTGAAATCCTAGACCCACTTTGGATGTTAAATCATTTACATATTGCTGATATTAAACGTAACGGAAAAAGACCAATGTTCTTCTCTCGTTACAGCGGACCTGGTTCCCAACGTTACCCTGTAGGTTTCTCAGGAGACACCTTAGTAACATGGGAGTCCCTTGATTTTCAACCATACTTTACTGCAACCTCGTCTAATGTAGGTTACAGCTGGTGGAGCCACGATATCGGCGGACACATGTTGGGATACCTTGATGATGATTTAATCACACGTTGGATGCAGCTTGGTGCATTCTCACCAATCAACCGTCTTCACAGCTGTAACACCGACTTTATCCGTAAAGAACCTTGGTGTTTTGAAGAAAAGACGGAAAATATCATGAAAAACTGGTTGAGATTAAGACATCGTCTCTTCCCTTACATTTACACTATGAACTACCGTAACCATGTAGATTTGGAGCCGTTGGTACAACCAATGTACTACGCTTATCCGAAAAAGAGTGCAGCTTATGAAGCGAAAAATCAATTTATGTTTGGTAGTGAATTAATGGTAGCCCCAATTACAAGTCCAACCAACAGCATTACACAAATGGGTAGCGTAAATGCATGGCTTCCTGCAGGCGATTGGTTTGATTTCTTTACCGGCCTGCACTACGCAAGCAAAGCTGGTAGAAATTTGTCCGTTCATAGAAAAATCAATGACTACCCTGTATTTGCCAAGGCCGGCGCCATCGTTCCAATGCAAAACAGTCTCTCTCTTGAGGCTGGCTCTGATCTGGAAGTTGTTATCTTCCCAGGTGCATGCAATCAATTTGCTCTCTATGAGGATGCTGGTGACGGAAGCGAATTTGAAAATGGCGAATTTACCATGACAGAAATGGCTTTAGAATGGAGTGCAAATCCTGTATTTACTGTAAAACCAGCAAATGGAGCTCTCTCCCTCCTTCCTAAGGAAAGAAATTACAGTTTCGTTTTAAGAGGTTACAACGCTAACATTTCTGTGAAAGCACTTGTTGATGGAAAGGAAATTGCAAGTACATGCAGTTACGATGCTTATACGCACTCTGTAGTTGTGAAGTTATCTGCAGATGTGACATCAGAAATCAAGCTATTGGTTAGCGGAAATGAACTAATGACCGATAATGGGGATGTGGCTTCTCGCATCACAAACCTATTACAAAAAGCACAGCTTCATACATCTCTCAAGATAGAGATTATGAAGATTGTAAAAGATAGTAACAAACCACTAAACCGTAAGCTTGTTGCAATCAATAACAGTTGCACAAGAGGCATTGAATATAATGACTTGATAGAAGCACTGAAAGAACAATTGACATTAGTAGAAGAATAACATTATGAAAAACTAAAATGGCTGTCTTATTTAGTATCGAATAGACAGCCATTTTCTTATTCAAATTTCTCTTGTCCCAACTTCACATTTACACACTTCGTATACGTTTCAAATGCTGCAGGAATTGGATATTCCTTTTCCACTTCCTCCGGGTGTATGAAAATCATATCTTCCGTACATGAATTTTCTAATTCATCCACTCGAATGCTATAACCTATCATATGCCATTCTACATGACTAAAGATGTGTTTTGCTACTTCTAACTTCTGAATCCGAAGGGGAGAAAGTCCAATCTTTTTGCAATATGCAACTACCTGCTTTTCTGTCAAATGCCCTTCTAGACTTGGAAATTCATAAAGACCTGCTAACAGCCCCTTGCTTGGACGTTTTCTTATTGCTAGGCAATCCCCATCTCGGATTACCAGAACAGTACGCTTCTCTACCCTTCGCTCCTTCGCCTTCGCCTTCACCGGCAATTCGTCCTGAATTCCCTTTTGATTAGCCTCACACAAATGAGCCAAAGGACAAATTTCACATTTCGGTGCACCGTTTGGTACACAGACAATGGCACCAAGCTCAATTAATCCTTGATTAAAATCACAGGCTGCATCCTTTGGAATTACTGTCTCTAACTGCTCCTCCACTTTGGTCTTAGTACTTGCCTTCATGATATCATCATAACTTCCCGTAACTCTTGAAATCACACGAAGTACATTTCCATCCACCGCCGGTTTTGGAATACCAAATGCAAAGGAGCCGATTGCTCCGGCCGTATAATTTCCTATACCGGTTAAATTACGGATTGCTTCAAAATCACTCGGGAACTCACCACCATGTATATCCATAATCTGCTGGGCCGCCTTCTGCATGTTGCGCACACGATTATAATAGCCAAGTCCTTCCCACAGTTTTAATAATTTATCTTCCTTAGCATTTGCCAAATCAGATACTGTCGGAAGTGCATCTAAAAATCTGGCGTAAAATGGCTTTACTGCCTCCACTCTGGTCTGCTGCAGCATAATTTCAGAAATCCAGATTCGATATGGGTCTTTGATATCTCTCCACGGAAGTTCCCGCTTGTTCTTGCGATACCAGTCCACAAGTGACTCTGCCATCTGATACAAACCTTCATGCCCCAAAACAACCGGTACTTCCTTTGTAATCTCGATACTGTCCTTTCTTACCTGACACTCATAAGCCAAGACATTTACTCCTGCCTTACTCGCCTTTTGAAGAGCCTCTCCAAAGGCAGCGTGCATTTTCATATTTGGTGCAAAATATTTTACGTCTTTCATCTGAATCACAAAAAAGATATATGCTTCATAACCTGCTTTGACAGCTTCTATAAGCTCTTCCACATGCTTCACTCCACGCTCGGTGGGCGCATCCGGGAAACGAACCACTCCATCGTCTTCTAATGTAACGCCCTTGATTTCCATAAAAATCTTGCGTTCATCCGTTTCAATATACAGGTCAAATCTGGAGTTCCCAAAGGTGGTCTCCGGTTTAATCAGCGTAGCATTTGGAAAGAGATTGCCCTTTCGAATCCATTCCTCTACAACTTTATTCGGAATCTGAGAATCCATGTTTACCACACGGTCCCCTTTTTCCACAGCGATTAAATCCCACTGAGTCTTTCGCTCCGGATTGTCTGATTTCTGTACATAGACGGTTGCGCCTGGCACCAGCAATTCCGCACAACGTCCTGTGTTTTTTACATGCACAGTTTCTCTTTTTCCTAAAATTTCCACATACGCTATAAAGCGATTAGGGCGCTCCAAAAAGCGCCCCATTTCTATTCTTTCATACTTCATTCTATAATACCTTTGATAAAAATTCTTTCAATCGTTCATCCTGTGGATTTTCAAAGAATTCCTTCGGTGCATTTTGTTCTTTTACCTTCCCTTCATCAAAGAAAAGTACACGTGTTCCCACCTCTTTTGCAAAACCCATTTCATGGGTAACAACCACCATAGTCATTCCATCCTTTGCCAGTTGTTTCATAATTTCAAGAACTTCACCAACCATCTCGGGGTCAAGCGCTGAAGTCGGTTCATCAAATAGCATAACATCTGGCTCCATCGCAAGTGAGCGCACAATCGCAATACGTTGTTTTTGTCCACCGGAAAGCTGAGATGGGTATGCATCTGCCTTTTCCGCAAGTCCGACCATTTCTAACAATTGCATTGCTCTCGCATTGGCTTCCTCCTTACTTTTCTTCAAAAGCTTAATCGGAGCAAGCGTAATGTTTTCCAATATCGTCTTATGTGGGAACAGATTGAAATGTTGAAACACCATTCCCATCTTACGCCGATGTAAATCAATATCAATCTTTGGATCTGTGATATCAACATCCTCAAAATAAATCTTCCCCTTTGTCGGAATTTCCAACAAATTTAGGGAACGAAGGAAAGTAGATTTGCCTGAACCAGATGGTCCTACAACAACTACTACTTCTCCCTTTCGGATATCCTCGGTTACGCCGTCCAGCGCGTTGAGTGTTCCGTATGTCTTATATAAATCTTCCACATGTATCAACACTTCACCATTAACGCTCATTGTTACGCAACCTCCTCTCCAGCAGACCTAATAGTTTCGAAAATCCCATTACCAATGCCAAATAAATCAATGCCGTTGCTATCAGTGGCATATAACTATAAGTACGGCTTCGAATAATATCTCCACCTTTAGTAAGGTCTCTCAATGCCACATAACCGGCAACAGATGTCTCTTTTAACAACACAATAAATTCGTTTCCAAGTGCCGGGAGAATATTCTTAAATGCTTGCGGCATAATGATATGCACCATCGTCTGTACATAATTGAATCCCAAACTACGACCAGCCTCAAATTGTCCCTCATCCACCGACATGATACCGGAGCGAACAATCTCCGCCACATATGCACCCGAATTTAAACCGAATGCCAATACTGCCACAACTACTTTTTCTATGTTTACACTGGCAAAAACAACATACATAATAATAAGTAACTGGACAACAACCGGTGTTCCTCGAATCACGGTAATGTAAATATTACAAATCCAGTTTAATACTTTCAATTTCTTTGTCTTATCATAGGTTGCACGGATAATCGCCACAACAAAGCCTAATACAACGCCTAAAATAAGTGCTAAAAATGTAACTAAAAGAGTGGTTTCCAAACCATCTACAATATATTTCCATCGATTATCAACAATGAAATTGCGTTGAAAATCATCTAAAAATTCCTGAATAAATGCTTGCATCTTTTTCCTTCCATTCGTCAAAAGAAATGTTGTACCCATGGCACAACATTTCCCGTTAAAATTTTATTCGTTTACAATTACTACCTGAACACCTGTGTAATAAGAATCAGCAAAATCTACTTTTTCTTTTCTGTCATCCGTTATAGTTAAACCTGCAGCTGCAAAATCTGCTTTTCCAGCCTGTACAGCTCCAATGATAGAGTCAAATGCCATGTCAGAGATTTCGATTTCGTATCCTAACTTATCACCGATTGCTCTTGCAAGGTCAACATCAATACCGATAATTGTTTCATTTTCATAGTATTCATATGGTGGAAATTCTGCGTTTGTTGCCATTACAAGCTTATCTTTGTATTCAATTCCCTCCGGTGATTTATATGCTTCACCTTTTCCTTCAATGTAGTATGCAACGATTGCATCAAATGTACCGTCTTCTTTTAATTCTTTAATAGCCTGATTAAATTCTGCTACCAATTTGCTTCCTTTTTGGAAGGCATGTGCATATTGTTCTTCCTCATATGGTGTTTCTAAAATCTTAAGACCTTCATTCTCCGCTACAAATGCTTTTGCCGGTTCATTGTCAATAATAACTGCATCAATTTTGTTTTGTTTTAACGCCTGTACTGCTTCTGCACCTTTGTTATATTGTTCTACATTATCTGCACCATATTGGTCGCTTGCGTAGATATCTCCAGTTGTCCCCAATTGAACACCAATCTTTGCACCTTCCAAGTCATCAATACTTGTAATCTTTTTAACTTCTTTTCCGCCACATGCTACCATAGATAACACCATAGCCGCTACTAATAATAAACTTACTAATTTTTTCATCTCTTCATTCCTCCGCTTTTATAAATATTAATTTTATTTGCATAAAAATTCAATTACTGTTCTCTATTTTACACGCATCTTTTGATTTGTCAAGCAATTTTATGCATATTTTAATATTTTATGCAGTAGTCAACAAAAAATATCCCAAAACTAATACACCGAGGATAATCCGATACCATCCAAACACCTTGAAATCATTCTTTTTGATATATCCCATAAGGAATTTAATAGCAATAATTGAAATAGCAAACGCTACAACACATCCTACACCGAGCATTGCGATCTCCATGCCTGTCATTCCCGCTCCTTCCATAAAGAATTTAAGGAGCTTGATTCCACTTGCACCAAACATAACCGGAATTGCAAGGAAAAAGGTGAATTCTGCAGCCACATATCTGGATACTCCAAGTAAGAGTGCTCCGATAATCGTTGCCCCTGAACGTGAAGTTCCCGGAATCAAGGACAATACCTGGAATACTCCGATTAGCAATGCTGTTTTATAGGTTAAATTGGATAACTCAGTTACACTTGGTTTGTTCTTCTTGTTCCAATTTTCAATTATAATAAAAAGTACACCATATACAATCAGCATAATGGAAACAACAATATAATTATGGAAATGTTCTTCCATCCAATCATCAAATAGAATCCCAAGCACAGCTGCCGGAATACATGCCACCACAACCTTAAGCCACAAATCGATGGTTTGTACTTTTTGTTCCTTCGTCTTCTTTGAAGAAAATGGATTTAACTTATGGAAATACAAAACCACCACTGCCATAATAGCACCCAATTGAATAACCACATTAAACATTTCCTTAAATGCGTCACTGGCACTTAATTTAACAAACTCGTCTACCAGAATCAAATGTCCGGTACTGCTGATTGGAAGCCACTCGGTAATCCCTTCCACAATTCCTAGTAAAATTACTTTCAAAATTTCAAACATTGTTCAACCCTCTTTTTTTAATTTATTTCAATACAAATCGTTCGATCGCTTTTGCAACACCATCTTCATCGTTTGGAACTGTTACATAATCAGCGATTGCCTTCACATCCGCATGACCATTTTCCATAGCCACAGCGAGCCCAACCGTACGAAGCATTTCATAATCATTCATGCCGTCCCCACAGGCCATCATCTCATCCACAGTAATTCCGATCCGTTCACCTAGTTTCATCAATCCAAAGCCTTTATTGGTTCCAGCTGCATTTACTTCATGGTTATTTCCAAAAGCTCCTGTCACTTCCAGCCCTGGAATCTCTGCCAGCTGCTTAGCAGCCAGTTTCTTTTCATCCCTGCTGTGGAAAATACCATGTAATTTATCCAGCGGGCGATTAAATTTATACAAAGTTTTTTTCACATCCTCAACCGGAATTCTCGTTGTTAACATATACTCTCGCATGGGTGGTGTTGGAAAATAATGTTCCAGCTTCGCCATCCCTTCTGCCTGTGTATACCCAATGCCGTCTACAAAGATTTCATAAATGTCATCGTATTGGGCAAATACATCCAGTACCTTTGCCGCTGTTTCCACCGGAATCAGATTCTCATACAATGTTTTTTTCTCTTTCAAATCAACAATTCGTGCACCATTGGAGGACACGACATAGCGCATTCCCGGAAACTCCAACAATTCCTTGGGAATGGCGGAAATCGGTCTTCCGCTCGCCACTACCACTTCACATCCCTGTGCAATTGCTTTTGCAAGCACCTCTTTGGAATAATCCGTCAATTTCTTATCAGTTGTAAGAAGTGTTCCATCCAAATCCAGCGCAATTAATTTTATTTCCTTATTCATGTATATTCATCTCTTTTCCTATCATACTTTATATAATATAACAAAATTTGCTTATAATCGCAATGTATAGTATAATGTTATGGCAAACTTTTTGGGAAAGGATTTTATATGGAATTTAAAAGTTCAAAAATTGCGATTCGTATCAGTGCTCTTTTGATTTCATTTGTTATTTTTTCTGTTTCGGTATTTCCAACACAAGCTACAAAAGAGGTGGAGGAATTAGAAAATACCACATCAGATTTGGAGTCAAATGTTTCAAGTTTAAATAAAGAATTAGACAACATTGTGAGCCAGATTAAAAAAACTTCGAAACGCTTGGATAAAACAAAAGAAGAACTTGCAATTGCCAAAGGTCAGGAAGAAGCTCAATATGAATCTATGATGTTGCGAATTAAATATATGTACGAAAGCGGAAATCCCAGTTTATTAGAACTTCTCCTTTCATCTTCATGCCTCCCGGAATTCATTAACCGTGCGGAATACATTTCACAGGTCACGGAATACGACCGGGATATGCTGGAGGAACTGTCTGCGGTAAGCGAAGACATTGCGAAGAAGGAGGCACAACTTGTAGAAGACCAGAAATATTTGGCTTCTCTACAAAAAGATTTGGACAAGAAAATCGAGACTGCATCAAATGAATTATCCGAATATAAGTCCAAACTAAAAAAGGCCAAAGAAGATGCGAAAAGACTGGAACAAGAAGCGCAGGAAAAAGTGGAACCGATTCCGCCAAAGAAAGAGGAGCCTAGCAAAGATTCAGACAACGAATCCGGAAGTTCTTCCAATGACGCTTCTATTTCTGCTACTGCTTCCGATGTGGAACTTTTAGCAGCTCTCCTAGAGTGTGAAGCCGGTACTTCGAACTACGAAGCCCTCCTTGCGGTTGGTTCGGTTGTCGTAAACCGAATGAAACATCGCAACTATCCGGATACCGTTCGTGGAGTCATTTATCAGAGTGGTCAATTTCCACCTGCCCACGACGGCAAAGTAGACCGTGTTTTAAAACGCGGCGTGAAAAACTTATGTGTACAGGCTGCAAAAGATGCCCTTTCGGGAAAGAATAACGTTGGAAGTTGTTTGAGTTTTCGTGCATCCAGTTCCGGAAGACCAGGGATTGTGATTGGAGATAATGTATTTTTTTAGATGTTTTTTGTTGCACAAAATAAGGACAGACGAATTTTCATTCGCCTGTCCTTCCTTATTCGTTTAATACAAATTCTATTTCATTGTTGGTTGTGTCAAAATGTTTTTCACATGGTCAATTTCTTGCTGTGTTGCTTTAGAAGCTGGCACATAGTAGCTCTTTTCGCGAGCGATGTGATACAACTTTTCCTGTGACATTTCGCATTCATTACGAATCTGTTTTAAGCATTGTTTTAATTCTTTGTTTTCTGTCTGTGGAATAATTTCTCCAAACATTTTTAATTCTCCGTTTACTCCTACAAGAGCATCGGAAACCATTGCTTTTTCATTCATCTTCTTTTCCTCCCTCTTATAAGAACTTCATTAAATCCTGTTTGTTTTTCATTGCTGAGTTTGCAGCATCCTGGAATAACTGTTTTACCTGTGGGTCTTGTGCTTGATTTGCATAGTCTGTCATTTTGCAGTGTGTTGTGTCATAACCGGTAATTAAATGACGTATGTTTTGTAAATCTAAAACTGAGATTTCTGACATGTCTTTCTCCTCCTCATAAAATATTTTCGTATTTAGTATGGAGGATTTGACTGTTTTTATACGCATACTTCTTGCTTATTGCCTTGAAATTAATGTTTTACGGTGTGGCTTACGGAAATCTGATTAGAATTTCATACGGTACGAAAACACAAATAATAATATCAAACCGTAATTATCTAAAATATGTTCCAAAAACAATTTCAAAAGATGAACATCCGAATATTTTTTCCACAAAAAGGCTCTGCAACATTCGTTGCAGAGCAAAAATTCAAAAACTATTCATATTTAATTTCAACAAGCATCAAACCATGTGCTGGTGCCGTAACCCCTGCTGCCTTACGGTTTTTTGCTTCTAATATCTCTTTTACTCTATCTGGCTCATAGAAACCTCGTCCCACACGAATCAAGGTGCCCACGATAATGCGTACCATATTATAAAGGAAGCCATTTCCTGTAATACGTATGGTAATTTCATTTCCATTTGTCAAAATATCCAAGTCTGTAATGGTGCGAACTGTATTTTCCACATCTGTTCTAACATTGCAAAAACTGACAAAATCATGTTCCCCAACTAAATAGGATGCAGCTTGACGCATTTTATCAATATCAAGCACATAGGATACAAAATAATTGGTCAATCTTTTAGTTGGGATGGGAATCCTTGTGTTGATAATGTGATATTCGTATGTCTTACTACAGTCACAATATCTTGGATGAAAATCCAGTGGTACCTCCTCAGATTTCGTAATTACAATATCGTCCGGAAGCCTTTGATTCAAAGCAACAGCAATCTTCTCCGCCGGAATGGTAGTCTCAGTATCAAATACAGCCACATTCCCCATGGCATGCACGCCGGAATCTGTCCGGCTTGCTCCGATAATGATGATTTCCTCATCTAACATCTTTGTGAGTGCCTTATTTAAAACTTCTTCGATGGTAATACCGTTTGGCTGAACCTGCCAACCACAGTAATTGGTGCCATCATAAGCAATTGTTAATTTGATTCGTTTCATATCTTACCTTCCAACAAGCACTGCAAATACAACATAAGTGATGGTAATTGCGTATGCAATATAATCTTTTTTCCGATACACCAGTGGTTTCATCTTGGTCCTTCCTTCTCCCCCGCGATAACACCTTGCTTCCATTGCCATAGCAAGATCTGTCGCTCGGCGAAATGCAGAAACAAAAAGTGGTACAAGAATCGGTATCATCGCCTTTGCCTTTTGAATAATGTTTCCACTTTCAAGGTCTGCTCCTCTTGCAATCTGCGCCTTCATTATCTTGTCCGTTTCTTCTAATAAAATCGGAATAAAGCGAAGCGCAATTGACATCATCATGGCAATCTCGTGCACCGGTAATTTGATTTTTCTAAGTGGCCATAGAAGTTTCTCAATTCCATCTGTCAACGCATTTGGAGTGGTCGTAAATGTCATAAGTGATGACCCCAAAATCAAATATATCAGACGAACGGTCATATAGCCCGCTGTGCGCAGTCCCTCATCTGTTATCCTCAAAATCCATATTTCATAGACGACAGTTCCTGTCTTTGTCAAAAGCAAATTGAAAATCACTGTAATCATCAGTAACATAATGACTGGTCTTAATCCTTTGACAATGAATTTAAACGGGACTTTTGAGATACAAATCACTGTAGCCAAAAAGAAAGTTGCAACAACATATCCCCATATATTTCGAATACAAAATAGCGAAATCAAGAAGAATAAGGTACACATAATCTTGACTCGTGGGTCTAGTCGATGCAGTTTGCTATCAGCCGGGTAATACTGCCCAATTGTAATATCCCTAATCATAATTTCTCCAATCTATTTAATCAATATCTGTGAAATGGTTTCCACCGCTTCTGAAATGGTAGTTGCCTGCGTATCCACCGGAATTCCTCTTTCAACAAGTGCATGCATAATATAGCTTACCTGTGGTGCCGCAAGTCCCACGCTTTCCAATTCCTTATAGTGTGAAAATACTTCCTTCGGAACACCTTCAAGCATCTTACATCCTTTATTCATAACCACAATACGGTCTACATACTTTGCAATATCTTCCATACTGTGGGAAACAAGGATAACTGTCAGATTCCCTTCCTTTTGCAAATGCGCAATCTGGTTCAAAATCTCGTCCCGTCCTTTCGGGTCAAGTCCTGCCGTAGGCTCATCTAATACCAACACCTTTGGTTTCATTGCCAATACACCGGCAATTGCCACGCGGCGCTTCTGGCCGCCTGATAAGTCGAACGGGGAACGCCCATAATATTTTTCCGGAAGTCCAACCAACTGCAAAGCCTCGATTGCCCGCGCCTTACATTCCTCCACTGATAAGCCCTGATTTTTTGGTCCAAAGCAAACATCAGTCAAAACATCAATCTCAAACAATTGATGCTCCGGATATTGGAACACCAAGCCCACTTGATTACGAAGCTGGCGAAGATTATATTTTTCACCGTAAATATTCTTTCCCCGATAATAAATCGCTCCGTCTGTTGCTTTGATTAATCCATTCAAATGCTGAATCAAGGTGGATTTCCCAGAACCTGTGTGTCCGATAATTCCTATAAACTCTCCCTCGTATATATCTAAACTAACATCCTTTAATGCGTGTTTTTCATATGCATTCCCCGGACTGTAAATATAATTCACGTGATCTAATTTTATGATTGGCTCTTTTGGCACATCTACACTTACTTCTGACACACCAGACTGCGATTCTGATTTGTGCACAGTATGTGTGCCGGCAATCTCACAACAAGCCAAAGCATCCACCAACTCTTCTGTGGTCAAAACAGCATCCGGAATATCATATCCTTTTTTCTTTAATTCATGTGCCAGCAAAGTCACTTGTGGAACATCGAGGCGGTATTTCTTCAGGGTCTCTACCTGACTGAAAACCTCTTTTGTGGTGCCGTCCATCACAATATGCCCTTTATCCATGACAATGACCCGGTCTGCACCCACAACTTCTTCCATATAGTGTGTGATTAAAATAACCGTTACCTTCTCTCGTTTTCGAAGTTCCTCCACGGTTCTTAACACTTCTTTTCTACCATTCGGGTCAAGCATCGCTGTTGGTTCGTCCAAAACAATACATTTTGGCCTCATGGCAACAACACCTGCAATTGCAACTCGCTGCTTCTGGCCGCCTGATAACTTATTAGGCGAATGATGACGATACTCTATCATCCCCACTGCAGACAAGCTTTCTTCTACGCGTCTCCATATTTCCTCTGTTGGAACGCCCAAATTTTCAGGTCCAAATCCAACATCTTCTTCTACAACCGTTCCGATAATCTGATTATCCGGATTCTGAAACACCATGCCTGCACTTTGGCGCACATCCCAAATATTGTCTTCCTCACTCGTATTTTTTCCATCCACCCACATGGTTCCACCTGTCGGAACCAAGATCGCATTCATGTGCTTTGCAAGTGTGGACTTTCCGGAACCATTGTGTCCTAAAATGGCAATAAACTGCCCTTCTTCTATATCAAGATTAATCTCGTCAATGGCACGATGCGCACCAATCACGTTACCTTCGTCGTCGTGTTTTTTGTATTCAAAAATCAAATTATCTGTCTTAATCATACGCATTGACGCGCTCCTTTCTGTGTTTTCATCATGCTTTATAATATCGCTTTTAACAATAAAAAACAATGTTTTTATGATTTTATTCTTTACAAAAGAAGCGACAAAAAGTCAATGGACTTTTGGCCGCTATTTTGCGTCTGCAATTCTAGATTACGTAAAATCTGATGTTTACTTATTTGTTTTTAACCATTTCTTTAATATATACTTCCAATTCATACGTTCCTGCAGAACACGTAATACCCAAATTCATGATAATGAAATTTATGAAGTATATATTTTTTCATGCTACGCATATCATCCCGACTACTATGCGTATATTGAACTTTGTGTGTTTCTACCACTTTAGATGGAATCTAATTCCTTCCAAACTTCTTCTGCAGATAACACTCTTCCGTTTTCTAAATCTTCAATTGCCTCATCCAATTTTGCCAAAATTGTACGCATAGCACAATTAACAGCGTGTGATTCAGCATTTTTTATTGCTATTCCCATTCAAATCACTCCTTTTTAATAGTTATCTGTAGTTGCTAAGATTATAACACAGTTTCTACATATTATCTAGTTAATTGCAAAACTTTAATTCGAATTTCTTGGCAGAATTGCCCTGAAATTTAGACACACCGATTTTCTCGGTATATATAACATGTTTGAATGATTAAATATAATCCATGTCTTTTGCACGTGCATATGTATTCTACCATAATTATCCCGTTCCTTCAATTACAATTTTGCTTTTATACGTTCCTTCAATTACAATTTTGCTTTTATTGACAAACATCCTCACAGACTCTAAAATATGTAACAGCAATATTTTTATACAGAAAGGAAATAAATATTATGGCAAATCCAATTGTAACAATCGAAATGGAAAATGGGGATATCATGAAAGTGGAATTATATCCTGAAGTTGCCCCTAATACAGTAAACAACTTTATCTCATTAGTAAAAAAAGGTTTTTATAACGGCTTAATCTTCCACCGCGTGATTCGTGGCTTTATGATTCAAGGCGGATGTCCGCAAGGAACCGGTATGGGTGGCCCAGGCTACCAAATTAAAGGGGAATTTCTTCAAAACGGATTCCCAAATACTTTGAAGCATGAACCAGGCGTTATTTCAATGGCCCGTGCCATGCACCCGGATTCAGCAGGTTCACAGTTCTTTATCATGCACGAAACATCTCCACACTTAGATGGTTCTTACGCTGCATTTGGTAAAGTAATTGAAGGTATGGATGTAGTGAATAAGATTGCAGAAGTTCCAACTGCTTGGGGCGACAAACCATTCGAAGCACAAGTAATGAAATCTGTGACAGTGGATACGCAAGGCGTAGAATACGATGAACCAGAAAAATGTTAAAAGCTTGTTGGATGAAGACGTGCCATTCTTTTCGTTGAAGTTAAGATATGAAGGAGACCGACTTGTAGAAGCGGTTTTGGATGGGAAAGCACTTTTACCGTAAGTGAGCTTTGCGCTGGTAGATAGCCAATGGGTATTTACCAGCTTTTTTTCAATTCTTCTATAATATTATTAATATCTTCAACATTCTGCTCCAGTGCGTCTGCAATTTCTACTACCGTCATATTTTTATCCAGTTTTTTCTTCACCTGACTAATAAGTAGGTTCTTTTCGCCTTGAGCCATTCCTTGAGCCATTCCTTGAGCCATTCCTTGAGCCATTCCCTTGGCCATTCCCCTCTCGATCGCTCTTTCTTCTACCCAATCACTATAATTACACATACTTCCTGCTCCTTCCTTCACTTTTTCCGTCATTCGCATTCCAAAATCGCGTTCTAGTTTTTCTTCTTTTTCCTGTACACTCATTTTCTTCGAAAACAAGGTCTCTAACATACCATGTAATTGGTTGCCGCCTTCCTTTTCTTTGTCTACTGCAAGGCGTACTGCAATCACTGACATCAAATCATATCTCTCTTTTTCTTCGTACTCACCATACAAATTCTCATGATGTATGGTATATGCTGAAATTGTATGTGACGCATAATCCGGAGCATCCATATAAATCCAAATGGAATACACTTTCTTTAAATCTTCATAGTGGTCATTTCTAAACTCAGTATCCTTTTGTTCTGATATCATTCTGGAACAATAAAATAATCCTCTCAAAATAATCGGATAGCCCACATGGTACTTCTTCTGAGCCTCAATGTTCAAAATCAATTTTACACGTTGCTTTCCTTTTGTAATAGCATAAAAACGAATATCAAACGTTGCCTCGCCTTCATTTGGAATCTTACTTTCTGTATTCATCCCAATAATAGCCTCACCTTTTCCTGGATAAACATTATGCGTACCAATCTCAGGTTCGCCTTCAATGCAGTCTTCGATTTCCTCCAATTCGTAATCTCGAAATTCTGCTACCGTATATTTCATAATCCATGCGAGTACTTGCTTATTTGCCAAAAGTCGTTTTGCGTTTTCATCGAGCTGGCTCTTCACTTCTGCAACTTCAACATTATTTGCTAAATGTGTTTTTACTATTTCATCCATTCTTTCTTCCTCCTTATTGTATCACAACTAGTTATTCTTTAAAAGACTATAAATAAGGATTTTTACAATCATAAGCACCGCCCCTTTTCTCAATATTCTATTAATCAAACATTGAAATAAAGTGGCGAACTGCCATAGAATTTTATTTTTCAGAAATTATTAGAATGTTTGAAAATGTGTGATTATACTAACATGATTCCACAAAAATATCAAGTAAAAAGCAAAATTCTTCTTTTGCGAAGAATCTTACTTTTTATTCTTTTACATATGCCATGCCAACCGCTGGATACTAGCATGGCATTCTCCGGTAATCCAATCCACGTCGTTTGTCAGCCAACTCATAATCTCCAGCATTCGCTTTTCCCAGCGGATTGTACTGTCTCTTTCCTCTTCCGTTATCTCATGCTCCATAGTGGTATCAATTTCGTTGTACCCAAAGATATATCCACCCGCATACCAAATAGAGAAATTACTATCCGGGCCTTCGGTAATCTTATTACCTCTTGCTTCAATTAATGCATCATGTCGTTTCTTATACTCTTCTTCCGCCCCTGATGCCAGTTTGGTGATAAAAACACGATGTCGGATTAATTCCTTACTTTTCCTGACAATTCCAAAATCCTGATACATAAGACGCATGTCTTCAAAGGGAGCTGAAATCCAATTATAAGCGTCACCATACTTATCTTCCCACGTGGCGACTTGACGCTTATCACTTTCATCAAAAACGAAATCATTTTCCGTTTCATAATATCCAAAAACAATGCACTCTACACTCCAAATACTAAAATTTACCATCTGATGTTCATCCAGAAATGTAGTTAATTCTGCCCAAACTTCACCTAGATTTCTGCGGAAATCGGCCGTCATGCCAGGTTTTATCTCTAATGCAAATGTATGTCTTCTCATAATCACAGACCCCCATTTCCATCAATTGCTCTCATATCCGAAAACAGTCTGGAACATGACCTGTGCATATATTCTAGCCATGAAATCATTCGGGTGATTGATATTATTGCCTGTATAATCACGGAATCTCTTATGTTCAAGTACGGACTTACTCATACTTGTCATGCATGCCACAGAACAACTCGTACCGTTATCATAATAAGCATCAGCAGAATCTATCATTTCCACTTCAAATTGATCCTGATTGCCATACCAACCATTTGTAGCTTCCGGATTTGGCACCATGGTAGAAACCATAACAATATTCGTTTCCGGAGCATGTGTCTGTACACGTTTTATGATTCCTTCTGTATATTGCACAAATTTGCCCGCTGATAGCCCCGCATTATTCATACCGAACGCAACTGTGAATAAATCACATCCATATTTGTCGATTGCAGTATTGACGTAATTTTCAACATTTTGGTAGCCTTGTTCAACAGTCCATCCACCCACAGACGGATTATAATAAGTAATAATTCCGTTACTACCAAAAACGGTGTCTTCTATTGGTACAGGAGCTTTTGTAAATTCATTCTGTATATATTTCACCGTATATCCATATTGTTTTGCAATGTATTGTGTAAACATCACAGGCCAAGTCGGTGCATAAGGCTCTACTCCAACCATATATGATGAGTTTGCTCCGTAAGTAATACTATCACCATAAAATACAAAGGTAACATCCTCACCATTTTGCAGTTTTTCCAACAGCGCCTGATATCTGTCTGCCTTATATTCCGGTCTATACCCTTCCCGCACCTCACTGTGTTTATAAGTAACAGCAACCTGCCATTTTGTCATGGAATCACCCTCGCCCCAGTAGGTGTAAGCACCCGTTACGCCTTCATCTGCATTTCCTTCTGTCACCAGTTGAGAATACTGCGGATTAGAATTGTAATACTGGTTCTTATCTATGCATGGAATATTTGTCCCTGCAAGCAATACAAGTTTCCCATCCTTATAGTCGTAATCAATCCCTTGTTTATATTCTGTTTTCAAATCATAGGAACGTACAGAAACTATCTCCTCTGCTTCAAAAAGCAAAGAAGCCTCATCCTCCATTCCTACAAACATCACTGTCTCGTTATGAACGACACGTCCTTCCCAAATCGGTAACATATATGTTTCCAAATCATACATATCGTATACTCCTACATTAATGGATTCTTGATTGTCAGTTTCTCCTAAATGACCACAAGAGACAACACAGCCTACTAAAGTTAAAATCAATGCACTGATTAATATCCTTTTTCTCATTTCGTCTTCATCCCTTTATTATGACATATAAATATAAGTGGGACAATGCTTGCCCCACTTATACTTAATTAGAAAATTTCACCCCAGATAACATCATCAATCAACGTATCTTCATCATCTTTATCTTGTTCATCCTGATTATTGTCAGAATCATTTCCCTCTTGGTTGTCCTCCAAATTTTCATTTCCACCTTGTGTACCAGGAGTTTGTTGATTATCTGTTGTATTATTGTTTGAAGAACTTCCTCCGGATGTTTCGCCGGTGCTATCATCTTCCCAAGAACCGGAAGCATCCGAACTATCCACATCTGCTTCTTCATTATCCTCTTGTATTTGAAGTCCTTCACCGGATTGTTGTTCTTCCTGCTCATTTTCAGAAACAGGATTTTTCTTATCAGAATTCTGTGTTTTTTCCAAAACCATCAACGCTACAACACCAATAACAACTACAATGAGTCCAATAAGAACAGTAACCAAAGCCTTCTTGTTGCCTCGTAATTTTTGCCACATTACCATTCACACTCCTAGTATTGGATAATCGGGGAAATGTCTACTCCCGCTTCTTCCCAATTCGAAAAATCAGCAGCATCATCTGGTACCTCAATTAAAGAGTTTGTATCCGCTGTTCCTGTTTTCAGGAATCTCAAATTCGCATAAATACCATCTGCGTATACTTCTTGATTCGCAGTTTCTGCATTACCAACCATTTGAATAAGACCTTGCTCTCCATAGTTGACAGCCATCTCTTTTAGCAATCTACCTTCTTCAAAACCAACAAAAGTTAAACCTTCTTGATATTGCATTTTAACAACACCTGCTGCAATAGATTCGCCTGTCATAAGGTTAACCGGTACATTGACATATCCCAAGTACCCATCTTCCACATGTACATATTTTGCAAGCCCTTCTACCTTGGTTCCATCGTTGGTAATCCAATACGGTCTTACATATATAATCTTACTGTCATTTACATCTAAAATATCTGTTAATTTCCAAACAATAAAATATTTTGCTGCATCGCCAAATGTCGTTGTAGCAGATACCTTTTCTCCATTTACTAAAATGTTAGAAAATGCTTTTGTAGTGATAAGAGGTGTATCACCATTTGTCATAGTAAGTTGTTTCCTATTTGCAAGCCAAATATCAAATCCAACATTTAAATAATCATCGCAATCTACGGCTGAAAGTATACGGATATCTGTCTTTCCATCATCCTTTTTTGTTTCCGCTTCAATCTGTGCTCTTACACTCAATACATAATCCGGCACGAACTTTGCCCAAGCCTCTGTAGCACTGGCTGCTGCAGTTGCATCAAGTGCCTTATCTTCTGCTGCTTCTGAATACCATCCGGCAAATACATGGCCCTCCTTAACCGGTGCTTTTTTTGCATCCCAGTATGTCTTGAAATTGTATTTTACAGAATCTTTAACATAGATGATTCCGTTATCTCCATTCACCGTTTCTGCTTTTGCATAATTTGGTAAAAACATAATTCCTGCAATTACAGCTACCGCCATTATGATTCCTACGAATATAGTACTACGTTTCTTCATCTCATCTTCCTCCTTTTACCACTGACCATCGCCTGAGTTACTATCAGGATCTTGTGAAGCCCCTATTATATCCAATGTAGAAATGCATTTACCAAATTCTAAAATTTCCATTTCTGGTCTTTCATATTTCATGTGTCTTTCTCCTTTACATCACGGAACATTTCTGATGCTGATATCATCAAAAATCCAAACAGTTACACCACTGTAAAATAATTCTAACTGCTATGTTTCTTTTTTTCTATATCACCTATGTTTGAATTTGTTTCAAAACTTCACCTAGGCTATTTCTTTGTTTACATTAAATCATCCTTGATATCAACAATTTTACTTGTTTTTCTCGACTGTTCTGCTGCAAACACACACAAATGTCCATTCACTGAATCTTCAATAGATGTAATGGAAACTGAACTTCTGTCTCCATGCATATATCTCACAAGATCATGCATAATTGCATAATCTCCTCCGTTATGTCCTCCGTACTTCGCATTGTTAATTGGATGTACCTTTACTTTTTCATCCGTGCCATATAATTCTGTTGCCGAGCCACCACGACGTAAAATGAATTCATCCTCTTCCAATAATCCCAGAATCTCGCCTTTTGTACCAACGATATGTAAAAATCTTCCAGGATTTGTACTTCCACCAACCAAATTGAAAGTTGCTACAGAGCCATTTTCAAACGTGACAATTGCATTCTGTCTGTCTACAATGTCCCCGCCGCATGTATATGCACATTTGCCATATATATCGTGTTTTAAAAACTCCATTTTTTCCTCTGGTATAATTTCATCCAACGGCTTATTCAATCGATCCCACACCAAAAACGGCATGACATCTTTATTCATATACTGGTCAATTGCCGAATATGGACATTTTTTCTCGTTTTTACACTGGTAACAGAATTCTGTTGCTCCTGCCGGTGCATTTTCCGGAATAAATTGAGAACGGTTACCAAAGCTTGCCACTTTTTGCGGAGCAGATGCATTGTTTAACCAGCACATTAAGTCCAAATCATGACAAGATTTAGCTAGGATAAAGCCAGAACCACATTTCTCTTCTGAATTCCATTTACCTCTTACATAAGAAGCCAAATAATGTGGAAGCGAAACATGCTCGTTCATTTCCATTGTCATAATCTTCCCAATGGTTCCTGCATTGATAATTTCTTTAATTTTGCGATAATATGGTGTATAGCGAAGTACATGACATACAAATACATTAACACCCTTTTCTTTCGCAAGTTCTTCGATCTCACGAAGCTGCTTTGCCTCCGGAACAATCGGTTTTTCCATTAACATATCATAACCGGCATTTAAAATTTTTAATGCTGTTTCGTAGTGATATTGATCCATAGTTGCATTAATCACTAGATCACATGCAATTCCACTTGCCGCAAATTCATCAAAGTCGTGGAACAGGCTTTCATCTGAAAGCCCGTACCGCTCCTTTGCTTCTTGTAATTTAAAATCATTCGGGTCTACAATAGCTGCGATGCCAAGTTCATTCGGTTCTTCTAATGAATAGTCTGCGTATACCTGTCCTCTGTTACCATAGCCAACTACAGCCACCCATAGTTTCTTTTCTGCTAACATATTCCCTCCAAATTATTTATCAATCGTTGTCTTATTTTTTTTAGCTAGCGCCAATACAACAAATGCCATTGCCATCACACCACTCAGTAACCATCCGCCATAGCTTGCAACATCACCTGTCTTCGGGCTTTCAGAAGCACCGTTATCTTGGGCATTATTGTTACCCGTCGCATGGTCTGTATCCTCAACTTCAATTCCGCTAAGTTTAACAACCGGATGTGTCTGTTTTGCGGTATGTACAGCATCTACATAAATTGTTCCGTTTACCAGTTCAAATGCTTCCCATGAATCATCATATCCATCCTTGTCCGGTGCATATGGCAATTGCACATTTTTATCTGTAATCAAATATTCTCTTACAGCACATGTTTCACCATTGTCTCGGAAGATTACCACACAAATATCTGAACGATTCTCTATCACAATCTCTGCGTTTTCTGATACTACATAAGTCATTCCCTCTAATGCAATGCCGTTTACCTTAACAGACATTACAGCGCCCTTTTGCGTATCTTCATATGATGACAAATCGATTTCTGTTCCTTCTTTATACTTTCCATTCAAGCAATCAGAACCATCAACCGTAACGGAAACAGTATAGTAATTTACCTTTTGAAGTACCTTCGTACCATTCACGTCCACGACTTCATAAGGATAATCCTGTTTGATAATTGCTTTTTTTGGTCCATTGTCAAAGTATGAAATGGTCATTCCTTCTTTAAACGTAATTTCCATTCCTACTTCCACCTCAATATCTCCCGGAATCATCTGGAATACGCCGGCAGATGGGATAAAGAGTATCTTAAATCCACCCGCCAACAATTGTGCTGTTGTATAGTCACCAACCTGAATATATGGTTGCACATCCGTTTTGGTCATAATATCAGGACAAAGGTATCCGTTCGTTTCCAAGGCACCATCTATAAATGGAATGTTTACACGCAACGAATTGTCGCCCTGTTCTGTATAAAATCCTGCTTCATGATTCAAACCAATATAAGAAATTACAGGGTCTTTGATTTCCTTCACTGTTGCATCATATACAAAGGCTGTCTCTGCATTCTTAATATATCCATATGTGTCATCCAAATAAACAGTTTTCGCCTTGCCTGATGTAGTGGTGTAAGTAATCGGAAGTCCTTTTTTGAATAAAAGTATGTCTCCCTCTTTCAAATCAAAGTCTGTGAAATTGATTCGGATTCCACGAAGTGCCGGTATAGCAAATGCTTGTAAACCATAACCTTTGTCTACTAAATCGTCATAACTTTGGTCATAAATTTCCAGATAATCTTTCATCACAGCCGCACCTAAGTTAACACCTTCAAATGGTGCTGCATCACTCAAATCGTTGGAAGAACCATATTGCACATCCATGTATTCTGAATTGTGATAAAATACATCTGTCAAAGAGTAGGTTCCCGTTAATTCCACTTGAACCGTAATAGCTTCTCCATTTTTCTCTATTACTCTAATTGCATAATCTCCGTCCAATGTTGCTTTTGCTTCCGGAGTTGCTGCACTATATGCCACAGGCATGCCCTTCTTTAATAGGATTCTATCCCCAACTTCCAATGAAGAAACCATGTCCGGTGTCAGTTGAAGCTGGAGCACCTGCACATCTTCACTTGCTAAAACAAACAACATATTTACGTTCTCACATGCAGAGTCATCAATAAATTCTGCTACAGTGTCCTGTAAGCCAACGTAGTAATAATCAGTAAAGGTAAACGGCGCACCTGTAATTGGTACATTGATTACCTGATTACCGCCTTCTGTTTTAGAAGTCATGGTTTCTGTGTCAAATCCAAAGCTTTCAACCACTGCTTCCTTATCATCATCTAATACAAGCGAACTATCATAAGTAAATGTCTTTGCAGAAGCACTATATACAAAGCCATAATTTTTATCAAGACGAGCTGCTTTTAACTTACCAGAGGTTGTCGTGTATTCAACCGGAAGTCCTGCCTTCAAAAACATAACTTCTCCATCAACAAATGATAAGTTAGAATACAAACGCAATCCTTGGAATACCGTTGGCAGATAAGTATACCACTTGAGCCATGAACCATCTGCTATCATATCATCTGCATCATGTTTAGAAAGAGAGATATAATTTGTCATAATCGCATCATTATATGAACCTTCTCCTCTACTTGCAGCATCTTCAAATTTATCCGGTTGTATGGTCACGCCATAGAACTTATAGCCAGCCTCCGGACCACTTTGTCCAATGGTATCTGTTATCACAGAAAACTCATCTGACAAGTACCAGCGAATGGAAAGATTCGTTCCATTATTATCTGTAATTTCAAAGCAGTAATCCGCATCCAAAGCTGCATTGTGCAAAGTACCACCTATATTGTATAAGACTGTCATACCCTTTTTCAGGTAAATCAAATTCCCTGCTTCCAGTGCGTCAACTGCTTGTTCTCCAAATCCAATTTGAAGCACATTGGCATTCGGTATAAAGCGGAACACAATACCCATATCAATCGCTTCTTCTACAGTATAATCTGCAATTTTAACATAATCAGAAACATTTGCCTGCTCTAATACTGACACGTTTACACTGTGAGAAATCTTGTTGGTACTGTTTGCATCAAATCCCACATTAATGTACTGCTCCGGATTTGTAGCAGATTGTGCACTCGTAGTAATCGCTGTTCCCATGGTATTTAAACCATATTGGGTATCAGCACTTACTTTTGTTCCTAAAAATATTTGTGTATTATCCGAGTTAGACCCCTGACACTCATATGCGTAGGTAGCATCCAACGTAGCTTTATAATTCTGTCCATTGGTACCCACATAATAGATTGGTAATCCTTCTTTGAATACAATGCGGTCACCCTGCTTCATATCTTGGCGAAGGGAACCCCAGTTGGTTACTTGAATACATCTTGCGCCACCATCTAAAATGTATTTCAAAACCACATTCTTATCCGCCAATTCTGAATAATCATAATTGGCAAGTTGAATGTAATCTGCATATGTTTGGTCCGCTTGAATTTCTTTATATATGGTGTTGAAGTTTGCTACATTACTGTCTGCAAAACTAAATTGCGAAGTAGCACTTCCCGTTCCATTTCCCCATAGGGTCATATTCCCCAGAGAAAATGTGGTTGTGTAATAGCCGACAACCTCTAATATATTATCATTGTCACTATTTCCTTCTTTAAATGTAAAGGTATACTCTTTATCGAGAGCCATATAAGCAACGCCATTGGCATTTCTATATGGAAGCAATGCTCCCTGAGCAATGGTAAATGACCAACCTTCAGCGAATGTGGTGGTTCTGCTTTCCCAATTTAATTGCAAGATAGAATTTGTTGCAATATAGAAGGATACAATACCCTCCACCAAATCATCATAGGTCATACCGCCACCATATGTGACATATTTATCACTGAATGTCTTATCCATGAAATTTTGGCCATTATTTTTGTAATCAGATGCTACCCCTGCATATGTGATGTTCACATGTCCCGGTCCACCTGCTGATTTTCTTTTAAATCCATACTGCCCCGTAGTAAGGCTAATGGTGCTTTTCGGGGTTTCCCCCGCAGCCTGCACCTCATTGTTTCTAAAATTTTCAACAGAAATTCCCGTAAAAACGATGGCAATACAACATAAAAATGCTAAAATTTTCTTGCTTAATTTTCTCATCTTTTCTCTCTCCTTTCTGTCTAATCATCCCAAGCACTCATGCCTGAATTGTCAATTGTTCCATTTTGATCCATAGCTTGGAAGCCATTTCTTAAGTTATCTACTGTATTTACACGAATTACATAGCTATACTCCAATGGCACATATTGATCCATTGTAGTTGTAATAACCGGAGCTGTATAGTCCGTGTTAATTACGTAACATTGTGTATAATCACTTGTATTTTTCGGACGGTATGATGTCAGCATGCTTGATTCTTTTGCATTGCTATTTAACTTCTCCGAAGCACTGGTTGTTGCTGTTGAACGTCCTGATGCATAGAATGGAATACCCGGTACATACATACCGATTCCATAATCATCTTCATTCACCCATGCAAACCATCCTTCTGTTGGATTATTTGTCACGTAAGCACCTTGTGCCCAATCACCTAAATTGCTTTGTCTGTCAAGGGTACTACCTGTCCATGGTGCTGTTCCATCATAAGTAACAAACGTATTCAATGCCTGTGCAAAATATACTGCCGGCATTTCACAGTTGATTGCAGATGCGACATCTCCTTCGAAACCATTCCAGTCAATAAAACGGTTCTTTACAATCAACATATCATCATCTAAACTATACCAGTTTTCCATATATGATTTGGTTGTAGAGTTATGTTGTCCCCAATCCATTGCTCTGGTCTTTACATAGAGCAAATTATCTTCTACACGATAGTCAATAATCTGTGATGAATTGTCATCCTGGTCACCACCCTGTACTGGGTTATACGGCCAATCTTTGTTGTTTTGAGCAATATAAGTACCTCGTTTGTATCCGTGTTCTTCATTTACATCCGCATAGAATGATTGTTGAACTTCACGTCCTTTATCATAGATATTGATTAAGTTTACAGATTCGCTAAGGAGTTGTGCACCTTCACGCTCATCATAATTTAATCCAACCTTTACGGTACCGTCTGCATCAATAATTTCCTGTAATACCTTTCCGTCCTGTGGCAAGCTTTCAATATAAGTCAATGCTCCACCACAAAGAAGATCCATACCCACCTTCAGGTATTCGTTTTCCACATACAATTCTGCTTTTGTTAAATCAATGATTCTGTCAGAAATACCTACTTCTTTTACAGTGACCTTTCCTTCTTCTTCAGAAACATTGGTTAGTGTAATCTTTGTCAAATGCTTTTCAAATCTTCCGGAACCATTATCTCTGAAATTATCTAAAAACTGATAGAACACGTCTTCTGTTGCACCTTCAATGAAAAATTCTTCTACATTTGTTTCTTCTTTATTTGCTAAATTGTAGTATTCAATTGTTCCAAGCAAATTAACATTTGTATCAACATCAATTTGGATATAGTTTTTATCCTTCAATTCCTTATCGATTGCAAAACTTAAAGTTTCATCAGGTTTGATTGCCTGTTCTTTATCGGAACTATACAATTTATCAAATTTTGTGTTAGCTACATTTGAAGCATTCTTATCCGGTATGATCACATCCCAGAACAGAACCAGACAAACTGCCACACAACAAGCCGCAAGTGCTGAACCACCAATAATAAGTCCTCGTTTTCCAAGTACTCCCTTGCGAACAAGAATCACACACAATACAACAAGTGCTGCTACCAGAACAAGCGCTCCTGCTGTCATCAAAATTGTGCGAACAACTCCATTTCCGGAAATGCCTTTCATCTTGTTTGCCACATTAATAAGTACATTATTACCGTTATTTCCAGATTCTACAGGTGCTTTCGACTCGGTATATACCGCATTTACAGTTACATCTGTACCATTTAACTCGTAAGCTTCCCATTCACCAACATATCCCTTTTTCAAAGGAACCGTTGGTTCTTCATAACTAATATCATCAGGTGTATAAGTTCTTGTAGCAAAAAGTTCACCATCTACCATAAAGAAAATATAATTTCCAGGAGTCTGTGTAATATCAATTACACAATCACTGGTAATGGTTGTCTTTAACTCTTCAACAGCAAGTCCGTCTACCAAAATGTTCATTAACATGTTTTCCTTGCGGTACTTCATCAAATCCAAGGTAGAACCGTAAGTCATTTTTTCTGTAGTTTTCTCACCATCATTGTTAATAGTAACTGTGAATGTTCTTAATTTATAGTAAATACGCAAATCCAGAACTTCTCCGTCCTTCAAAATACCGGATAGAATGTTCTTAGCAGAACCATTATAAACATAGCCATACAATCCGATTTCATCTGCGCTGTATGGAGTGATATTTACTTTTTCCCCTGCAAAACCTTCTATCTGGAAAGAAATATCGCTTTTTTGATAACCGCCACCAATTTTCTCTGTGTAAACAGTTACATTGGCATATTCTCTTGGAAGTCTAAAAGTCACATCTCCAAAGAAGACCTGTGCTCCGCTTCCCTTCTCGCCATTGTGTTTAGCCATTAAGATATTAACTTCTGACATGTAGCCATATTCATCTGCAAAATTCTTTGTTTCCAAAGTGATTTTAGTAATTTCTCTACCTTTCACCTTGACAACCTGATCTACAGTTTCCTCGCTATAAACCATTTCATCCGCACTGTATACATAGAAAGTGTAGTCTAATTCAATTGGACTATAAAAGTCAATTGTTACTGTTTCATAATCCTTCGTATTAATCTGATCAAATTTCAGAGTAATGTATTTCCCTGGTTTCAGAATTCTGGCTTCTGCAGTGTCTACATAAACAGCACCGTCCCAACCTAGATCCTTTAACAAACCTTTGTCGTTCAAATAAAAAGTTGGAACCTGATTTTTACCTAAATTATCCTGTGCGTCATATGTATTAACTGCCGCTTTCATTGTATAATCAGAATCTACAGTCTTATATGCTTCGAACTCAAAAGAATCAATGGTTAAGTTTCTTTCTAATTCAACAGATGCGAAATAGAATGTAATATTTCTTACCATACCATCTTTATCTGCATACTTTTTAAGGATTAAGGTCTTTGCCTCAATATCCCAATCTGTAAAGTACAAAACATCTTTCGCTGTATCTTCTACAAAATTCTTTGCATTCGCATCATACACACGAATCTTTGCACCTTTACCGGCAAACATATTCAGCGTCAAGTATTCCACCTTGTTTGCATCAATTGGTTTTGTAAACTGGAGTACCAAAGCAGTTTTAACTTGTGATGGTTCTCCTGCAACCAAAACATTCTTTTCAAATGGAAGTGGGATTCCAATTGCATCTCCCTTTTCCACAGTCATGTTTCCAAACTTAACACCAAGACTCTCCACTTTGTTAGGATTTGTTCCATCACAATATGCAACATCTTCCGTGGCATCCAGAACCTGACTGGTTGCAAATGTAGCTTCCGCCGCCTTACCCGGAAGCGTAATGCTTCCGGCCAAGATCATAGCAAGCGCTAACATTGCTATTACATATTTCATTATTTTCTTACTTTTCATATCTTTTCTCACTCTTTCATCCTCCTAGTGTTCGGATTACTTCAACACGATAGAACGGAGATAAACATCTCCACCCGGTGCGAAAGATACCATAGTTGCATTTCGATTTGAGCTAAATAAATTCAAACTGCTAAAGTCAAACACTGCTACTGCCCATTCGCCTTCTTTCATATTGCCCTTGAGCATAGCTGTTGTTCCTACTCCTTTAGTTTCAGATACACTTCCGTCGTCTCCTGCCATACCACTTCCTGTAGTATTATCACTTCCTGCATAGTACACATTCAGTGCTGCTACACGAGCTTCACCAGGGTTGTTATAGCATACATACACTTTCTTATTCGCGGAATCCAATCTGACATTATTCATATATCCGCTTGCACCTAAAAAGAACAGGCAACGTGACTCTAATGATGCTCCGCCTGTAAGCATTGCAGCACCTCTTACAGAGTCATAATCCACTCCATAATCGATAGACCACATCGTATTGTAGCATTCGCTAATGTATTTTCCATCTGACATGTCTAATGAATATTCCGCATTTGATTTGAACTGTAAAGCACGAAGTGAAAGTTTACCTTTACCATTCAATACAATTCGCATCTTTGTTACAAGACCCTTCTTCTGCAATTCAAAGCTTGCAGTTTCAAATCCAGAAGTACGTTTTACCTTTTCAATAGTATCTGTATACCATTTACCGCCAATCTGATATCCAACCTCAATGCTGTCAACTCCTGCTGTCGGAACTGAATATCCTAACTCAATGGAACTATAAACAGAAGTATCGATGGATACATTCTTTAATAAAGTTACAGAATCTGACAACATTTCAACATAAGATGCTCCACTCTTAGAATCAAAGAGAATCTTGTATGTATTATTTGATTTGAATCCTGCACACTTGTCGTCAACGAAGTTAATACCCGGCAAATCAGTAGCTTTAAATGGTGATAAATAAATACTCTGAACAGAAAGTACATTATTTGTATCCTTCTTGTTGTATATTAAATCGATAGATTTCAGCGTACCACTCCAATCTTCATCGTTTAACATACTGATAGCCAACATACCATAGACTTCCATTTTTTTCTTCATGGTAACAGTCTGTTCGCCGCTCACACCATCTGTTGTATGATAACGCACCGTCAGTCTTGTTCCATGACCTTCATTTTTATAACGGATATAAAGCATCTGGTTGCTCTTCATGTCGACCTTCAGGCTACTCATATCATAGCTTACTAACCCTTGCTTTGTTCCATAAGGGAAAAGGTAGGTGAGACAATCTGTCATGCTGTACTGTTTTGTTCCCTGCTTTGGTTGAGATTTTGCTCTATCTTTCGGGAACACATATCCTTTTGCCGGAGACTGTTGTGCCGTTGAAGCATCCATTACCTCAAACACATTATCCGACACTATGTTCACAGAATCCTTTGACACATGGTCCGGACCCGGTGCAAAAGAAATCTCTTTAAACAAAATGATATTGTCTACGAATTCTTCATCCATTCCTTCACAGTACATAGAGTCGATACGGAACATATTTAATATCTTTCCGCCTGCCCATTGAGATGCTCCATTGATGATACTTAATTTACCCATATCAATGGTTAATGTAGCCCAATCATCATCTTCACTCATTCCTTTTTTGATTTCCACTTCTCCATAATCCCAAGTTCTGTCATCTCCATCCTGTCCGGAAACGCTTCCATCCTCATAGTTTACAGTCCAGAAAATACGGAATCCCGGTGTATTTCCCAGATTCTTATATTTAATTGTTACAATCTGAGACTTTGTCATATCAAGTCCCGGGAAGACAGATATACGCGAGTCGGCACGTTCACTGAACCCAAAATCTACTCTTGCATATGAATCTTCACCGTTTTCTACATAGGTAATCTCACCCAAAGTAGATTTTTCACCGGTGGCTTGTTCAATACTAAAGTTTTCAGCGATACTCTTTCCATCCCACCAGAAACTGTCTGACACTCGAATATAGATATCTGTATCTTTTGTAATCGGTTGGTCAAAATCAAATGGAATTGAATATCCCGGATCTGCATAATATCCTAATGTTTGATATCCCGGAACAATATAATCTTGCTTTTGGGCCTTTTCTCCATCCATCAGATAAACACCTAGTCTTGGATCAGATGAATTGGATACAAAATAACGTACAAAGAACTGTTTCTCCCATTTCGCATAAAGAACCATGTCGCTTTCCACAACATCTTTATCAAAATTCCATTCCTTCGTGTATTCAGCATCTGTATACCAACCCGTAACTAAGTAGTAGCTGTATTCATCATCTGCTATGTACACATTCGGTTTGGAAACCTTTGTGCCTGCTTTTACGCTTCTATCTTTAACCTTGTTCGTTTGTAGATTGGTACAAGTATTAAAGGATACCGTGTACTCCTTCTTTAACTGGCACCCTGTGAGAACAAAGATTCCAAGACCAAGCACTACACAAAGAGTAATCATATAATCTTTGATTCTTTTCCTTCTTTCCATAAATTCCTCCTATAGTTTCAAACCTGCCGCAAAATCACCACTCTTGAATTCTTTCAAGTTCAGGCAGGTGTTGATAAGCAATGGTACTGCTGCAATGATATACATTGCATACATTGCTCCATTTTGAGAATTATTCCCAAACTGTTGAGACAATGATTGTAGCATCACCATCAATGGCTTCTTGTCATTAAAAATTAAACTCGGCCACAAATAATCATTGTATTGTGCGGAGAACCCATTCACAAACTGTAGCATCAAAATTGGTTTTGCAAGGGGAATACTGATATACCATAAAATCTGATAATCTTTTCCACCTTCCACCTCTGCACTTTCATAAATGGAAAGTGGCTGCTGTTGGAAAAAGGTTCGGAACAAGAACAAGGTTGATGCCTGTCCTCCGCCCCATGTTGGAAGCCAGTATCCCCAGTACGTGTCCTTCAAATTCAATACATTCGACATGAAATTTACCAATACCGGCATACCCATTATGGATGGAACCAGCATGATGGCAATATATAATGTAAAAATAAATTCTTTAAACGGAAAATCTTTCCGACTGAATATATAGGCCAAAATCGCACCAATCGCAACATTTCCAATCGAGCCTACAAATCCAATAAACACACTTCTCCACATCGGAAGAATAATCTCATTTGCCGCTATGGAATAGTTATCTGCAATGTTTTGAAACAATTCATTCCATTGTGGGAAGGAAAAAATATTCTCAATAATGGAATAATTGTCTTTTGCACTGTTCACCAATGTAATAAACAGTGGAACCATCGCAAATACCAAGCACACAGAGATTACTACATAAGAAAGGATTTGTATGGAAATGCGGTCTGATTGTCTGGTTAATAATTTCTTTTTCATCATTCCATTCCTTTCTTTTGCGTACGTAAGTTAATAAACGTCGGTATAAACATAATCAAGAACAACAATGCCGCATACGCAGATGACTGACCGTAATTTCCGGCAACCAAATTGTTATACATTACGTTAATCGGTATCTGTGTTCCCCACGAACCTCCGGTTGTCATGTAAACACGATTGAAATTCTGTGCTGACGCAATCAAGGTCATAATTAACACATACTTCAATTGTGGCATAATAAGCGGTATATCAATCTTTACAATTCGCTTCAACAGCGGACATCCTTCTAACTCAGCAGCCTCAATATATGCATCTGCTATATTCATGATAGCTCCGTAGAAAATCAGGTAAGAACCTATAAATGGGAAGCCCATCATGATAATAGAAGCAAGTGCATTGCCACTACTGGTCAGGAATTTTACCGGTTCACCTTTAAACAATTCAATTAATGCATTCAGAACACCATATTCTCCGTATATACCGGTTCTCCAGATTAATGTCGTAGCAATCCCCGGTATTACACCTGGTATAAAAAGCAATGTTCTTGTAAAGTTTGAAAATCTCTTAGATCTCATAAATGACAAGAAAAATGCAAATATTAACGGTGGTATCAAGCAAGTAAGTAAATCCGTTACAAGGAAAATTATCATATTCCTAAAAGCTTCTAATGAATACTTGTTTGTAAAAATGTTCACATAGTTAGCAAAATTATTCCATTTCATGGATTGTTTTTCTGCCGTATAATCAAAGAATGACAATCCAAGAGATGCAATTCCCGGATAATAACAGAACAAAAATAATCCTGCCAAAGAAGGTGTGAGAATCACGTAAATCCACTTATGCTTCCACATCTTCTTCAATGTCTGTTTCACCTTTGTATCATACTTTTCACTAGAGCTTCTCATTCCTTTAAAAATGGAAAGCACTAACGTACAAACTGCTAGGATAATACAAACATATAGCAATGTTGTGAAAAGACTTTTATCAGCTTGTTTTTCCACATCAAAAATCTTTAACTGCATATCCTCATGGTTACCATTCTTACTGTTGGAATACATCAGCAACACTTGGCTTCCATCTGCACTGATTTCTACATCATCCACATCAAATTGGCCCTTTGTGGTAAACATTACTTCTGTTTCAGAAAAATCCACACCTACCAAATTATCTATTGTATCAAATACAAGATAGCCTTTTGCATGGGCCGCATCGTAATACATACTTGGTTTCGCTGCCTGGTTATCTTGTAATGCAATATCCGGAACCGCTTTCAATTGTAAATCAGAGCCTATCTCCTGGCTTCCGATTTCACTAATCGAATAATGCATTAATTTTCTATTATTTGTTATAAAATACAGTTGCCCGTTTTCTTTACAATAGCACCCCGCAGTTACACCTGTTGTATAAACTGCCAATGCATCGCTGTCGAATTTATCTTCTGCAATAACAGCTTCATAAGAATTTTTGTTGTAAGAAACAACTCCTGCAGCTGTTCTTTCATCTTCACTTAGGAATTTAAAACAATTCATCTTTAAAGATGTATCCATTTTATAAATTCCACCTTCGTGCATCACGTAAAGCATGTCATCTTCAACGAATGCCGAAACGATTCTCAAACCTTTAGCAAGGGTGAGAGTAATCCCCTCACCCTTACCACCATAGTTATAAAGAAGTCCACGTCTCGTGAAATCATCTGACACATGCTCATAGTCATATGCTCTTACTTCACAGTAATTTCCGATTTGGTAAATTACATAAAATTCTTTTTCACCACTGGCTATTTTCAAAGGGGTTCCGTTATAAGGAAAGCTTCCTTCCAGTTTCAGAACATTTCCATCTTCTTTCAGAAGATAGGCCTTTGTATCATCTCCAAAAGCAATAAAACTGTTTTTATCTTCCAATGTCATCAAACTATAAATTCTTTGACCACCGGTTTGTTCAGAAAGGTCAATTGCTTCTGATTGTTCACCTTTTTCATCTACATAGACAATCTTAGTTCCGCCAGAATAATAAAATCCATTTCCTGACTGCTTGTAATCTATAGAGGTGACAAATGAATCCAGTATTGGCTCCACTGCAATATTCTTCGGCATTTTTAAATAAGAAAATACTGCACCGATTGTAAAACAAAAGAACAGACAGAGGCAAAGAATTAAAGGTGTTTTATTCCTTTTCACGTTTCTTCCTCCTCACACTACTATTCTGAGTACTTCAAATCTTTTCCCGGATACATGTAACATTCTTCACTGTATCCGTAGTTCTTGCATGTTGCTTTCCAGCCATCCATCAATGCATCATGCCATTCTTTTTGATAATCCTCCGTCGTGATTGCATCACTTCCGGTACCTGTTAAATACTGTTTCCAGAGGTTCTTACTTACTGTTTGGCAATCCACCTTAGCACTACCAATGTACATTACTAAGTTAGAGATAAATTGATTCACGTCTACAAGTCCGTTGAACGCAATCTTATCTGTTGCAAAGAATTCGCTCCAAGCCTCTGGAACAACAACTGCATCTGTTTTTACTGTTGTAAGACCTTTTACTGCGCTGCCATTTTCTGAAAGTGCTTTATAGTAAACACTTTGTCCGTATGGAGATAATACAAATTTAAGGAAATCTTCGTTCAGTGCATTCTGCGCATCGTCCTGACGAACACAAGAAAGGTAACCGCCGTTTCCTCCAACATCACGAACAATCGCTTCCTCTGATACGTAATTACCTACCATCTTTGGATAATCATAAAAATCAATCTCATAGTTTTCAGCTTCAGAAGCAAGGAAGCTCAGTCCAGAACCTGCATAATCTAACATAATCTGTGGTGACTCTGTTCCTTTACTCTGTGTTGTAAACATATTTCTCATATCTTCTAATGTCATGTTTGCAGCATCTACACGAAGATAATCACGCATTTTATAGAATTGTCCGATGAATTCTGCGTATTTATCACTCTTAGCGCCCACATATGCTGAGTTTGAAATACTGTCATCTAAAATGGCATTAAACATTCTTGTTGGTGAGATATTAAAATCTGCATCTGCTTCCGGATTGGTTGCTGTCAAATCCAATTCATATTCATTTTCAATGTAAGCAATATCGCCTTCAATGGCAAAAATGTTTTCATATTCTTGACGATAGTATTGGTCTCCATATACACGTAAGAGCCATGCGAACTGGTTGGATGTAATCGAATCATCACTGAGAGCAATTCCTAATGGAGATTTGTACCCTGCTTCTACCATCTTCTTACAAAGTAACATCATATCATCCCATGTAATCGGGTTTTCTGCTTTTCCTTCAGCATTTACATAACCTTTTTTAGCAGCAGCTTTTAATGCAACTGTGTTCACAAACCATGCTGTCTGTAAGTTTTCTGTATTTAAAATATAACAATCACTGTTTGCGCCTGAAGTATCTGTAATATATGCATTCTCTGTCAATACATTTTTCCATGTATTTCCCTTACCTGCATATGGGTTGTTTCCTGTAATCCATGAATTCATATTCAAACAGTATGTATCCATGTTTTCACCGATTAAATTCCCCTGTACGATATCCCAGTTCGTATTTCCTTGCACTTCACTGCGAAGTTTGTCTGTATAAATAGAAGTATTTGTATATGTAGTATCTAATTTAACTGTTACATATCCGCCTTGGATTCTTTCGTATTCATCAGCCAAAGCTTCCCATCCCTTTTCTGTACCATCAAAGAGAATGACTACATCCACTTGCCCTTCATGTTGCTTAATATTAGAAACATCCGGAAGATAATCCTTGTTAAATCCTGCAATGTCTAAGATATCCACTTTGTCGATCATTCCTGCCGCACCGCCGCCGAAGCCACCGCCACCGCAGCCGGCAAGGCCGGCTGTCATAAGGACAGCCAACATACCTGCTAAGATTCTATTTCTTTTTTTCATATTCATATCCTCTTCTACTTTTTAATTTTACCAAGATGAAAGCGACGCATTTTTCACGGTATCATTTGCACTGATTGTTTCAAACGCAGTCTGCATCTGGTCTAATTTATCTGCTGTTAATACATAACTGTATTCGTATGATCTGTATTCTTGCACAGTCGCCACCTTACCAGGTGCGATATAACTGGTATTCATCAAGAAACAGTTTTGATATTGATGTTGATACAATTTATCACGATAGAACGCATATCCCAAATCTAACATTTCTGCATCATCTGCATTCTTATTTTGATTTGTATATTTACTGGTTGATGTTTTTGGTCTACCAGCTGTACACTGACTTACACCTGGAATGTAAATACCGACACCAAAAGCATCATCTGCATCCTTGTTTACCCACGCATACCAGTCTGCAACATTTGCATCCGATTCAAAGAAGTAATCATCAGGATTAGTACTTGCCCAGTTACCCGGTGTGGTTCTCTTACTTGGATCATCTCCATCTACAAAATAGCTCAAAGATTGTGCAGTATATAACGCAGGTAACTCTTGAGCTTTAGCCGCTCCTGTATTCTTCCAGCCTGCCCAATCCACAAAAGCATTATCTACATATAACTGATTGTCAGAAATACGATACCAGTTTTCAAAGTAAGATTCCGTAGTTTCTGCATTCTTTCCCCAATCCAAACCTCTGACCTTAACATAGATCATATCGTTAGAACCGTCTTCGTCCGTGTCTATCACTCTAAAATCAATAACCTGACTTTGATTATTGTTCTTATCTCCCGCTTGCACTGGGTTGTATGGCCATACCACATCTTGATAATTTACATTGAAAGTTCCGTTTTCGTATTCTGCATCCTGTACATCGATGTAATAAGCTTGTTGAATCTGGCGTCCCAAATCATAAATATTAATAAGGTTTACTTTACCATAAACCGTTCCCGATGTATTACCAACTTCGATTGTGGTAGAGAATGTTCCAACCTTTTCCACCGGATTGTACTTCAAGCTCTCCATGTAACCCAATGAACCACCCATATTCAGGTCTGCACCTACTTTTAGGTTGTCATTCTGTATCCATAACATATCATCTGTTACAAAGTCAGTACGATTTGCAATCTCTACTTCATTCAGAAGAACTTTCGCTTGTTCTGCACCTACATTTTTGAATGTAATGGTTTTTATTACTGCATTCTTTGCATTTGCATTGTTCTTTGTAGGACTGATATTTCTATAGTAGTCAAAGAATTGTTCAAATTGCACTTCATCCTTTGATACATAGAAGTTTTCTTTGTAGTCAGTACCTGCGGCTGTTTGATATACAATCGTTCCATACAGGTTCTGTGTAGTATTAAATGTCAGACGAATATAGTTTGCACTTGAAACATCTGCATCAATTGTGTATGTAACTGTGGCACCGTTTGCCAATGTGCTGAAATCTCCATTTTGTTTAAAGACAGTAGTATAGCTTTCCGGTTCTTCTTTATCCCACTGTACTTTTGCATGTACTAAATCTTTACTGTTAATCTCTCCATCGTTATTAGCATCTGCATTTACCAGTTTTGCATTCACTAAATCAACCAACTGTTTTCTCACAAGTGTAACGTCATTTGTATTTAATAAAAAGTCACCATCCACATCTCCCTCAGTGATTTTGGATACTTCTTTCATACCTGTAAGAACATATCCGTTTGCAGCTTGGGATAAATCATCTCTTGCAACTAACACAAAGGTATAATCTGAATCCAAAGTGTAGAGACGTTTCACTCCTTGTGCATCTGTGGCAATAATTGGCATACCTTTTTTGAAAACAATCTCATCCCCAGCTTTCATGCTATCTGTCGCACTACCCCAACGAAGTTGTACAACCTGAGCATCGTTATTTAATACCGGAATTGCATTAATTCCAATTTGACTATAGTTAGAAGGAGAAATTCCACCAAACACAATGTATTTACTTATTGTTTCTGCACTGAAACCTTCCGGCGAAGCCATATCATTCATCAAATCACAAGACGAGAAAGAAAGGTTGTTATAATATCCTTCACCTGTTCCATATCCTGTACCATATTCCTGTCCGAAGATTAAGCCCCATGTACCACCAATTTGAACATCTGTGTACTTCAATGTTGCGCTTGCTGTTGACGCTTCTGTCACTTCAAAGATATAATCCTTGTCTAAGGTAATCTTCTTCTGCAAGTTGTTGGTTGTTTTATAAGTGAAAGGTAAGCCTTTCTTCAGAATTAATCTTTGTCCTTTTGAAAGCTTCCCTGCAGCATCATTCCATTGGATTTGCATAACTTCATTGCCACCATCACAAATCAAAGCAATTTCAACACCGTATGCTTCTATTTCTTCCTTTGTCATTCCAAAGAAATCAATATAATTTACAATTGTGTCTTTGTCCAACCACACATACTGTCCTGTTGTCATATCATCCAAAACATCCTGTTCTCCGGTTGTCGAATTGATAACTGCAAGGTTGCTTGCTCCGGCTGTGCTAAGCGGTGCATCTGTGTTAATTGCGAACTCCGCTGTTTCTGCATATCTCACAAATGTAGCTGTTTGTTCACTACTTGTCGTATCAACATTTGTTATGGTATAAACTGCTGTTTCTTCTAATACAACTTTTGTCTCTACACCATTTGACATGTAACATACCGGCATACCTGCTTTAAAAGTAATTTGCTCACCTACTTGTAACCAATCTAAAGAACTACCCAATACAAATTGGAAGCAGCCTGCTGACGGAATAAATCGAATATCCACACCGTTTTCACGTAATGCTGCAATATCTATACCGCAGATATCCAAGTATTCTAATGTTTCTTCGTTATTTATAATAGAAGTTTGTGATGCATCACTAGTTAAAGTTGCTTCTGTTGTATAATGAATATTCGTTTTATACAGTCCACCTTCAGGAAATGTTCCCACTGATGAGGAACTAAATGTAAAGGTATCTGCCTCTTGTTTTTCTATACTGTCAGCATTCAAACTCGGATCATATGTAAAACTTCCAGTACTTGAATTATATACAAATCCGTAATCCTTATCTAAGCATGTCATTTTTGTTTTCACACCACTACCATCAGAGTAGTTTGCCACTGAAGTATTGTAGGTGATAGGGAAACCTTTTTTAATCACTAACTGTTCTCCATTTGTAAAGGAAACATTTGTATACAAGCGAATTCCTTGGAACACATCCGGTGTGTATCCATAAAATTTCAAGAATGAACCATCAGTTGTAAAATCAGACGCTTTATGTTTTGATGTAACAACATAAGATTGCCATATACTTGGATCAATCACGGCCTCTGTTCTTGTCTGAATATCTTCGAATTCGTCTGGAGCGATTGGCATGCCATAGTAATTATAGCCACCTTCATTTCCTGGACCTGATACCGTTCCGGTAAATGAATATGTATCAGACAAATATCTTGAGAACGTCAAATTTGTGCCATTATTTGCTGTTACTTCAAAGGTATACTCTGCATCGAGAACTGCCGCACACAACACACCATTATGCATATATACAACCGGCATACCTTTCTTGAGCACAATTGTATCGCCCACTTTAAGTGCTGCAACTGCTGCTGATTCAAATCCCATCTGAATTACGTCCGCACTCGGAATATAACGAATGGCAATTCCCATTGCTTTTGCCTGCTCTACGGTATAACCTGCAATTTGCAAATATGTCTCTGCAACTTTATCATTCAATATATTTTCCGAACCTGTATATGTCTGCACTACTCCTGCACTTACTGTTGCGTAGTCGAAGCCTACATTAATATACTGTTCTGCGCCCTGTGGACCTGTTGTTTGTGATTGAATATTCAAACCATATTTCGGTGTACTGTCATCAATTTTCACACCATAGAAAACTTGCGTATTGTCCGAATTAGAGCCATCACACTCATATACATAGGTAGCATCCAAGGTTGCCTTACACTGAGTTCCATCCGTACTCGTATAGTAGATTGGAAGTCCTTTTCGGAAAATCATCTGCGAACCTTTTGTCATTGTATTGCGAAGTTCACCCCAATTAGTTATTTGAATACATCTTGCGCTTCCATCTAAAATATATTTCAAAACCACATTCTTACTTTCCAATTCAGAATATTTAAAATTGTCAAATTGTATGTAATCTGCATACGTTTGATCCATTTGGATTTCTTGATATATGGTTTGAAAGTTTGCCACGTTACTGTCCGTGAAACCCAGTTGCGAAGTTGCAGTACCTGCACCATTTCCCCATATTCCCAAATTACCAAGTGAAAATGTGGTTGTATAACATCCGGTAACTACCACCTGTGTCTCTGTGCGGAATGTGAATGTATATTCCTTATCCAATGCAACGTATGCGCTGGAACCATTGATTGGAATCAACGCTCCTTGTGCAATTGTAAACGACCATCCTGGTTGGAATGTAGCACTAGCATCGTTCCAATTAATCTGCAGAACGTTATCATTTGCAACATAGGCAAAATTGTGTTCTGTTATCAGATTGGTCCGTGTCATACCACCACCAAATTTAACATACTGGTTTACAAAAGCATCATTTAAAAAACGATCTCCTATCCCCGTATACGTTGCATTTGATAACGTATAGCTAATATTTAGATAGCCTGCGTAACCATATTCTTGGCATACCAAACTCATCGTCCCCGTTGCTGCCGCTTCTGCTTTTTGTGGTTTGCTAATGTACAAACTTGTGACAAACAAGACCACGCAACATAACACAGCAATCAATCTTTTTCCCATTGTTTTCATGTTGTTTCCTCCATTCTATAATCGGCATTTTCCATAACATCAGAAATTACCCCTATTGTTATCTATAATTATATTTTTTTCACCCTCTCCTTTCTATATCACTACCACTTAACTTTGTTTCAAAACTTCTTGTTTTCTTATATTTCATGCTAACACGCATAACCATATATTTCTTCTGGTATATTCTGGGAGTTAAGTAAAGCTACATAAAAAAAGCAAGAAACGTTATGATTTCGCTTCTTGCTTTTCGTTATGTTTTCCTTTATTTACCACAGCGCAGCATCTTTCGATTCGCGTATGGTTTTTCCATTATAAACAAAGGTCTTGAATTCATATTTTTTGAATCTGATTTCCTTTGTAACGCCATTAATCTGAATCGTTGTACTTGTACCGGACTTGTAGTTGTTATGGAGTCTTACAAGATAAGTTCCATTTTTTCTACGCTTACATGCGGTCATTACAACATTTTCATTTGATAGTGTAACTAACTCTTTCGGCGCATTTCCTTTTCCATGTGGGAAGGTTAATACACTGTAAAGTGGTTGATTGAATTCTTGCGCATACTTTTCACATTCGTTCACTTTGTTTACACCAAGACGGAAGGAGAAATCATGGGTTCCCACCTCGATAAATTTCGTATAACGTGTTTCGTCCACGATAAGCGGAACTCCCGGGTCCGTCGGATGTGCACAGTAAGCAGAACCATTGAGTAATGTGAGATACAACTTTTTGCCCTCTTTCGTATAAGAGTGAATACCACTGCGGTTGTACACTACAAAGGCATTTTCGCCATTTTCTACACCCACAAAGCGATTGCCAGGCTTCTCATCCCCATCATTCTCATTGTACTGTGTTCCATAAGCTGCCTGTGTGAAATAACCCTGCTTACCACAAAGTGGTAATTCAAATTTCAAGCCCTTCATTCTACTGTTCCATATAACATGCGCATTCACATCCATATACGGCAAACCATGATAGAACTTATAATCTACAATCACATGAGATTCTCCAAAGCTAAATAATGCTTCAACCTGAGTAAGCACCGGACCATCTTCTAAGATAGTCACGCCTTTGAGTCCCTCAAACAAACCTTTTCCTGTTGTATCCAACTGCATTGGGCGGAAATTGGTTCCCAGTTTGCACATTCTCCAGCCCCATGGATCTTCGTTGTCATCAAAAACAATCGGATTAAACAAATTGCCGGCGGCATATTCTTTGCCGTCTTGGATATAGCTTTCTATCAATCCGGTGCTTCTGCTGATTTTCACCTGCTTCACATCATCTTTTATGATAATATCATCCGTAGATGTATCCCCTGCATAGCGTGGTGGTTCTACCTCCACAACCTCTGAATGGATTCCAAATTGTGTGACTGACATTGCAGGATATGTGTATTTGTAAATCAAACGTTTTCTGCGGGAGATATTAATCATGGATTCTTCCAAGATTACCTGTGAATCTACCGTATTTCCTTCACTGTCGTACATATGTAATTTGTATTTGCTCGGTACAGTTTCGAACAATTCTGTTTCCACCACAGTAGTCACTTCATATGGATGTGGATTGAGAACCACAAAGCAGTCATCCCCATCCTTCGCTTTCGGCAACATACCACTGAATCGGAAGTATCCGTTATAGAATTCTCCATTCACCTGCTGAATTGCAGTTAATGCTTTTGCAATAGAAGAATCATTTCCTGTCTTAATGGATGTTCCGGAAAGCACATCGTGGAATTCAATTTGACATAACGCACGTTCTGCATTTTTAAACACTTCTTTATCATACTTATAGATGCCCGCAATTCCAAGCATAGACAGGAATCGTTCCGCACGATAGATTGCATTTTCCAAATTGTCATGTGCTTTTTTAATCGCATTTACGGAAGAATAAGATTTAATAAATGCAATCAATTCTTGCGAGAAATCCTGTGTCGGAGTAACAGATGCAAAGTAGTCATCCGGAGTAGAATGAACAATCTCCCATGTTCCCTTCTTCTCATCTGTCAAAGCAATGATATCATTCAAGTCTTTTTCCGAGTTAACACCACCATGATTTCCAACACCCCAAAGAATAATCATATCGTCTTCTTTATCATTTTCATATACTTTGGCTTTACGGATAATATTATCCCTTGCTTGTCCCGGCTGACTCAAATAAATCTCCATATCTTCTTGGCGAAGTGCCTTGATTTTGCTTCCATCATAACCTTCCCACATAAATGGACCATGTGGTACTTCTTTAAACCAAGTAAACCATTCCAGTGGTCGACAGAACAGATAAGACTCGTAACCACTTTTCTTTAATATCTGTGGCAATCCTTTTGTGTGACCAAAGGCATCGAAATTAATCCCGGTCTTAGGAAATGTGTTGAATTTTTCCGTAAAGTATTCTTTTCCTAAACTGATTTGGCGCATAAAGGATTCACCTGAAGGAACAAGGCAATCCGGTTGGTCATACCAGCCTCCCATAATGTGCCATTTCCCGGCTTTTATCAATTCGGTGATTTCCTCAAACAAAACCGGATCAAACCGTTCAATATACTCATAGAGGATAACCTCATTATGACAAAAGATATAGTCATATTTTTCAGCGAGACGAACTGCACTATAAAAAGTTGCAAGTGCAGCTGCCGCACCTTCGTCCCAATCCCATTGCCATACCGGATCAAGATGCGAATTACATACTAAATGAAGTTTCTTCATAACAGCCTCCTAATTTCCAATTCCTTCACATAGATAAATATGTGGGTTTACAATAGAGCCATCATCTTCGGACAACTCGAAAACTGTGCCACCAACTACCGGTTTCAGATTCTTACAAGCTGAAGTAATATATCTTCCGTTTTGAACATAGTTGATCTGATCGTATGTGCTGGATTTCTGCACAAATTGACAGCGGATTCCTTCATACATAACACTTGCACTGTTTGCATGTTCATGTCCTACTAACACAGAATCTACACCTAGGTCTTTAAAACTGTTCCATACAAGATTTTGGTCATCCCAAGATGCAGCAAATCCTTGTCCGAGATAACCGAAATCACCGTCTTTCTTATTCGGCGACGTATCTATGTTGATTCCATTCTTAAGGGAAGCTCCATTTTCATATCCATACGATTTAAATGCATCTGCAAAGGCGCGTGGCTGAATATGAAAAGCGAATGTATATTTCGTCTCAGGAGACAATTCTGTAATCTCCTCAGCCAACTCTGTGTACCATGTCATCTGATCTCTACCAAAGCCAATAGAGGATACTGTGTGTCCGTTTGTCATAGACTCCTTGCTTATATTTCCGCAACCATTGGAATCCATCATAAAGAATACTCTTTTCAATTCTCCGCCTTGTGATATTCCCACAGTATAATTTCCGTTACCTGTCAATTCACGTTGTTTAAACAAACAATTCTCTGCATTCACGAACTGTTCACACTGCCAGTCAACACCTTTTTTACTTTCATTATCGTGATTGCCAAAAACCGGTGCCCATGGGATTCCAAAGCTATCCATGAATTTCACAAATGATTCCATTGCTTTTCCGGAATCATCAAACTCTCCGTATATAATATCTCCTACAATTAAAATCAAATCCGGATGCGTCTTTTCGATAGTTTCTCGCAAATATACATAACAATTTTCTTCAGCCTTATCACTTGCCCAGAACTGTTGTTCCACTGCACTTAAACGTTGTGGTGAACGTTGTTGTCCCGCATCGATAATCTGCGGATCTGCCAATTGTAATATAATCGGCTCGCGTCCCTCTTCTACTTCTACCACAAAATCCACTTTTTCCATAACTTCATTTCCCTTGCCCTTGCCACATCCTGTAGCGAAAAGGCATAAGATACATAAAAGTAATGCTAATTTTTTCATGTAATTTTCCTCCTGACATTAAATATCTTAACCATTAAATTATTGTAATTCATCCGACTAATATGTGCAATATCATTTGCATCTTATTTTATTTCAAAACGTGATGTTTTTCTCTCATACTTTTTTATCAATTTATTTGATTTCTTTCATTTTTTAATCTCATGATACATGATATTTGACAATTTATTACGGTTTTTATGGGTTTTGTAAAAATATTTGTTGCATTTCTTAATGACATTGCCTATAATTACAAATATAAATCTTCATGGAGGTAGGAGCATGTTAGAAAGACCATATCCAGTCCCGGAACCGAATTTGTTTTATGAACAAAAAGCCGATAACGATTTTTATCTATTTTTAAAACGTGAGCCATATCTGTTAGAAGTGCCACATTATCATGACAGTATTGAGTTTGCCTACATTGAACGTGCGGAGACGGACGTGCATATTCAAGGTGACAAACAGCACCTCACTCCAGGCGATATCTGCTTTGTGAACAGTTATCAAGTACATAATTATGAATATTATGACAAAGAGCTGTCAGCAATCAGTATTGTACTCACCAAGGAATATACTGCTGCCTTCAAGAAATTCTGTGGCAAGAAGACATTACCACCTTTTATGTTAGATAAAGAAAAGAACCGACCTGCGATTGAAATTTTGAATGAATGGCTGGGGCACGGCACGCAGAGTTACTTGCTTAACTGCTCTTACGCCAACCGTTTTTTTGATGCGTTATTAAAGGCCTATGATTTACAGCCTAAAGAAGTGTCTACTTTCAACCAGAAAGCCATTGCTTTTCTGAATTATATAAATGAGAATTTTGCGAAGCCAATCAGTTTAAAAACAATGGCCGAAGAATTTGGATATTCCGAAGGACGTTGTAGTTATTTATTCAACTCATATGTGGGGGTATCTTTCAAGAACTATCTGAATGATATTCGCATGCAGAACGCATTATCTATGATGTCTACGAACAACTACACCATGTCACAAGTGATTGAGCAGAGCGGCTTTGGTAGTTCTGTTACATTTTATAGACAATATGCAAAATATAAAGAAAAATTGGCCGAACGTGCCGGCGAAATGGATTAACTCACATGAAACAAAAAAAGTAGACACAGTTCAACAAGTTGTCTGTGTCTACTTTTTTATTTCCACGTTCGTGCTATTACTCCAAATTCAATATCTGCGACAACACTTCAATAATAATCTCATTCGTGCATGCTTTTGTATATCCCATGAAGTGCAAAGATATCTCATCCTGCTTTTGTGCCTCTGTTAAACTGTCATCATGTTTTGTCTCATCTATTAATTTGATAAGTTGAGGGGTCATTTCCTCATACATTTCAATCGTTGTCTCTGAAACTAATTTACGAAGTTCCTCTTTCGTTCTTGGTACCATGTCTTCTCTCCTCTACCCAATATTCCTTACTTTAAAGTCTCTTTCTGCTTCCCGTTTCTGATCCTTCTTTGCAATATCATCACGCTTATCGTATAGTTTCTTACCTTTTGCAAGACCAATTTCCACTTTTACAAGACTACCTTTCAGATAAACCTTAAGTGGAACTACTGCCATTCCCTTTTCCTTTATCTTTCCAAGTAGTTTGTTAATCTCTGCCTTATGAAGCAACAATTTCTTCACACGAAGTGGATCCTTATTAAAGATATTCCCCTTTTCATAAGGGCTCACATGCATACCATAGATAAATACTTCCCCATTTTCAATGCGGATAAATGCTTCCTTAATACTACACTTTCCCATACGAAGCGACTTCACCTCTGTTCCGTGCAGAGAAATACCCGCTTCATACGTATCTAAGATAAAGAAATCATGATATGCTTTTTTATTATTTGCAATTAACTTAATCGATTCTTTTGACATCCTTGTCTATCCCTTTCTATGTAAACCATGCAAGCATGCCGCCTGCATAGTCAAATTATTCAAACTCGAAGTCAATGGTCCGCTCCAGCCTGTTCGTGCCAATCACCCGCACCATGACAGTCTGTCCAAGTTTATACGTTCTTCCCGTATGCTCTCCAACCATCTCATAGGATTCTTCTATATAATTATAATGGTCATCATACATATTTGTCACGTGAATTAATCCTTCAATCGTATTCGGTAATTCGACATAGATCCCCCATTTTGTAATACTTGAAATCACGCCTTCAAATGTTTCGCCGATGCGCTGTGCCATATATTCCACTTTCTTGAGCTTGATGGTTTCTCTTTCTGCTTCTTCTGCCAACCGCTCTCTCTCACTGGATTTCTTTGCAACCTCAGTCAGAATAGTATCATAGTGCGCCCTCCGGTCATCATTCATCCTTCCACGCAAATTTTCCTTGATAATTCGGTGGATTTGTAGATCCGGATACCTTCTAATCGGCGATGTGAAATGACAGTAATACTGCGCTGCTAAGCCAAAATGGCCTGTGTTTTCCGGGGTATATCTTGCCTGTTTCATAGAGCGAAGTGCCAGACGGCTAATCAGGGCTTCCTCTGCAGTTCCTTCCACCTTAGCCAATAATTTCTGAATCTCTTTTGGTCTCACTTCCTTATTGGAAATGTGCAAAGAATGTCCGAAATTGTTGATAAATGTGGCAAGCTTCTTTACCTTATCTTCATCCGGCGATTCATGGGTTCGATACACAAATGGAATCTCCTGCCAGAAATAATCCTCTGCCACTGTTTCATTAGCAAGCAACATAAAATCCTCAATAATCTTTGTTGCCACATTCCTATCATAAGGCTTGATATCAGTTGGTTTCCCATTTTCATCTAAGACCATCTTGGTCTCCGGAAAGTCAAAGTCAATAGAACCGCGCTTCTTTCGTTTTTCACGCAAAATTCCGGAAAGCTCAGCCATCAGTTCAAACATTGTAACCAACTGTTTGTAGCGTTCAATTTCATCTGCGTCTCGTTCTTCCAAAATCTTCTTCACGCTGGTATAGCTCATACGTTCATCAATACGTACAACGGTTTCTGCAATTTTATGGTCAATCACAGCACCTTTTTCATTGATTGTCATAATACAACTAAGTGCCAAGCGGTCCACACCTGCATTCAAAGAGCAAATACCATTTGACAAGGTATGCGGCAACATCGGAATCACTCGATCTACCAAATACACACTTGTCCCACGCTTTTGCGCTTCCCTGTCAAGCGCACTGTTTTCTTGCACATAGTTTGTCACGTCGGCAATGTGAACTCCTAAAATATAGTTGCTGCCATCTCTCGTAATCGAAATTGCATCGTCCAAATCCTTTGCGTCTTCCCCATCGATTGTCACCATCTGCCAGTCGCGCAAATCCATACGTCCTGCCATATCTGCCGTGCTGACATCTTTTGCCACACGCTCTGCCTGATTTAACACCTTTTCCGGAAAACCGGTTGGCAAATCATAGCCTTTGACAATGGACATAATATCCGTACCCGGGTCATTCACATGCCCAATAATCTCTATGACCTTTCCTTCCGGTTTTCTATTATCTCCGCCATATTTTGTAAGTTCTACAACCACCTTGTGTCCCGTCACTGCTCCTTTGGAACGCTCCAATGGAATAAACACATCTTTTACAAATCTTTGATTGTCCGGTCTTACAAAGCCGTAATTTTTACTTTTCTCAAAATACCCAACCAGGGTAGTCGTTCCATGAGAGAGCACCTTTGTTATCTTGCCTTCTCTTCTCTTTCCGGATGGTGCTGCTTTAATCACAACTTCTACCTGGTCGTTATGAAAGGCACCATTCATATCATCTTCAGATATAAAAATTTCCTCTGCTTCTCCTTCTACGGTCACAAAGCCAAAACCTCTTGCGTGAGCCGTAAAGGTGCCCACCAATCGTTTTGCTTCTCCTTTGGAATATTTCCCTTTGGAAGACACATGAACCTTTCCTTCTGCCTCAAGAGAATCTAACACTTTCTTAAGCTCATTTCTTTGTTCCTTTGGAACCTGCAATAGAATGGCAAGTTCTTTTAACTTCATCGGTACATAGAACTCATCACAAATAAATTCGTAGATAATCTTTTTTCTTTTTTCAAATGTCTGGTCCATCCTATCACCTCCTAATAAAAAAACACCCTTACTATCTAAATAAGAGTGTTTCGTCATCTTTTCGTATTCCTAGTTAAATACTTTCAAGTTTAATGCAACTGCTAATAACACAAAAACAATTGCCGCGATTCTTGTAATCTTCACCAAAGCGCCTTCCATAGAACGTCCTTTATTCTGTCCCCAGAAAGAACTAGAAGCACCTGCAAGTGAGCCAAGTCCTGCTTCTTTACCTTCTTGAAGTAAAACAATCGCTACTAAAACGATACAGTCTATAACAAATAAAATTTTCAATACGATTTCTAAGATTGCCATTTTTTACACCTCCTGCGCATATAACAAAGGTATTTTAACACAAGAGTCTCCTATCTGCAAGTGTTTCTTACTTGTTTTTTCCAAAAGTATTCGAAAATGAGTAAATTTCTTCCTCGATTCGCAATAGTTGATTATATTTTGCAACACGTTCCGAACGACACGGCGCCCCTGTTTTAATTTGTCCTGCGTTGAATGCAACTGCAATATCAGCAATGATGCTATCCTCTGTTTCTCCCGAGCGATGAGAGACAACATTTCGATATCCGGATTTTTTGGCAAGTTCAATTGCCTCAAAAGCCTCCGTCAAGGTTCCGATTTGGTTCACTTTGATTAGGATGGCATTTGCCACTTTTCTTTCTATCCCTTTACGGAGACGTTCCGTGTTTGTCACAAACAAATCATCACCAACCAGTTGAATTTTATCCCCCAAACGCTGTGTCATTAAGTCCCAACCTTCCCAGTCTTCTTCATCCATTGGATCTTCAATCGAGATAATCGGGAATTCTTTTATCAACATTTCATAATAATCCACTAACTCCTCTGAAGAACGGATCACATCTTCTCCTTCAAATACATATTTTCGAAATTCCTTATTATATAGTTCCGATGCTGCCACGTCCAAAGCAATTGCCACCTCATCACCGGCCCTATATCCTGCCTTTTCAATAGCTTTTACAATATACTGTAAAGTCTCTTTGGCATCTTTAAGGTTTGGCGCAAAGCCACCTTCGTCCCCTACTGCCGTATTTAAGTTTTCATCTTTTAAAATCTTCTTCAATGTATGATAAATCTCTGCACACATCCGAAGGCCTTCTTTAAAACAGCAGGCCCCCACCGGCATAATCATAAACTCCTGAAAATCAACTGTATTATCTGCATGCTTTCCACCATTTAAAATGTTCATCATTGGAACCGGCATAATTTTGGCAGATGCTCCGCCCAAGTAGCGATATAATGGAATGCGAAGCGCATTGGCCGCCGCTCTTGCAACTGCCATGGATACACCAAGCATAGCATTGGCTCCCAGATTCGATTTGTTGGAAGTTCCGTCTAGTTTTAACATAATGCTGTCTATCTCTGTCTGTTCAAATACATTTACACCGATGAGTTCCGGTGCAATCTTGGTATTGACATTATCGACTGCCCTTGTAACTCCCAGTCCCCGATATCGTGCCTCGCCATCTCGCAGTTCAACCGCCTCAAATTGACCGGTTGAGGCCCCTGATGGAACGCTTGCTCTACCGTATATATTTTCTCCTGCCAGAACTTCCACTTCTACCGTCGGATTGCCACGGGAATCTAAAATTTCTCTTGCGTAAACATCTGTTATTGGCAAATATTGGTACATGTTTTTTCTCCTCCTTGCCAAGATAGTATGTGCGGTTTTTGCTAAATTAATCAATTACAATTAATCCTTCTGCACAAATCACATCAATAACTTGTTTTACATATTTTGCACAGAGTTCATCAGTTTCTGCTTCCACCATCACACGAATTACTGGCTCTGTGCCACTTTCACGTACCAAGATACGTCCGTTGTCACCCAATTCTTCTGTCACTTTTTCAATGGCTTTCTTTACTTCCGGATTTTCTCTGGCTGTCTTTTTATCTGCAACTCTTACATTCTTTAACAACTGTGGATAAATGGTCACATCTTCTGTCAGTTTTGAAAGTGATTGTTTCTTTTCAAGCATTACCTCCATCAATAATAAAGACGTTAAAATACCATCACCTGTTGTTGCATATTTGCTAAAGATAATATGTCCGGATTGTTCACCGCCAAGAGAGAAGTTATTTTGTAGCATATTTTCATATACATATTTATCTCCAACGGCTGTTTTTTCGTATTTAAGTCCCACCTTATCGCAAGCCTTGTATAAACCAAGGTTTGACATAATGGTAGTTACAATGGTATCCCCATTTAATCTTCCTTGTTCTTTCAAATATTTTCCACATACATATAAAATCAAATCGCCATCTACAAGATTTCCATTTTCATCGATTGCCAAACATCTGTCAGCATCGCCATCATATGCAAATCCAACATCCAATCCGTTCTCTTTCACATATGCCTGTAATTGTTCTATATGAGTGGAACCACAGTTGCGATTAATATTTGTTCCGTCTGGTTCACTATTTATAACATATGTTTTTGCTCCAAGTGCATCAAATACACTCTTTGCAATTGTGGATGCACTGCCATTTGAACAGTCAAGTCCCACACGTTTCTCCTTGAATGAACGTGTTGCCATAGCAATTAAATGTCCAATGTAACGATTTCTTCCTGCAGAATAATCTACTGTGCGTCCGATATTTTCTCTTGTTGCATATGGAATTTCACCAATTTCGCCATCAATGTAAGCTTCGATTTTTGCTTCAACTTCCGCTTCCATTTTGTGTCCTTTTGAGTTAATAACTTTGATACCATTGTCATAAAATACATTATGGCTGGCTGAAATCATAATACCGCAATCAAAATCCTCTGTACGAACAACATAAGAAACACTTGGTGTTGTGGTAACATGTAACAGATATACATCTGCTCCTGATGCCGTAAGACCCGCTGAAAGAGCATCTTCAAACATATAGCTACTACGTCTCGTATCTTTACCAATCACAACTTTCGCTTTATGGTCCTGTCCAAAATACCATCCTAAGAATCTTCCTACCTTAAACGCATGTTCCACCGTTAAAACTACATTTGCCTCTCCTCTAAAACCATCTGTTCCAAAATATTTTCCCATTATAATCTCCTCTCTTTTTGCCTTATATACCTTATTTTTGCACAATCTACCTTGTTATTATATACTTGAACGTCCCAATATACAACTATTTTTTCTATAAAAAGGAAATATATACAAAAAAAGAAAGCCACAAATCTTTGTAGCTTTCTCTTTTGTAACTTTCATTAGTGATGGAATAAACGGATACCCGTAAATGCCATTGCCATATTATATTTATTACATGTTGCAATTACATTATCATCACGAACAGAACCACCTGGTTGTGCAATGTATTTTACCCCGCTCTTATGTGCTCTTTCGATGTTGTCACCGAATGGGAAGAAGGCATCTGAACCAAGTGACACATCTGTCATTTTATCTAACCATGCACGTTTTTCTTCTCTTGTAAACACTTCCGGTTTTACCTTGAAAATGTTTTGCCATGTTCCTTCTGCAAGAACATCCATATATTCATCTCCAATGTATAAATCAATGGAATTATCTCTATCAGCTCTACCAATGCTGTCTACGAACTGTAAGCCTAATACTTGTGGAGATTGACGCAACCACCAGTTATCTGCTTTTTGTCCTGCAAGACGTGTACAATGGATACGGGATTGTTGTCCTGCACCAATACCAATTGCCTGACCGCCCTTTGCATAACATACAGAGTTTGACTGTGTATATTTCAAAGTAATAAGAGCAATTGCAAGGTCAATCTTCGCTTCTTCCGGAATCTCTTTATTGTCCGTTACAACATTTGCCAATAATTCATCATCAATTACAAGTTCATTTCTTCCTTGTTCAAATACGATGCCGAATACTTCTTTATGTTCAATTGGGTCCGGTTCATAGTTCGGGTCAATCTCGATAACTGCATAGTTGCCTTTCTTCTTAGCTTTTAATATTTCCAAAGCCTCCGGCTCATATCCCGGTGCGATCACTCCGTCAGAAACTTCACGTTTGATTAATTTTGCAGTAGCAACGTCACAAACATCTGATAATGAAATGAAATCTCCAAAGGAAGACATTCTATCTGCGCCTCTTGCTCTTGCGTATGCACATGCAAGTGGAGATAAATCTTCTACATCATCTACCCAATAGATTTTTGCCAATGTCTCATCTAATGGAAGACCAACTGCTGCACCTGCCGGTGAAACGTGCTTGAAAGAAGTTGCAGCCGGAAGTCCGGTTGCTTTTTTAAGTTCTTTTACTAACTGCCATCCGTTAAATGCATCTAAGAAGTTAATATATCCTGGTCTTCCGCATAATACTTTGATTGGAAGTTCTCCTTCATTCATGTAGATTTTAGAAGGCTTTTGATTTGGGTTACAACCATATTTTAATTCTAATTCTTTCATCTTATGTCTCCTACTGATTCTTATTTACAATCTTTGTTTCATATGTTCCTGTTGCAATGTCAATATAGCGAACAAAGAGAGATACTTTATTTTCTTCATTTAAACTATTCCATAACAATTCTGTATATGTATCCATATCGTCTAAGATATTTACTAACTTTGGTTCTCCCTCAAAGCTTGGAAGCGGATTTCCATCGCATTTGTATGTATGGATGAAATGTCCTTCTCCCGCTACCGGATTATCATATGTAAATGTATAGCGGTTGCAACATGATGGGTCCCCATTGTTGCTCTTTAAAATAGACATTGCATAGTCATATTTCCCTGCCTCAATATGCATTACACCTGAAATACGAGGTGTGTAGTTTGGAGCATCCGGTTCGAATTCTCGGCATCTTAATGATTGCTCAAAAGTAAGTTCTTTATCCATACCATCATAAATGGTGTCTGTCTGGTCTCCATTTGTCACGATTGTTCTATTTCCTAACACGCGAACCGGTGCGTAGATAATGAGGCTTGGGTCAACCAATTTTGAAGGGTCAAACGCCTGTGTGCGAATTCCTTCTCCCTCTGTTACAAACACACGGTTTCTGCTATTCTCACTTCTACCCATGATAAAGTAAGCAGTAACAGCTTTTTTTCCATCCGGTGTCTTACCGATGATAATTCCTCGTCCTGGATACGCGTTGCCTTGTAATTCTTTTTCGATTGATAACATTTCCATGAATTGTTCTCCTTCTCTTGGGTTAATTTTCCTTTAACATTACAATTATACCTAAAAGCAGGCGTAATTACTAGCCCCTAATTTATTAGTATTACTTCTAAAACTTACGCAGTTGTTCTTCTTCATCCGGCGCTGCCGCACGGATAGATTTAATCTCTACAAAATAGCCTGCATTTGCATTGATTTCTATCCAGACTCTGTCGCCAACCTTATGTCCCAACAAGGCCTTCCCGATTGGCGATTCCGTACTGACCAGATTCTTAAGGGAATTCCCTCGTACGGTTGTCACAATCTTAAATTCCTCTACTTCATCGTCATCTTCAAAATACAACTCTACAGTCTTGTTGATTCCAACCTCATCGTCTTTGGATTCATCCTTCACCACAATGGCTGTCTTAATCATTTTCTCCAGATAACGAATACGGCTCTCATTCTGGTTCTTCGCCTGCTTGGCTGCCTTGTATTCAAAATTTTCACTTAAATCGCCGTGCGCCCTGGCAGTTTTTACATCTTCCAATAATTCTTTTCGAATCACACATTTTCGATGCTCTACTTCCGCCATCATGTCGTCTATGTCTTTTTGTGTTAACTCATTAAACATATTTTTTTCTCCAATTTTATTAACGTACTATAAATTACATTGCAATCTCTCATTAAGCAAAATGCTTCCGCAAAAATCCTCTGAATTTCCCCATATATGCGTCTACATTTGTCAAATAACTAAGACCGTGTCCCGCTCCCGCTACCGTGTATAGTTCTTTCTCCGATGCACAGGCTTCATAATTGACCCGACTCATTTCACAGGGAACAAGTTCATCCGCCTCTCCATGAATCAAAAGTATTGGAACCTTGCATTTAGCGAGTGCCTCGGTTGCAGAAGCACCTTCCAAATTAAACTTACCATAAATCTTGGCACTCAGTTTCACAAATGTACCATCACGAGCCGTAATGGTCCATTTCTCAAAAACGGAATCCTTAATTGCCTGAATGTTGCGATGAACTTCTTCTACATGATCCTTGTACTTTTCTTCATTTGGAATCTCTGTGTCGTCCGCCAGGCGCTTTTCATCTGCGCCGAAGGCGTATTTATAAATGAAATATAGTAACATGCTGTTTTCCTTTCTTTACCTTGTTGATTATACACTGTTTTTTGAAAAGATGAAAGAATTTCTTCTTAATAAAATAAGAGACAATCAAAAGCGATTGCCTCTTGTTTTCCTACTTCTTATCTTGCACATTTGTATAACAATTCATCCCATCTTCTGTCAACTTCCTGTTGGAATTGTTCTATCAGATGTTCATTTCCCGGTTTGAAAAGGTGTTTGAAACGTCCTTGCGGTCTTAAGAAGTCCTCAATCGGGAGTTTCTTCTTTGGTTCATAGTTAAGAATCCATTTACCTTCCACTACTTCAAACAATGGCCAGTAACATGTATCCACACCCAATTTACAGATTTCCATAATATCCGGTGTGTTATACCTCCAACCACGCGGACATGGTGCCATAATATTTAAAAATGCTGCACCCGGTGTATAAATCGCCTTCTCTGCCTTGATGTGTAAATCCTTAAAGTTTTGCACAAAAGTTGTCTGTGCCACATAAGGAACATCATGAGATGCAATAATCGCCGCCAAATCTTTTCTGTTCTGCATCTTACCATTGCTCTCGCTTCCAACCGGTGTAGTTGTCGTATCTGCGTACATTGGTGTTGCAGAAGAACGTTGAATACCGGTGTTCATGTAAGCACCATTATCGTAGCAAACATAGACCATATCATGGTTACGTTCCATTGCTCCTGATAAGGATTGGAAACCGATATCGTAGGTACCACCGTCACCACCGAAGGTGATGAACTTATAGGTCTCGTCTAATTTCCCTTTTCTTCTAAGTGCATTATATGCGCCTTCTACACCGCTTAACGTTGCGCCCGCATTTTCAAATGCATTGTGAATGTAGCTATCTTCCCATGCTGTATATGGATATGTAAATGTAGACACTTCCAAACAGCCTGTTGCGTTTCCGATTACTGCTTTGTCGCCTTCGCGAAGTCCGCGAAGCACATTTCTTACTGCGATAGTACCGCCACAACCGGCGCACATCCTATGTCCCGGAGCAAGACGTTCCGGTTTATTCATTGTTTCTTTAAAATTATATGCCATTTCGTCCTCCTCCTTACTCTCTGATTCCCAGATAACGATAGGTTTCTCCTGCATCGCCATCTTCTACGATTTGTTTTAGTGCATCAAATACGCTTTCCATATCTTCTACACGCACATCACGTCCACCAAGACCGTAAATGTAATTGACAGCCAAAGCCTGTGAACGCGCACGATACAATGCGGACATCACATCTGCACCAAGCGGTCCTCCGTGGTTTGAATATCCTTCTGCTCTGTCCATGATTGCCACTGCTTTTACATTTTTAAGAGCCTTGGCAAGCTCATCTGCCGGGAATGGACGATACAAACGAATCTTGATAAGACCAACCTTTTCACCTTTGGCGCGAAGTGCATCAATAGCATCCTTCGTTGTTCCTGCTGCAGAACCGATGATGACAACTGCTCTCTCTGCATCTTCCATGAAGTATTCTTCAAACAGACCATATTCTCTGCCTGAGATCTTTGCAAATTCCTTCGCAACGTCTTTTACTACCGCAACCGCATTCTTCATTCCTTCTGCCTGATTGCGTTTTGCTTCCATATAATAATCCGTGATTGCATAAGGACCAACTGCCATAGGCTGCTTTGGATTTAGCAAATAATTCTCCGGTTCATATTCGCCAACAAAATCTTTTACTTCATTATCAGCTAACAACTCAATATTTTCCACGGCATGGCTGGTAATAAAGCCATCCTGACAAATCATAATCGGAAGACGAACATCCTTGTGTTCTGAAATACGGAATGCCTGCACCATATTATCATAAGCTTCCTGATTATTTTCTGCATAAATCTGAATCCAACCCGCATCTCTTGCGCCCATACTGTCTGAATGGTCACAGTTAATGTTAATCGGACCGGAAAGCGCACGGTTTACAAGCGCCAACGCAAGTGGAAGTCGATTAGATGCTGCTATGTACAATTCTTCCCACATATACGCAAGTCCACATGAGGATGTAGCTGTCAACGCTCTGGCACCTGCTGCAGAAGCACCGATAGTCGCACTCATGGAACTGTGTTCACTCTCTACGGTAATAAATTCGGTATCCACCTGACCATTTGCTACAAAAGAAGCAAAGTATTGTGGAATCTCGGTAGATGGTGTGATAGGGAATGCAGGAAATACGTCCGGATTAATTTGACGGAGCGCAATTGCAACTGCTTCATTTCCCGATAAACGTTCTCTTTTGCCCATATTACTTCACCCCTTCCATCGTAATCGCACCGAATGGACATGATTTTACACAGATACCACATCCCTTGCAGTGTTCCAAATCAAATGCACCGCGTTTCATATCCTTAACCGGAATACAGCTATCCGGACAAACTGGTACACATAATAAACATTGTTTACATTTGTCTTCAATAAATTCAGGTTTCACAGAAGACCATTCCCCTGTCTTGAACTCCTTAGATGTTCCGGAGCCGACAATAATCATACCCTCGGTCAAATCCTGCCATTTTGTTTTTACACCTAATTTATTTACATCACTTGCCATGATTATTGCACCTCCTGCATTGCCATCTTAAGTGCAGCCATATTGCCATCGATTACTTCCGGCTTGCTTGCAAATTTGTGTTTGAATGAGCTTTCCATTTCTTTCAAAAATGTTTCCTCATCCATGATACCTGCCACTTTTACAATCGCTGCAAGAAGTGGTGTGTTCGGGAAATATTTACCCATTGTTGCCATAGAAACCTTGTGGGCATCAATGATGTAAACCTCTCCTTCGTATCCTTTTAAATGCGGAATAATTTCTTCTTTTGTTCGTTGTGTATTGATTAAAATGGCACCGTCTTTTTTAAGTCCCTTGGTAACATCTACCGTTTCCAAAAGTGATTCATCCACTACCACCACATATTGTGGATCATAAATATTCGAATGCACGCGAATCTGTTTATCACTGATACGATTGTATGCTGTGATTGGTGCGCCCATACGCTCTGGGCCGTACTCTGGAAATCCTTGTACATATTTTCCTGTTTGAAATGCGACATCAGCCAATAAAAGCGCAGCTGTCTTTGCTCCCTGACCACCGCGTCCATGCCATCTGATTTCTGTAAGATTACTCATTTGACCTTCTCCCTTCCGTTCATCTCCTTATATATAAAGATATTGTACTAGAAGAATTTGGATTTGTCTAGAGTGCACTCTGTTTTTCTTGAATTGTACTTGTGTATGCTGGTTATTGATACTAGTACCCTTGTTTTTATTTTATGGTGTAAGATTTGCTATTATCATTTTTCACCGTAAATCTAGGTACTTCCAACTTGATTTTTTTAATGCTTACGGTGCAGGATTCACTATTTGCGTATTGCACCGTAAAGATAGACACTTTTAACTTGAACATTTTTGATATTTACGGTGCGAAACAAAATATCACACTCTGCCACCGTAAATTTGTACTCCTAATCCAAAAAAATTCTTAGATTTGCTTAACAATTTCTTTAATTCTACGGTGTAGCGAGCCCAATTTAATTTCCACACCGTAATTGCCCCATAAACCATTTTCGAAATAAAAAAAGTACCTAGAAACAAACATTTCTAAGCACTCTCTTCGTTTTATTCAATGCCGGCAGCGGGACTTGAACCCGCACGTGGTTGCCCACAACAGATTTTGAGTCTGCCTCGTCTGCCATTCCGACACGCCGGCTTTCCATCATTCAGAACACAATAATGTGCCCCAAACGACTTATTTATAATATCGTAAATAGAGATTAAAGTCAACCACTTTTTTTCATGTAGTTTCATTTTTTCATTATTATCCAGCTATTTATACATATCAATCAAATTTGCTATACAATTTTTACACCACATGGTATTATTAGGAAGTTGTTTACATAGTTTCATAAAAAAGGAAGGTTTATATATGTTGCAAATAATAGAAAAAGTTAACGCTGTGGTAAATGATTTTATTTGGGGCGTTCCTGCTATGGCGTGTATCATTGGTGTGGGTCTGTTCCTTAGCGTAGAGACACGCTTTATTCAGATTCGAAAGTTCGGATATGCGCTAAGAATGACAATTGGCCGTATTTTCAAAAAATCAGAGGCTTCTTCCGGTGCAATGACACCGTTTCAAGCAGTGTGTACTGCCCTGGCGGCAACTGTCGGAACCGGAAATATTGCCGGTGTGGCCGGCGCAATCGCTATCGGCGGTCCCGGTGCCGTATTTTGGATGTGGATTTCCGCCCTGCTTGGTATGTGTACCAAATTTGCAGAGGTGACGTTGGCTGTACATTATCGTGAAAAAAACAAACACGGGGATTATGTTGGCGGACCGATGTACTACATTAAAAATGGGTTGAGCCGCAGATGGCATTGGCTCGCATACGCATTTGCATTTTTAGGTGTATTTGCAGTATTTGGAACCGGAAATGCAACCCAGGTAAATACGATTACAACTGCCATTAACTCCGCTTTAATTAATTACAAGCTCTTAGACCCGACTTCCATTGAAACCTTTAATCTCATTCTTGGTATTGCAATTGCAGTCATAGTTGGTTCTATACTTCTTGGTGGAATCAAACGTATCGGTAAAGTGACCGAAAAACTCGTGCCTTTTATGGCTCTTTTGTATGTCACTCTCGCCGTTGGTGTTATTGCGTTAAATATAAACTCTGTCCCAGAAGTATTTCGCTCCATCTTCCAAGGTGCATTCCAACCTGCTGCGGTTACAGGTGGTGCCGTTGGCTACTTCTTTACCAGCATGAAACGCGGTGTTGCGAGAGGCATTTTCTCAAATGAAGCAGGGCTTGGAACCGGTTCCATCGCTCATGCCTGTGCGGATACAGATAAGCCGGTTCAGCAGGGACTTTTCGGTATCTTTGAAGTATTCACTGACACCATTTTGATTTGTACTCTCACTGCTCTTACCATTCTGTGTAGCGGAACCATCATCCAATATGGTGCAGACGCCGGTGCTGAGCTTACTATTAGTGGTTTTGTTTCTACATACGGCAACTGGGTGTCGGTATTCACCGCAATTGCTCTTTGTTGCTTTGCTTTCTCAACTATCCTCGGTTGGGGATTGTATGGTGCCAGATGTATTGAATTTATCTTCGGTGAAAAGATTATTAAACCATTCATGGTTATATATTCCTGCATTGCTATTATTGGAGCAACCGCAGATCTTGGGCTAATCTGGGGCATTTCAGAAACCTGCAACGGACTGATGGCACTACCAAACTTAATTGCCCTATTCTTGTTATCCGGAAAAGTGGCACAACTGACAAGACAACATTTCCGAAGATAGTTCCATAAACCCAAAAGACTCTATAACAAAAAGTGAGTTCCTTATGATTCATATCATAAAGAACTCCTTTTCTTTTCTACTTCTATTCTTGATTAAACACATCTCTCTTCAACATTTTTTCCTGATGTGCAATAATCGTCGTACATACTGCATCTCCGGTAATGTTAACAGCCGTACGCATCATATCTAAGACTCTGTCAATACCCATAATCAATGCAATGCCTTCTACCGGAAGTCCCACAGATGCAAGTACCATTGACAATGTAACTAATCCTACACTTGGCACGCCCGCAGTACCAATGGATGCCAATGTGGCTGTCACCACTACGGTTGCAAGATCTGCCGGTGATAAGTTAATACCATATACTTGTGCGATAAATACAACCGCAACACCTTGCATAATGGAAGTACCATCCATGTTCACAGTGGCACCAAGCGGAATGGTAAAGGATGAAATCTGCTTTGATACACCCATTTTCTTATGCAATGTATCGATTGACATCGGAATTGTTGCATTGGAAGTCGCTGTTGAAAATGCGAACCCCATAACCGGTGCAAACTTTTTGATAAATTTCATCGGATTTAATCTTGTAAAGATAAAGAGCAAAATCTGATAAATTACAAAGCACTGGATGATAAGTGACGTGGTTACGCTTCCCATATATTTCAGCATTGGTAAGAATGCAGAAAATCCAAGGTTTGCAAATGTACGTGCAATCAGACAGAACACACCGATTGGCGCCACCTTCATAATCGCCATTGTCATTTCCATCATAACATCATTAAATTCGCTAAAGAAATTCGCCACTGTGGTTGCACGGCTTCCCAATTTGGCCAACATAATTCCGACAAACAATGCAAATACAATAATCGGAAGCATATCGCCTTTTGCCATGGATTCGATTGGATTTTTCGGAATAATATTTAAAATCGTGTCCACCAGACTGGTTTCTGATGTGGTTGTAGACATTTCAACTTTTTGCACAGAATCCATATCCAGACCAGTTCCCGGATTAATCACATATGCTGTTCCAATTGCAACTGCTACTGCCATTGCTGTGGTAAAAAGATAAAACAACACTGTTTTAACCCCTACTTTACCAAGTGTCTTGGTATCACCAATTGCCATACTTCCACATACCAGTGAGCAAAATACCAAAGGTACTACCAGCATTTGCATCAAGCGGATAAATCCTTGTCCCACTACATAAAACACACCTTCAATGATAATCGTATCACGGACATATCCTTCCGGCATGAAGTAGTGAATACCCACACCAAGTAAAGCCCCCACAATCAGTGCAATGAAGATTTTTGTGGAAAGCCCCATTGATTTTTTATTTTTACTATCCGACATTATTGCAATCCTCCAGTTTCATCTAAATATTCTTTCAATGCCACTCTCCAGTCTTTCGGCTCTTCCATGCCGGTTAATCGCATCATCATATTATCAAGAACGGAATATGCCGGACGTCTCTTATTTTCAGATACCACAGGAAGTAACTCCAATTTTCCCGCATTACCCGAATATTCCAAAATTGCTCGCGCAAATTCAAATCTGCTACAACTTCCCTGGCAAACCACATGATACAGACCGAAGGCATCATTATCAATAAAATAGGTAATAACCTTTGCCAATTCCTTCGCACTTGTCGGCACCGCATAACGATTATTTGGAACCTGCATAGAATCTGCTCTGCCCACATGCCAGAGAACCTCATCCACAAAGTCTCTTCCTATGCCATAAATCCAAGAACTTCTTATTATAACAAAACGATTCGAAAGCTGTGTCAAAAACTTTTCTCCCGCTTCTTTTGACTTGCCGTAAATTGTCTTCGCATGTGTAGCATCAAACTCGTTATATGGTATTTCTGATTCCAAATCAAACACATCATCCGTAGACATTTGAATCACTTTTGCATTCACATCATTTGCAGAAAGTGCAATATTTCTCACTCCAATTGCATTTACCTTGTACGCCTCGTCACGATGTTCTTCACAGTATGTAACATCCGTAAGACTTGCACAATTAATTACAACATCCGGACGATTCACACGCATATATTGCTGAACCTGTTTGAGGTTCGTAATATCCACTTCATGAATATCTGTTGTTAAAAGCTGGTATTGTGTACAATCTAACAATTCAACCAGCGCCGAACCAATATGGCCTTCTGCACCTGTAATCCATATTTTTTTCATATTACCATTCCCTCCTACTCTTATTCTGCTTCTATTATTTTATAAGAAATTCAATATTTCGTCAAATTGATATAACAAATAAAATTTATAGTAGACATATTTTAGTCTTTAGTGTAAATTCAAAGAAATACTATAATACATATACGTGAGGTAAACAATGTCTACACAAGCAAAAAGCTATAACAGAACAAAACTATCCTGCTATTTTTCTTATTTATCTATGGCAACTCCATTTAGTCTGCCACCCTTATTATTTGTAACATTTAGGGAAATGTACGGGATTTCTTATACGTTACTGGGAACCTTGGTGTTAATTAATTTCTGCACCCAATTAACAATTGATTTGATATTTAGTTTCTTTTCCAAACATTTTAATATTCATATGACGGTGAAGGTAATGCCAGTACTGACATCATTGGGCTTAATTATTTATGCCCTTACTCCTTCCCTATTCCCACAGTATGCTTATCTAGGGTTGGTTGTAGGGACCATCATTTTCTCCGTTGCAGCCGGACTTAGCGAAGTGCTATTAAGCCCGGTAATTGCGGCCATTCCATCGGAGCATCCGGACAAGGATATGAGTTTTTTACACTCCCTCTATGCCTGGGGTGTATTAATTGTTATCGTTATCAGTACTGTTTTCCTCAACATATTCGGCAGAGAAAAATGGATGTACTTAACCATATTTCTGGCACTGTTTCCACTAGTTGCATCTTATCTTTTTGCAACCTCGCCATTGCCGGAAATGGTGCTTTCTCATGATGCCAAATCCGACAATGCTCAAAAGAAACATTTGGGTTTGGCTTTGTGTGTGGCATGCATTTTCCTTGGAAGCTGTGCTGAAAACACCATGTCAAGCTGGATTTCAGGTTTTATGGAAAATGCTCTTCATATACCGAAAACCTATGGAGATATTTTTGGAATGGCATTATTTGCAATTCTTTTAGGGCTTACCAGAACCTGGTACGCCAAACACGGGCGTAATATTATGAATTTCTTGCTTTGGAGCATGATTGGCGCCGCCCTTTGTTATCTTGTGATTGGTCTTTCCGACAATATGATTCTTTCCTTTATGGGATGCGTTTTGACTGGATGTTTCACCTCTATGCTTTGGCCGGGAACTTTGATTTTAATGGAAGAAAAACTTCCAAACATGGGCGTAGCTGCTTATGCACTTATGGCTGCCGGCGGTGATTTCGGTGCATCGGTTGCACCTCAGTTAATGGGAATTGTTGTTGATAAAGTCTCGATAAGTAGCTGGGCTGAGAAACTGAGCATGACGGTTTCTCTGACTCCGGAACAGATTGGAATGAAAACCGGAATGTTGGTTGCGGCAGTATTTCCACTGGTGGGGACAGTGCTATTGGTGGGAATGAAGAAATATTTTGAGAAGAAATGATCGCTCAGTCATCCAATGATTGTCAGAGTACAAAAAAAGAGTTCTCCAAGTAAACTTGGGAACTCTTTCTTGCACTCTGCCATCGCAGATATAACTATCTCTTTGAAAATTGTGGTGCTCTACGAGCTGCCTTGAGACCGTATTTCTTACGTTCTTTCATACGTGGATCACGTGTCAAGAATCCTGCTTTCTTAAGAACTGGTCTGTAATCTGCATCAGCTTGAAGTAAAGCTCTTGAGATACCGTGACGGATTGCACCAGCTTGTCCTGTGTATCCACCACCGTGTACGTTTACTAATACGTCGAATTTGTCTAAAGTTTCTGTAGCAACCAATGGTTGACGTACAACTACTTTCAATGTTTCTAATCCGAAGTATTCGTCCATGCTTCTTTTATTAATTGTAATGTTACCTGTTCCAGGTACTAAGTATACTCTTGCGATTGATTTTTTTCTTCTTCCTGTTCCGTAGAATTTTGCGCTAGACATATTATTTCCTCCTCTTACCTAATTAGAATGTTAATACTTCTGGTTTTTGAGCTGCATGTGCGTGCTCTGCTCCAGCGTATACATGAAGTTTCTTGTACATTTCTCTTCCTAATGGTCCTTTTGGAAGCATGCCTTTAACAGCGAGTTCGATAACCTTTTCAGGTTTCTTGTTCATCATTTCTCTTAATGTAGTCTCTCTCATTCCACCTACATAATCAGAGTGATTGTAGTAGATCTTTTGATCTAATTTCTTACCTGTCACAGCGATTTTTTCAGCGTTGATTACGATTACATAATCACCTGTGTCAACGTGTGGTGTATATTCTGGTTTATTTTTTCCTCTTAAAACTTTTGCTACTTCAGCTGACAAACGACCTAATGTGCATCCTTCAGCGTCAACTACATACCATTTTCTTTCAATCTTGCTTGGATTAGCCATGTAAGTTTTCATTGGGTTTCCTCCTAAATAATTCTCAGTTAAATTGTTCTCATTTATATAGGAATCAGTCCACTCCGGGGCATTGGCGTAAACTGCTTCTTCTATTCTCATGCCGTTATATTATATTACGCCACAATTTCCATGTCAAGGAAAATTTTATCTTTTTTCAAATTTTATTTCTTCTTATTTTATATACTATAACACACGCTTTTATGGTAAAATGAAACCAGTTTTTAGAGATGTGAACTTGGAGGTTATAACAGCAATGTGGGCTTACAACAGTGTATTTTATCAAATCTATCCGATTGGGTTTTGTGGTGCTCCCGTACATAATGACGAAGTATGCGTGCCACGTATTCGAAAAATCATGGACTGGACGGATTATCTTCAGAATCTGGGCGTAGATTCCATTTTATTAAATCCAATTTTTGAATCAGACAATCACGGATACGACACACGTGATTTTAAGAAAATAGATTGTCGCCTTGGAAGCAATCAGGACTTTGCGGATGTGTGTAATCATTTGCATGCGCACAACATTAAGATTGTACTAGATGGTGTATTTAACCATGTAGGACGCGGTTTCTGGGCATTTCGGGATGTGCAGGAAAAGAAATGGAATTCTCTGTACAAGGACTGGTTTCTCATTAATTTTGATGGCAACACCGGATACAACGATGGCTTCTACTACGAAGGTTGGGAAGGTCATTATGAATTAGTGAAGCTGAACCTACGCAATCCTGCAGTGGTTGATTATTTATTAGAATGTGTAAAGTACTGGGTGGATGAATTTGACATTGACGGTCTTCGCCTGGACGTTGCTTACAGCCTCGATCATGATTTCATGAGGCGGTTACGTTCCTTCTGCGAAAGCATCAAGCCTGGTTTTGTGCTAATTGGTGAGGTACTCTTTGGTGACTATAATATAATTGTAAATGACCAAATGCTCCACAGCTGCACGAACTACGAATGTTACAAAGGGATTTTTTCAAGTTTGAATGACATGAATTTCTTTGAAATTGGTTATTCATTAAATAGACAGTTTGGTCCGGAACAGTGGTGTCTCTATCGCGGAAAGCATTTGATGACTTTTGTGGATAACCATGATGTGACCAGATTAGCCAGCATCTTAAAAAACAAGAACCATATTTCGGTTGCATATGGGCTCCTTATGGGCATGCCTGGAATTCCATGTATCTATTATGGAAGCGAATGGGCACAAGAGGGTGTGAAGGCACCGGATAATGACTATGCGCTTCGCCCTTGCTTTGACGCTCCTCTGCCAAATGATTTGACGGAGTATATTAAGAAACTGATTTCCATTCGTCAAAACAGTGATGCGCTATGCAATGGCTCTTATTATAATGTAGTAATTCAAAATCATTATTTGATATTTGAACGCAAAACGGATACTGAACGAGTGCTTGTGGCAATCAATGCATCAGAAAATGCACAAACGGCGCATCATCCTGCTTTTCATGGAGAATATAAGGAATTAATTACTGATGAAAGTGGCATTTTAAATGGTTCTCTCAACCTGCCACCATATAGTGTGCAGTATTTAAATTTCTAGATTAGAACTACGCATACGATGAAAATGTACCGGCAATTGGTGTGTATTTCAAAAAATTCATCAAAAACTAACCCAAATCAAGCAAAAATTCATGGTTTTTATGAAATTTTGTTTGTATATAAAATAATCTATATTTTTCTAACTCGAAAATGCTTAATTCGAGTTAGATTTCAAACAATAATTTTGCATACGAACAATCGGCATTGCAAATAGCAAATAATTGGCAAACAAATACCAGAAAACATCCAAACATAACAAGAGTTCGTCGGAATACCGACGAACTCTTGTTTATTGCAAGCATTTCTTTGCTTCTTCTATATCTTTTTTCACCTGCTTTTGCACTTCTTCTAAGCTATTAAACTTTTGAATCGGACGTAGAAATTTGTGTACTTCCAATTCCACCGATTGCCCATAAATATCCTGGTCAAAATCTAAAATATGCGCCTCTACCGTCACATGCTGCTCGTGATCCACAGTAGGCCTTGTGCCGATATTTGTCACAGCCAAATGCGTTTCCTCGCCAACCTTAATTCGCGTCGCATATACACCACACTCTGGCAACGAATTTTCATCACAAATCTCTACATTTGCAGTTGGCATTCCTACTGTTCTCCCAAGCGCTTTCCCATGCACAACTTTTCCAGTTAGGAAAACCGGAAATATCTTTTCATGTGAGTTACTCATAACTTACTTCACAACCACTTTTCGGAAGTTCTTCTTTCCTCTTCTGAGCACAAGCCCTTCCTCCGGAATCGCATCTGCTGCAAACACTGCTTTGATGTCAGTTACCTTTTCGCCATCCACAGCAACACCGCCCTGTTCTACTGCACGTCTTGCTTCTGATTTAGAAGGAACTAATCCACTCTTGAAAAGCAATGTAAGGATGTCGATAGAACCATCTACAAGGTCCTCTGCCGTCAATTCAAATGTAGGCATATTTGCTGCAGCACCACTTGAGAATAACGCTCTTGCACTCTCCTGTGCTTTCACAGCCTCTTCCTCACCGTGAACTAACTTCGTTAATTCATATGCTAAAATCTCTTTTGCCTGGTTTAGCTGACTTCCTTCCCAAGCATCCATCTTGTCAATTTCTTCTAACGGAAGGAATGTAAGCATACGGATGCATTTGAGTACATCCGCATCTGCAACATTTCTCCAGTATTGATAAAACTCAAATGGAGATGTCTTATTCGGATCAAGCCAAACAGCACCTGACTGTGTCTTACCCATTTTCTTTCCTTCTGAGTTGAGAAGCAATGTGATTGTCATGGCACTTGCATCTTTTCCAAGCTTACGACGAATTAATTCTGTACCACCAAGCATGTTGCTCCATTGGTCGTCCCCACCAAACTGTAAGTTACATCCGTATTTTTGGTATAATGCATAGAAGTCATAGCTCTGCATAATCATGTAGTTAAATTCCAAGAAGCTAAGTCCCTTTTCCATACGTTGCTTGTAGCATTCTGCTGTCAACATACGATTAACGCTAAAGTGAGCACCTACTTCACGTAATACATCAATGTAGTTAAGGTCTAACAACCAGTCCGCATTATTTACCATTAAAGCTTTGCCTTCTGAGAAATCGATAAATTTGCTCATCTGTTGTTTGAAGCATTCGCAGTTGTGCTCGATGGTTTCCTTTGTCATCATCTGACGCATATCGCTTCTACCTGAAGGGTCACCAATCATAGCTGTACCGCCACCGATTAATGCGATTGGTTTATTACCTGCCATCTGAAGACGTTTCATTAAACAGAGCGCCATGAAATGTCCTACGTGAAGGCTGTCTGCTGTCGGGTCAAATCCAATATAAAAAGTTGCCTTACCATTATTCACTAAATCTTTAATTAAATCTTCATCCGTTACTTGGGCAATTAATCCTCTTGCCTGTAATTCTTCATAAATTCCCATGTTTTTTTCTCCTTGAATTCTCAGCATTTTTGCGATATCTTTATAATAACTAGGAGGAGAAATTATGTCAATCTTAGATTATGAAAAAGCGTATAAATTAGGAAAAAAAGAGTATCAACAACGTATGTCGCACGGCGAAAAGCCAACATTACTGGTGCTTGACGATATATTGCCTTCCAAAGGCTCCTATGCCGAAGTTCCATTAGGCCTTGTCCAGATTCCATTGGAACAGATTGCCGGAACAAAAACAAATGGAAGAAGCAACGCATTTGCAAGGAATTTCATGCCGATTCTGGATCAGGAATCCGAGTTTGCGCAAAAATGGGGTGCCTTAAGCACCGCCGTTGAGATAAATGGACTGCGAGACCCTATCAAAGCCTACGAATATATGAATAAATTTTATGTAGAAGAAGGAAACAAACGCGTCAGTGTTTCCAAATTTTTTGGCGGAATATCCATACCTGGCAATGTGACCAGGCTTATTCCGAAACCAACTGAAGATACGGAAAACAAAATATATTATGAGTTTTTAGACTTTTATAATGCAAGCAATATCAATTACATCTGGTTTTCCAAAGAAGGAAGCTTTTCTAAACTGCAAGAACTGGTTGGTAAAGAACCGGATGAAATCTGGTCAGATGATGATCGGATGGATTTCTATTCTATCTACTATCGTTTCAAAAAAGAATACGAAAGCAAGAAAACAGATCTTACCATTACAACAGGAGATGCCTTTTTATCCTTCATGGAAGTACACGGATATAACAACATTTGCAACTTCTACAGCGATGAATTAAAGAAAATGATTGAGAAAACATGGGAAGAATTCAGCCTGTTAGATGCAGATGAGAATATTGAAATCATGCTCGCCCCAACGGAAAAGCCTTCTCTTCTGGGCAAATTGCATTTATTCGGTACACCAAAATTAAAAATTGCATTTTTATATGAAAAGACAACCCACTCTTCTGCATGGACTTACGGTCATGAACTAGGGCGCCTGCATTTAGAACAAGCCTTTTCAGATGAAGTAGAGACAATATATTATGAAAATGTAACACAGGAAAATGTGGAAAACTACATAGAAAAAGCAGTCAGTGAAAAATGCAATATCATTTTCACAACCACACCAGCATTTGCCCAGGCAAGCGTAAAAGCTGCCATTGACCATCCACATGTGAAGGTTCTAAATTGCTCGGTAAATACTTCGCACCGATACATTCGCACCTACTACATCCGCATGCACGAGGTGAAGTTTTTAATGGGGGCAATTGCCGGAGCAATGGCTGAAAATAATAAAATCACATACATTGCGGATTATCCACTTTACGGAACAATCGCACATATCAATGCGTTTGCAATGGGCGCCAAAATGATTAATCCGCGCGCGGAAATCCATTTAGACTGGAGATGTTTGAAAGACAACGATGTCATGGAGAATCTGAAAAAGTTATCACCTTCTTGCTTCTCCACAAGAGACATGTTAATGCCGGATGACGATGTGCGTTACTTTGGTATTTATCAGATGGAAAACGGACAAATGCGTAACCTTGCGATGCCACTCCTACACTGGGGTAAATTCTATGAACAGCTTATTCGTGCCATCATGGACGGCTCTTGGAACCATGACGACAGTTCCTCCATGCACAAGGCGATCAATTACTGGTGGGGCATGTCAGCCGGCGTCATTGACGTCATTTGCTCGCGCAATCTTCCAATTGGAACGAAGCGTCTGATTGACCTTTTGAAGGAAACCATTATGAACGAAGAATTCAACCTGTTCAAAGGCGTGCTCTACTCACAAAACGGTATTGTGCAACCGGACCCGAACCATATACTTACACCGGAGGAACTGATTAACATGGACTGGCTTGCTGAAAATGTGATTGGACATATTCCAACCAAAGATGAGTTGCTGGAAAGCGCGATTCCTGTATATTTGCAACAAGGAATTGATACGAAAGGATAGTTTTATGAGAATATTAGCGATAGCGGATGAAGAATCCGCTTATCTATGGGATTATTTTGAGAAAAGCAAATTAGAAGGTATTGACCTTATCATCTCATGCGGCGACCTAAACCCGAAATATCTTTCTTTTCTTGCAACATTTACAAGTGCCCCTGTCATTTATGTGCACGGGAACCACGATAGAAAATACAAACAGACTCCGCCGGAAGGCTGCATCTGCATTGAAGATGAGATTTACGTGTACAAGGGCGTGCGAATTCTCGGGCTTGGCGGTTCCATGAAATACAGCTCAGACGAGTGCCAGTACACCGAACGCGAAATGCGTAAGCGAGTACGAAAGCTTCGCTGGCAGCTCTTCCGCAGTAAAGGCTTTGACATTCTGGTCACCCACGCTCCTGCCTTCGGGCTCAACGATGGGGACGATTTGCCACACCGCGGCTTTCAGGTGTTTAATGCCTTGATAGATAAATACAATCCAAAATATTTCCTGCACGGCCATGTGCATATGAGATATGGCAGGAAGCATGTAAGATTTGATACTTGTGGGGGTACAAAAGTAATAAATGCATTTGAACGATGCGTGTTTGAGTATGAAGGCTAAGAAAAAACCTTTTGGAACTGTCAGGTTTTTTAGACACAAAGTTAAGTAGATTCCTTATAAGAAGAAAGTGCGGTCCCATGACCTGGGAACGCACTTTCTTTATTTGTTAAAACTAATCTTCTTTGCCGCGCGCTAAGATTACATTGGTGATAATACCAAGAACCAAAGAGCATGCGACAGATGTCAATGTAACCTGACCGAAAGATAATGTTAGGTTACCGATACCTGAAATTAGAATAACAGATACTACGAACAGGTTTTTACTCTGTCCAAGGTCTACTTTTTGAATCATCTTCAAACCACTAACAGCAATAAATCCGTACAACGCTACACAAACACCACCCATAACACAGTTAGGGATACTAGCCAAGAATGTTACAAACGGACCAAAGAAAGAGATTACAATACACATAAATGCAGTTGTGGTAATCGTAACTACAGAAGCATTACGGGTAATTGCAACACAACCTACAGATTCACCATAAGTAGTATTTGGACAACCACCAAAGAAAGCACCCGCGATAGAACCAATTCCGTCACCTAACAAACTTCTATGTAAACCTGGCTCTTCTAACAAGTCTCTTCCTACAATACTTGACAAGTTCTTGTGGTCTGCAATATGTTCTGCAAAAACTACAAATGCTACCGGTGCATAAGCAACTACTAAAGTCATGATAAATGCACCATCGATTTCTTTCACGCCCTTCAAAGCTTTCATAAATGTGAAGTCTGGAACTGCAAAAATATCCATTGCCTTGAATACAGAAAAATCAATAACTTGTAAAGCTACGTTTTCCGTTGCAATACCGATAACTGTAAAGATTGTAGCTACTACATAACCCACCAGGATACCAAGCACAAATGGGATTAACTTCATCATCTTCTTGCCGTAAACCGAGAACAGCATTACTGCAAATAAAGTAACAAGACCACAAATTAATGCTACGTAAGGACTGCAAGCTGAAACTTGTTGCACAGTTTCTACAATTGCACCATCTTGAATAGCCTGAACAGCAACATCTGCCATAACCTTACCTTTTGTCAAATCACCAACAGCATTTCCTGCCAAGGAAAGACCGATAATGGCAACAGTTGGTCCGATAACGGCGGCTGGCATTAACTTATCCACCCATTTAACTCCAACTAACTTCACTACCAATGCAATCACTACATAAACAAGACCTGCAAAGGCAGCACCGATAATTAAGCCTGCGTGACCCGCAGCTGCAGAAATAGCTCCTGCAAAAGCTACTGGCATAGAACCCAAAAACGCAAAAGAAGAACCAAGGAATACAGGGCTCTTAAATTTGGTAAAAAGTTGATATACCAATGTACCAATACCTGCTCCAAATAAAGCAGCAGACTGGCTCATGCCATTACCTATAATTGCTGGAACGGCAATAGTTGCAGCCAAAATAGCCAATACTTGCTGGAATGCAAAAATCAGCAATTGAGGAAATTTTGGCTTGTCATGAATGTCGTAAACTAATTTCATTCTTTCGTACCTCCTGAGGGTTTTCTTATTGTTTTCAGTGTATCATAGCCATGTCGAAATTGCAAGGATATCGACCAACCCATTATACCATATAAAATAGGAAATCAATTAATATTGATTTCCTATTTCAAGCACATTTCCAATATTTCCAATGACTTAAATTTTTTATCGATGTGTGCGTCCATATACTGCTGCATCACTTTTCGAATTTCATCCAAAACCTCATCTGACACTTTAAACGTGTACAACTTTTCTATCGTTGATGATGCGATGTATTGCAGTGTGTAAAGCGCTGCTTTACTAAGTGCAATTCCATCTGGCGCAATCCCCTGACATTCCGAACAAATTGTCCCATGATTTTGGCTGCTGAACACCATGCTACGATCACCTACTCCGCAGTTGGCACAACGAAATACCTCTGGGGCTTCGCCATTGACCACAAATGTCTTCATTTCAAATATATAACGCACCAATTCTCGATTAATATTGCCTGATGCAAGTGCCCGAAGAGATTGATAGACCAGTTTTAGCATCTCTCTTTCGTCATTGTATTCTTTTGTGAAATAATCCGCTACTTCCATAAAATAAAAGCCGTAATATGCGCCTTCAAAATCGGTGCTAAGTTCCATAAAATAGTTGGTTATATTCGCCTGCACTACATTATAAGACGTTCTGCCCTCATACAATTCAAACTGTCCAAATGCAAAGGGATTGGTCACGCCCATCAGCGGACTATTCTGCCGTCTGGCCCCCTTTGCAAATGCAGATATCTTCCCTTTTTCCTTCGTCAATATCACGACTCGCTTGTCATACTCACCGATAGGTGTCGCGGAAAGCACCATCCCTATCACGGTTATCGACTGATTCAACTGCTCTCTCTCCCATTTTCTCTTTCTTTGATTCCGTGTGAATCCCCTTGTAATTCAAGTAATCCACAATACTGCCTGTCTTTTCAAATGTTGTCCACAAATTTTTATCTTCCATGTGAAAACCCTCCCTTGTATAAGTTTTAGAATTTCCACTCCAATAAAAATCATACTGAAACTATCTACCAGTTATTTTTTACAAAAAACCCTTGACATAAGTTTTTAGATATCTTCCTTCGTATACCCAAAGTTTTTGATTAAGAAATCACTGTCACGCCAGTCTTTTTTTACTTTTACCCAAAGTTGCAGATTGACCTTACATTCCAGCATTCTTTCAATTTCAAAACGTGCGGTACTTCCGATCTTCTTAAGCATGGCACCCTGTTTACCAATAATAATTCCCTTGTGAGAATCCCGCTCACAAATGATGGTTGCATCAATATCCACAATCTTTCTACGATACTTCATACTGTCAATTGCAACTGCTATCCCATGGGGAATCTCATCATTTAAACAATGAAGCGCCTTCTCACGAATGAGTTCTGACACAATTTGTCTTTCCGGTTGATCTGTAATAGTATCTTCATCGTAAAACTGTGGTCCATACGGTAAATATTTCAGAATCACCTTCACCAACTCGTCTGTATTGTCGCCATTTCTTGCAGATACCGGAACAATCTCAGCAAAATCGTAAATCTTGCGATAGGCATCAATAAATGTGAGTATTTCTTCTTTCTTTACCATATCTACTTTATTGATTACCAATATAACCGGCGTTTTTACCTTGCCAAGTTGCTCCGCAATATGCTTTTCTCCTGCTCCAATAAATGTGGTTGGCTCCACAAGCCAGAGCACTACATCAACCTCGTTTAAGGTACGCTCTGCCACGTTCACCATATACTCACCCAACTTATTCTTCGCCTTGTGAATACCCGGTGTGTCTACAAATACAATCTGCCCTTCCTCGGTCGTCAGAACCGTCTGAATACGATTTCTTGTGGTCTGCGGTTTGTTAGATGTTATGGCAATCTTCTGACCGATAAGGTAGTTCATCAACGTGGATTTTCCTACATTCGGTCTTCCGATTAATGTTACAAATCCAGATTTATAATCTGCTCTCATATGTGTTCCTTTCTAAAACAAGTTTTTGATTTCCATAAATAAATCTTTTTGTTCCTCGATTTTATCTTCTCCACCAATAACGCATAATTGGTTACACGCCAACGCTGCAGCAACTATATCTGCCAATGCGCGAATATCCTCTTGCTGCGCAGTTAAAATCTGACTTCTTTCTTCACGAATCATTTCCTCTGTAACATGATTCATGTACAGATTCATGGAACGGTCTCCCTTTGCAACCGGTGTCATTGGCTGGTCCAGATTACTCATGGTTCCGATAATATATTTTGTCATATCTCGCTCACTTACGGTAAAGTTTCTCACGTAATCAACGACTCCCTCATAGACCTTGTTTGTTTTTTCCAAATTCGGGTCGCGGTAGGATGAAAAATATGCCTCTCCCAGGCGGTTGAAATTACTCATACAACCATATGCGCCGCCTTTCACACGCACGTTCTGCCACAAATATTCATACCCCAAAATCACTTTCAAAATCTGGAAGGCACCTGTATACTCGTATCCGGCATCAGCAAAGTTTCCTACACGTGCTACATACTGTACCTTGGAAGATGTTTTGAATCCCTCATTTTGTTTTTTACAATGAATGACACATGGTGTGTTTTCTACCTTTTCGGTAAATAGGTGTCTCTTAATTGATGTAATCTCTTGTTCAAAGCCTTCCAAGCCAGCTCTTTCCGCTGTATAACTCATCATCATATTGTCTGCTCGGAATAATTGCTTCACCAGTTTTTCAAGTTTTGCAACCAAGACAGACTTTTCATCTTCAAAGTTTTCTTCTATGCGTTTAACTACCGCATAATAGTCTATTCCGCCTGTCAATTCCTTGAACTTTGAAATTGGTGAGGAATAGGATAATGCCCTCGCAGCCGCCGTCTGATGTCCTGCTGACTGGAATCTCATTTGAAGTCTTGATATGGTCATTGCAAGTATCTCTTTCAAACGTTTTTCATCGCCAAGTTTTGACTTCGTCATGATTTCTTGCATCATGGCAAAGGCAATCGGCATTTTCGAATACAGTGCTTTTGCCTTCACTTCAAATGTAGCCTTAAATTCCTTTTCTTTTACACGCGTCACATCCGGATACACCTCGATGGAGGTACTAATTCCACCGGTGTGCATATTGATTTCATTAAACAGTTCCCCGTACTCGTAATGATCTGTGTCAATAATACCAAGCACTGCCTGCAAAATTCCTACATATGGAAGTTCTTCTGCTGAAACACCAGATAAATCGAATATCAAATCTACGTATCCAATTCCGTTGGTATCAATCTCATGGAAGATGAGGCTCGTTCCATCCATATCTATTTCTTCATTCTGGATCGGAGCGATTTCACGACTGATATCATTTCGCTGCAAAACAGGAATCTTCTCCATATCCTCCTGTTTTTCTTCTTCCTCTTGATACTCCAAAAGTTGTTCCGATGCCTTCACAAGCGCTTCTACTTCTTCCTTGCTAAGTCCTTCTTTATAAGCAGCTAATTTTTCTTCTAATTCTTTTTCCATTCTTGCAGTACGCCCACGCTCCGGTTTTACCACAACCACAGCACCATGCGTATTGTCAAGAATATATTTCTGAATCAAAGCTTCAAAATACCCTGTTGTAATCTGAGACTTTAAGAAATCATAAGTTTCAATAGCAGACATGTGGATAAATGGCTTCTCATCATCATATAACCAACTGTCAAAAATCTGTAGGTTATACATAAGTCCCTTTGGATAGCTTCCAAAATCTGCTTCACGATAACGGAATTCATTGTAATGGATACCTGCTTCTAAAGATTTCTGGTCAATACCATGTTTTACAATGTCTCTCAGTGTATTTTCAATCACCTTTACAAAAGCCTCTTTTTGCTCTGCATTGGCATTTTTTGCTACGATTGAAAACATTGGCTGGTAGATACAACCTTCATATGCCCCCATAATATCTTTTCCGATTCCGGCATCCACAAGGGCTTTCTTAAGCGGTGCACCTGGTGCAGAAAGAAGTGCGTAATCAAGCACCTCAAATGCAAGATAGAGATTTCTGTCAAGTGACGTACCTATTACTTTATTATAAGAAAGGTAGGTGTTATCTTCTTCCAGTTCCCCACTGGTGATAGAGTAAGTTTCTTCAATCTCTTTTACTGCATCAAATGGCTCTTGAAATTGAATCGTCGAATCAATTTCCTGTGCATCAAAAGCAGACAAATATTCCCGATCCAGCCATTCCAACTTCTCCGCAAAATTCATGTCACCATAGAGATAAATATAACTGTTGGATGGGTGATAGTATTTCTTATGGAAGGCAGTAAACTGCTCATATGTCAAATTCGGAATCTCATCTGGGTCCCCACCCGAATCATTGGCATAACATGTATCCGGAAAAAGACTGTGAAGTACCACTCTGTCAAGCGCATTTTCCGGCGAGGAGTATGCCCCCTTCATCTCATTGTATACAACCCCATTATAGGTCAATGTGTCATCCTCTGACTCTAAATGATAACTCCAACCTTCCTGCCTGAAAATCTCATTCTTCTCATGGATATTTGGATAAAAAACAGCATCCATATAAACATGCATCAGATTCTGAAAATCCTTATCATTACAGCTTGCAACCGGATAGACTGTTTTATCCGGAAATGTCATAGCGTTCAAAAAAGTATTAAGAGAACCTTTTACCAACTCTACAAACGGGTCTTTAATCGGGAAATTCTTAGAACCACAAAGAACTGAATGCTCCAAAATATGTGGAAGTCCTGTACTATCCTCCGGCGGTGTACGAAATCCCACTGAAAAAACTTTATTATTATCATCATTTTTCATCAAAAGGATTCTGGCACCACTCTTCTTGTGGCGAAGATAATATCCTTCTGATTTCAAATCCTTTAATTCTTGTTGCTGAACTAATTCATAATTTGGCAATTCATTAAAATTCATGTTTCATGCGCTCCTAATTTCATAATCCTATTTAGTATACCATTATTTTCCCCAAGAATAAAGCAAATTAGTCGCTATTTGCCAAAACTAAATGGGCTACGTTCCTCGTAGCCCATTCGTAATAATCTCTTTACTCTTTGTCTATTCTTTTGCCTAAGACTAGCAATACTGAAAGCATCAATGCAATACCAATTGGCAATGAAATCCATGCACTCTTTACAAAACCTGCAACAATGTATGTTACGAAGGATACACCTGCTACTGTAATCGCATATGGCAATTGTGTTGATACGTGATTTACGTGATTACACTGAGCACCTGCAGATGCCATAATCGTTGTGTCTGAAATCGGTGAGCAGTGGTCTCCACATACTGCACCGGCCATACATGCTGAGATACCGATAATCATCAGTTCCGGATTTGATTTGCCAAATACTGCAATTACAATTGGAATCAGGATACTGAATGTTCCCCATGAGGTTCCGGTTGAAAATGCGATAAAACATCCAATTGCAAATACAATTGCAGGCAAGAAGCTCATCATGCCGTCTGCAAAACCGCTCACTGTGGCATCAACAAACTCTGTTGAACCGAGGCTTTGTGTCATGGTGTTCAAAGTCCATGCGCAAATCAAAATCATAATGGCCGGAACCATGGCTTTGAATCCTTCCGGTATACACTCCATACAATCCTTGAAATTTAATACTCGACGAACCAGATACCAAACAATCGTTATAATCAGTGCGGCGCCACTACCAAGTGCAAGCCCCACATCTGCAGAACATCCGGAAAATGCATCAACAAACGGAACTCCACGGAAAAATCCTCCGGTATAAATCATTCCAATCACACAGCAAACAATTAAAGAGACAATTGGAAGTACCAAATCACTTACCTTACCCTTGTATTCCTTTTCTTCTTCTTTAGCATCTCCATACGGACGATCCGGAGTAGTAAAAATGTCACCTTTTAATGCATTCATTTCATGCACCTTCATTGGACCGTATTCTCTCTTTGAAACAACTAAAAATACCATCATTAAAATAGTAAGCAATGCATAAAAGTTATACGGAATTGCTTTAATAAACACTTCAAATCCATTGATATCTACTTCTGTAACATTCTCCACGCTATTAGATACAGCCGCAGCCCATGATGAAATCGGTGCAATGATACAAATAGGTGCTGCTGTTGCATCAATCAAATATGATAATTTGGCACGAGATATCTTATTCTTATCCGCTATCGGACGCATAACACTACCTACTGTCAAACAATTAAAGTAGTCATCAATAAAAATCAAAACACCCAACGCAATTGTTGCCAACTGTGCACCCACTCTTGATTTAACACGTTTACTTGCCCACTCTCCAAATGCTGCCGAACCGCCCGCACGATTCATCAAGCATACGATTGCGCCAAGAATAACCAAGAACAGCAGAATACCCATGTTGTAGGAATTTGTCAACACACCCATAATACCATTTTTATATACGTGGCGAAGTGCTCCTATCGGCGAAAAATCTGCATAGAGAAGCCCTCCTATCGCAATACCCACTATAAGGGAACTGTACACTTCCTTGGTAATAAGAGCTAATGCAATCGCTACCAAAGGTGGTATCAATGACCAAAATTTACCATATACTGCCGGTACATATTCTGCAGCCTCTTCTGCTGCAAACACTGTCATAGACATCATCAATACTAAAATAACAATAGCAGATAATGCCTTAATTATGTTTTTCTTTGAAAAACGCATAATTTTTTCCTCCTCTTTTCTTTTGTTTTCCTCTCATCTTATTCTCAAACAACCACATAGCACAAATGTATATAATAATTAAAAAGCCATAGGCACACTGCATGGTATGTCTATGGCTATTTTGTAATCATTTATTATCCATCTACGATAGCACTCCACACATATGTGACAGTGTATTACATCTTCTGCAATACCCCAGAATCACTTCCCCGGACATAAAAGTGAATCTTCGGCAACTTCCCCTTTCGCATATAACAGTTATCCGCCTTGGTTATATGTTACTGATGAAACCTGCACCTCTATCAGTCATTCAATTATTTAAAATATACTATCAGTTATCTCCCTTGTCAACGGATTTTTACTGCATAAGTTTAGGTTTATGATTTTTACAATGAAGTTTGCTCTGCGGCTATAATCCGCTGTCACCTATTTTCCTCTAAAGAGGCTCTGAATAGTTTTCCTTCCGCACTATTCGCATATACAAACCTAACGGTTATTGGTATGTATTTGAAAAAATCCATTAAAATCTAACCCAATTCAAGCCATTTTTCTTGTTTTTCATGAAATTTTGTTCGTATATGAAATAATTTGCCTGTTTCTAACTCAAAAAGGGGCTCTTTGAGTTAGTTTTTACGTAATTATTTTGCATACGAACAATTGCACCTCTAAAACTTGAAACCAAAGCCATCTGGGAACTCACCTGCATAGCAGGTGGTTTATTTTATCCGTCGATACAAGAAAAAGTGCCTAGAATTCAACATTCTAAGCACTTGCAATAAAAAAAGCACGAGACGGGATTCGAACCCGCGACCCTCGCCTTGGCAAGGCGATACTCCACCACTGAGCCACTCGTGCATATTGTCGATTTCTCAACCGAACAATATGTATTATACCCATGGGTATATGATTTGTCAACAACTTTTTTAAAAAAATTTCTTTTCCACTTCTGCGCACAAATGATGATATACCGGAAGGTGATACTCTTGCACTTGATACGTCTCTGTAGCCGGTACTCGAATGGTCACATCAGACAATTCTGAAAGACGGCTTTCCTTCTCACCAGTCATAGAAATGGTGCTGACTCCCATACACTTTGCCAGTTCAATAGCATTGACAACGTTCTTCGAATTTCCGGAAGTTGACAGGCCGATTACCAAGTCTTCCTTCTTGGCATAACCATACACCAACTGTGCATACATCATTTCCGGGTCTACGTCATTGATAAAAGCGGACAATATTGCACACTGACTTGGCAGGGAAATGGCCGGCAAAGATCCTTGCAAACCTTTTCGCAAATGTTCCGGAATGCGTTCGTCACTAACCGGTCTCTTTAACATGAAACCTTTTAATAATTCCCCTACAATATGCTCACTGTCTGAAGCACTTCCACCATTGCCACAGATTAAAATTTTTCCGCCTTTTTGGTAGGTTTCAATCATTATATTCAATGCTTTTTCAATATCTTCCTTACATACTTCTAAGGCCGGGTATCTTTCATATAACATACTATTTCCCTCCCATAGCAGCCACTGCAAGTGCTGCGTAATCTCCAATATTTTCTTTTAAAAGTGCCGGCACAACCTGACAAACTCTGCTTGCCGCTTCCAGGCATTCTGCACCGATGACTTTATCCATCGATTCGCGAAGCAAATGCTCACTTCTCTGGAAAATACTTCCCAAAACGATACGTTCCGGATTCAAAATGTCAATCAAAATGGATAAACCATACCCAAGTTTTTCTCCGCATACTTCAAATACTTTCTTGGCATCCTCAAATCCTTCATTGGCACATTCTGCAATACTCTTTGCCGTAATGTCATCTAAATGCTTCAAATCAGAACAGTAGGAAACCGGTTTTCCCATTTGCAGACTTTCTCTTGCCATCATTTGTCCAAGTTGTGCAATTCCGCCACCGGAACAAAAGCCCTCAAAAGAACCTGCTTTGCCAAATCCAACCGGACCAAATGCAGAAAGTCTCATATGACCACATTCACCGGCCATGTCAGATGTTCCTGCATATAGCTTGCCGTCCAGAATTAAACCTGCTCCAAGTCCTGTACCAAAGGTAAGGAAAATCATATTTTCACAACCTTTTCCGGCACCGTATTTCCACTCTGCCACTGCACACGCATTTGCATCATTTTGCAAATATGCTTTGCATCCATATTTATTTTCCAGATATTCCACAATCTTAATATCATCCCAACCAGGAAGGTTCGGCGGAGACTGGATAATGCCTCTTTTTGAATCCAATGGTCCCCCACAGCTGATACCGATACAATCTATTTGGTCTGTCATTTCCTCTGCCAAAGCACACATCCTATCAATCATTTCATATGCAGAAATGCTATGGTCTGTCGGAATACTCTTTTTATTGAGAATCTGCAAATCTCCATCTTTTTCTTGTCCTATACATACGGCACATTTTGTACCGCCTATATCAAATCCTATCATATTTATTTCTCCTGAATTTCTTCTACTTTTTTCTTCTTTAACAGAAAGATATTTAATGCAACTGAACCAATCGCCATTGCCAATGCCAATGCTTGGGACACGCGAAGCCCTGTTCCGAAAAGCATGAGCGAGTCTGTCCGTAATCCCTCAATCCAGAATCTTCCGATTCCGTATCCAAACAGGTAGATCAAGAATACTTGCCCATCAAACTGTTTGCGTTTCGTCCACCATAACATAATTGCCAATATACAGACATTCCAAAGTGATTCATATAGGAATGTAGGATGCACCTGTACATAACGCACGCCCTCTATGATTTCAACATGTTCCATCATTTTATCTGTAATGTCAGAATAACGGACTGCATCTACAGGAAGCTGCATTGCAAATAAACTATCTGTATAATCACCAAATGCTTCGCGATTAAAGAAATTTCCCCAACGTCCGATAATCTGTCCCAGAATCAACCCTGCTCCTGCCGTATCAGTCAGTAACCCAAAGGAGACTTTCTTCTTTTTCGCAAATACAAATACTGTGATAATTGCCGTGATTACCCCGCCATAGATGGCAAGGCCACCTTGTCTAATATTAAAAATACTCAGCAAATCATCCTTGTAGGAATCCCATGAAAAAATAACATAATAAATTCGCGCACCAATCACAGATAATACCACTGCCCAAAGTGCCAAATCATAGTAGGTATCCGGGTCCTGTCCGGTTTTCTTTGCCAAGAATGCTGCAATGGCAATTCCGGCAAGAACACCAAGCCCAATAATGATTCCGTAATAAGCAATCTCAAACCCAAATACGGAAATTGTCTGACCAACATTTTTTAAATGAATACCTAGGTTAGGAAAGTTAATATTTGTTGTCATAATTCACTCCCTTTCCAATTACACATTGAATCTAAACAGGATAATATCTCCATCCTGCACCACATATTCTTTTCCTTCCAAACGCACAAGGCCTTTTTCTTTTGCCGCTGTATAAGTACCACAAGCCATCAAATCATCATAACTTACGATCTCTGCACGGATAAATCCACGCTCAAAGTCAGAGTGAATTTTACCTGCTGCCTGTGGTGCTTTTGTACCCTTTTTGATGGTCCATGCACGAACTTCCGGCTCTCCTGCAGTCAGATAGCTGATGAGCCCAAGCAGGCTGTAGCTTGCTTTAATTAATTTCTCAAGACCGGATTCGCTCAGTCCCAAGTCCTCTAAGAACATCTTCTTTTCATCGTCTTCTAACTCTGCAATTTCCTGCTCAATCTGTGCACAAACTACAAATACTTCGCAGTTTTCTTTTTCTGCATATTCCCGGACTGCCTGCACACCTTCGTTACTTCCCCCATCATCCATAAGGTCATCTTCGGCAACATTTGCAGCAAAGATAACCGGCTTATAAGTAAGAAGATTGTAGCTTTCCAGTAGGCTAAGCTCATCTTCATCGTTCACTTCAAAGCTTCTTGCCATGTTGTCATTTTCCAGATGTTCTTTTACGCGCTCTAATAATTCCAACTCTTTTGCCACTGCTTTGTCATTGCGAGCCACTTTCACTGCTTTTGCAATACGTCTTTCCAAGATTTCTATATCAGAGAAAATCAATTCCAAATTAATGGTCTCAATATCACGAAGTGGTGCAATGCTTCCATCCACGTGCACGATATTACTGTCTTCAAAGCAACGAACCACATGTACAATTGCATCAACCTCACGAATGTTGGCAAGAAACTGATTCCCAAGACCTTCCCCTTTAGAAGCTCCTTTTACAAGTCCTGCGATATCAACGAATTCAATTGCCGCCGGCACAATTTTCTTTGTATTGTACATATCTCCCAGTACATTTAACCTTTCATCCGGTACAGTTACAACACCTACGTTCGGGTCAATGGTACAGAACGGGTAGTTCGCTGACTCTGCTCCTGCCTTTGTCAATGAGTTAAATAATGTACTCTTTCCTACATTTGGTAATCCTACGATTCCTAATTTCATATCTAGTTCCTCTCAATCTCTTCTTTTTTATCTCTGGTCTCCATCAGAATAATCGTTCCTTCCGGAAACGTAATTTTCACTTCTTCTTCCTGCATCTCATTACTCACACACATGCTGCTATTGGGGCAAAGTCTGTAATGAGAAAGAGGATACTTTGCACCTTCGATGGAAATATCCTCAACAATTCCACCAAACGGAAATAAAGAAAAATAATCTCCAAAACAATTCTCTTTATAAAGCGTTATTTCTTTTTCTGCTAGACATATGCGATTGTTTGCATCTTGCAAATATGCTTTTATCCCAAGGTCATGGGCAATTTTTAAAATCTGAATATTGGCCATGACATGGTCAAGCCTTGAACCGGTACCCCCAAAAATCCAAACCTTCTCTGCACCTAATTCAATGGCCAAACGCAATGCAATCTCTGTATCAGATGCATCTTTTTCCGGTCTGAACTTCCGAATTGGCACCTGCGTGTTTTTTTCATAATATTCCACAAGTTCTGCTTTTACACTATCAAAGTCTCCAACAATGTGTGTAGGCATCACTTGATTATGGTATAAAAACTCTAGTCCTCGGTCTACGCCAATCACATATTCCGCCTGTATTTCATTTAACATCTGCAGCACAAATTTATCATCAATTGTGCCACCGCTGATAATCACTGCTTTCTTACTCATATTTCTTCAAAATATCCATCATTTCAATTGTATTTTGTTTGGTATCTCCGTTAAATATCGCAGACCCTGCCACGATAATATTCGCTCCTGCTTTTAAAACCTCTTCCACATTGTGGGTGTATATCCCGCCATCTACTTGAATATCTACAGCCAAACCTTTCTCATCAAGCATTCTCTTGGTCTGTGCAATTTTCTCTAAGGATTCCGGAATGAATTTTTGTCCACCGAATCCCGGTTCCACCGACATGATCAAAATCATGTCAACCTTCTCTAAATATGGTTCCATGGCTGAAACAGGCGTCTTCGGTTTAATGGAAATGCCCACCTTGCATCCGCATTCTCTGATTTTATCTATGGTTGCATCCACATCCTCACACGCTTCCAAATGAATCGTAATCAAATCCGCCCCTGCCTTTGCAAAATCTTCCACATAGCGAATCGGCTCCGTAATCATTAAATGCACATCACAAACCAGGTTCGTTCCTGAACGAATGGATTTTAATACCGGCATACCAAAAGAAATGCTCGGCACAAAAATTCCATCCATTACATCGAAATGAAGATATTTTGCTCCATGCTCTTCGATTGCTCGAATTTCATTTCCTAGTTCTTTAAAATCTGCTGATAACATTGAAGGGGCTAAAATTGTCATGTTAATATCTCCTTTTTTCTTTCAGTTCATTGTACATTTCCAAATAATTAGTATATCTTACCGGATGAATTTTTCCTTCCTCCAAGGCTTGTTTCACTGCACACCCAGGCTCGTGAACATGGTCACACCCCAAAAATCTGCACTGCCCTTCGTATTTTTCGAACTCCGTAAAATAATATTTCAATTCTTCTTTTTCGAATTCATTGGTGTATAGAGAACTAAATCCCGGCGTATCCATGATGTAGGTATTATCCTCAATCCAGATTAATTCGCTATGACGTGTAGTATGTTTCCCTCGTTCTATTTTTTCACTAATGCATCCCGTCTCCATATTGGCATCCGGTTGAAAAATGTTAATCAGTGAAGACTTTCCTACTCCGGATGGTCCTGCAATTGCAGTTGTTTTGCCACGAAGTAAGCTTTTAAGTTCCTCCGTGTTTTCTTCTTCTAATGCACTGGTAAATATCATCTGATATCCACATTTCTCATATATTTCTTTCAGTTCTTGAATCTCCGGCTCGGTTGCAATGTCTTTCTTGTTAAAACAAAGCACAACCGGGATATCCTTACTTTCCATCATAATTAGAAAACGGTCTAATAAATTAAAATGTGGTTTTGGCTTTGTCACTGCAAAAACCACAAGTGCCTGGTCAATATTCGCTACCGCTGGGCGAATTAACTCATTCTTACGTTCAATGATTTCTATGATATTACCTTTTTTCTCAATTTCGTCAAGAATATCTATCTCGACAATATCTCCTACTAAAGGTTTCATCTTTTCTTTTCGAAAAATCCCCTTAGCCTTACATTCATAAAGACCGGATTCTACTACATGTACGTAGTAGAACCCGGCAATCCCTTTTATAATCTTTCCCTGCATAGATTAGTCCTTATATATATTCTATGGTGTAGGTCTATTAATTTCCGCCAGTTAAACCACCATCGCCATTGCCCGGATTGGTCTTGTCATCAACTCCATCATCTGGTTGCTGTGTTCCAGGTCCCGGTCCCTTACTTACAATAATCGTAATTGTAGAACCTTTTTCCACTGACTTTCCTGCTTCTTTAACAGAAACAACAGCACCTTCATTGTATTCAGTACTTGCAGTTTCTTGGTCCACAATGATAAATGTTCTGTCTCCATCTTTAACCAAACTTTCTATCATTGCAACAACCTGTTCATATCTCTTTCCGGCAAATTTGTCATTTGTAGGAATCGGAATCAGTTCTTTCACGGCCACATAGTATTTTACAACAGTTCCCTTATCCACTTCTTGTTCAGCCTCAATTTCCTGTTTAAACACTGTGCCTTCCGGATAATCTTCGTTAACTTCCTCCACAACCTCGCCTGTCAGTACTAACTCTTTCAGCATCTCTTCTGCTCTTTCCTTGGTTCTTCCAAAAAGGTCAGGAACAAAGGTCTTGCCCACTCCCGTACTGATATAAATTGTGATTCTTGTCTTGTAGTTTCTGCCTTCACCTGCTTCCGGGTCTGTTCGAGTAGCCAAGTCCTTCTTAATCGTCATATGTTCTTCTTCTTTGACTTTAATATTCTTTTCTTCAAACCCGGCATCTACCAACGCTTTGATTGCTTCTTCTTCCGACTTTTCACTGACATCCGGAATCTCAATATCCTTCAAACCTGTACTTACATATACCTGCAATTTTGCACCTTCCGGAAGTTCGGTTCCTTTTGCAGTCAATTGTTTGAAAATATAACCCTTATCATACTTTAAAGCTTCCTCTTGACGTGCAACAACTATAGTCACTCCCAGCTCTTTCAATGCTTCTTCTGCCTGGTCTACTGTCATACCCACAACTTCCGGAATCCCTTTATCCGTTCCTTGTTGAACAATATCCCTATCATTGCCAAAAATACTGACTAAGTTACTAATTACCCATACCATAACCCCGACAAAGAGAACAGATGCAATAATCAGTAAAATCTTCATAACTTTTGACATCTTCGGGTCAATATCGGAATTCTTCTTACCTGTTTTGCGGCTTTTTTCATCCTCATCATAATATTCATCGTAATCATCGTCATACTCGGAATCAAACGCAGCTTCTCCCTGAATGCGAGCCATTTCCTCTGGAGTGACAATTACCGTGTTCGTCGGACTGGTAAGTGGTGCGATTTTTACAAAATCACCATCCGGCTCCTGAATAGAACGCTTCAAATCGCGTGCCAACGCCGCAACATTTGCATAACGTCTGTCCGCACTCTTTTGCGTACACTTCATGATAATCTGTTCCAAACTATATGGAATCTCAGGTACCAGTTCTGATGGCGGAATAATGTCCTCTTGCAAATGCTTGAGTGCAATAGAAACTGTGGAATCACCGTCAAACGGAAGTTCTCCTGTAATCATTTCATACATGGTAATACCAAGAGAGTAAATATCACTCTTTGCATCACTGAATCCACCTCTTGCCTGTTCCGGAGATGTATAATGCACAGAACCCATTACATTAGTACTAATTGTATTAGAAGAAGTTGCCTTTGCAATACCAAAATCTGTTACTTTTACCTTTCCCTCTTTGGAAATAATAATATTCTGAGGCTTAATATCACGATGAACAATATTATTGTTATGGGCTGCATCCATAGCAGAGCTTACCTGCATGGTAATTCCGATTACTTCTTTCGGTGTCAATCTTCCTTTTTTCTGAATGTAATCTTTCAGCGTGATACCTTCCACTAATTCCATCACTATGTAGTAAAGTCCACGATCTTCTGCTACATCATATACATTTACGATATTTGCATGGGTGAGTCCGGCTGCTGACTGCGCCTCCGACCAGAACTTCTTCACAAAATTCTCATCCTCGCTAAACTCTTTCTTCAAAACCTTTACCGCAACATATCGATTCAATACGCGGTCAATTGCTTTAAAAACGTTAGCCATACCACCTGAGCCGATCTTATCTATAATCTCATATCTACCGCCTAATAAAACGCCTTCTTTAATCATAATTTCACCTCGTCTGCGAATACGTCAACAATAACAATACCAATATTGTCCTTTCCACCATTCTGATTCGCTCTTTCAATTAATCCTTCCACTGCTTCAACAACATCTCTGGAGCCCTTGACAATATGTAACATCTCTTCATCTTCAACCATATTGCTCAAACCATCGGTACACATCAAAATCATATCCCCCTGTTTCAGTCGATATTCATAAAAATCAACCTCCACATCTTCCTTCGCACCGATTGCTCTCGTAATGATATTTTTATCCGGATGATTCTTTGCATCCTCCTGCTTAATACCACCAAGTCTAACCATTTCCTGCACTAAAGAATGATCCTTTGTTACTTGCTTAATCTCATCATTAAGTAAATATAAACGACTGTCACCAACATTGGCCACATACAACGTGCGTTCAATCACCGTCGCAACTACCAAAGTCGTTCCCATTCCTTCGAATCTGGAATCTTGTTTTGCCGTTTCAAGCAGTTTTCGATTTGCTGATGTAATTGCTTGTCTAATCATCGCTTCCGGTTTTTCTTCCGAACTGTCCGCCAGCACTTCCTTCACGACTTCTACTGTAAATCGTGATGCAAACTCACCGGCTTTATGTCCGCCCATTCCGTCAGCAACGACAAATAGATTTGGAAGCTTCCCTACCGGCAAATCAGAAACAAATACATAATCCTGATTCACCTCGCGGACCATTCCAATATCCGTCTTTGAAAACGTTTTCATAAAATTCTCCTTTTAATTAAGAGTACTATTTTCCTCATAACATATTACCACACATAAAAAGAAAGAACAAGGTTATTTATTTACATACCTTCTACGCAGTTGCCCGCAAGCCCCATCAATGTCGGAACCCATTTCACGCCTAATTGTTGCGTTCACTCCACTCTTTTCAAGTTGGTTTTTAAATGCTTCTGCACTTTTTCTGCTTGGTTTTTGAAAATCTCGTTCTTTGATTGGATTAACCGGAATCAAATTCAAATGACAATTCCTAGGTTTTAAGATACCAATCAATTCTTTTGCATCCTCGTCCCTATCATTTACTCCTTGTACAAGGCTGTATTCAAAGGTAATTCTTCGCCCTGTCTTTTCAAAATAATAATCACAGGCTTCCAACACCTCCGAAAGTTCATATTTATTTGCAATCGGCATCAAATTTTTTCGTTTTTCCTGAGTGGAACCATGCAAGGACAATGCCAACGTGATTTGGAACCCTTCCTCTGCCAGCCGCTTCATGTTAGGGACTATACCACAGGTGGATACAGTAATATTTCTCTGGCTGATATTGAGTCCATTTTCATCCGTTACCAAGCGAATAAAGCGTACAAAATTATCATAGTTATCTAAAGGTTCTCCAGTTCCCATAATCACAATATTGGAAACGCGTTCCCCTGAAATTTTCTGAATCTGGTAAACTTGCCCAAGCATCTCTGCCGGAAGCAGATTTCTCTCCAAACCGCCAATGGTAGATGCACAGAACTTACATCCCATTCTACAACCTACTTGCGAGGAAATGCACACAGAATTCCCATGTTTGTATCGCATCAATACACTTTCCACCACATTTCCGTCTTCCAATTGGAACAAAAACTTATTCGTCCCATCTAATTTGGAAACCTGACGTTCCAACATTTTTACACTAGGAATACAGTATGCCGCTTCTAATTTCTCTCGTAAATTTTTGGAAAGATTGGTCATTTCTTCAAAAGAATCTGCAAGTTTTGTATGCAACCATTCGTAAACCTGCTTGGCACGGAATACCTTCTCACCGATTCCTTCCATTTCTATTTTTAATTCGTCTAACGATAAAGATAGAATGTCTTTTTTATTCATATTTCACCTTCTTAAATTTTGCAATAAAAAATCCATCACTTTCATGTACACCTGGGAGAAGTTGCAGGATGGAGATTAACTGATACTCCGGATTCTCTTTTAAGAACCACTCCACATTCCCCTCATTCTCTGCCTCATGAATGGTACAGGTGCTGTAAACCAGAGTTCCACCTAAGTTTACATACTGTTTTACGACCGATAAAATTTCCCGTTGCAGTTTCACAAGTTCTCCCTGTGTCTGTTCTGTCATCTTATATTTCAAATCAGTCTTCTTCCCAAGAACGCCAAGACCGGAGCATGGCAAATCTGCAATCACAACATCTGCCTTTTCTACTGAATCTTCATCTAAAACTGTCGCATCCCAGCGCACTGCTTCTATATTATGCATGCCAGAACGCACAATATTTTCCTGAATCAAATTGACTTTATAATCCGTTAAATCTCTGGCTTCCACATGGCCTGTTCCATGCAAGAGTTCCGCCATATGAAGCGCCTTGCCGCCCGGTGCCGCACAGACATCGATACAAATATCTCCTTCTTTTGGTTCAGCAATATGAGACACCAGCATAGAACTGATATCTTGTACATAAAAAGCACCCTGCTGGAATGCCTTCAGATCTGCCAGATAATCATAACCTGATATTTGAAGTGCATATGGTAAATATGGATGCTCCTGCACTTCTACGCCTTCGGTCTTCAGTTCCTCCATCAGTTGTTCCTTAGACATTTGATTCAGATTACAACGAATGGTAGTCGGCTTTTCCTTTTGAAAATCCCGTAACATGGTCTCTACTGTATCTCTATCGTATTTGGATAACCATTGTTCTAATATCCACTTTGGCATGGAATACTTAATATGCAAATATTCGATTACATTCGTTTCATCCGGATATGTAATTGTTTCCAAATTGCGCTCAATATTGCGAAGAACCCCGTTTACGAAACCTTTTAGATTTGAAAAACCTTTCTTCGTTGCCAATTTCACTGCTTCATTGCAGACCGCCGAGTTTGGAACACTGTCCATGTACTTCAATTGATAAACTGCACTTCTTAAAATATTCCGAATAACCGGTTTCATTTTATTTACTTTTACCTTAGAAAACTGATTGATAATATAGTCTAACTCAATCATATGCTCCAAGGTTCCTTCCGTCACTCTGGTGATAAATGCACGTTCTTTTTTGTCCAGGTATTGATATTTATTTAGGACATTGCGAAGTGCAATATGGCTATATTCGCCATCCCTTGTCACCTCCAGCAAAATACCAAGCACCAATTCTCTCTCACTCACTGCCTTAATCATTCCGTCTTCTGCCTCCTGTTAAGAGAATGATTCGAAGAAGTTGCAAAATCGCAGTTGCCGCACTTGCAACATAAGTAAGCGCTGCCGCATTCAGCACTTTCTTGGCTGCCACAATTTCTTCTCCATACATCATTCCACTATCTGCAATCATGCGAATGGCACGATTGGATGCGTTAAATTCTACAGGAAGTGTAATCAGTTGGAATAAAACTGCCCCCGAAAATGCTATAATTCCTAAATTGATAAATAATGTAGAGGACTGACTGTTAAACAATAGGCCAATTAATATCAAAGGCCATGCGATTTGAGCACCAAAATTAGCAATCGGCACAAGTGTACTTCTAAGCTTAAGTGGCGCATATCCTCTAGCATGCTGAATGGCATGTCCGCATTCGTGGGTTGCAACCCCCACTGCTGCCACAGATGTACTTCCATAGACCGTATCCGAAAGACGCAAAACCTTACTTCTTGGATCGTAATGGTCTGTTAGATTTCCTCCTACACGTTCTACTCTCACATCGTAAATACCTGCTCTATGAAGCACCTGCTCTGCCGCCTCAGCACCGGTAATTCCCCTGCTGTTTCTCATTTTCGAAAATCTTGCAAAGGTACTTTTCACTTTTCCCGATGCAAGCAAACTTAATACTACACCAATTAATACTAAAATATATGTTGGGTCAAAATAAAATGGATAAAACATTAGCCTAAAATCTCTCCTTCTTTGACTTGATACCCTCTCATAAATGCACCCGCATCCATACGTTTCTTACCAGGAATCTGAAGCTCACATACTTTTAAGAAGCCATCCCCTGTCTGCACGTAAAATGCGTCCTTTTCTACTTTTACAATCGTTCCAGGCACTGCACTGTCTGTCTTTGGAGCTTCTTCTAATGCGCAAGCATCCCAGATTTTCATTACCTTCTCATTCCAATTCGTATATGCACTTGGCCAAGGTGAAAGACCGCGAATTAAACGTTCAATCGCCCTTGCATCCTTACTCCAATCAATATTTCCCAACTGCTTATCCAACATTTTTGCATATGCAGTTGTGGTTTCTCCTTGCGGAATCGGAGTCACTGTTTTCTCTTCCAAGGCCTTTAAGGTCTCGACACAGAGCTTTGCCCCTGCCTCAGAGAGTTTATCATGAAGGCTACCTCCTGTTTCCTTAGAGTCCATTGGAATCTCGGTTTTGAGTAACATATCTCCTGTATCTAAACCTTCATCCATCTGCATAGTTGTAACTCCGGTTACTTCCTCTCCGTCAATGATTGCCCATTGAATTGGCGCTGCACCACGGTATTTTGGAAGCAAGGATGCGTGTACATTCACACAACCATATTTGCACATCTCCAAAATCTCTTTTGGTAAAATCTGCCCAAATGCTACAACGACCATTATATCCGCCTCATATTTCCGAAGCTCCTCGATACACTCCGGCTCTCTCACCCTTCTTGGTTGATATACAGGAATATTATACTTCAGCGCACATTCTTTTATAGGTGTGAACTGCATCTCTTTTCCTCTGCCTTTTGGTTTATCTGGCTGAGTCACTGCGAGTACCACTTCGTGACCTGCTTCTACCAAAGCCTCCAAAGTACCCACGGAAAAATCAGGAGTTCCCATAAAAATCACTTTCATTAGCCTTCCTCCTTATTCTTCTTCCATTTCCTCATCTTCATACGTCACATCGTGAATTTCTCCTTCCACTTTTTCCACGTATAAATGTCCGTCTAAATGGTCAATCTCATGACAAAAGGCTCTTGCAAGCAAACCTTCACCCTCGTATACAATTTCTTCCATATTTTCATCTAGTGCTTTTACTTTTACATAATTTGGGCGAGTGACACAGCCAGCCTTTCCTGGTACACTAAGGCATCCTTCGTCTCCAGTCTGTTCCCCACTAGTTTCCAAAATCTCAGGATTGATTAAGATAATTGGACCTTCTCCAACATCAATCACCACAATTCTACGAAGTACGCCTACCTGTGGTGCTGCAAGACCAACACCCTGTGCTTCATACATGGTATCCAGCATATCCTCGATGAGAATTGCCATGCGAGGTGTCATCATCTTCACTTCTTTACATGTTTTTGTAAGTACTTCATCACCCATTGTTCGAATTTCTCTAATTGCCATTTTTTGTCTCCTTATTTATGTTGATTTAAAAAATATTCATCGGATTAAAATCAAATTGAATGCGGAGTTTCTTAAACCCTGCATTTACTTCAATATATTGCTCTAATTTATCTTTCATCAAGGTTAGCATCTCAAATTTGGAATGCTTGAAATACAAAACCCTTCGATGCATGTTGTTTACTTTTCCAACATATGGACTTGCCGGCCCAATGACATACACTTCTTGTTTACCTACCCTCTCTGCATACTTTTTCAAGTAAGCGCAGGCCGTTTCAAGAAGTTCCTCATCCTCGCCTTCTGCCAAAACTGCCAACAGTTGGTCCACCGGCGGATATCCCATCAATTTTCTATAAGAAATCTCTTCCTCATAAAATGCCTCATAGTCCTGCTTTGCCGCAGTCTCAATAGCATAGTGGTCCGGACTGTAGGTTTGGATGACAACCTCACCCTTTTCACTGCCTCTTCCTGCCCGTCCTGCCGCCTGCGCAAGCAACTGGAAGGTTCGCTCACCTGCGCGGTAGTCATCCGCATACAAGGATAAATCTGCTGCCAGCACGCCTACCAACGTGACATTTGGAAAATCATGCCCTTTCACAATCATCTGGGTTCCAATCAAGATATCGGCATCACCATTCGCAAAGGCTTCTAAAATCTTTTCAAACCCGTCTTTTTCTCTGGTGGTATCCATATCCATACGGAGTACCCTTGCCTGTGGGAATTCTGCTTTTACTAAATCTTCAATCTGCTGTGTACCTGCCCGAAAGCCACCAATATGTTTGGAGCCACACTCCGGACATGTGTAATATTCTTTCTCTTCATATCCACAATAATGGCAAACCAACTTGCCGCCTCGATGTGATGTCAAAGACACATCACAATGAGGACATTTTGCCACATATCCACAGGAACGGCAAGAGATAAATCCTGCATATCCTCTGCGATTGATAAATAACATCATCTGCTGCTTTTTATCCAAACGGTCCCTCATCAGTTCCCGTAATTTATCACTTAAAATGGAACGATTGCCTGCTTTTAATTCTTCCCGCATATCCACGGTATAGACTTCCGGCAGACTTTGCTTTTGGGAACGTTCTTTCAGAGTAAATATTTCATATTCACCGCACTGTACCCGATAAAAGCTCTCCAATGACGGAGTGGCCGAGCCAAGCACCACACTGGTGCCCTCTAATTCTGCCCGTTTGATTGCAGTTTCCCGTGCATGATATCTTGGTATCTGCTCACTTTTATAGGTATGCTCATGTTCCTCATCTATCACAATCAATCCTAAGTTCGGAAATGGAGTAAACAATGCAGAACGCGGCCCTATCATAATATCAATAGCACCCTCTTTTGCACGCATCATCTGGTCGTAACGCTCTCCATCGGTCATTCTGGAATTTAATATGGAAATTCGATTGCCAAATCTTCGATAGAAACGCATGACAGTCTGATAGGTCAATGCAATTTCCGGAATCAATACAATTGCCTGCTTGCCGTCGCGAAGGACACGGGCAATCATTTCCATATAAACTTCCGTTTTGCCACTCCCGGTTACACCATACAAAAGGTAGGTTTTCTTTTCCCCCTTTAAATAGTCTTCACGGAAACGGTCAATGGCATTCTGTTGTTCTTCATTATATTCAATCGGCTCCCATGCAGCCTTACTTTCTTTAATCGGATTACGAAAAACCTGCTCCGACTCGATTCGCACGACACCCTGCTTATCTAACGCATCAATCACAGATTTTGAAACATTTAGTTTCTTGATAATAAATTCCTGCTCTAAAACCTGATTTTCTAATAGAGCTGCCATAACTCTTGCTCTGGATTTCATGCGCAAATCACTTAAAAATTCTGCTAATTTTGCTCTGCCCGCTTCTTCATCCAGCAGCAGACGGACATATCGTTTCTCGCGTATCACCGTTTCCTTCTTTACCGGAAGAACCGTCTTCAGCGCCTGAATCATAGTTCCACCGTAGTGTTCCTTCATCCAGGCTGCAAGTGCAATTAAATTCTCCTCAATAGCATTTCTCTTGGATGCAGGTCTTAGAATATCCTTGACCTTTGCAGTGTCAAACTCACATATCTCACTGATTTCCACAATGTAACCGCTAATTTCTCGGTTCCCATTTCCAAAAGGCGCAACTACTTCCATGCCCACTTTTAGCACTCCTTCTAAATCAGAAGGAATGTGGTACTCGAATACTTTATCCAGTTGTTCATGAACAATGTCTACGATAACCTTCGCGTACATGTGTAATGCTCCTTTTCTTCATCCTTACTCAAAATCCAATTGTATTTTAGCGGATTAAGTTCTCTCTCTTACTTTCTTTCACAACTTCGGCAATTAAAACACGCTCATCCATATCGTATTTCACGCCCTTAATTTCCTGATAATCCTCGTGGCCTTTTCCTGCCAACACAATCACATCACCAACCTTTGCCTCGTCGATTGCGTAACGAATGGCTTCTTTTCGGTCAATGATTTCTACATAGTTTCCATTTGTTTTGCTGATACCTGTTTTAATATCATTGATAATATCCTGCGGTTCTTCAAAACGTGGATTGTCAGAGGTTATAATCGTAAGGTCCGCCAAATTTCCTGACACCTCACCCATCTCAAAACGTCTTGCCTTTGCACGGTTTCCACCACAGCCAAAGAGACAAACCAGACGTTTCGGATTGTATTCCTTCAATGTTGTGAGAAGACTTTCAAGACTCATTGCATTGTGTGCATAGTCAATCATCAGCGTGAAGTCATCTGACACCTTCACCATCTCAATGCGGCCTTTAACTTTTGCAGTTTTTAAAGCTTCTGTAATCTTTGTTACCGGCACATCAAAATGTCTGCATACAGCAATTGCGGTCAACGAGTTGTACACACTAAATGTACCCGGGATATCAATCTCCACCTCGAAATTCAGAAGTCCACTTGCCTTGTAAGCTACACCTAGATGTCCCGGACTTGACACCAATTTTACATCATTTGCACGCAAATCTGCTTTTTCTGAAAAACCAAATGTCTCTATTTGGCAGGTTGCTTCCTTAAATACATCTTCAAAATGTGCATCATCCACATTTGCAATACCAATTTTGCATTGCTTGAATAATAACCCTTTGCAACGTTTATAATCATCAAAATCCTTGTGTTCATTCGGACCAATGTGATCTTCCCCAAGATTTGTAAAAATCCCAATTTCAAATGGAATTCCTGCAGTTCTGTGAAGCATGAGTCCTTGCGAAGAAACCTCCATAACCACCGCGTCGCATCCTGCATCTACCATCTTTCTGAAATACTGGTGAATCGTGAAAGATTCCGGTGTAGTATTTTTCGCAGGAATAATTTCATCTCCAATAATTGCCTCAATGGTTCCAATCAACCCCACTTTATGTCCTACACCTTCCAAAATGGATTTCACCATGTAGGTTGTCGTTGTCTTTCCTTTGGTTCCCGTAATACCGATAACCTTCAATTCATCAGCCGGATACCCAAAATATGCCGCTGATGTAAGCGCCAATGCGTATCTCGTATCCTCTACCTTAATAACAGTCACCTGTTCCGGAGCTTCCACTTCCTTCTCTACGATTACGACTGTTGCGCCTTTTTCTGCAACCTCCTGCACGAAGTCATGCCCATCACGCACAGCACCTGTAATGCAGACAAATACACTGCCTTTCTTCACATTTCTCGAGTCATTTGTAAGCTCTGTAATCTCTATCTCATCACTGCCTTGCAGTATGTTGTAATCTAATCTTTCCAATAACTTTGTCAGTTTCATAATAGAAGCCTCCTATTTTTTCACATAGTTATTTATATGATAGCACAAATTCAAAAAATAAGCAAAAAAATGACTAGCAAAAATTGCTAGTCATTTTTCATGTCATACTTTTAAACCACACCTTTTTGTAACATCACATTTGCATACACTGCCGCTTCACTTGTTGCAATGATACAGTATACTTGTCGAGCCTCGTCGTAGAAATCAAATCGGTCAATATTGCCTACTGCCTTATCTCCACGTTCATCATACTTTGCAACAATCTCCTTATATGTATCCCAGATAGGTGTTGCGATCTTGCCTTTGTCACAGTCCATTAGTTCCATTAACTGTACCGGTTTATCTGTATAGGTATCCAATGGAAACACCTGCAAAATAGCATCCAATATTTCCGGCACTCCATGACCATCCATACGGATAACAATCGCGTCTTTTCCCATTGATTCTGATGGGAAGTTTCCGTCTGCAATTACCAGGCGGTCACTGTGTCCCATTTCACATAATACTTTTAATAATTCAGGAGATAAAATCTTTGGAATTCCTTTTAACATCTTATATCCCTCTCTTATTTATAAAATGGTCCGTATGTAGCGCATGCTCTGTAATCAGCTGCTTCTTTGTCAGTTCCAAATGCATTCCATGCTGATGGTCTGAAGATTTTTTCTTCCGGTACATTGTGCATACATACAGGAATGCGAAGCATTGAACACATTGTAATTAAGTCAGCACCGATATGTCCGTAAGAGATTGCGCCGTGGTTTGCACCCCAGTTGTTCATTACTTCGTATGCTGTTTTAAATGGGCTTCCTTCTTTGCCATCACATCTTGGAGCAAACCAAGTACATGGCCATGTGTAGTCTGTACGTTTCCAAATAACATCTGACACTTCATCCGGAAGTGCAACTGTCCAACCTTCTGCAATCTGGAGAACTGGTCCAAGACCTTTTACTAAATTTAATCTAATCATAGTAGCTGGCATTTCTGCTCTTGTTAAGAAACGAGAAGAGAAGCCACCACCGCGGAAATATCCGTTATCAGCTGCGTTCCATGTAGTAGCTGCCATAACTGTATCTTGGTCTTCCTGTGTCATTTCATACCAAGGCTTCATAACTCCATTTCCGTTTTCATCTTTTACTTCACCACATGCATCGAGACAGCAAGCACCTGAGTTAATTAAGTGAATAATACCATCAGCTTCTTTTGCTTTGCCTTCAATATCATATCCGGTTACACGTTTAATTGCATCTCCGCTCCAATATGTACGAACATCAGCAAACATTTGTGCTCTGTTAGTAAGAAGTTTCATAAAGAGCATACCCATACCATTGAGTACGTCATTTTCTGTTGCTAAAATATATGGTTCTCTTGCTCCATTCCAGTCAAAAGAAGTATTTAATACTGCTTCCGGGAAGTCTGCATTTGGATAGAAATCTGTCCATTGTCTTTGTCCTTGGAAACCTGCTGCAATTGCATTATGTCCAACAGCCTCTTCTTCGCAGCCTTCTGGTAGGTTTTTATTTCCATTCATTAAATCTTTAATGATAACTGCCATTTTTACAACGAACTCAAATTGCTCGTCTTTTACTTCATCGCTCTTTCTTACAGAGTCTGGGTTCTTATCAAAACCAATGATACATTTTTCTTTTGCCCATGCTAACGCTTTTTGATATTCTGCTTCATCATAGATACCCTCTGTCATACGACGAATAATTTCCACTTCATCAACTGATTCTACACGAAGTCCAAAGTAACTTTCCAAGAAATCAGAGTCGATGATAGAGCCACCGATACCCATACAGATAGAACCAATCTGTAAGTATGATTTTCCTCTCATGGTTGCAGTAGCTACAGCCGCACGTCCGAATCGGAGTAACTTTTCTTCTACGTCTGCAGGAATTGTCGCGTCATCAATATCCTGAACATCATGTCCGTAGATACCAAATGCAGGAAGTCCTTTCTGCGCGTGTGTTGCAAGAACAGATGCCAAATATACAGCTCCTGGTCTTTCTGTCTTATTACATCCCCAAACAGCCTTGATAGTATTTGGGTCCATATCCATTGTTTCTGAACCGTAGCACCAGCATGGTGTTACTGTAAGTGTAATTGCTACACCCTCTCTTCTAAATTTCTCTTCACAAGCTGCTGCTTCTGCAACACGTCCAATTGTTGTATCAGCGATAACTACCTTCACTGGTTCTCCGTTTGAATATTTCAAATTGTCTTCAAACAGTTTCTTTGCTGCCTGTGCCATTCCCATTGTCTGATCTTCCAGACTTTCGCGAACCTTAAGTGGTCCCCTACGTCCGTCAATTGTTGGTCTGATACCGATTACCGGGTATCCACCGATTAATCTGCTTTCTGCCATCTTAATCACCCTCCTATAAATAATGAGTTTTGTGTTATTATCCTCATTTTATCATTGCACACCTGTTGTTAATAGTGATATAATGGCAAAAAGTATAACAATATTCACTTTTAGGAGTTTTTATGCATTACACGAATTATCATGAATCCGTACAACGCGGAACGATGGACTTTCCACTAGAATTTTATCATGTCACCCCAAACCACCCTCAATATCTCATGCGCATTCATTGGCATGTGGAATTCGAGTTTATTCGCGTGCTTGAGGGAAACCTTTTATTAACCATAGATGAACAAGAATTTAATATTGGGGAAAATTCCTCTGTATTTATCCCGTCAGGTGCTTTGCATTCTGCCATTCCGAAAAATGACTGCGTTTACGATTGTATTGTTATGGACCCAAATATGCTATTGAATAAATCGGATACCTGTCGTAAATATATTCAACAGATTATGAATCACGAGTTGGAAATTCAATCTATCTATGATGAAAACTATGATAAAATCCACCAGATTATATGGAGTCTGTTTGATGCGCTTTCCTCTAAACCTAGCGGATACCAGTTACTTGTTCAGGGAGCTTTATACCAATTTTTCGGTGTTGCAATTTCGGAAGATTATCGTTCTGAAATTACAATGCGCACCAAACGTGATTTGAAACGTATTACACAACTAAAGACCGCTTTGGAATTTATTGAAAACTCTTATACCACAAATATTACGCTGAAAGAAATGTCCGACAGTGTACAAATGACGCCGAAATATTTTTGTAGGTTCTTCCGTGAGATGACACAACGTTCTCCGGTTGACTACCTGAACTACTACCGGATTGAAAGAGCATGTTATTTACTTTTGACTACAGGTCAATCCATTACAGAAGTGGCATATAACACAGGATTCAATGACCTAAGCTACTTCATAAAGATTTTCAAAAGATATAAAGGAGTGACACCGAAGCAGTATGTGAGATAGCAGATTATTATTCGGTAAACTTATTAATAAAATCTGCTATTCGAATCTCAAATCCTTCTAAAACATAAGATGGAATAACATCATTATAATTATATTCTGCATTTTTCTCGGTGTCTTCAAAACAAGCAACCAGAACATGTTCTATTCTCGGGTCCACAATCCAATATTCTCTTACACCAGCTTGCTGGTACTTTATCATTTTCCTCACATAATCATGAAAATAATTGTTCGGGGATACAATCTCAACAATTAAATCTGGCGCACCATCACATCCTTGCTCTGTCAATATCTCTTTTCTTTTGCACACAACTAGAATATCCGGCTCCACCCATGTCTTATCATCAGAAAACAGGCGTACCCCTAATGGTGCGGTATAAATATGACATTTTCCGTTATTCTTATCAATGTGGTTAAATATCCTTGCAGAGATATTCATAGACAAAAACTGATGCATACGGTTTGGTGTATTCATTGTGTGTAATTTTCCATCAATTATCTCAACGCGAACACCTGCACATAGTTGTTTAACATCGTCTATGCAATATCGTCTTGCATCAAAGTTGTAGGCCACCTGTTCACGAACCAAACAGGGTTGTTCTTGCTCCTTATCATAATAAAATGGTATCTTTTTCTTTCGAACAATGACTTGTTCCATCGCAAGAAGCGACATGTACTGCGGTTCTTTTATCTCACCCGTAAAAATCCGGGTCACTATGTCCAAGGGAATCCCTGATAATTCTGCAATTGTCTCATAGCCCATATTTTCTTTTTCTCGCAATTCTCTTAAATCTTCAATCGTCATACGTTTTCTCCTTTCTTTATTGTATATGCGTTATTATAATTCAAAAACAAGGGGCTGTCGCATTAACGAATAAAAATTCGTGAGTGCGGCAGCACTTTTTATGCCCTAAAATACATAAATCCCAAGCTTCGAAAAGCTAGGGATTTATGGTAAAATATAAGTATGCTAAAACAAAATATTTTACAAAAA
>JAFQRJ010000003.1 GCA_017410145.1 Tyzzerella sp.
AAAACAGGCACTTTGCAACAGAAAAGATGCAGTTTTCGCCCATTATAAATACTTTGTTGATTGTTTGTAACTTATAAACTATTTCACAAAATGGCTAAAATAAAGGCTTTTTTGTGAAAAATAAATAAGAAAGTATAGAGAATCTAAAATGTCAGAAAGAAAAATAGTAGTAAGTGGAGACCTTACTTCGGATGACAAATTCAGAGAAAAAATGCAAGAAATAAAACAACGTGGCTATATTAAGTCCCGTAGAACCGGTGATACAGGTGTTGGCAAAACACTTGAGGATTTACTTGGTATAGAGGAAAATTCCATACAGGCTGCAGATTTAGGAAAAGTAGAACTAAAAGCTAATAGAAAAAATTCCAATAGTATGATGACATTAGTAACAAAATCCCCAAATAAGAGAGGCGTAAACAACAAAGTTCTACGAGAAAAATATGGATATTATACTGAAGAATCTATATCTGTAAACCCTAATGTGAAGGTTCTACACACTAGTGTTAATGGAAAAGATTTTAATACTCTAAATGGTAATCCCTTTATGAAATTAACATTTAAAGAAGAAAAAATGTATTTGGAACACGCGGAAGATGGCATACTAGAAGATGTCTATTGGGATAAACAAACTATCGAAACGGCTATTAACAAAAAATATCCCACCGGAAAAGTGTATCGTGTTCAGGCTGAATCAAGAAAAGAAGCTGATGGCACAGAATCGTTCTTATATAACGATGTAGAAAGTTTAGAAAATTTTAATGCAGACAGAATGATGACAAACTTACAAAACGGCGATTTGTCAGTAGATATTAGACTAGGATTTTACGCATCTGGAAAAAAGAAAGGGAAACCGCATGACAATGGTACAGCAATAAGAGTACCAATCAAAAAGTTAGACAACTGTTTCGACAACAAGAAAAAACTATTATAGTACGCTTGTCTACATAACTAAGAAAAGGGGGATTATTCCCCCTTCCTTAGCACTACTATTAGTTCCTCATTCATTGTTTTTACCTTTTTGCCCGGCTCATTAGTCGGAGAATTCAAACTTGGCATTACTTTATTTGTAATATTTCTCTCTAGGGTAGTAACATGGACCAATCCCATCGTCTTTGCCATTTCAACAATAATGTCACTTGTCATCAGTTGAACACCTTTTACAGTACGATTACCAACAACCCAAAACTGGTAACTATTAATTCTGCATTTTTGTGTAACGGTTTGCATAATATCCTGCAAATCCTTGTAAAAACTATATACATCTCCAGCACGTTCTAAATTATCAGCCGATGACATGATTTCTAATAAGGAATCCTTCAAAATTTTACTGCAAATATTATTCTCGAATCCTTTCTTATATGATTTCCCACCCATAAGTTTCTTATCAATATCAATAATATCCTTGTATGAATATTTTTCATAATCACACCATTGTAAAGACACTCTGCTGAATTGTCCATAAGCAACAGTGGTACGACTGTCTCCATATGGAGGAGACGTTATTACTATATCAATGCTATCATCTGGGACTGACTCCAAGCTCGCCGCATCGTCAAATGAAAAGTGTACTTTAGACTTATTGTCATTTGTAACCCTTTCTTGCAAAGCACACATTTTCTCCACGTTACTATTCAATATCTTTATAAACTGTTCTTTTACATTAGGTTTATATACCTTAACTTTCTCAGGTTGCATCCTATACATTTTAAATTCACCATTTCGTCTATTAGATACCAACCTTGTCGTCTCTGAAAAAACCACTTCAAAATACTCTTTAACATCTTCATTCTGGATTCTGCTTATAGCATGCTTTATTAATTGTAATTCTATTATTACAGTTGGAACAAACCAGAAACCTAAATTTGTGATTTCAGGGATTTTCAAAGACTTTCCTTTTGTCTCTATAAATGCATTCAAAATCTGCGGAGCCTTAGCTCCCCAATTTTCTTTTTCATTCACTTTTGCAGTTATGTCATATCCGCAGTTTTGAACATATCCATCAACTTCTAACAACACCTCTTTATATTCAAAATAGGATTGTTCTAACAAAGATAGTAATTGTCTTTTCCCTTTTTCAAGTTCAATTTTGTCCAACAACGTCGTTTTTGCCTTTGAGATTCTATGTGCTAATGGATTCAAATCGTTTCCATATATGTCAGATATTCCTGCTAACACGCCCTCTAACAACACTGTTCCTGAACCCATAAAAGGATCCATTAAACTTGTAAGTTTCTCATACTTTTTTACTATATTCAATATGTTTCTACTTATCGGATACACCATAACCGCAGGGTAATTATGTATACTATGTGTTAACTCCTTCGTATCAGATTCCTTGAAATCCCAAAAATCATCTGACAATCTTTGAAATTCTTTCCTTAAATCTTCATCAATATTCTTTAGTGCAATCATCATAATAATCCTCTCACAAAAATCAAGAATTATTATATCATATTTCAAGCAAAAAGACAGTACTATTTATTTCCACTGCTTATCTCTTCCTTAACCTCAACAGTACAGATTGTATCATTATGCCAACCACCATGAGGAACTAATAAGATTCTCTTTATTTCAAAGCCGTTAGTTTTTCCTATTCCTCCGCTATTCCAACCAAATGTAATAACCTTACCACCCGGCTTAAGTATACGAGAAATTTCTTTCTTTTGATTTGACCAAAAGCTAGCCTTTGTAGTATCCCATGTGACGTTATAACCAAAATCTTTATAGCATTCACTTACTTGCCGTGGTGAAAAAGGCGGGTCATAAAGAATGCCATCCACGGAACAATCTTCAAACATTTTCAAAAAATCCAAGGCGTCCATATGGTAATCTGTATCGAATTCCGGATTTAAGTCATTTGTAATATTCGCTAAAGTATTTCTATTAGCAAAGGGGTCTATCCATAACCCCTCCTGCATCTCATCAATAAGCATTTCCTTTATTGGCTTAATTTCAAACGTATTTTTACTAGGCATGGCCCATTTTCTTTCTATAACCACAAAACCAATCCTTTCTCTTTTCGTATCTATTGAAAATTATATCAGTACGAATACAATTTTTCAAGAACAAATGTTCTATTTTAAATTGTGTTAATTATGTTATATGAATTGTTTCCTCGTTGCTACACTATGCTCTATCTCGTCCTCTTCCACATCCGATACTCCTCATTCAACCTCTTCCGTTCTTCTTCCAACCTCACATACTCTCTCGCTTCTTCAATCATCTTCGCCAGTTTTTCCTCCCCGACATACGCTTTCAAATCATCCAAATCCTTCCCCTTGGCAACATACTCCATCACTTCTCTTTCTTTAAACTTTATCTGCCATTTCAAATCCTCAATACGCCCTATTAACCTATCATTCTCATCTTCCAACTTCCGATTCTCTGCTCTTAACACACCAATCTTTCCTAGCAGTCCACGAATCGCCTCCTTGAATCTGTGAAACAACGGCATCACTATCTTTTCTTTATAGGCTTTCGCTGACATAAACGTATCCGGTTCCCGCAACTGATATTGACCACCCTTTTCGTACTCCCACATAGACTCTTCCACATATCTTGTATCCCTCTCGAGTAGCGAAATATCTTTCTCTAACTTTTCTTTCTCGTCAATTTCCTCCTTGGTCATGATGTCTATGATTTTTTCAGTTTCCAACTTGTCAGCCAGTACATGCTCTTTTTCATCAATCTGCTCTGTCAACTCTTCGGAACGTTTTTCCTGTTCTGCTAGTTGCGTTTTCGTTGTCTCATATTTCTTCTCCGTCTGCGCCAACTGATATTCTGCTACAGACAAATCGTGATTTCTGCCCTTCTCCTTTTCTCGAATATTTTTTTCGTAGATAAAGGCGCGTGTAATCATTAGCTACTTTTCGCAATTTATCTTGCAACACTACTGACAATGTTTCCTTTGTAAACACCGACCTTTTTGAAACCTTCGTTTCCGGACCATTCTTAAATCCTCGTCCCACCGGAACACCTACCACATGCATATGTGGACTTGTTTCATCCAGATGAACCACCGCATTTGCGACTTTGAAATCCGGGAGATAAATCTGCAGCCATTTCAAGATTTTCTGATAAACCGCTTCCATCAATTGTTTATCTTCCTCATGTGCATCCCAAAATTCTTTATCACCACATTGAAAGATTATCTCAACTGCCATGTCCTGTCCTTTCTCAGATACATAGTTGAAATAATCTTTTATTTTTCTATCTTCCCTATTCTGTTTTTCGTTGTACTTCTTGATTGCATTCCCAAACTCCTCTTTATAAACCCTCTTTACATCTCTCAATAAATTATTTGTGCCATAGAGCAAAATGATTTTATCTGCACTATAATCCGCCGACTTATATTTACGGAGGTTGTGTTTGGCTACGCCTTCAAGTTTTGTCTTGCTGGTAATGGCACTTTTATTTTGACTGATATGTACCGTGTATGAAATACCCATTCACATCCCTCTTTTCTTATTCGTAATCAATGCTTGCGGAGCAGTTCTGTTATCATCTTGGCTCTGCCATAGATGATAACCCCCTAGCAGTTTTGGCAAGCCAAAACATGCGGGGGCTCTCCGAGGGTTTATTCGTATATTTGACTTATTGTTACATCACTGTCACTTCACTTTCGCATAAAGTTACATCGCTTTTTGGAAAAGTAATATCACTTTTGTGAAAACTCAGTGGAACCGGTATACAATCTCCTGCAACACCATTTCCTCTGCCAACACCCTCGCCTTTACCCTCAATCCATATTGCTCCAAAAATGAGTTGCTGTTCTTCGGCTTGTGATTCCTGAGCCACACAGCCTCCGTCATTTCCAGCAACTCATACGCTTCTTCATTTACTGCCATTGCTTTTGTTCGCAACATTCCAAGTCTTACTAATGTCTGGTATCTGCACGGACATTTTTCTTTCAAGTATCCAATCCATATATCTCCATACTTCCCTACCGATTGTGACAAGTCTTCCGTTTCGACAGATAACAACGGATAAAAGATATCTTCCACCTCTTGATACTCGATTCCTAATCTTTCAAACAATGTTTCATTTCTCATTTTCGTTTTCTCCCATCTTTTGTTTCAAATCGTTTTTCCACAAATACTTTGCTCCATCCAACATCCATATGATTGCTTTCAACATATTTACAAATTCCACCTGCATATCTGCCAAGCCTTCTTTCGTTATCAACGGATTACCATTTTCAATTTGCTCTGCAACTTCCTTAATAACCATCTGCATAGTCTGCAGTTCTTGCACCAATTTGTAAATCAGCTCTTTTTTGCCCACCACGCACACTCTGTTATAAATACATGAACGGACGAAATAATCTCTTTTGGACAAACCACTTGCTATAATCTTTGCTTCTATTTCTTCTCGCTCCCAATTTGCGATATGAAAATTAATTGTTGGGTTTCTATGCGATTTACTCATAAAACATTCTCCTTTCGCTCAAATTCGCCATCCAATCGATTCGCCAACTGTGCCTGCTTATTTGGATATAAATGCGAATACGTATTTAACGTTGTTTCAATTCTCTCGTGCCCTAATCGCTCTGCAATTTCTTTTGCAGAACAACCCATGTCCACAAGTAAACTTGCATGGCTGTGTCGCAAATCATGCACTCTGATTTTCTTTACTCCACTTAATTTGATACCTCTCTCCATCTCCCTCGTTAAATGACTTTTTGTGGTTTGAAACATTCTTGCATCTGGCATAATCCCATACAACTTATTTGTATATTCCTGCAAATCTTCTACTAGAAACTGTGGTATATTTACCACGCGATTACTTTTTGGCGTTTTAGGTGTTGTAATAATGTCTTTTCTCCCCAGTCTTTGGTATGATTTGTTGATTCTAATTGTACAATCTTCAAAATCAATATCCTCATACGTCAGCGCCAACAACTCTCCCATTCGCATTCCCGTCCAATATAATATTTGAAACATCATATACGACATTGGTTTATCTTTCACAACTTCAAGAAAATGCAAATACTCATCCTTCGTCCAAAATGACATTTCTTCTGCCTTTGCTTTTCCCATACTGCCAGCCTTTTTGCATGGATTATTTTTCAATTCATAATATCGTTCCGCATAGTTAAAAATGGCTGCAAGTTGATTATGAACTGTTTTCAAATAAGTTTGCGAATATCCCTTATTCATCAACGTATTCTGCCATTTGCGAATATCCGGTGCCTTAATCTCATTGATAGCGCGATTCCCGAAATACGGACGAATCTTCAAATCAATGATATATTTCTTGGTTCGCACTGTGCTTTCCTTCAAACGCTTTTCCATATCCTCATAATACAGTTCGAGAAACTGGTCAAACCTCATATCCAAATTACTTTGTTGCTTCTGAAGAAATTCTCTTGCCCACGCTTCTGCTTCAGCCTTTGTCCGAAAACCACGTTAAAATTTCTTTTTTCGGTTCCCTTGCCAATCCGTATAATAGAATTGGCATAACCATTTACCCGTCTTTTGATCTTTTGTTAGGTTCATACCTTTGCCCCTTTCTTACATTGCTTTATCAATATTTTCTTTTTCCTTTAATCGAATCTGCTCCAACATTTCATCCGTTACATTCAATCCATAGAATTTCTCTAAGAAAAACTGCGTTGGCACTTTTCCATGAATCACGTATTTTCCCATCTTTTCTAACTCCATGTTTAGTTGTGCTACAATCGTATAACTGTAAGAAACGGACATATTTAAAATTCCTGCAATCTCTCTGGCAGTCAAATACATCTGTTTCGTTTTCTCCATATGCCTCACCTCCTCTGCTCTGATATTTTGAGAAAGATTAGTTTTGCATAATACTCGAATATTGCCTCCTATTCAACTTTCAATGTGCTCTTCTTTGCAAGATACTTTTGTATCTGCTTTTATTATAAAGATACATTTGTATCTTGTCAACAGAGTAGTAAAAATTCTTTTCTCAGTACGCAATACACATCTCCTATTTGCATTTTTTATATTTCGTGATACAATACAAATGTATCTGTCAGACACAAAAGTGTTTGTTATAGATTGGAGGTTTCAAAATGACAGTAGGTGAAAAGATTAGAACCTATCGAACGATGCGTGGGATTTCACAAAAAATGCTTGGTGAGCTTGCCGGAGGCATCAACGAAGTAACAATAAGAAAATATGAGGCTGGCGACAGAAATCCAAAACCGGACCAGCTTTTAAAAATTGCTAATGCTCTTGGCATCAGTATAAATATCTTTATGGATTTTGATATTGAGACAGTTTCAGATGTGTTATCACTTGTGTTTAAGATGGATGAGCAGGTGGATTTGGAATTTATAGGTGAGAAAAATGAAAAAGGCGAATATAATCCTGAAACTATATCTATAAGATTCGACAATTACACCATTAACAAGAAACTTGCCACATGGGCGAAGGCTAAGGACTTGGTACAAAAGGTAATTGATTCAAAGGATGAATTCGATTCTCCAGAGCAATTTGAACTGGAAGTTACTGAGATGCAAAAGAACGCAGCTACGATTAAACAAAGTTTGGCTGATGATAATTTAGTTATAAAAAAAGGAACTGAGGGACGAGTTTATCAAATATATAATGAACCACGCTCTTAATTTAATGAAACGAACGAGGTGCGACTATGCTAGAAAATCAAAATGAAATTAAAAAAATAGTATCAAGTCTTACAAAATATTTTGATACACAAAAGCAATGGGATTTGGCCAATTTATTAAAACACGCATATCCGTCATCAATAGAAATCGGCTATGATTCAAACATGTATAATAATATCACATATTTTGATCTGATGTTAGAATTGGAAATAGAAGATTTCGTAGCAATACGACCTTATTTAGAATCATATCAAGAACAGATATTAGAAGCTGTTCATCTGTTTACAAGAAATGCCTACGACCATATTGTTTCAGTAAAAATTATTCCTATTTGTAAAGAATACTTGTCTTGGAACGACTTGAATGGTATAGCCACTAAACAAGATGTTCTGAATTTAATTGAACGCTTAAAAGCAACGATGATTGCAGTATCCACAGGTGGCCCTAAAATCCAAACCGTGGACGCCGAATACAAAGCGCAATATGCCCTTTTAGATGGATATTTAAAAAAATTAGGAGCAAACAACCCAAATCCTTATAAAAGTTTATGGGATTGGTATGGTCGTTGGAGTCAAGGCGATTTAACCACTTACGCTTCAAGACGTAGATTCATACCTGATTTGTACCAGCCTTTAGTAGACTTAATATCAAAATCCTCTGAAGAATCTATGATGGAAGAGTATACTCCTACTGGATGGGATAGAGTAGATAGAACAATCTATGAAATGCGCCAACAACTCAACACGGCTATAAATGAGGAACAGTTTCAGGCGATAGGTATGCTGGGTCGTGAAACAATTATTACAATCGCTCAACAAGTATATAACAAAGAAATTCACGCACCCATTGATAGTGTTGACCCTAGTGAAACAGATTCAAAAAGAATGCTAGATGCATTTTTAAGTTATGAACTTTCTGGTAGTTCTAATGAACGAACAAGAAAATTCGCGAAATCGGCTGTTGATATGGCAAATCATTTAACACATAATCGTACTGCGACTCGCCGGGATGCATCTATGTGTTTAACTTCTGTTACTGCAGTAGCATCACTAATAAAAACAATACATGAAAGTTCTTCTCATGCGATAGAACAATAATAATTTTATAACCGGAGGACAAATGAAAAAGAAAGTATTAACAATTTTGTTTTTTACAATTATAACTATTATTTTATTATTAATTCCTTTTGCTATTGAGAAAATGATTTTATGCGAATCAACTTTTCCGTTTAATCTTCCAATTGCATTTTCCAAAGAATCTTGGTTTGGATTTATTGCATCATATCTCGGTGCTGTTGGAACAGTATTGCTAGGGATTATTGCTCTATATCAAAACAAAAAATATAAGGAATTATCAGACTCTTCTGAAGAAAGATTCTTAACCCTTCAAGAAGAAATTAAGACTTTAACCGAAAAAAGCGTATCTCTAATTGAATTGAATTCTAAACTTGAAAAAGCAAAGTATTATCCTATTCTATCTAATATGAATCATACATATTGGAATCTTAATGGAAACGATTTAGAAAATTCTTTTGATTTTGGAAAAGATGCATTTCAACTTTCATATAAAAAAGACGACCCAAACGAAATGCTGTCATCATATGCTGATGTCTTTAATCAATATCACACTTTTACTTACTCTTTTAAAAATGATGGTGAGCGTACCATACGCAATTTCATATGTTCGGCTATCACAAAGAACAATCAACATAATGAAATGGGGTTTTGGATATATCAAGCTTGTGATATTGAACCTGGTGCTATTCTCAGATGCGTATATGCCACCAAATTTGATCTTGCTCAACAATGTAAAGATGGTAGGATACGCACTCTTTCTTTTAAATACGAAATGGAAAATGTAATTGGAGAACATTTTGAAATGACTACGGATTTCTATTTCAGTCCTTCTCCTGATAATGAGCCACCCGACTACATGATGGAAATATCTCCTATACGAAAATCATAAAAATAGAATCAAATTAGAATCACTCACAAAAAATTAACGCTGGAAGCCTTGTATTTACTGGCCTCCAGCGTTTTCTTTGTCTATTCCCACTCAATTGTTCCGATTGGCTTTGGTGTCAAATCAAGAAGAACTCGGTTAATACCAGGAACTTCATGTGTAATACGATCTGTGATATGATGAAGGATTGGATATGGAATCTCTTCAATAGTCGCTGACATAGCGTCTTTTGTATTGACAGCACGGATGATTGCCGGCCAACCTTCGTAACGGCTTTCGTCTTTCACACCTACACTCTTAATGTCAGGTACAGCAATAAAGTATTGCCATACTTTTTCAGCAAGACCATTCTTGTCGAACTCTTCACGCAAAATAGCATCAGCTTCACGAAGTGCTTCCAAACGGTCACGCGTAATTGCACCAAGACAACGAACACCAAGTCCTGGACCAGGGAATGGTTGACGATAAACCATAGAGTGTGGTAAGCCAAGAGCTTCACCTACTACGCGAACTTCATCTTTATATAAAAGCTTAATAGGTTCTACAAGTTCAAACTTAAGGTCTTCTGGAAGACCACCTACATTGTGATGAGACTTAACTGCTTTCTTACCTTCAGCCGCCTTGATAGATTCCAAAATGTCAGGATAGATAGTTCCCTGAGCTAAGAATGTAATATCTTCGAGTTTTCTTGCTTCTTCAGCAAAAACTGTGATAAATTCTTTACCGATAATTTTACGCTTGCGTTCTGGATCTGACACACCTGCAAGTAACCCCAAGAAATGATCAGTTGCATCAACATAAATCAAGTTGGCATCCATTTCGTCCTTAAACGTTTTTATAACACCTTCGGATTCGTCTTTACGCATTAAACCATGGTTTACATGTACACATACCAACTGTTTCCCAATTGCTTTAATTAAAAGTGCTGCAACAACCGAACTGTCAACACCACCTGAAAGTGCCAATAAAACTTTTTTGTCGCCAACCTGCTCACGTACTGCTGCTACCTGCTCTGCAATAAAACTTTCAGCAAGTTCTGGTGTTGTAATACGTTCCATTGTATCTGGTCTCTTGTTTGAATCCATTCTTTTTCCTCCTGTCATATGGCAACTGCCAAATATATCTTATTTACATAAAAAACATAAAACAATTATAGTGAATGCACAAAAAAAAATCAATTATTTTTCAATATATTTTTTTCTTAAATTTTGGATTTCTTTTTCATAAACCGAATTCTGCTTCTGCTGAAGGATGTTCCTTCTGATAGTTTCCTTCACTTCTTCAAAACTTGCAACAGTTGCTTCATTTTTCTTTTCCACTTTTATCAAATGATAGCCAAACTGTGTCTGCACCGGTCCTACTACTTGTCCGATTTCTGCCGAAAATGCTGCTTCTTCAAATTCTTTCACCATTTGGCCTTTTCCAAATTCACCGAGGTCTCCCCCTCTTTGTCCGGAAGGACATGATGAAAATTCTTTCGCAGCATCTTCAAATGTCTTTTCACCGGCATTGATGGAAGCCGAAATTTCATTGCACTTTTCTTCAGAATCCACAAGAATATGTTTTGCACTTACTGTCTCACCCTTTGAGTACGCCTGCTTATTTGCCTCATAGTTCGCCTGCATTTCCTCTTCTGTAACAGTGATTCCACCAAGCACTTCACGCATGGCCATTTGTGCCAAAATATCTCTCTTCGCATTGGCAATGATTTTGGCAAATTCCTCTGTTTCTTCTAATTTTAATTCTTCCCCTTTTTTTGCAAACAAATGTACAGAAATTAATTGTTCTAAGCATTGTTCTTTAAAACGTGGGTTGGATGCATATTGTTGCTGATCTCTTGGCATGCTCTGCACAAAATAATTGTAATCCTCTTCTGTAATGTTCTGTCCGGCAACCACTGCCAAAATTTCGTTATTCATGTTCCTTTATCTCCTTCGTCTTTAACTTTATTTCTTCTTTCCAACGCCCTTCTTCGGACAAATGTCATTCAAGCAACATTTATCACAGTACGGCGTAGTTCTTGCTGTACAAACTGCCCTTCCATGATATACCAATCTGTGGCAAAAGTCATTACCTTCTTGTGGCGGAATGATTTTCCACAACGCCATTTCCACCTTTTTGGGTTCTGTAATCCCATCTACAAGTCCCATTCGATTGGTCAATCGGATGCAATGCGTATCGGTTACGATAGCAGGCTCGCCAAAGACATCCCCCATAATAAGATTTGCACTCTTTCTTCCAACTCCCGGAAGTGCCAATAACTCATCAAAAGTTTTTGGAACCTGACAATCATATTTATCTCGCAAAATCTTCATGCAGGCACTGATATCCTTTGCCTTGCTTCTTCCCAATCCACAAGGGCGGACAATTTCTCCGATTTTATCCACATCAGCATCGGCAAGAGACTTCACATCCGGATATTTCTCATACAATTTTTCTACAATAATGTTGACTCTTTCGTCGGTACACTGAGCAGCAAGTCGGACACTCACCAAAAGCTTCCACGCCTCATCATAATCCAATGAGCATTCTGCGTCCGGATATTCCTTGCGCAAGCGTTCAATAATCTCCTCAGCCAACAATTGCTTTTTCGTCTTTCTAGCCATTATTTTTCTCCTATGACTTCACCATTTTTCTTGTTTTCCCTACGACATATTACCATTTTCACAACAGCGTATGCCAATGCACTACATATAAAGCCAATGATGAATCCACCAACAATGTCTGTCGGATAATGTACACCAACATACAATCTGGATAGCGCTACAAGCGTTGCTAAAAACAGTGCAGGGACACCTATCTTCTTTGGCACCCAGCGATACAAGGCAAACATCGCTGCGAAAGAACCGCCGGAATGTCCGGATGGGAAGGAACGATACGGTGACACCCCGCCAACCAGTGGCTCAATGAGTTCATTTACCACAAATGGTCTTGGTCTTGCAACCAGTCCTTTTAATACCACGTTGATGGTCAAAAAATCAAATAAAAGTGCAACCAGCACGGTAAAACCAACTGGTCTCGTTTTCTTAAAAAACAGTAGGATAATCCCCATAGCAATCCAAAGATAGCCTTCATCTCCAAGATGGGTGATAAACTGCCAAAATACATTACCAATCGGCCCCCTTATATTTTCCTGTATCCACAGTATAATCCCTGATTCAAAAACGTTCATCACACAAGCCTCCTCATATCCCTCTTCTTAAAAGTACTTTCTTCAATCAACCTCAAAATACAACTTCCTTACATCTGCTTTCGTACAATCTGATACTCATCGCCAAACTGGTAATAAGGACATTCCTTAAAATCGCCTTTTATAAAGCGATACATTTCATCCTCGTCCAGGTTCTTGGTACAGACATAATATTCATATTCTTCATCATATTCATAGTTCATACACGTTTCACAATTACTCGCCATCGTCTATTTCTTCCTCCTAAAATGCACCTTGCACATCTGCAAATATGTCGAAGCAGAAGCATAAAGTAAATTGCTCTCAAACATTGTATCACAAATTCCCCATACAAAACATTGTTTTTTCCATTTTTCTATGCTATTCTTAATATATTGTATGAGGAGGAATCGATATGAAGTTTATGATCAACGAATCTGCAGAAAACTATTTGGAAACCATTTACGTACTGAGTAAAGAACTACCGGTGGTTCGATCTGTTGATATCGCAAATGAGCTTGGCTTTAAAAAATCAAGTGTCAGTGTTGCCATGAAGAATCTTCGTGAGAAGGAACATATTACTGTAACGGATGCAGGCTTTATTTATTTAACAGATTCCGGAAAACGTATTGCAGAAATGATTCATGAACGCCATGAATTGTTGACAGCATGGCTTACCAAACTCGGTGTCCCAGAAAAGATTGCCTCCGAAGATGCCTGCAAATTAGAGCACGTACTTAGTAAAGAAAGCTTTGAAGCGATAAAAAAGCATGCCAATCAATATAAATAAATCCATAAATATTTCAAAAAACTAGCGGGAATCCTTGGAAATCAATCACATCCAGGATGCCCGCTTTTCATTAACACCAATCTATTTTTCTGTGCGGCCGCTGCAGTTCGCCTTACAATTCGAACAATTGCAAGAGCATCCGCTGCAATTTCTGCCACTCTTATGATTTTTCCACATGGATCGAATCACCAATGCGACGATGACTCCCAATATGGATAGAACAATCACGTCTCCCATTCGCGATTCCCCCTTTCACCACTTTTATTTTTCTTTTTCCGGTGCTTTATATCCCTTACGAAAAATAAGATACAGAAGAACTACCAGCGCAAGCACTGCAACAATAGTGAGTACACCAAAGGTTGCCTCTTGTGTCACAAGGCCAACTAACTGGTACACAATCATAGCAATTACATAAGCAAATCCACACATGTACAAAATCGTTCCCCATGTCCATTTTGCATTTCCCATCTCACGTTTGATTGCACCTATGGCTGCAAAACACGGTGCACATAACAGGTTAAAAATCATGAAACTATACGCACGAACCGGACCAAAGTCAGCAGCAACCATCTTCCAGATTTCATCTCCGGATTCACTAAGTTCACCTGCAAAGTTATAAAGTGTACCAAATGTCATAACCACTTCTTCTTTTGCAATCAAACCGGTGATGGTTGCAACTGTTGCCTTCCATGCCATATCTCCCATCCAACCAAGAGGATAGAAAATCCATGCAAATAATTTGCCCACATTAGCCAAGAAGGAAACATTACTATTATCCACAGCTGTAAATGCGCCATCCACATATCCATAGCTTTGTAAGAACCAAAGTACAATAGAGCTTAAAAGCACAATTGTGGTCGCTCTTTTCACAAAATCCCAGCCTCTATCTAAGGTAGAACGGAACACATTACGCGCAGAAGGCAAGTGGTATGTCGGGAGTTCCATTACAAATGGAGCCGGTTTTCCTGCAAATGCTTTGAATTTTTTCAAGATAACACCGGATAATACAACCGCCAACACACCAATGAAAAATGCAGAAGTAGCAACCAATGGTGAATTTCCAAACACAGCACCTGCAAACAAACCAATAATTGGCATCTTCGCACCACATGGGATAAATCCAGTTGTCATAACTGTAATCTTACGGTCGTTTTCCTGTTCAATGGTACGGCTCGCCAAGATTCCAGGTACTCCACAGCCTGTAGCAACAAGCATTGGTATGATAGATTTACCGGACAAACCGAATTTGCGAAGTACACGGTCCATAATAAATGCAACACGCGACATATATCCGATATCTTCTAAGATAGAGAGCAACAATGAAAGTACTAAAATCTGCGGAACAAAACCAAGTACCGCACCAACACCGGCCACGATACCGTCCATAACCAAACCATATACCCATCCGCTTACGCCAAGTGCAGATAAGATTTTATCAAATAGGTTCGGCACCCATTCTCCAAACAACACATCATTTGCCCAATCTGTACCCATTGTACCGATTGAAAATGGAAAACTTCCCATTGCAATGGCATACATTAAGAACATGATTCCGGCAAAAATCGGCAGTGCCAGAACACGATTCGTAACAATTCTGTCCACTTTATCAGAAAGACTCAGCGAATGTTTTGCTGCTTTCTTCTTTACTGCTTTTGCAATCACGTTTCCAATATAGGTATAACGTTGGTCTGCGATAATAGACTCTGCGTCATCATCCATTTCTGTTTCACAGTCAACAATATGCTTCTCTAAATGTTCCAAAACATCTTTACCCATATTCAACTCTTTTTGAACTACTTCATCACGCTCAAATAATTTAATTGCATACCAACGAAGATAGGTCGCATCAACTGTCTCATCAATTTCTTCTTCAATATGTGCCAAAGCATGCTCCACACTCCCATTAAACACATGTGGTCTTGGGCCATGCACGTGGTTCTTTGCAAGCTCCACGGCCTTCTCGGCCACTTCCATTCCGCCCTCGCCCTTTAACGCACTGATTTCCATACAAACGCATCCCAGTGCTTTACTAAGTTTTTCTAAATCAATAACATCTCCGTTCTTACGAACCAAATCAATCATATTGACTGCAACAACCACCGGATACCCCAACTCAATCAACTGGGTGGTCAAATATAAGTTACGTTCAATATTGGTTCCATCCACAATATTCAAGATGGCATCCGGATGTTCATTTACCAAATATGTACGAGTAACCACCTCTTCCGGCGAATATGGTGACAAAGAATAAATACCTGGTAGGTCCTGGATTGTGACATCTGAATATCCTTTCAAAGAACCCTCCTTCTTCTCAACCGTGACTCCCGGCCAGTTACCAACATATTGATTCATACCAGTCAGCGCATTAAATAGTGTTGTTTTACCACTGTTAGGATTTCCTGCTAACGCAATTTTAATCTTCATATTATTCCACCTCAACCATACTTGCATCTGCTTTACGCAATGTCAGTTCATAGCCACGTAAATTTAATTCCATTGGATCCCCCAACGGTGCAACCTTACGCACATAAATCTCTACGCCCTTGGTAATTCCCATATCCATGATACGTCGTCTTACCGGCCCATCACCATGCAACTTCACAACAGTTGCAGTTTCATTTACTTTTACATCTTTCAGAGTCTTCATCTCTCATTCTCCTCCCTATTTAGTCTGCGGTTAGTTTTGGCTAACCTTTGGGTTTTTATATATCCCTAACACCATATGTCAGGGATATATCTGGTTGAATATCTGAAACTTTAATTAGTTAAGACTAACTCCAAACTAGAGATTAACACCGAATTTATTCGGTGTCAAGCATTTTTTTCCAAATTTTTCAAATTCTAAAATCCAAAATACTTATCAATCCCATTGGCAATCCCCTGTACCATGTTATTCTGAATTGTTTCATCCTGCATTTTGCGATCTTCCTGTGCATTGCTCATATACCCAAGTTCAATAATTGTCACCGGCACTGTACTCCAATTAATTCCTGTCATAGTATCACTGGTAAATACACCGCGATTTTTAAAACCGGTAGCTTGGCAATAGGCATCTATGATGCACCTGCTCAGGCTGATACTTGCTTTTGACAAATGACTCACATAAGGATTCTTTGCCGATGGGGCGTATGTTTCCGCACCGCGCACACTGGAATTGGAGGAACCGTTTCCGTGAATGCGGACAGCAATATCAGCTTCCACACTGGTTGCATACTCTGCTCTTTCCTTATTACTAATATTCACATCATGGGTATAACGTGTCATGTAAACCGTATATCCACGATTTTCTAATTCTGTCTTCAGTTTCAAACTCACGTTCAGATTCATAACATATTCCGCAACCTTGGTTGCCACACCGGTTGCTCCACTAGTTACTCGCGCCTTCATAGTTGAGGAACCTGGTCCATTTGGCTCTTTCGCACTGTCTCCACGAAGCTGGTGCCCCGGGTCTATCACAACCACAGCGCTATTGGGGTCACGGTGTTGTCCCGGAATTGCCTCCACTTTTGGCATCTGTGCCACTGTTGACTCTTGTTCTTTCTTTGCCTGTGCCTCCGCCTCCTCTTTGGCCTTCTTCTCCGCATCGGCCTTTTCTTGTGCAACCTGGTCCTCTGCTTTTTCAGTTTCTTGCCGAACCATCTCGCCCATGTGGCTCATAATCTGGTTTCCGATTTGGTTATCTACCTCTACTTGTTTTGCACATGCTGACAAACAAAAAGCAACTATCGCCAATATGGAAAATATATGTAAATTTTTTTTCATTGTTTTCACGCTCTTTCTTTTCTCTTTCCTTTAGTTTATCCCATATAGGCACCCACTGGCAAGACTCATAATGAAAAGAAAAACCACGCTTGCCATTTTCCGGTAATTTCAATATAATAATATCCGGCTAATACAAATAAAATTTTTCAACCGAAAAGAGGAATACATATGAATATACTAAAGGATAACCTAAATGCCGCACGAGAACACGCCGTTGATTTCTTGCGGTGGATGATTTTGGCAGTGATTACCGGACTTGTAGTTGGAGGTGTTGGTATTCTATTTGTCAAAGGCTTGGGACTCGCAAACGCATTTCGCGGCGGACATCCGGAAATAATTCTCGGTCTGCCACTCGCCGGTCTTGCCCTTGTCCTTCTATATAAAATAAGTAATTATGAAAATGATAAAGGCACGAATATGGTCATCTCCACATTACATGCAGAATCACAAATCCCATTTCGCATGGCACCACTGATTTTTATTGCCACAATTACAACCCATTTGTTCGGTGGTTCTGCAGGTCGAGAAGGTGCTGCCCTGCAACTGGGCGGAAGTATTGGAAATCAGTTGGGACGTTGGTTCCGTTTGGACGAAGACGATACACGCCTTATTGTGATGTGTGGTATGAGTGCTGCTTTTTCCGCAATCTTCGGCACCCCGCTTGCGGCTGTTATCTTTGCAATGGAAGTGGCTACCATCGGCGGTATGCAATATGCTGCTTTTGTTCCTTGCATGTGTGCTTCCCTGATTGCATCCGCTTTTGCAACAGCCATGGGATGTCACGCAGAAGCTTTTACAATTACAGAGCCAATTGCTTTCGCCGCAGTACCGGCCCTGTGGATTGCCTTGTTAGGTATTCTTTGTGCACTGATAAGCATCCTGTTCTGCCAGGCTTTACATACTTCGGGACACTTGTTTAAAAAATATTTGCCAAACCCATACATTCGCATTGCTGTAGGTTCACTGGTAATCATTTTGCTGACTATTATCTTGCAAACCTCAGCTTACAGCGGAGCCGGTGTAAATCTGATTGAAGAAGCCTTCCTCGGCGAAGCTCCAAAGACCGCTTTTATATGGAAAATTATTTTTACAGCAATTACTTTAGGAATTGGATTTAAAGGAGGGGAAATCGTTCCTTCCTTCTGTATTGGGGCAACTTTTGGTTGTCTGTTTGGTAACTTGGTTGGTTTGTCACCTTCTCTTTGTGCTGCAGTCGGCATGGTTGCCGTATTCTGCGGTGTAACAAACAGCCCTATTACTTCCCTGGTAATCGGATTTGAAATGTTTGGATTTGATTGTATGAAATATCTGCTAATCGGTGTAGCAATCAGTTATATGCTCTCCGGTTACACAGGGCTTTATTCAGAACAAACGATTCTGCAGTCAAAATTTAAAACACAAGAAATTAATATTAAGACACATTAAATTAATGGCTCTACAACAAATGGCGACGAGGTGCTTACCTCATCGCCACTTTTTAAAATACAGAAGTCGTTACAATCGTTTTGTATTGATTATAACAGATTCCTTTCCCTTCAAACCCACTGTATTTTGCTAAATTATTCTCTTCCAATTCATCAATTTTATCAATCTCATTGTTTAAATATGAGCAAAGACGTTTTCTGCACATTTCCATTCGATATTGCAATCCGCCCAAACGAATTTCTTGCACTTCTAAACCAAATGCTTTGTTTTCTTTCAACCACAATGAGTGAAAGGCATCTGTAAATAATTCGATGTCCTTTTTAACTTTCGGGAAATCCAGTTCTGCCATTTTCTTCAAACTCTCTCTATCATTCGTTTGATATGCCTGACGCAAACGAATTCCCAAATCACACTTGTCTGCAAGCACGCATAACAATTTCTGCTGTACATCAAAAAGATAATCATATGCTCTTCCATTAATGCTTTTAGCTAGCTGTTTGGCCGCATCTGCATATCTTTGTGGCAAATCCTTATGTACCGTGGAATCAAAGATTCCCAAAAATGGATCGTTAAAAAGTAAATACTTTGCCGGACTATGAACATGGCTTTCTTCTTCCTCTGTAATATTCGGAAGTTCCAAATCCATAAACTCGTCAAATCCATATCCATATGTTGCTTCAAATTCCGCTTTGATCTTTTCCCTATCGAACTCTCCATTTGCCATCTTAGCTGCCGCATAAAGCACTGGTAACGTTGCAAAATAAGAGCAATCCTTACCATCATCTCCCCAAAGTGTAAAGAATACATCTCGTACGGAATACTCCCTTACACTCCTCATGGCCGCCTCTGTAGCATCCAAGGAATATTTCAAATTCGGTGCAAAACCTGTCCAAGTCCAGATACCTCCCGCAAATGCAATTGGATTTTTGAAATCGCTATGGGCCTTCAACATATGGGCGTAATGCTCCTTATCCTTGCTGTAATAATCCCAGTAAATTAATTCCACACCATCCGGAACACTATCAATTGTTTCCTGTGGAATTCTAAGATTCTCGCCATAATACTCTCCGTTATTATTGATTCGTATAAACATATCACTCCACATCATAATGGAAAAACCATGCTTATCCGCAATCTCTTTTACCTTTGCCAAATGCTCTGTTAAAATAGCAACTCTGTCACGATATCCATGTTTATCTTGATATTTTCCACGTCCAAGCAAAAACGCTTCATCCATTCCCACATTGACACGTCTTGATGTAAAACAAGATTCCAAGGCTTCAAACATCTTATCAATCAATTGATAGACCTTATCTTCCCCAACCATCAAGATATCATTGCAGTCAAACATACCAAAATACGGTTCCCATTGTGTAATCTGATTCAGATGCGCCAAAACTTGAATACATGGAACCAATTCCACTCCAATACTTTGGCAGTATGCATCGATATCCTTGAGCTCTTCTTGGCTATAGCGTCCTCTCATATATCCAAAGAAAGGCTCATCTTTTATCTCATACGTATCCTCCGTGTAAAGTTGAAGCATGTTATAGCCCATTCCTGCTATGAGTTTCGCAAATTCTTTTACCTTTTCCGGTTTCATGACTGCATTACGCGAACAGTCAAGCATAATTCCTAATGATGTTTCCTGTTTTTTCATCTTGTCTCCCTCTCATGGACATTTTTTACATCGTATCACTTTTCAAATTATATATCAACCATAACACTTAGTCCCCTAATATCATATACATATAATTCATGCAGTGCTCTTGTAGCACTGATATATTTAAATTGTAAATAAAATGGGGTCTGCTTATCGCCACCAAGAACAAATACTTGGTCAAACTCCAATCCTTTTGCAAGGTAATAGGTTGTAACCGTAATCCCTTTGCAAAACTCGGAACTGTCCCTATCAATATAGAACACATCCTCTCGGTGTTGCTTCAAAAATTTGTATGCAGCTTTCGCTTGCGCCTCTGTCATCGTGAGGATTGCCGCCGTTTCATACTTATCTGTTCCCACAGACACTTTACTCAGCACATCCCGAAGAGCTTCTTGTTCCGTAGCAATTACAAACTCTTCTACAGGTTTCCCATGACGTTCCAGATATTCAATGTCTTGTAAGCCTGTGATTTTCGATGCATACTCCGCAATCTCTATGGTGTTCCGATAACTTCGTTTCATCTCAATCTTGCGAATCTGTTTTCCGAATACCTTAGACAGAAATAAAAACACATCCTGTGGCTTATCATCTACTGTCTGGGCCTTGTCTCCCAGAATGGTCATGTTGCAAGAAAACATGTTCCGCAAAATCACATATTGCAAATAAGAATAATCCTGCATTTCATCAATGACTAAATGGCGAATATTCTTATCCTTTTTCATAGCACACAAACGTTGCTTCAGATATAAAATCGGATACACATCCTCATAGGCAAGCACTCTGTTTTCCACCGGTACATCCGGAAGTGTGGGAAATCCATTTGCATCTAAAATCCTATTGTATATTTTATAAATATCCATGGTTTCATACATGCCCATGAACCAGTCTCGAATAAGGAGTTTTTCTTCCTCCTCAATGCTTCTTCGCGTCAATGTCTCATATTCGTCCAAAACATATTCCATCACCGCTTCCATACGCGATAATAATGGGTTTTCTGTAAATTTAAAATAGAATAATTGTACCAGTTCTTCCGCTGTCTTTACAAACCCTCGATACTCAAAGCGTTTAAAATTCATTAAATCATCTTCCAAAAACACAAGAAACGCTTCCACTGCACCCACAAAATCCTCAGACTGCTTCCAATGATACCTCTCCTCTGCCTCTGCATCGGTGTGTTGCATACGATTCTCAATATGATGATAACGGTCTTCACAATCCGCCACAACATCCTTCAGTTCTCGATATGCAAACAAATCAAAACTCATTTCCCGAATGTGTTCCTCGCCCAGTTCCGGAAGCACATGAGAAATGTAATCCGAGAACACACTGTTTGGGGAAAGGATTAAAACATTGGAGGATTTCAGTCGTTCCCTGTCGTGATACAGAAGATAGGCGATTCGATGCAGTGCCACGGAAGTCTTTCCACTTCCAGCCGCCCCTTGGATTGCAAGCACCTTATCCTTTGTATTACGGATAATGGCATTCTGCTCCTTCTGAATGGTGCTTACAATGTTTTTAAGCTGCGCATCTCCATTATTTCCAAGTTCTTGCTTTAAGATATCGTCATCTATTTTGACATCGCTTTCAAACTCGTAAATCATCTTGTTATTACGAATCTTATACTGCCATTTGGAGAGAATCTCTCCCTCCATCATGCCTCCCGGCGCCTCATAAAGAGCCTTACCTTTGTCGTAGTCATAAAAAAGACCACTCACTGGCGCACGCCAGTCATAAATAAGTGGAAGACCACCGGTACGTTCTGCAAAATTAGCAATTCCAATATAAAATTCATCAGCCACATCTTCCCCATCATATTGAAACTCTACACTCCCGAAGAATGGGGAACCCGCCATCTTCCTAAGTCGCTCCAGCATCTTTCGATTCTCAGTATTTGCATTGACCTGATTTAAGAGTGCCCGCTGGTTATCAAAATCCTCGTAGCCATACTGGTCCATCTCGGTATAGTTTTCCCAGTAGTAGTCATTCATGCTCTCGATATCCTTCTGAACCTCAAGAATCGTAGCACTCATCTGATGTATCTTCTTATTCAATTTTTCCGAAACCAGTTTTAAGTGCTCTCTTCCCTTGCTCATTGGATACTTCCTTTACTATACTGTAATTAAATAATTATACCCCTTTATCGCCAGTTTTACAAGAATAAAGCACGCTTCTACACCTCATTTACTGAAGCTTCCCCTTTCTCCCAAACCAGTGCATTGGCGAGAGTAGTCTCACTGATTGCACTCAATGCCTCCTCTGTGAAAAATCCTTGATGAGAGGTAATGATTACATTCGGGAAGGAAAGCAAACGTGCCGTTGTGGAGTGCTCCAAAATCTCATCGGAACGGTCCTCAAATACATTTGCTACTTCTTCCTCATAGACATCCAATCCTACCGCAAAAAATTTGTGCGCACGAATTCCTTCTATTAGATGATCCGTCTTTACAAGCCCTCCACGGGAGGTATTTACTAGAATCACTCCATCCTTCATTTTTTGAATGGTATCTCGGTTGATTAAGTGATAGGTTTCTTCCGTCAACGGACAGTGCAAGGAAATCAAATCGCTCTTTGCCAGCAACTCATCAAGAGACACATACTCCGCAAAATCAAGAGACGGATTTCTGTAAACATCATATGCTAATACCTTCATTCCGAATCCGTGACAGATGCGAGCCATTGCGGCGCCGATTTTTCCTGTCCCCACAATACCTGCGACCTTCTGATAGAAATTAATACCCATTAAACCACCAAGGCTAAAGTCATTTTCCCGCACTTTCACATAGGACTTGTGTACGTGGCGATTGGCTGCAAGGGCAAGCATCATCGCATGCTCTGCAACGGCCTCCGGTGAATACCCCGGCACACGAAAGACTTTGATACCAAAACGCTTCGCTGCATCTAAATCCACATTATTAAAGCCGGCACATCGCATGAGAACGAGACGCACTCCATTTTCATGAAGAACCTTTAATGTCTCCTCACCCACATCTGAACTTACAAAGGCACATACGGCATCGTATCCATTTGCCATCACGGCTGACTTCGGTGCAAGGTCCCCTTTGACATATTCAATCTCAATTCCCGGAAAATTGGAAAGTTGTTGTTCAAATGACACCTTATCATAATTTTTTGTATCGTAAAATAAAATTCGCATAACAAAATCCTCCTATAACAAATAGTATAATCTGTTATAGGAGGATTTATCCCTCATTAATATCCTATGATAAGTCCCAACAATAACAATCCCCCGGTAAGCAAAAGATTGAGTGCTTGGAACTTCCAACTCCATTTCGCCCATTTCCCATAGCTCACATCTGCAAGTCCCAAACTGATGAGCAGTACCGGATTAGTTGGGTAAAACACATTTGAAAATCCATCCCCAAATGCATATGCAACTACGCAAAGTTGCGCTGAAATACCAAACACTTCTGCAACCGGTACAATCAGCGGCATCAACAAGAATGCCTTTGCTGAGCCGGAGGAAATAAAGAAATTCATCACCAATGCGATGAGATAAATAAATAAGATAACTGACCATCTTGGCAAGGTTTCTGAAATATTGATTGCGCCTCCTAAAATGGTATCAAGCACATTTCCTTCTACCATCGTATATTTGATGGAGTTCGCCATCAGAATCATAAGTACTGCCGGAAGCACGCTTGTCAACCCATGCCAGAACATACTTCCCAAATGATCTCCACATTTCGAAATTGCACTTGCAATCATCCCTGCAAACAAGAAGGTCAATGCAACGATAATCATGGTATAGTCTTGAAGTGCTGTAACAACAACTGAACTGAGAACCACTGCAATTCCCACACACATCAATGATGCGAAGCACACCAGCCCCTTGTTCATTTGCTTGTTATCTACAAATTCCTCTTCAACGACTTTCGCATCCATTGGTTTCTCAATCCGCTTTGCATATCGGAACAAGAATCCAAATAAAAGTGCGTAGATAAGGATAAATGCAACTGCCCGGAACCACATACCCGAGAACATCGGAAGTCCGGAAAGCTCTTGTGCAACACCAACAGTAAATGGGTTGCAGATACCGGAAGCAAATCCACAGCCGATTGCAAGCAGACTCATGCCAAGTCCAACCAGTGCATCCCATCCCAAACGGATTGCTAATGCAACTACAATTGGAACTAGCGGTACACATTCTTCAAAGGAACCGATAAATGCTCCCATGGCCATGAAAAAGAGTGTAACCAAAGCTAGCAGCTTGTACTTTTCTTTTCCATATCGGTATGTAATCTTATCCAGCATGTATTTCATCAGTCCGCATTTTTCCAGACAGTTAAATACACCGCCAATTACCAGCAAGAATGCAATTACTGCTATAAGCGATACATTATCTTCTCCGCCTAGCACCAGCACCGGTGATAGCACCCATTTCCAAAACGGAATTCCACCTCCCGACACAATAAATGTCAATACATAGGTCAATATCATTAAAACGAATAGAACTACGATGGCAGTAATAAACGATTTCACACTAATATTTAAGCCTTTTTTCTCTGTTTTATTTTCCATCATTCACTCACTCCACCTTAAATTCTTTACACTGATATCTTGGTTTCCCCTTACTTTTCCTTCCATACTCAATGGCTTCCGTCGGGCAACCGCAGATGCATGCCATACAGTGGGTACATTTGTCACCCCAAACCGGCTTTCCATCTTTTATGGTAATATTATTCATTACACAAGATTTCTCACATTTCCTGCAGCCAATACAAGCATCTGTCGCATAGAAAGGTTTTGCTTTTACAAAAAGCTTATAAAAGATCGGATTCACCGGTCCTGACTTGATTTTATCCAACAAGTTAACTTTTATTGGTTCAAATGCCCTGATATTATAAATTGTGTTCGCACCCTTTTTCAACGTCCTCTGTGCAATGCGGACAATTTTCTCCGCAACCTTGTTTTCCGGTACATCAAACATAGCTATGTAGTTCTCCGGCATCACAACAGGCATAACGCCTTTAAAGCGAAAATTCTTTTCTTTACATAATTCCTCCAGATACTCGCCTGCATTTCCAATATCGCTGCCGCAAGTAAGGAAAAAGTACGCATCCCTTTCACCTCTCAAGGTTGCCGTCCTAATAAACTCTTCAAAGACATGTGGCAGTCTCCAACAATAAGTTGGGGAGACAAACACCCATGGCTCGTCCGAGAAAAAATTCGGCGCAATGCCACTTCTCATATATTTGAACGCATCCACTACTTCGTCGTCCATGATAGAGCCGAGATATTCTGCACAATATCTGCTGTTTCCGGTTCCGGAATAATAGATAATCATTCGGCATCCTCCTCATCCTCTGACTCTTCACCCATCAAACGCAGGATATCGTCAATTTCTTCTTCTGTCATCCCCATATAAACAGCCAACTCGTCGATAGTTACTTTTCGTCCAAGTTCTTCCGTCAACGCCTTGATACTTTCATCCAACATGGTGACTTTTTCAACCATTTTATTATCTCTGCTTTTAACTTCTGCATGTTCTTCAATCAACATTTGTATACACTGCTTCACTTGATTGACAATTGTTTCGTGTGCTGTAGCCACATCTGTAAGCATGTCCAACCCTAGAATAAGTCCCACATTTCCTTCTTGAATCAAATCCCCCAAAAAGATTTCCGGATGATGCATCGCTTTTGCAATCTCCACCACTTCTTGTAAATAGATTTCGGTCAGACGATTCTTTACTGCTCCATCGCCGGCAAGAAGTTTCTGAAAAAGCATGTCCCTTTCGCCTTGCTTTTCTTCTTTAAATGCCTTCAAATCATTCTGATATTCTTTTAAGTAGGCTTCCTCTTCCTCCGTATATGTAATTTTCTCCTCTGCCGCTTCTGTCATCTTAATATAGCCTTTTACGACTACCTTTTGAGCTAAAAGGTAGTCAAAGACCAATTCCAATTGTTCCTCATTCAAACCTGTATCTGCAAAATATGATTTTACTTCTTCTATTGTAATCTGATCGCCTTGCCCTTTAGCTACAGCAATCAATCCGTTTAGTTTCTTTAAGAATTCTGCTCTTGCTTCCATAGTGTCCTCCAAATTTTTAACTTGTACCTCTATTATGACACTATTACGGTCTGATATCCAGCCCTTTTTAATCTTTGTTCCATTCTGCTTGCCTCATCAATGGTTCTGTAATCCCCTACACGAACCCTGTAATAACCATCACCGCGTTCTATTCTTGCTGGGAAATCCATTTCCATTAATTCTTCCTGCAAATTTCTTGCATACATTTGGTTACGGAAAGCCCCTGTCTGTACAGAATAACGTGTCTCAAGAGTGTCCGGTCCCCCCGGTAGCACCGCGAGCGTTTCTATAATTCCATCGGCAATGGCTCTTGCAATAGCATCAAAATTGGCATCAAATAGTTGATTATCTGTGTCTGAGTTGATAAATCCCACTTCAACCAAAACCGACGGCATTCTGGTACGGCGAAGGACAATTAGGTTTGGTCTTGCTTTGACACCTAAATCTACAAACCCAATTGTTTCTAGTTGCTCGTTGATGTTTTGCGCCATCTCATATTTTACGCCGGACAAATCATATACCAAGCTTTCCACGCCAGAGACAACATTGTCCTCTGGGAAGGAGTTTCTGTGAATAGATACAAAAAAGTCAACTGCTGCTTCATTTGCAAGCTGTGCTTTTTCAAATGGTGTCTGATATACATCTGTGGTTCTTGTGTAGAGTGTTTGAATTCCGTTAGCCTCCAAAATTGGTCCAATCGCAAGTACAAGTGCCAGCGCATCGTCCTTTTCTTGTCTGCCCTCATAAACTGCACCCGGATTTGCGCCACCGTGTCCTGCATCTAACATTACTGAATATGGCATGATATTGCTCCTTTTTTCTGGTTCTGTTTTAGTATATGCCGCACATGCCTGTTTGTGAAATATTACGCATTTTTCCTCCTTGCACCCTTCTTGAAATTATGCTATGCTCTGACTGAATCAAACTACTAGGAGAACCCAAAACATGATTAAATTAGTTGCAAGTGACATTGACGGAACCTTGCTCCCTGAAGGCAACAAGGTACTGAATCCGGAAATATATGATATTATTTCAGAACTAAAAAAACACGATATCCACTTTGTAGTTGCAAGCGGTCGCCAATTAGAAAGCCAGGAACTTTTATTTGCCCCTGTCGCAAAAGACATTTCCTACATTTCTGAAAACGGAGCCATCTGTCAGCTTTATGGAAAACGATATGTAATTTCTGAATTTGACAGAGACGACGCCATGCAGATTATTGAGGAATTAGACAAAAGACCAGAATGCAAAGCGGCAATCTCCACTCCAAGTACCCAATACATTAAAAGCGGGGACGAAGATTTTTACAAGCATATGACAACCCATTTGAAATATCACATTACACAAATAGATTCTCTGATAGATATTGATGAGCCTATTGTCAAAATTGCTTTCTTAGATACCGTCAATAACGAGGCATCTTATAGACATTTTACAGAACTTTTCGGTGATAAATTTAAGATTGTAAATGCAGGGAATATGTGGATAGACTTTGTTCCTTTTGATTCCAACAAAGGAACTTCATTGAAATTTATGTTAGAACAATTAAACCTGACACCTGAGGAAGCCATTTGTTTCGGTGATCAGCAAAATGATATTGAAATGTTAGAGTATGCGGGGACAAGTTATGCTATGGCGCATGCCAAACCAGATGTGCAGAAACACGCGACTAATATTACGGAATCGGTTGAAAAAACTTTGAGACAGCTCATTACATCTTTATCGTAAGCCGTCAATTATGTTTCGACATGGTTATTGTTCGTATTTTAAAAAATATTCCCAAAACTAACCCAAAACAAGCCAAAATTCTTGATTTTTACGAAATTTTGTTCGTATACAAAATAATTTGTATTTTCCTAACCCCAAAACACTCAATACGAGTTAGATTTTTTGCAATTATTTCATATACGAACAATCATCGTGAAATCAATACTATTCTAAACCACATTCGCAACGTATGTGGTTATTTTATTTTCACCACCTTGCGGTCATAGGTTACAAGTCCATTAACTTCTTCTTCAATATCTGAAAGTTGGGTGTAGACCACACCGCTAAGCCCTTTTTCTATCAATGGCAACACCTGTCCTTCGTACAACTCATGATATGCCTTTGAAACATCCTCAAGGGTATCAAATTTCTTATATCCGAAAATGCGTTCCACGCTGGAATGCCCTGCGATGTGGCAAGCATATCCACCATATTCGGAGATTACAAATGCTCGTTTTTCATCTTTTTCGACTTTTAATTTGCGGAAATAATTATGCACACTGTTGAAGTCTCCCGCTTTCTGGTCAAACCAGCCACTTGCGTGGTCAACTGTCCTTGTTGCATCCTGTGATTTTACATCTTCCGCAACACGTGCTGCATCGAACTGGCCCCATGCCTCATTAAACGGAACCCAGGTAGAGATAGAAGGCACGTTGTATAAATGCTCTATGGTTTCCTTGCATTCTTCTTCCCACAATCTTCGCCCTTCTTCTGATTTTCTCGCAAATATTGAATATAGATTATCTTTGATCACTCTTCCCAAAACAGGAATCCCTGTCGGCATGTAGCAGGCCCACATCATATTGTAAGTGGTTCCGCCGTTTACCATATCCTGCCATACAATCATGCCAAGTCGGTCACAGTGATAATACCAGCGAAGTGGCTCAATCTTAATATGTTTTCGAATCATATTAAATCCAGTCTTCTTTGCCAATTCAATATCATAGATAAATGCCTCGTCACAAGGGGCAGTCATAAGTCCGTCCGGCCAATACCCCTGGTCCAATAATCCGTTCAAAAAATATGGCCTGTGATTTAAGCAAAATCTAGGAATTCCTTTTTCATCCTTCTCGATTGTAAAGGAACGCATAGCAAAATAACTGCAAATTTCATCATTATCTGCTTTCAAGGTAAAATCATACAGATAAGGCTCCTCCGGACTCCAAGACTTGAATTTGTCATTCGTAAATTTAACAACAAGCTCTTGCCTACCATCTGCCGAAACAACCATGGTCTCATACTGAGCATCTTTATCCTCCAAGTCAATCTGTACTGTGTCAAATTTCACCTTCGAGTCTAGTTCAATTTTCACACACGCGTTATCATAATCTGGAGTAATTTTAAAACTTTTAATATATTTCTCAGGTACCCATTCGTACCAAACACTCTGCCATATTCCGCTTTGTGCTGTGTAGAACATACCTCCACGCTTCAACGTCTGTTTCCCGCGTGTGTGATAAGAAGTATCAGTATCATCCTGAACCCGGACTTGCAGTGTACATGAAACACCTGATACATACTCCGTAATATCCACTTCAAAAGGTAAATATCCACCATAATGTTTTGCCACTTCCACACCATTTACATAGACAACCGCCTGCTGGTCTATTGCATCAAAATGCAGGATGCAGCGTTCTTTATTTTCTTTTCTTTGGCATTCTTCTTTCGAAAACACCAACACTCTCTGATACCAAAGATATTCATTTGGCTGCAGTTGCCGCCCCACACCGGACAAATATGCTTCCGGCGAAAATGGAACTAAAATTTTTCCTTGACTCTCAAAACTACACGCATCACTTTGAGGCACAATGGCATAGTCCCATTCTCCATGTAGCATTTGAAAATGTTTTCTCTGCATTTGCGGACGTGGATATTCTTGCAGAACATTTTTCTTATCCAGCTTCTCGCCCCATGTGGTAGTCAGCTGAATCAAATCATCGTCTGCATGCTCCTTATGTATATTAGCCAACGCATCTTTTAATCGCATTCTTTACATTTCTCCTTTTTTGCTTTCCGTGTTTGGACTATTTTACGTGTTAGTTTCACAATCAGAATAACAATTCCTGTCAAGACCGCAAGAACCACAAGAACCAGACCGATAATCATAAAGAAGAATTTGTTTGGGTTCTTCAATAAATCTCCGATTTTCTTGCTGTCCTCTACCACTTTTCTGCCTTCCGCTTTTGCATATTTCTCCGGTACATTACCAATACCATCTCCATCGGTATCCTCAAAGGAATTCATATACTCTGCAATGGCTGCCCATGCTTTTAGTTCCGTACCTTCCGTTGTCATAATCACCGCATCTTCGTAACGCACAACCGGTGTTCCGTCTGCAAATTTCGGCACAATTGAAAGTAGACCATATGACAAATCAGTAACTCCGCCAAGCATCTGCGAAGTATAGAAATCCGTTACCACACGATATAATCGTTCGTCCTCAAGTTCCACACGTTTTCCTTGGTTGTCGCAAAGATAAACATCTGTCACCTTGTTTAAAATCATACGGTTTGGATTATAGTTCCAATACAAACCATCTGTATAAAGTCTTGCTGTGGTCATTAAATCTGAGATGCTGGCATCAATTTCTGCCGCTATCTTTAATTCCGCACCTGTTAAATAAATGCTAATCAACGGATATCCCGGAATTCCATCTTCGCCAATTCCCAAAGAGAAAGAATGGAACACATTTTCCGGAGTAATATTTCCCTTTGCGTAGGAGTCACGAATTACCCCCGCCGGAACAACCGCCACATCTACAGGATGCGGGTCATCATCCGACATCTTCGCAACTGCATAAGTATAGGCATCTGCCATAATACTTCCCAGATTCAATTCTGTATGTAAAGCTGATGTATCACTGCTGGTAGCAAAATCGATTTCATTGGTACAAAGAATTTGATTTCTCGTATAGCCAAACTTCTCAAGGTATTTGCTGTCTACCATATTCATAAATCCATCTACTTTATCCTGAGTAGCTTTATCCGGTTCAATGGAAGAATCTACTGTAATTAATTCATAGGAGTCCATACCCCATCTGCCACTTGATTTCTGGGACATGGAAAGATTTCCAAGATATTTACCGTACTCTGCCGCTGATACAATATAAGTATCACCGTGTACAACTGGTTCATCCATTTTGGTATGTGTATGTCCGCTGACAATTAAGTCCAATTCCGGCACACTTTTTGCCAAAATCTCATCCTCGGATTTGTCATCCTCTTCCCAAGTACCGCCGTGGGAAACGCAGACAATCATATCTACATTTTCCTCTTCCTTTATCTCTTTAACCGTTTCTTTTACCGCTTCTACCGGATTTTCAAATAGCAGCGGACAATTTGGTACACAGTCCAAACAATCTTCTCCGAATACACCTGTAATTGCGATCTTTACGTCGCCTTTTTCCACTACAATATATTCCTCGATGTCGTAGTTTTCAAAAGCTGCTTCCAGAAGCTTTTGGTCCTCAGTAAGACCTTTTTCCTCCATTGCATCCCAATCCACATTGCAAACTACTAATGACGGAAGTTCTTCTCCACTGGAAACTGCAGTATTTAGCATATTCGCTAAACCTTTGGCTTTGTAATCAAACTCATGATTTCCAAGGGTAGTCACATCGATACCAAGCTCGCCCAGCATTCTAAGCTCCGAAGCCTCCTCCTCGTATACAACTTGTACCAAGGTGCCCATAGAAAAATCCCCGGCATCCAATAACAGGGTATCCGGATTATCAGCCTTTTGCTGATTGATCAGCGTCTTAATTTTTGCAAATCCGCCCAGTGTTTGTGTCTTGCCATCTTCTACCGTTGCAAATTCATTCAAATGTGAATGGGTGTCGTGCAGGAACATCACGTCCAACGTTTTTGTGCTTGCATTTGCGTTTACATAGAATACTCCGGCTATAAGTGTCACAATGCTTGCAACAATTATAATCAGACCTCTTCTTTTCTGTTTCATATCTCTTACTCCTTTCACCAAAAAGCACATCCCGCATCCCGAGATGTGCTCTTATCTTCATGCATTTTATATTTTTGAATATCCGTAACTATTTACAATTGCATCCAACTTTTTTCCCTCTTTACACATCGGGCACTCGCTTGGTGCATAGGCACGGTAATCCGGAATGTCTTTGCTTGTGAAGATGGTCTTTACTTCCAATCCGTTAATCTTATTAATGGAACTAAACACAGAACAGATTCCACAAACAGTTCCGCCGTAGTATAATACAGCTTCAATCGCACGTTTTACAGATTTTCCGGTTGTAATAGATGGTGCAAGTATGAGCACCTGGCTATTCTTAATCATACGTTGTACATTATCGCGGAATAAAATCTGTCCGTTCTGATGATACTCAGGCGAAACGATGGATATGTTATTCCCATGGCTCAATGAATGTCTGCTGACATCCGCAAGTTGCTCAGCCATAAATGTTCCAATGGTGTCTGTCTCTTCCAAACATACAATGGTGTCAACCGCTGTAGTATGTACATACTCATCTGCCAAAACTTTCGCCGTCTCTCTACAGTTGTTGTGCCGAACCTTTACTGTCGACATATCGATATATGTATTGATATGTGAGTTGCTAGTGGCAAAATGACCTTTCATAATTTTAATTCTTGCTTTCGGGTTCTTCGTCGAGCGAAGGTCAATTAATCTTTCGTCCATATTGCATCCTCCTTGATACCAATTAAATTTTTTGATAATTTAGTATAACATGATAAATTGTCAGACGCAATCGTTTTATAAAAGGAACTTAGAGATTTCCTCCAAGTTCCTTGGGCACTACAACAAATGTTTTTTTCCTAAACGATGATATACTTCCATCTTGTGTCTTAATTTTTCTGCCAACTCGTCCGAGAACACTCCCTCTAATGCTCTCCACTGCCAGTTCTTCCCAACTGTTGAAGGCTGGTTCATGCGCGCTTCACTTCCCAATCCAAGCAAATCCTGTGCCTGCACAATCGTTGTATCTGCAACGCTCGCCCACAAGGCACTCATCATACTCCAATTCAGGGACTCGCCTTCGGAAATATATAAATATTCTCTGGCGTATGCAGTATCTTCACTGTCAGCCTCCTCGAACCATCCTAAAATCGTATCATTATCATGTGTTCCTGTATATGCTACACAATTTTTTATATAATTATGTGGAAGATAATCAATACAATTCTCGTCACGTTTATCAAACGCAAACTCCATGACTTTCATACCCGGAAAACGACTGTCCTTAAGTAATTGACGAACAGAATCTGTCATATGTCCTAGGTCCTCTGCGATAATAGACTGTCTGCCAATGGCACGTTCTACCGCATCAAACAATTTCATTCCAGGCCCTTGCTTCCAATAACCATTCTTTGCAGTATCATCTCCGTAAGGAATGGCATAATAACTGTCGAACCCTCTAAAATGGTCGATACGCAAAATATCGTAAACTTTACATAGGTAATGAATCCGTTCCGTCCACCATGCAAAATCATCCTTCTCCATGTAATCCCAATCAAACAGTGGATTGCCCCAAAGCTGACCATCTGCTGAAAATCCATCTGGTGGACAGCCTGCTACTTCTTTGGGAACCTTATTATCATCCAATTGGAATAATTCCGGATGCGCCCATACATCTACACTGTCTAAGGAAACATAGATCGGAAGATCTCCTATGATCTTTATGCCTCGTTCATTTGCATATAGTTTCAGTTCTTTCCATTGTTTAAAAAACAGATACTGCAATACCTTCCAAAAAATAACATTTTCTTGGTAAGCTTTTTCTGCAACTGCCAGCGCCTTAGAATCACGGTTTCGAAGTGGTGGTATCCAATCACTCCACGGCGCACCGCCATGCACATCCTTCAGCGCCATAAACAGCGCAAAATCAGATAGCCATGAACTGTTTTTTTCGCAGAATTCTGCAAAATCTTCTGGGATAGCAGTCAAAAACATATCTACTGCTTTATGAAGCACGGGATAACGCTTGTGATATAATACACCAAAATTTACACATTCCGGATCATTCTCCCAATCTATGTTTATGTAATCCTCCTTTTCCAACAATCCCATATTATGTAATTCATCCAAATCAATAAAATATGGGTTCCCGGCAAAGGTGGAATACGATTGATAAGGCGAATCGCCATAACTAGTAGGACAAATTGGAAGCAACTGCCAATAGGATTGCCCGCTGTCTTGCAGAAAATCCACAAAGTCTCTTGCTGTTTTTCCCATAGTTCCTATCCCATACGGAGACGGGAGTGAAGAAAGGTGCATTAATATACCGTTTTTTCTCAATAGAGTCACGCTCCCTTCTATTTGATTCTTCTAGTACTCTCTCCTGCAACAAGTGAAAAATCAACTTGCTCTATCACAGAAGGGCTATTATTTTCAATACATTGTAGTAATATTTTCACACAACGCTCTGCAATCTTTCCTCCTGGTTGCTGAATGGTTGTTAATTTCGGCACAATGTATCTTCCGATTTCCACACCATCATAACCAACCACAGATACATCTTCCGGAATACGAAGTCCCGCATCCTTTATCGCACGAATCGCGCCAAGCGCTGTCACATCTGACATTGCAAATACCGCAGTAAGCTCCGGGGTCTTTTGTAGCAATTCACACATGGCATTATATCCGCCCTCCATCGTAAAGTAGCTACTTGCAAACTGCATCCTTGGATTAAATTTTATATGATGCTCCTCAAATGCTTGTACACAGCCTTCATATCTCGCCTTCGCCGGGTTGGAATGCTTCATTTCTCCACCGAGAATTCCAATTTTTTCATGTCCCAACGAAATCAGATAATCAACTGCTGTTCTTCCTGCCTCTACGTCATCCACACTGACGCTGGAAAGATTTGGAAATTCCAAGCCTGAGGCTGAATTGGTCACGATAACACATGGCACATCTACCAATTCAAACTTATCCTTGAAATTTTCTTTATTACTTCCCAAAAAAAGAATCCCCATCGGTTGTCGGTCACGACATACTTGAAGTGCCTGCTCCACCTCGTGTTCATCTTCCCCAATATAGTAAAGCAGACATGCATATCCACTTTCCGTAATAATCTTCTGTAATGTCTCAACCAAGGCTGCAAAAAGCATATTCTTTGTACCCTTTACAATAATCGCAATCCCATGATTGTATTGTTGTTTCAGAAGTTTAGCATTGTTGTTAAGCTTAAAATGGTATTTTTCAACCACTTGCATTACACTTCTTCTTGCTTCTTCTGAAACACCAGGCTGATTATTCAGTACTCTCGAAACCGTCCCTATTGCATAGCCCGATTCTCTTGCAATGTCTTTTATTGTCATTTGTATAGTCTCCTATCCTTTTACTGCACCAGCTGCCACGCCTTTAATGATGTACTTTTGACAGAACAAGTATACAATAATTACAGGAATAATGCTAATCATAATTACAGCCATTGTTGCCCCCAGGTCAACGGTGCCATAGCTACCTTTCAAATATTGTACATGAATCGGAATTGTCTTATACTCCGTGATATCCAATGAGAGATATGGAAGTAAGTAGTCGTTCCAAATCCACATAACCTGTAGGACTCCTACCGAAATCATAATGGATTTCAGCAATGGGAATACCACTTGAAAATAAGTTGTAAGTGCTCCACAGCCGTCAATCGCTGCAGCTTCTTCGATTTCCAGCGGTACACTCTTGATAAATCCGGTAAACATAAATACTGCAAGACCCGCACCAAATCCAAGATAAACTATCGGAATTGTCCAAGGTGTATTTAATTTCAAACGGTCTGCCGTGCTTGACAATGTAAACATTACCATTTGGAACGGAATAATCATAGAGAATACACACATGTAGTACATGATTTTTGAAAACAAATCATTTACACGCACAATGTACCATGCTGCCATGGATGTACAAAGCAAGATTAAACCTGCGGATAATACTGTAATAACAAAACTGTAAAATACAGACATCAAAAACGGATAGTTTCCGAAGGTCACACCTTTGATATAGTTGCCAAATCCTACAAAAGATTCCGCATTTGGCAATGCAAACGTATCTGTGTTTACATACGAATTTTCTTTAAACGAGTTAATTAATACCTCGAAAATAGGTACTAAATAAACAATACTAATAATCGCGAAAATAACAGTAAGCAATTTGTTTCCGAAACTTCTTTTTTCTTTCATTATTGCTGTACCTCCTTTTCACGTGTCATTCTTAGTTGCAATAAAGCTAACGTTGCAACCAAGATAAAGAATAATACTGCCTTGGCCTGTGCTACACCACGGCTATTCGCACTCGCGTAGAACGTCTGGTAAATATTAAGTGCCAACATTTCTGTTGTATTTACCATAACACCGCCTTCCTCAAACGCAACCGGCATACCTCCTGTAAGAGCCATATTCTGGTCAAACAGCTTGAATGAATTTGTCAATGTTAAGAACACACAAATGGTAACAGATGACATTACGTTTGGAATTGTAATACTCCATAGTGTCTGCCATTTGTTCGCACCATCAATCTTAGCAGCTTCCATCATGTCTTCCGGAATGCTCTGCAAGCCTGCAATATAGATAATCATCATGTAGCCAACCTGTTGCCAGCACATAAGAATCACCAAGCCCCAGAATCCATATTCTGTTTTTGCCAAAAGATATGTATCGTACTTCGAAAGAATTCCATCAAAAATCATAGACCAAATATATCCTAATACAATACCACCAATTAAGTTCGGCATAAAAAATACGGTACGGAATACGTTTGCACCTTTGACATTTTGCGTCAAAAAATAAGCAACTGTAAAGGCTAGCACATTGATAGCAATAATGGATACTACTGCAAATAAAGTTGTATACCCAAACGCATGCTTAAATGTTGGGTCTTGCAATGCCTTTACATAGTTTTCAATTCCAATGAAGCTCGCATTTTGCGTGGTAGTAAATTTGCAAAATGAAAGATACAAACCTTGAACAAAAGGCCAGATAAAACCGATACAAAATGCAATAAATGTCGGTAACATAAAAATCGGAAAACATCTGCGAATTGGTCTGGAAATCAACCGGCTGTTCATCGCGGAAGCCGATGGTTTATTTTTCTTTTTTTTCATATCAAATCTTCTTCCTATCTATTAAAATAGGGGACGGCTTTTACGCCCTCCCCCGTTATTTCATTATGGATTATTGCGCTTTATATTGAGTAGCCCAACCATCTACATATGCTGTCTTAACGTTATCCCAGCTTCCGCCATTAGAGTATTGTAATAATGCAGATACAACACCTGCTCTCCAGTTATCTACGTTTGGAGTATGGTTGAATGCCCAAGATACATTGTATTTTCCTGCAGCTGTATATTGGTTAGCAGCTTCGCAGAATACGTTCTCAGCTTTTGCAGCTTTCTTGAATGGAACAGCGCCAAATTCTTTTGCCATCATTGTTGTTCCTTCTTCAGAAGTTACAACCCATTTTAAGAAGTCTAATGTAGCTTTGATATCTTCTTCAGATGCTTTTTTGTTCACTGCCCAACAGTTTTCTGTACCAGAGCAAAGTCCTGCTTCTTCTTCGCCTTCCACACCACAGTAAAGAGGAATCATTGTAAGGTCTGCCGGATTCATTTTGAAGCCTTTGTCTTCGCCTGTTAAGTTTGCATATTCCCAAGAACCATTTTGGAAAAATACTGCTTCACCACGTCCGAATTCTGCTTCTGATTCATCGCCTGTCTTTGTAGAAAGTTCAGATGGTGCACATGTAGCATTGTTGATGTATAAATCCCAAAGGTTTTTGTAGTTATCTAAATATTTACCTGTTACTGTAGCAGGTTGAGATGTTACTTTATCATCACGGAATTCGTAGAACAATGGCATATTTGCAAGGTGTCCTGAGAATCTCCAAGAAGAAGAACCATCAAGTCCTGCTGATGAGAATGCTGCAAATCCAAGTTCGTCTTTGCGAGCTGTAATATCTTCAACAACTTTCTTTAATGATGCGAAATCTTTAATGTCAGATACTTCGTATCCTGCTTTTTTAAGTAACGCTTTGTTTGTGATAAGTCCAAATGATTCGTAGCAATATCCAATTGCATAAACTTCGCCGTTTTCACCCTTTAAGATGTAATCATCTGTTGATCTTTCAGCATAAACTTCTGAGTCTGATAAATCATAGAGATAATCTTTCCATGTTTCCAGTGCTTGTGCATTACCACATTGGAATAATGTAGGAGCTCCGCTCTTGCCCATTTCTGAAGATAATGTTGATTCATATTCACCGGAAGCTGCTGTATGTACTTTTACTTCCACACCGGTTTCTTTTGTATAAGTTTTTGCTAAAGCTTGCCAAGCCTGATCTGCTTCAGGTTTAAAGTTCAAGTAGTAAACTTTTCCTTTTGCTTCCTTGTCTCCTCCTTCTTTGCCACCGCATCCTGCTAATAACGATAATGCCATAACACTGATGAGAAGTACTGATAATAGTTTTTTCATGTTTTTCGTCCTCCTTTTTTTAATTTGGAAACGTTTCCAAATACCTTATATTACTTTTATATCTCTTTTTTATCTAATTTGCAATACCTTTTTGCATTTTTGTTAAAATCAGAGATTTTTCAGGTGTTTTTTTGTGTATTTTTCACAAAAACCGGCGGGTTACATTGCACCCCACCAGTTCCTTCTATGTTCCATATGTAAATATTTTTCTCTTGTGGCCATACCCCCACGAATATGGCGTTCTGATTTGTTCACATCTAACACTTTCCGAACCTCTACCATAAGTGTTGGATTAATTTTTTCTAATCGTTCAGAGACGTCTTTATGTACTGTACTTTTACTAATTCCAAATGCCTTTGCTGTTTGTCTCACCGTCGCATTGTTCTCTATGATATAATTCGCAATCTCAATTGCCCGTTCTTCGATGTAATCCTTCAAAATAAAACCCCTGCATAAATCGCTTTTTTACAATCTATGCAGGGGAAATGTTTCGTATGACTAAGATTCTGTTAATGATGTCCATGATGATGACAACAACCCGAATGAGAATGAACATCCACCTGGCATTGTTCTTCATGGCAATGCTCAGAACTCGTCTCAATTTCTATTGTCACATGACCTATTCCGTGTTCACATAATTCCTCACGAATTTCTTTTTTGATTTTAGATGGTTCACAATCGCTAACGATATGCATTGTAGCATAATGGTTATAACCATCCAGACTCCAAAGATGGATGTGATGAACATCTAATATGCCATCAATGTCTTCAACATGTTCTTTAATCTCTGCCACTTTGATATTTTGCGGTGCCTTTTCAAGAAACAGGTCAATAATGTCTTTCAAATTGATAAGGGCATTGATAAATATAAAACACGAAACACCAATGGACATAATAGGATCAATTAAACCAAAGCCTGTAAACCTCATTACAACTGCACCAACCAGTACCACCAGCCAGCCAAAGACATCTTCCAGCATATGTAAATTAACAGCTCTTTGATTTAAAGAATCTCCCTCACGCGTGAAGAATGCTGCACAAAAATTCACACAGACACCTACAAGTGCAAAGCCAATCATCCCGTTATAGTTAATTTCCATGGGTGCAATGATTCTGCGGACGGCATTGTATATCATGACAACCGAACCAATCATAAGAATAAGAACTGTCATAAAACCTCCAATTACTGAATATCGCGCATATCCATAAGTATAGATTTCATCCGGCTGTTTCTTACTCTTTTTCTCCAAAAAATATGAAATGCCAATACTCATTGCATCGCCCAAATCATGAATAGCGTCAGATGCAATGGCCACACTACCGGTTATAATACCACCAATAAATTCAAAAATAGTAAATGATAAATTCAAAATAAATGCAATGAAAATATTTTTTTCTGTTTTCATTCTTTCCTCCATTTGATTAAAATCTTAATTTATGATACATTATATTCGTTACTGAACATATTGTTCATTAATACTTTATCAAAATGAATTTGGGTTTCAAGATACGATATCAGCCATTTATTCATTACTGAACAAATATTAAAAAATGTACGGAGAACATTATGGATAGACGTCAAAGAAAAACAAGAGAAGCCATTTTCAGTGCATTTACTGAATTGCTTTCAAAAAAAGATTTTAACCAAATAACTGTTGGAGAAATTATAGATCGTGCAGATATAGGCAGAGCTACTTTCTATTCTCATTTTGAAACTAAAGATTTTTTACTGAAAGAATTCTGCGAAGAATTATTCTGTCATATATTCGATACCGAAAACAGTGTCCAAAACCATCATAAGCATATTTTCTCTTGTGATGGTTCTGGTTCTGTTTTTTTACACTTATTTCAACATTTGCAAAAAAATGATAATAACATCTTAGCTTTATTATCTTCGCAAAACAACGAATTGTTTATGAGATATTTCAAAAGTAATCTTGAATTACTTATTGAAAGTCATTTTTCTTTGTTTGAATCTTCCAAAAACAAGAACATGCCCCTTTCCTTTTGGAAGAATCATATCATATCAACCTTTGTAGAAACCATAAAATGGTGGATTGACAATGGGATGAAGGAAAGTCCGGAATTGATAACGGAATACTTCTTTATGGTCGTGTAATTTTAAAAATTTTACTCCTGAACAGTAAAATATTCATTCCTATGAAGAACACCACTAAAATCCCCAGTGTTAAATAAGGCTTCACCGGCGCCAATGTTGCAAGTAGCATCATCGGAAAACCAAATACAATGGCCGGAAAGTTCTGATAAACCATATTGTCAGCCGCAGGCGTTTTAAAATCACCGTCAATCTCACGAAGAAGAATTACGCCTGTACTTGCAGTTCCTGTGAGCATTCCGTACATCATAAGGAATTGTTCTTGCTGGTATTCCGGAAATAAGGTTTTAGCCACAAAATGATTATAAAAATACGTAATAAACAAACCAACTACACCAAGAATTAAAATGATTCCCCAATAGTTTTCTAAAATATCCAAACGAATTGCCGCAATACCCGCAACAACCATCACATCAAAGAAAAAGTTACTAATTCTTGTCATTAAAAAGTCATTAATGTACTCTTTCTCCGCAATACCATGCTTCTTTAATTGATTGATAATAATCTTAATCAATGTCCCCGCAAGTACACCAAGCAAAAAGTTGAAACCATAAATAACAGACTTCATACCCGGCAGTAGATTGCCCAAAAGGAACATTAACAAAAAGGTACACATATAAGCCACCATTACCAATGCAATCTGTATAGTCATTTTGTCAATACTGCCCTGCATTGGAATCTCATCCGCCTTTTGTACCTGCTCCGACTTGAGTGCTCCTTCTTCCGTTGCTCCCGCAATCTTTCTTTTTCTTTTTAGCAGGTTCAAATGCACAACACCACCAATACTTGCACTTAAAAAACCAAGTGCAGCAATCGTGAGCCCAAAGGTTTTCCCGCCTATGAAACCATGTTCTGTCTCATAAATTGTTCCATAGTTCATTGCCTGACCTGTCCCTTGCCCATAACCAAACGGTAACAGCACACCAGCTGCTTGGAAAAAGCCTTTGATAATAAAGGAAGCAATAATGGTAATTCCAAAACCAACAATTGCCTGAAGCAAATATGTGGAAACTGTAGTCACACCTGTGTTAAAGATTTCCGTGGTACGTTTTTTTGAAAGTTTCCCATTTTCTGTTTTGAAAGAGGAAGCAACAAATCCAAGTGCCAATGCATGATAGGTAACAATTTCAAGATTGTTATAACCATTTGCTCCAAAAAATGTTTCCTCAAACAAAACATTACCCGTAATCATCTTATAAAGACTAGCGATTATTAACAAAATCCCTCCGCCAAGTACTGATGTTGGAATGAGTGACTGTTCCAAAATCTTAATTTTCTTTTTCATTGCATTGGCTGCCAACAGGCTTAGGAACAACACCGCCATAACGTTTAGCCATCCCCATACACTAAAGTCCCAAAAATTGTTCATGTCCTTCTCCTTTGTTTACATTCTTATATCGATAATACATATGCACGTATTTAATTGCATTGAACCGTTTGTTTCCTTTTAACTGATAAACTTTTTTATCGTGATAGATATTCAGTTTATTTCGTCCAAGCACGGAAATGGCCGTCACTTCGTCAAACAGAAAAACTTTTTCATCAATAATTATTCTATCTCCGTATAATTCAATCGATGCATTCTCTTTTATAGGTTCTTTATGTTTATACACAATTACCTCAGAAAAAGAAGCTGTTTCCCTGTACATTGGTTCTGCAACGTATTCATTTGGGTCCATTTTATTCACGAAAGTTTTCTGATACTCATACCAATCGTTTATGAAACGAAATGGGGATTCAAAACCTACGCCTTGCAATTCTTTCGTTGGGAGATATTGATATTCACGGTTACATTTCTTACATGCAACCTTATCCCCATGACTTTCGAACACGGATAAACCACAATGCGGACATATGTATAATAATCTTTCCAGATACTCTGCATTTTTCTTGTGATAGAAGTTATTTGTCACTTTCGCATCATTTACATACAACTCTTTTTGTATGATTTCATACAGCTCATCATTACTCATTTGCTTATATTCCTCCGGCATAATGACCCGAGAGAAATACGCTCGCATTTTTCCTCTGCGCGACTTGTCACACCATCTTGGCTGAACCCCGTATCCATCTTCAATACGGAAAAATGCAATCGGTAAATTCAATGTTTTCGAAAGGGATGCAATTGCAGGATTCATGTACTCTGTTTTCCCGCTATACGTACGGTTTCCTTCCGGTGCAATGGCAATGGTTCCGCCTTCCTTGGCTACTTTGTAGCAATTTCTCACCGCTTGTATATCCGTCGTCTGCTTCTTGATTGGAATCGGTGCTATCAGATATCGAATCAAAGAAGATACCCAGCCAAGTGAGAAAATATCCTCTGTGGCAACATAGTATATTGGTCCTTTAAATGACATGCCAACAAAAAACTGGTCAAATACCATCTGATGATTTAACAAAATCAGATATGGTCTGTGCTGTTGGTCTTTCATTGGTTCAATTTTTATTCCAAATTTTAATCGACAATATGGATACATGACTATATATAAAAGATTTCTCACCACATGATGTCGAAAATGTATCCATTTTTTCTTTTTTTTGCTCATTTGTATTTCCTACCTTTGTCCTAATAACAATCTTTATTATACCTAATTCTTAATTTTATGTAAAGAAAAACGCCAGAGATAGTTTTTTATACTATTTCTGACGTTTCTTGTTTTTACAATTTTTCCCAGATTATTTCTGCAAACTCATTTTCTTTTGCACAGACTGTTATCTGATACCCCGGCACCTCATATTCTTTAAAATAACACCCCGTCATTTCCAATGTTTGAAGTGGTACACGAATGCCGGTTCCATTCATTTTCAGAAAACTTTCTTTTCTCGTCCAAAGACGATAAAATTCACAATTATATTCATCACAGTCTAAGCCTTTTAAGTACGCCCTCTCCGCAGGTGAAAATGCACGTTCTTCTACCTGTTTCGGCGCATTCTTCACTCTTTCGATGTCACATCCCACCGGCCTTTGACTCACTGCGCAGATTACATAATTACCAGAATGCGAGAGGTTAAAGCAGATACCCTTCGCTATCAGTTTCCCATTTTCATCCGTTGCAAGTGTATCTTCTGAAACACCATGCCTGCAAAAGACTTGATGTAGCAGTAATCCTGCCCCCAGCCTTTGTAGTCTGTTTTGTTTTTGCTTTGTGTTCCGAATCTTCTTTTGCCGTTTCTCTGAAAGTTCTTCCATAATTTGAGCATTTTCTAACGGCTCCGGTAATGCAGAGATATCCGCTATATATAAGTATACCATGCTCTTACTCTGTTGCAGTTTCTGAAGATTCTTTTTCAGACTCTGTTCCTGTCTCAGTTCCGGTCTGAGTCTGGGTTTCTGTCTTCTTTGGTTCTACTATTTTGCAATTATCCCACAAGAAGTCCAAAATCATTTCTTGGAAGGTAGCTTTTCTTATCATTTCTTTCAATTCGTCTTCGTCATCGCTTTCTTCCTCTAGCTTTTCCTTGTACTCCTCCAAGTCATAACCAGCCAATTTTGCCTGTTTCTCCAAGAACGCATCAATATCCTTTTGTTTAACCTTAATCTTTTCTACTTTCGCAATTAAGTCCATTGACATCTGAAGTGCGTGTTGCATTTTTGCCATCTCTTCAATGGTAGTGCCGTACATAGAGGAAACAAATTCATCTACTGTCATTCCATATGTAGATTCAACTTCCTCTACACTGGTGCCTGACATAGATGCCACGTAGCTCAGATACCCTTGATATTCTTGCTCGTAGTATTCTTTAGCCTCTTTCTTGTGCTCTTTTAAATCTTCCTTCGGATACTCTTTCACATCCCATTGCGCACTCAAAAGACCGAATAAACTAGAACGCATCTGATCTTCAGCCACTTCCTGATTGCTCTTCTCTAAATCAGCTTTCACTAATTTCTTATAATCTTCCACATTCTTGGCTTTTGGATTCAACTTCTTTGCAGTCTCATCTGTCAGCTCCGGAACTTTTACCTCTACAACCTTTTTCAATGTCATGGTGAAAACAACTGCTTTGCCAGCCATTTCTTCAGCAGCATAGTCCTCCGGAAAGGTCATTGGTACTTCAAATGTTTCATCGGCTTTATGTCCTACAATACCTTTCTGGAAATCCTCAAGCGGTTTGCCCGGCTTAACTTCTCCTAATATAAAAGTGTCTGAGCCTGTGCCACCCTCAAACGCCACTCCGTCTAATCTGCCCGCATAATCCACCGTTACCTGATCACCATTTTTAGCTCCACGGTCCTTTACTTCTTCATAGCTTGTCAATGTTTGAATGTCTGAATCAATAGCGCCTTGCACATCTTCGTCCGTAACAGCTATCGGCTCAACCTTTTCCACTTCAAGCCCTTTCCACTTCTTTACCGTGATATAATCATTATAGACTTCTCCATTATCCCCAATCTTGTAACCTCTGCCACAACCTGTAGCCGTTGCAATCATAGTTAAAGCTAGGAATAATGCCATAATTCTCTTTTTCATAGTAATTCTCCGTTTCTTATTAATATATTATTATATACGGGCAGAACCTGAAAATCTTCGATGCCCTTTCCGTACATTATACCATATTTCTGAATTTTGAAAAGTATTATCTTGCACTTGCGACTAAAGAATGATAAACTATGATAATAGTTTACATAATTTATTTAGTTAGGAGGATTACCATGAAAGGTTGGATTATTTTTGCAGTGGTAGTTGCTGTTTTAGTCGCAATCATTGCTGTGTTATATTTCTTAGGAAAAAAAGCTGAAAAGAAACAAGCTGAGCAACAAGAACAAATGAAAGCAGTTGCACAGAACATTACCATGTTGATTATTGATAAGAAGCGTATGAAATTGAAGGAAGCAGGACTTCCGTCGGTTGTACTGGAAAACACACCAAAGTATCTCCGTGGAGCAAAGATGCCGATTGTAAAGGCAAAGGTTGGTCCTAAGGTGATGACTTTAATGTGTGACGACAAGATTTTCCCATACGTACCTGTGAAGAAAGAAGTAAAGGCTGTTGTAAGTGGACTTTACATCACAGATGTTAAGGGAATTAGAGGTCCATTGGACGCACCGCAAAAGAAAAAAGGATTCTTTGCGAAATTCAAGAAATAATGTTACAACGTGCAAGAGGTACGGATTGATTTTTCCGTACCTCTTTTTTTCGTAATTCTATTAAAATACAAAGTCTTCCGCCTCCTGCGGCCTTACATTAATACGAATCGTACAATCGGCCAATTTTTCACAATCCACATCCATTGCATATTCCACTTGAATGCTAATATTATCCTCTGTTTCGTCAACAACTAGCTTGCTTGTACATATTCCAAGATTAAGTCGCCCAAATGGTGTCTGGTAAACACATCGGTTCGTTTGATCCCTTTCAAAAATAAGATGCATATTTGTAACACCTTTTTTGATTACTTCTAAGGATTCTTTCCCATGAATTCTTATCTGCGTTTTTGTAACGCCCGGAATACCTTCCACCACTTCTTCCATAAAGATATAATGTTTCCCATCTTTAAAGTAATAAGTACCTGCACTAACGATTTCAATTGGCTCATCATCCATATTCCCCACTGTATTCACAGCCATCTGAAGACCGGAAATACTCACTAATACATCCTTTGTCATGTCACACCTAATATTCTTCTATGTTAATCTGTTTCGTAGTCTCAATATCGTATGGCAAAATTGAGTTCGCAAATTGTTTGAATTTGTCCGCAGCATCACTAACATAGAAAGAATAGGAACCATGATCCCCTTCTATATCCGGATTTTCCATATCCATTTCCTTCAAGATTCGTTTCAAATCCATAGCCGTTTCATAAGCCGGATTCACCAACGTAATGTTTTCACCGACGTACTCCCGAATCTTAGAACGCAATAAAGGATAATGTGTACATCCCAAAATCAAGGCATCTATATCCGACTCTTTCATGCTAGCCAAATAATAATCAATTATTTCATCAGTCACTGGATGTTTCTTAAAACCTTCCTCTACCAGTGGCACAAACAAAGGGCAAGCTTTCGCAACAACCGAAACTTCGGAATCAATCTCCTGAATAATCTTTTCATACATGGAACTTTTCACAGTTGCTTCCGTTCCAATAACACCGATTTTTTTATTCTCAGTTACTTGCAGTGCTGCCTTCGCACCCGGTTCTACCACCCCGATAATCGGAATATCGAACTCATCCTTCACTGTATCCAACGCCAGAGCACTGGCAGTGTTACATGCGATTACAATTGCTTTTACACCTTTGGTCTGCAAAAAATGAATAATCTGTCTGGAATAACGGATAATATTATCTTTCGATTTGCTACCATATGGAACACGTGCAGTATCGCCAAAATAGACAATGTCTTCTTTTGGCAGATTACGCATAATTTCCCTTGCCACGGTCAAGCCGCCAACTCCGGAATCGAATACACCAATTGGTGCTGTTTTTTTCATATCTATATCCAAGGCATTTTCTCCTTACAAAATTTTTGCAATTTCCAATTGATATTCCGGAATCTCTTTGTTCATTTTAAGTGCATCGTTGATGTCGAAATCAATATAATGCCCATCTCGGAAACCAACCACGCGATTCGTTTTACCTTCTACTATAAGATCTACTGCTTTTGCCCCCATAATGGATGCATACACTCTGTCTTTTACAGTCGGGCTTCCACCACGTTGTAAATGCCCAAGAATGGTAGCTCTAGTTTCCACGCCGGTAGCTTCTTCAATTCTCTTAGCCATATTGATAGAATCACCAACACCTTCTGCATTGATAATGATGTAGTGTTTCTTGCCACGTTTTCTGTTTTTAATAATATCATCGATCATAAGCTGCTCATCATAGCCATGTTGTTCCGGCATAAGGATGTACTCTGCTCCATTTGCGATACCACACCATAGCGCAAGATATCCTGCATCACGCCCCATAACCTCAACAATACTACATCTTTCATGTGAGGTAGACGTATCACGAATTTTGTCAATAGCTTCCATGGCTGTGTTCGCTGCCGTATCAAACCCAATTGTGTATTCGGTACAAGCAATATCAAGGTCAATAGTTCCCGGGATACCTATCACGTTAATTCCGTAATCTGACAGTTTTTGGGCTCCTGCAAAAGAACCATCTCCACCGATTACCACCAATGCCTGGATTCCATATTTTTTCAAAATAGATGCTGCCTTCAACTGTCCTTCCGGCGTGCGCATTTGCTGACTTCTTGCTGTCTGCAAAATGGTTCCGCCACGCTGAATTGTATCTGCCACATCTCGTCCTGACATATCTATAATTTCTTCCCTTAACAAACCATGATATCCTCGACGGATTCCACGTACTGTAAGTCCTTTTGCCAAGGCCGTCCTTACCACTGCGCGGATGGCCGCATTCATTCCCGGTGCATCTCCACCGCTTGTTAAAACGCCAATTGTATTTATTTCATTATGATCCACCATAGTTGTCCTCCGTTTCATCTGTAGTTGCTATTATTTGCATTTTACACCTTTTCTATCTGTTTTTCTACCACTTTTATACGTTCTTTTCCGAAATAATCCATCAAACGTTCTTGAACTTGTGGCGTTATCTCAATATTTCTATTGGCTGGAAGACGTTTTACTGCTTTTTCTTTCGCGCAATAGATTACAACCATATCTCTGCCTTCCGTTTCCTTTAACATTTCAAAAAGAACTTTTTCTTCTTTCTGATAGGTTGCGATATCCGGAAATTGAATCCAAAGTTCAGACGGCACATCCTCGAAAGAAATTATTAACTCGCAAATTAGTTTACTCGCATTGTCATCTTCCTCAGAAACACGACCCTTCACGAATACTTTGGAATCCTCCTCCAAATACTCCCTGTTCTTCTCATAATCTCTTGGGAATACAACAACCTCAACGGTTCCCATTAAGTCTTCAATGGTTAAAAAGGCCATGGTTTTGTTATTCTTGGTATGTTTAATAGTTTTTGCCGTAATCATACCGCCAATAATTGCGCGTTCACCATCTCGCACCTTGGCACGCCCACTTTCTTCGTCCACTTGGAAATCCAGAGATGTGTTGGTAATACTTTTCTTCCATTTTGACTCATATTTCTGCATTGGATGCCCACTTACATAGATGCCAAGCACTTCTTTTTCGAATGCAAGAAGTGTTTCCTTCTCGTATTCTCCTACGTCTGGCAGTGGAATATCGAACTCGACCTTTTGTTCTTCACTTACCATATCAAACAGGGTCATTTGTCCTGTCATGGAATATTTCTTTTCCTGATTTACCTGGTCAAGAATCTTTACATAAATCATCATGAACTGCTTGCGAGTTCCGCCGAGGCTATCCAAGGCACCTGCCTTAATAAAACTCTCTATGGTTCTTTTATTCACTTCTTTTCCGGATAAACGTTCAATAAAATCTTTCAAATGTTTAAACGGACCATTGGCCTTTCGCTCGGCCACAATTGCCTCAATTACTGGACGGCCTACACTTTTAATCGCAGCTAACCCATAGCGGATATTGGAACCATCTACAGAAAAACTTCCTTCTCCGGAATTAATATCCGGTGGCAAAATATTGATACCCATCTGGCGGCAGGTATAGATATATTCAGAAACCTTTCCTGCATTATCAATTACTGAGGTCATAAGAGCCGCCATAAGTTCTACCGGATAGTAATATTTTAAATACGCCGTCTGATAAGAAACAATGGCATATGCGGCTGCGTGGGATTTGTTAAACGCATACTTGGCAAAATCAATCATTTCATCGTAAATTTTGTGTGCCGCGGACTCGGAAATACCATTTGCAATACATCCTTTTATGCCTTCTGCTTCGCTGCCGTATACAAATTTTTGTCGACCTTCCTCCATGTCCTTTATCTTCTTTTTGGACATTGCACGTCGCAGAACATCGCTTTGTCCCAAAGTATAGCCTGCCAAATCACGCACAATCTGCATAACCTGCTCCTGATATACGATACAACCATAGGTCGCCTTTAAGATAGGCTCTAACTGTGGACAATCATACACAATGGCAGATTGGTCATTTTTCCCTTTAATATACTGTGGAATAAAATCCATCGGACCCGGTCGATACAAGGCAATACCGGCGATAATATCTTCCAAACTTTGCGGCTTCAATTCCTTCATGAAACTCTTCATTCCGGCACTTTCCAACTGGAACACGCCGTCTGTTTTCCCGGTTCCAATGGATTCCAGCACTTGCTTATCGTCGTAATCGATGCAGTCCATATCGATGTGTTTTCCGGTATTTTGTTCAATCAACCGCACCGCATCTCGAATAACGGTCAGCGTTCGAAGTCCAAGAAAGTCCATCTTAAGAAGACCCAAACGCTCTAATGTAGTCATAACAAACTGAGTAGTAACAGAGCCATCTGAACCCAGAGACAGTGGAACATACTCATCTACCGGATTTTCACAAATCACAACTCCTGCTGCATGCATAGAGGAATGTCTCGGCAGACCCTCCAGACGTTTAGATACATCAATCAGTTCTTTTACCTGTTCATCCTTCTCATACAAGTTCCGAAGTTCACTATTTTTTTCTAATGCACTCTCCAATGTAATATTTAATTCCGTCGGAATCATTTTTGAAATGCTGTCACACATTGCATATGGCAAATCCATAACACGACCAACGTCTCGGATAACCGCTTTTGCTTTCAGTGTACCAAAGGTAACAATCTGGGCAACATTTTCTGCACCATATTTCCGCACTACATAATCAATGACTTCCTGTCTTCTTTCATAACAGAAATCGATATCAATATCCGGCATGGATACACGTTCCGGATTCAAAAAACGTTCAAATAGCAGTTGGTAACGAATCGGGTCAATATTGGTAATTCCAAGACAATAAGAGACGATGCTACCTGCTGCCGAACCACGTCCCGGTCCAACCATAATGCCATTTGTACGGGCATAATTAATAAAATCCCACACAATAAGAAAATAATCCACGTACCCCATGTTTCGGATTGTGTTTAATTCAAAGTTCAGGCGGTCGGTAAGTTCACCTTCCGGATGTTCATATTTTTTATGCAGACCTTCAAAACAAAGTTTGTTTAAATATTCCCAAGCCGTATACCCATCCGGAACATCATATTTCGGCAATTTTGTCACACCAAACTCGATAACAACATTACATCTGTCTGCAATCTTCTGCGTGTTCTCAATCGCCTGCAATGCATAAGGGAAAAGCTCACGCATTTCGTCTTCTGACTTCACGTAATACTGTCCGCCCTCATAACGCATGCGGTCTTCGTCTGCCAGTTTCTTCCCTGTCTGAATACACAATAAGATATCATGCGGTTTTTCATCCTCCGCATATGTATAATGCACGTCGTTGGTAGCTACCAGTTCAATCCCTGTCTCCTGGGACAAACGCACCAACTGCTGATTTACCAGCTGTTGTTCTTGCATACCATGGTCCTGAAGTTCTAAAAAGAAATTCCCTTTTCCAAAAACATGCTCATAGCGTTTGGCTGTTTCCAATGCTTCCGCATACATACCACGAAGCAAGTTCTTTTGCACCTCTCCCGCAAGACACGCACTAAGTGCAATAATACCCTCATGGTACTGCTCTAAGAGTTCCATATCTACTCGTGGCTTGTAATAATAACCGTCTACAAAACCTTTGGAAACAATCTTCATTAGATTCTGGTACCCTTTATTATTCTCTGCCAAAAGTACCAAGTGATAATAACGTTCTTCGCTGTTATTTCCCGGCGTTTTATCAAAACGAGAGCCCGGTGCCACATATACTTCACACCCTAAAATCGGCTTGATTTCCGCATCTTTTGCAGCCTTATAAAAATCAATCACGCCGTACATAACTCCATGATCTGTAATAGCAGCACTGTTCATTCCAAGGGCCTTCACTCTGGCAACATATTCTTCTATCTTATTCGAACCGTCCAACAAACTATATTCCGTGTGGACATGTAAATGTACAAAACTCATTTATTTCACCTTTATCGTATTTTCGCCAATCTCTATCTTACCTTCTTTTAAGAGTCTTCCCACTGCACGTTTGAATGCATTTTTGCTTAGATTGAATTCTCTTTTAATTACTTCCGGGTCCGCCTTGTCTGTAAATGAAAGACTTCCGCCATACTCTTTAAGCCTATTCCAAATCATTTCTGCATCTTTATCCATCTGCATCGGTATCTTATCTCTCACACTTAAATCTAGTTTTCCGTCTGCTTTTACTGCAGTTACACGGGCTTTCACAGTTTGTCCCACTCGCATTCTTCCGTAGACCTCTTTCTTTGGAATCAGCGCAGAATACTGATTATCCACAGCCACGAACACCCCGAACTCATCGCTTGTGTCATAGACAATTCCTTCTACCATATCATCCTTTTGATACGGGGAGTCTGTGCTAAGAAGTTCATAAACCTTCATGGTTGCACAAAGTCGTTCGCTCTTATCAATATAAAGGGAAACCAAGCACTTGTCCCCCGGCATCACCTTTGCCGTCTGCTGTTTAAACGGAAGAAATAAATCCTTTTCCAATCCCCAATTTAGAAAGGCTCCGAATTTGTTCGTATCTGCCACCTCAAGGACCGCCAATTCCCCGATTTCCACTTTCGGCTCGTTGGTGGTTGCAATTAATCGGTCATCAGAATCTTTATATAGAAATACTTCCACTGGGTCCCCTGGTTCTATCCCTGCCGGGACTTGTTTTTTTGGAAGTAACACTCTTTCTTCGTCATTTCCAAGATATACTCCAAAGTCTACTTTTTTCACTACGGTAAGTACCTGTTTCTTGCCTAATCTCATGTCTTAGTTTTCTCCTATAAATTCTATAATTGCATATATTGTATCTTCTGTATCATACAGTGCCGTAAAAATATTGTTATCTTTCTTACCACTCTTTAATACCATCTTGTCGCCATATACTGCTGCTTTTTTATACTCTACACGAAGCCCTGTTACACAAAAGTCTTCCGGCAATGCCTCACATGCCAACTCAATATATTTGGCGTTGTTCACGTGATTGTTCGTATCAATATGATACTTGTGCGCCCAAAAAGTGTCAACCGGCTGCATATCGTTCGGAAGCTGGATTTTTCTGGACACATTTTCAATTGGAAGTGGCTCCTCTACCCCATAAACTTCTTTTTCCGCTTCTTCCGGTTTCACCGGTCTTCCCGTCTGCGTATCCACATAAACCCAAAGGCTATGAGCAAGGGCAAGCTCCTCTCCGTCTGCTGTCTTTAACACAAAATCCCTAGGTCCAAATACGCCTTTAAAACCGGTTGCCCATGTAAAAACTTCTATTTTTTCACCAACCTCTGGGCAACGTCTGATAAAAACTTGCCATGAATTTAATATCCAGGCTCTTTTTTTCTCTTTTAAATAGTCAAATCCAACACCCAATTGTTCTGAATTTTCAGTGGTACAATCTTGAAAATAATTAATGATTGCTGAAATCTTCAGTTTGTTATCCCTACCGCACTCACTGTAACGGACACGGTTTTCTATTTTGTACATTAATATTTCCTCCACACCTTCTATATGGTCGCCTTGCATTTAGAAGAAAAACCAACCTATTTTGAAACGTGTTCTTGTGGTCACCATCTCGTATGTGTCTTCCTCCAGCACTTCTTTCAAATCTTTCTTTCCTGCATCCGGAACGACTGCATTTACTGCATCAATAAAACAAAGATTTGGATATAGCACACACCACCAATTCTGACCCTTAGCCTGTCCGATTTCAATACGGAGGGCCTCGTACTCCCCTGCCGGAAATGTAATATCACCGTAAGTCTTATCCGGAAAATCACAAGTTGTCACTTCTGCGGTAACAGGATAATCATACCCCTCTTCTTCTACTATCTGCTGAGCCAGCGCTGCAATTTCATCCAGATTGTCTCTTGCCCATTTTTTTGTTGTGTTTACACTGTCCGATTCCGGCAATTCCTGTCTCATGTAAGTAATAACCTCTTCTTTGACTTTCATCTTCAAAGCCTGGTCTTTCTCACTATCGCTGTTTGCCAATACGTGAAAACGAAAAACTTCCCTTGCTAATTCCTCCTGCATATCGTTTCTCTTTGCATTTACAATAAATCCCGTAATGAAAAAGGACATTAAAATTCCTACTACTGCACATATTTTTTTCATACTTATGTACCTCCCATTTTATTTATTGGGAGTGTGCTCACTTTTCAGAATTTTATTCGTTCAAATCTATTTTTTTGTTCGAATAGTATCACTTACCGTTCTTGCCTGATTTTCAATATGTGTACTGACAGCCACCTTTGCTGCTACCTTATCATGCTTTTCAATACATTCGATAATGTGGTCATGCTCTGCAAGAAGAATCGGATGCACTTCTTTTCGTTTTAAATACTCCACACGATAACGATACATTTGCTCTCGCAGGTTATAGAGAAGCTGAATCAATCTCTGATTATCTGTTGCCAGATAAATGATATCGTGAAATTTCACATCCGCTTCTGCAAATTCTGTTACATCGCCTCCCTGCAATGCCACTTCAAACTGCTTGGCTGCTTCTTTTAAGCTCTGAATATCCTCATTGGAAATCCGGTCACACGCAAGGTCAACCGCCAATTCTTCCAAAGCTCCTCGCACTTCCAACACATCGCGCAAACTTTTCTCTGTAATCTCTGCCACTTCTGCGCCCCGCCTTGGAATCATGAGAACAAGACCTTCCAATTCCAATTTACGAATTGCCTCTCGAATCGGGGTACGGCTCACACCCAATTTATTCGCCAGTTGAATCTCCATTAAACGCTCACCCGGCTTTAATTCCCCTCGCAAAATAGCTTGTCGGAGTGTGTTAAATACCACATCCCGCAATGGCAAAAATTCATTCATATTTACCTCAAAATCTGTTCCCATGTTTACCTCCTCGTATTGTGTACATTCGCCAGATATGCCTGTTTTACACAACTCATTTGTCTTAACTTTTGCTGGGCAGCCTTTGCCACTTTTCGGTCCTCAAAGATACCGAACACGGTTGGACCACTTCCACTCATCATAGCATTTAAGGCTCCTGCCTCTTTCATTGCATCCTTAATCGTTTCGATAACAGGATATTTTTCTATGGTCACACTTTCCAATACATTCCCCATAGCTGCTGCAACCTGTCTTACATCTTGCTGTTTCAGTCCCATAAGCACACCGTCGATATCCGGATGCTCTACAATCTCCTTTGCATCCAGGGCCTCATATACCATTTTTGTTGACACACTAATTCCCGGCTTAGCCACAAGAATATAACATTTTGGCATCGGATCTAATGGTGACAGTTTCTCACCAATTCCTTCCGCAAGAGCTGTTCCCCGCATGACACAATACGGCACATCGGCCCCAAGTGACACCCCGCGCTCCATCAAATCCTTCTGTTTTAATCCCAAATCAAACAATCGATTCATTCCCACCAGTACCGCTGCCGCATTGGAACTTCCGCCCGCCATACCGGCAGCGACTGGGATTCTCTTATCTAATTTGATATGAACACCTTCTTGTATATCAAACTCGTCTATTAATAGTTTTGCCGCTTTGTAAGCAATATTATTCTGATCAATCGGGAGGTATGGTAGATTGGTTTCCACTTGAATTCCCGCTGCTTTCGTCTTAGTCAGAGTTACATTATCATACAGATAAATAGTCTGCATAACCATGCGGACATCGTGATAACCATTATCACGCTTCCCAAGTACATCCAAGCCTAAATTAATTTTGGCAAGTGCTTTTAATTCCACGGTATTTTCCATCTCTTTCCTCCTGCCTTCTTGCTTTGTATCTCTTTGTATCTTGTATACACACCCTTATAGTATACTCATATTTTCCTTAAAAATCAATAACCTGTCACCTGCTTTTAGCTTTTCTCCACTCACATCATTCAGTTCTTTAATCGCATCAACGCTCGTGCTGTAACGCTTTGCAAGGGACCACAAATCATCCTCCGGTTTTACGATATATCCAACGATGCTTGGTCGCTTTTCCACTTCTTCCAACGAAAGCGGATGAACCTTTACTTGATGAATCATTTTGCGAGTTTGGCTTCTCTTAAAAAAACCGTGAAATGCAAGAGCTGCCTTTACTTCAATCTCATCGCCACCTTGCAATGTAATACTCAATTGTTCCAAAACAGCCGAAATATGGAAAGTCAGGTTTTCTTCTGCTTCTGCACATTCCATCAGATGGGAAAAAGGAACCACACCCTGCCATGTATCAAACGGCATATTATCATTGGCTTTCACAAACAGGAAGTTAATGTACAAAACCCCTTCAACCAACACGCCATCTTCTTTTACCACAGTACGTTCCACATGAATGGCACCGCTGCTGTGACATATTTGCAGTATTTCATTTTTTAATTCCGGTACAGACACCCGCTCCATGACTTTGCATTTAGAATTATTTTGTAAAACCAGCTGTTCATACTCAACATCCTTTGTTTCTAAAACACAGTTACAATCCAAAGAGTACATATCTTCTAGGATTTCCACTTCTTCTTCCTCATATGCAGCAAGACACACCTGCAGGGTTCCTTCAATACCAACAATTCGCATTTCTCCATCTTCATCTACGCGAATGTCCGTATGTACTTCCTCCAAATTAGCCTGCACATAATGATACATGGTTTCGTCTACACCATAGCACTCAATACGCCCTTGATATGGTACGACTTGTTCTATCCAATCAATTTTTCCATCCGGTGATTCGTAAAAACAAAAAGCCAACAACTCACCGGTCAACTGAAGCTCATCCACTGCAAGTTTGGTATCCAGTTTTCGATTTACAACGTCGGTCCATAGCATGATGCCAATCGTTTCTTTGGTTCCCGGCAATACCAATTCTTCTTTAATACGATAGGTGTCTTTTTTTGATGTGTGTAGTTTTAACAACTCTATGCTCTCTTGCTTTTTGTAAATATTTCCTCCCGCTTCCACATCGGTTGGAATCTCCTCTATCCTTTGCTTTTCTGATTCCAATTCCATTTCTACCATTGCTTTTATTCGCAGTTTTCGAGAATGTACAATATGAGGTTTTAATTCCACTCGTACCGATTTTATATCCAGATTTTTATCTGCCCCGTCTTCTGCGTACACCATTTCTACAAATGGAATTTTACCCTCTAAACAAGAGAAGGTAGGTTCAAAGCCCTCCGCTACATACAGAATCTGAAACTCAACCTTTCCCTGCACCCTCAGGTAGTTTTCCACAGGTTTGACCTCGTCAATTCGGACACGTCCATCACTCATAACGATGCTTTGCACATCATTTTTGATATCCGGCACATTAAAATCTTCGTCCAACATGAACTGATTGGTCAGTCTTCGCTCTACACAATTTGTCTCAATTTGTTTTGTAATTACTTCCATTCCTGCTCTCCTTTACTGAAATACAACATTCTTGTCGATAAACTCTGTTTTGATTACGATATAGGCTTTCGTCTCCCTCTCTATAATCTTTTCATCTTTTGCAGGTCCGATTAAATTCGTATGTATGTAGATTGCATTTTCACTTTCGTAAAGTTCCTTCACTTGAATACTGTAGCCTGTGGCTGGCTGCTCCCCATACCCTACGGCAATATATAGGTCTCCGTTATCAGCGTAGGTCAGTTTAAACGGTTTGTCTTCTTTTTCGTCAATCATCTCCTCTAAGGCTTCCGGTATATCATCTTCATCTACCACAGTAAAATCAATATCTCTGAGTTTTTTCGTGCTGATGGTTTGTGCTGAGCAAGCAGTGAACAACATCATAATGAACGCACTCAAACATAAGAGTAGTATGGCTGGATTTTTCTTTTTCATTGTAACTCCACTCATAGTTTCTCTACTATCTTACGCAGAGTGGCAAAGAAAAAGACCTGAACTTTCATTCAGATCTTTTTGGCATTCTTCTTTATTGTATCTTCAATTATCTTCTGGCACGTTGCCCCAATATGTTTCTGCTCTTCCCTATCCAAATCTTTCGGATAAATTGGTTTCCCATATTCTAAAATGACATGTGTCTTTTTTATCCTTGGCAAATGATTTTCAAAAATATCAGCCGTGTTGTTTATAGACACCGGGACAATCGGGCATCCGGTTTTCAATGCGATTTTAAAGGAACCTTCCTTAAACGGAAGCATACTGAGTTCTTCTCCTTTGTTGCGTGTTCCTTCCGGGAAAATAAAGATTGAGACCCCTTGTTTCACATACTCGATTGCCTGCAAAATAGTTTTCATTCCTTGTTTGATGTCCTTGCGGTCAAGAAATAGACAGTATAAATATCGCATCCACACACGGAAGGATGGCACCTTGTTCATGGTATCCTTAGAGACAAATCCGGTCAAATTCTCACACTGTACATATGCAATGAGAATATCGAAAAAGCCTCGGTGATTACCTACATAAAGGGCTGCTTCCTTCGGCATATTCTCCTTTCCAATTACCGTGATTTTAACCCCACTAATCCACAGCACAACTCTGAATGCCCACTGTACAATACGAAGGGAGCTTATGTCCTTCGCCTTTTTATTAAATTTTCCAACAATCCATTCTATGAAGAACAAAATGTAAGAAAACAACAAGAACAACACCACAAATAATACTGCAATGATAAATCGAATCATATGTTTATCTTCCTCTCCTATCTTCCATAGATGCGTGTGATGTTACACAGCGCCTTTGCAAGTCCCTCTGACAACGCATCCTTTCTATAACGCCATGACCAATTGTCTGTTCCAACCCCCGGCGTATTCATGCGTCCTTCTTCACCAATTCCCAGTATATCCTGCATCGGGAAAATGGCATATGTAGCAATCGTACCCATACAAGTACGGATAAAATCCCAATGGATATTATATCCATCTGTATTCATATAATAGCGAACCTTGTCTCTAGAATATTCAGAAGCATTCGCATACCAACCTTTCGTGGTATTATTATCATGTGTCCCTGTATAGCACACGCAGTTTGTCGTATCAAACTGATGTGGTAAGAACGTACTTTCATCACCCGCATCAAATCCAAACTGTAGCACCCTCATACCTGGAAGCTTAAAACGGTCTCGAAGTGCTTCCACCTCCGGTGTAATAATTCCCAAATCTTCTGCAATAATAGGAAGGTCTTCGCCTAATTCCTTCCCAAATGCGAGAAATAACTCTTCTCTCGGACCAGGAACCCATTTCCCATTGATTGCGGTTTCCTCTCCATATGGAACTGCCCAATAGCTTTCCAAACCACGAAAATGATCAATACGCAAATAGTCCGTTAATTTCAACTGATGGCGTACTCTTTGAACCCACCATTTAAACCCATCCTTCTTCTGTGCCTTCCAGTCATAAAGTGGATTGCCCCAAAGCTGACCGGTTGCTGAGAAATAGTCCGGTGGTACTCCTGCAACCACAACAGGATAACCTTCGCTGTCCAATTGAAACAATTCTTGATTGGCCCACACGTCTGCGCTATCCAATGATACGAATAGTGGAATATCTCCAATGATTTCAATGTCATTTTCATTGGCATACTCTTTTAATTCTAACCACTCTTTGTGGAACATAAACTGCACAAAATAATAATATTTTACTTCTTCCTTCAAAAGCTCCTGCAATTTTTCTTTCACTTCGGCTGTCGGCCTGCGGTATTCTTCTTTCCAAGCAAGCCACTCTCTGCCCTCATGCATATCTTTGCACGCCATGTAAAGCGCATAATCGCCGAGCCAGTCCATGTTATCTGCCAAGAAGTCCTCATACTCCTCCAACAGCACCTTATCAGCCTTCTCCTGAAATCGTGAAGCTGCCAGTCTTAATATCCTTGTCTTCCAAGGAATAATTGCACCATAATCTACTTTATCCTCTTGACCAACTGGACAGTCGTTAAGTTCCCACACTTCCAACAACCCCAATTTCATCAAACATTCCGGGCTTATCAATAATGGCTGTCCTGCAAATGCAGAAAAACCTTGATATGGAGAATCTCCAAACCCAGTTGGGGTCAATGGCAAAGTCTGCCACAAATGCTGTCCGGATGCCTTTAAAAAATCTATAAAATCGTAGGCTGCCTGTCCCAAATCTCCAATCCCATACGGTGATGGAAGTGAAGTTGGGTGGAGCAATATGCCTGAAACTCTTGCTTTTTTTACATTACTCATATCGTGATCCTCATTCTTTTCATTTACAATATAGATATTATACTAGACTATTTTTCCAAAGGCAACTTTTTTGAAATTTACATTTGCAATATAGAGTGTTATACTAATAAGAAAGACTTTTACAAAGTAGAAAAAAGGAGTTGAAGAAACATGAGCAGAAATCTCACTTTACTAACAGATCTTTATGAATTGACAATGATGCAGGGATACTTTGAACGCCAAGCAAACGACATTGTTGTGTTTGACATGTTTTTCCGTTCAAATCCTAACAAATCCGGATACTCGATTGCCGCAGGACTAGACCAGGTAATTCAGTATATAAAAGATTTAAACTTTACCTATGACGATGTTGCGTATTTACGTAGTTTAGGCATCTTTAGCGAAGAATTCTTAAACTACCTTAGTGGCTTTCATTTTAGCGGAAATCTTTATGCGATTCCGGAAGGAACCGTCGTTTTCCCAAGAGAACCTCTTATTAAAGTGGTTGCACCGATTATGGAAGCTCAATTAATAGAGACCGCAATTTTAAATATTGTAAATCACCAATCTCTGATTGCAACCAAAGCGGCTCGCGTGGTTTATGCTGCCGAAGGCGATGGTATTATGGAGTTTGGTCTTAGACGTGCCCAAGGACCGGATGCCGGACTTTATGGTGCAAGAGCAGCCATGATTGGTGGATGTATCGGAACCTCCAACGTTCTGGCAGGACAAATGTTTGACGTCCCTGTAAAAGGTACCCACGCCCATAGTTGGATTATGAGTTTCCCGGATGAATATACGGCATTTAAAACGTATGCCAATTTATATCCAAGTGCTTGTATTTTACTTGTTGATACCTATGACACTCTAAAATCCGGTGTGCCGAACGCAATTCGCGTGTTTACCGAGATGCAAAAAGCCGGCATCCCTCTTACAAACTACGGTATCCGCCTCGACAGCGGAGACCTTGCATATTTATCTAAGAAAGCTCGTAAAATGTTAGATGAGGCAGGGTTTGAAACTGCTGTCATTTCCGCATCCAACGACTTGGATGAATTCTTAATTCACGATTTAAAAATCCAAGGTGCAAAAATCACTTCTTGGGGTGTAGGTACGAACTTGATAACTTCGAAGGATTGTCCTTCTTTTGGTGGCGTATATAAACTGGCTGCCATTCAACAAGAAGACGGCACTTTTATCTCCAAAATTAAGCTTTCTGAAAACTCAGAAAAGATTACAAACCCAGGAAACAAAACCGTTTATCGTATCTATGACAATGAGACAGGCAAGATGCGTGCCGACTTGATTTGCTTTGCTGATGAGACCTTTGATGAAACACAAGATTTGAAAATATTTGACCCGATGGAACCTTGGAAAAAAACAAAACTTTACGGCGGAACTTACCACATGCGTGAAATTCTTGTTCCTGTTTTCATTAATGGTCAATGCGTATACGAATCTCCGAGTGTTATGGAGATTGCAGCATACTGCAAACAAGAAAAAGACACCTTGTGGGATGAAACGAAACGTCTCTTTAACCCACATAAGGTTTATATTGATTTGTCTCAGAAATTATTCGATGAGAAACAAGCTTTATTAAATCAAATGGATAAGGAATAATAAAGGAGTATTGTAAATATGAAAATCGTTGTTTTAGCTGGTGGTTTAAGCACTGAACGTGATGTATCACTTGCATCCGGTGCCGGAATCTGTAAAACTTTAAGAGAAAGAGGTCACGATGCTTTTCTTCTTGATGTATATTTAGGTTTCCCGAAGGCCCCGGAAAACTTAGAAAAGGTGTTTTCACTTCCAAATGCCGGGCTTGAAATTGCAGAAGGAATCAAAACAACAGAGCCGGACTTGGCTGCTATTAAAGCTTCCAGAGAAGACCAGACCGATTGCTTTGTGGGACCAAATGTCATTGAAATATGCCGCCTGGCAGATATTGTTTTTATGGCCCTTCACGGTGATGTTGGGGAAAATGGTAAATTACAGGCTACATTCGATATTCTGGGAATCCGCTATACCGGTCCAAATTATTTAGGAAGTGCTCTCGCAATGGATAAAGGCATTGCGAAACAGATCTTTAAGACATCCGGCGTCCCTACGCCCCTTGGATGCGCCCTAAAAAAAGCGGATAGAAATAAGTCCCTGTCTGATTTGGGCTTAAAACTTCCGGTGGTTGTAAAACCTTGTTCCGGAGGATCTAGTATTGGTGTGTATATTGTACATACAGAAGATGAATATTATAATGCAATCCAGAACTCTTTCTGCTACGAGGACGAGGTTGTAATTGAACCTTATATCAAAGGACGGGAATTTGCCTGTGGCATTATTGACGGCAAAGCACTTCCTGTCATTGAAATTATTCCTAAAACCGGATTCTTCGATTATGCCAACAAATATCAGGCCGGAGCAACGGAAGAAATCTGTCCGGCGCAGATTCCGGAAGAAGTTGCTGAAAGAATCCAACGTGCAACAGAGCTTGCATTTCAGTCACTGAAATTAGATGTGTACTCCCGTGCAGATTTTCTCTGGGATGAAAATGACGATATTTATTGTCTGGAGGTAAACACCCTCCCAGGTATGACTTCTGCGAGCTTGCTTCCGCAGGAAGCTGCCGCTGCAGGTATTCCATACGGAGAACTCTGCGAACTTATTATCAAAAAATCATTAGAACGTTACAACGTCTAATTGGAGGAAAAACCATGAAAGCAATGTCTTTAAAAGAAATCGCTGCTGCATGTGGCGGACATTACTATGGAGAAGAATCTAAGTTAAATAAAAAAGTAAGCGGTGTTGCAATTGACAGTCGCAAAATTGAAGAAGGCTATTTATTTATTCCAATAAAAGGTGCTCGCGTAGACGGGCACACTTTTATTTCTCAAGTTATGGAAAAAGGAGCACTTTGTACCTTAAGTGAGAAACCTTTGGATACAGAATCAGATACCTACATATTAGTAGAATCCTGCGAACAGGCCTTGAAAGACTTGGCAGAGCACTATCGCAATGCACTTGATATCAAGGTAATTGGTATTACAGGCAGCGTTGGCAAAACAAGCACCAAAGAAATGATTGCCTCAGTACTTTCACAAAAATACAATGTACTAAAGACGGCAGGCAACTTCAACAATGAAATCGGGCTTCCGCTGACCATTTTCAACATTCGCAAAGAGCACCAAGTGGCAGTTTTGGAAATGGGTATCAGTGATTTTGGAGAAATGCATCGCCTTGCAAAAATGGCAAGACCGGACATCTGTGTTATTACAAATATCGGACTTTGCCATTTGGAAAACTTAATTGACCGGGATGGCATTCTGAAAGCAAAAACAGAAATGTTTGACTTTGCCAGACCAAGCGCTAAATTTATTCTAAACGGCGATGACGATAAATTAATCACGGTAAAAGAATGGGAAGGACGTAATCCGATTTACTTTGGATTATCCACAGAGCTTGATGCTTATGCAAAAGATATCCACAGTCTTTCACTCAAAGGAACAGCCTGCACCATTTGTCTTGAGGATAACTCCTTCGCGGTTACAATTCCGATTCCGGGGCACCATATGGTGTACAACGCATTAGCCGGAGCCTTGGTCGGTCGCGAACTTGGTCTGAATCCTGAAGAAATCAAAGCCGGGATTGAGGCACTTGTCCCGGTATCCGGACGAAACAACTTGATAGAAACAGAAAAGTTCCTCATCATTGACGACTGCTATAATGCAAACCCAATTTCAACAAAAGCCTCCTTAGATGTACTGGCAACTGCGGACACTCGTAAAGTCGCTATCTTAGGGGATATGTTTGAACTTGGGGAAAACGAAAAGGAACTTCATTACAATGTTGGACGGCACGCTGCCCAAAAAGAAATAGATGTATGTATTTGTATTGGAAATCTCTCACAAGAGACAGCCAGAGGTGCTACTTCTTGTTCCAACTGCCAAGTAAAGCATTTTGAAACAAAGAAAGATTTTTTAGCACAAGCAGGTGCCTTGCTTAAAACAGGAGATACCATTCTCGTAAAAGCTTCTCATGGAATGGAATTTCCTGAGATTGTGGAGAATTTGCAAAAATACTAATGAAATAACATAAGCTTATAAAAAGGGAACGACCTATAAGAAAGTCGTTCCCTTTCATCATTTATATCATTATTTCTCAGCCAAAACAGCCTTTATAAATTCCCATACTCTCGCAATGGAGCTAATGCTAATCACTTCATCCGGTGTGTGAACATCTGCCATGTTTGGACCTATGGAAATACAATCTAATCCTTCAATCTTTGAAGATAAAATTCCACATTCCAATCCCGCGTGAATCACCTCAACCTTCGGTGTCTCGCCGTATTGTCTTTCATAAATCTTTACGCACAAGTCGCGAAGACGAGACTCTCTTGCATACGCCCATCCCGGATAATCCCCGTGATAATTCACCGTACCGCCAAGCATTTCGGTAAACTGTTCCAATCTGGAGGTCAAATAATCCTTTGCTGATGCCACGGAACTTCGCACAGCAAAGCTGGTGCTTATACCTTCTTCATCCACCTTCACAACCCCCATATTCAAAGATGTTTCTACCAATCCAGGTAAGTCTTGGCTCATTGTCTGTACGCCATTTGGCATCAGATTAAGAGCAGTAATCATTTTTTCCTTAGACACATCAGAAAGCACCTTACACACAGAAACGTCCTTCACCTCTAACACAAGGGCAACATGTGGATCAGCCACAGCAAACTCCTCACTGATGACCGCGTTAAATTCTACGACCGCATTTTTAAGAGTTTCTATATCTTTTTCTTCTACTATGAAGCTGGCATTGGCGTTCTTCGGAATGACATTATCTTTCACACCCCCCGCCATGCCTACAATATCAAAACTTACTTTATCTTTCAAAAACAGGAAGAATCTTCCCAACATTACATTGCTGTTTGCACGTCCTTTGTGAATCTCAATTCCTGAGTGACCACCCAAGAATCCTGTAGTTTTGATTTCACAAATCACGCCACTCTTTTCCACCATATCAGTAGGAATCAAACTGTCTACTCTCACCCCACCTGCACATCCTGCGGTAAAAACTCCCTCATCTTCCGAATCGATGTTCAGCAAACGTTTTGCCCTACAGCATGACAGATCAATGGCTGTCGCACCTTCTAAACCAACCTCTTCGCACACAGTCAGCACCAATTCCAATCGTGGGCGCGGAATCTCTTTGGAATCCAGCAACGCAAGACCATAAGCAATCGCAATTCCATCATCTCCGCCGAGCGTGGTTCCATCTGCGGTAATAGAATCACCATCCACCATAATACGAATGCTTTCACGCTCCATGTCAATCTCACATTCCGGAACTTTATCCCCCACCATATCCAAATGGCCTTGTATAATAATTGGCTCTACATCTTCATACCCTTCGGTGGCCTCGCCTATGATAATCACGTTGCCAAGTTCATCCTGTTCATAATACAAATTTCGTTCCTTCGCAAATGCCACACAATAATCACTCAATGCTTTCTCATGGTATGAAATATGTGGAATACCGCAAATTTCTTCAAAAAATCCAAGCACTTCTGCCGGTTCATATCCACTTAAAACTTTCATTATTACTCCTCCAAACATCCATTTTACATTCCATTATATTTTCATATAAAACAAATGATTCGTCAACGCTTTTCCACAAAATCATAGGATAAATGCTCTAGGATTGTACGTTTGTATCTCAAAAATTCCTCTGTCAAATGAAAGTCTTTTCTTCTTGGTTTTGGTTCCTTAATTACAATCTCTTTTGTAATCACCCCCGGCTTTCCTGTCAAAAGATAAATACGGTCAGACAGCAAAATTGCCTCATCAATATCGTGGGTGACAAATATGGTGGATAATTGAATTTTTTCCATTACATCCAAATACCATTCATGAATTGCCTGCTTTGTAAGCATATCCAACGCAGAAAATGGTTCATCTAATAGTGCCACCTTTTTACCTCTCTTGATGGAAAAAAGATACGTGCGAAGAAGTGCTGCCCGCTGTTTCATGCCGCCTGAAATCTGTGCAGGATATTTCTTTTCTGTGCCTTCTAATCCAAACTCTGCAAAATAAGGAACTGCTATCTGCCTTGCTTCTTTTTTCTTCATGCCAAGAACCCTCAGAGGCAATGCCACATTATCCAAAATAGTGCGATATGGTAACAGCAAATCCTTCTGCAACATATAACTTACAGTTCCGGCTTGTCCTGTCACTTTCTCTCCATCCAGCCACACATCTCCCTCGTCCGGAATGCTAAGACCCGCAATGATATTAAAAAGTGTGGTCTTCCCGCCACCGCTAACTCCTAAAAGAGAAACAAGTTCTCCCTCATGTAGTTCTAAAGATATATTTTCAATTATTTTCTCCGAGTCGAAGGACTTTGATACACCCTCCACTTTTAGTACTGACATGTTGCCTCCTCATATATGTCGCTGCACAACCAGCGCAAAATATCGCTTTAATTAATTGGCAGATACATATTTGAAAATCCTGTATTCTCCGGAATATCTGTTTCCACCAAATTACGTTCATTCAACCACTTGTAAAAATTATTCCAACGTTCTTCGTCGATATAACCCCATTGCTTTGCTTCTGCCTGGTACTCCTCTGCCAAATATTTTTGGCTGGCTTTCACAAGTTCTTCATCCAGTTCTGGATTTGCTTTGCAAAGAATTTCTGCCGCTTCCACCGGATTTTCAATTGCAAATTCATACCCTTTAGTCACAGCATTTAAAAATGCCTTTGCCGTCTCTGGATTTTCCTTCAGAAAATCATTTCCCGCAATAATAACCGGTGTATAGTAATCGAATACCGGATCAATATCTGCAAATGCAAAATAATCTGTGTCCAATTGTTCCAATTCCGTTTTCACACCAGCCCATCCGTAGAATATCCAGATAGAATCCACCGATTTTGATTTTAATGCAGTCACTTCATCTGTAACGGTACTAGGAATTTTTTGAATCTTATCAAAATCTCCGCCATCTTTTTCAACTACTTGCCGAAGTGTTGCCAACTCAATCGGGCCATTCCATGTGGCATACGTATGCCCTTCCATTCCTTTCGGTCTATCCATACCCTCACCCTTGCGCGAGATAATTCCTGATGTGTTGTGTTGGATAATCGCTGCAACCGCTGTGATTGGAAGTTTTTCCTCTCCCACTAAAGCCGGTGCCATAGAATCTTGGAATGAAACTCCGAATTCCGCTTTTCCGGATGCAACCAAAACTTCTGCACCATCCTCCGGTGGCTGCACAATTTCTACTTCAAGTCCTGCGTTCTCAAAGTAACCTTTTTCCTGTGCCACATAAATTCCCGTATGATTGGTGTTCGGAGTCCAATCTAGTACAAATGTTATTTTTTCTCCATTCGTTTTCGGTGCATTTCCACATGCAACCAATGATAACATCGTCATCGCTGCCACTAATAGTAATAATATCCTTCTTTTCATAATCCATTCTCCCTTTCCCAAGGCATACATTTCTTCTGTAAGAAGTCAACACCTTTCATTAACAAAAGGCTGATAATCGAAATCAAAAAAATGACAGCAAACATCTTATCAAAAGAAAATGCCTTTTTTACTCGTGTCATATATACGCCTAATCCATTAAAACCACCAAGCCATTCTGAAATGACTGCTCCCACAACTGCATAAGAAGCCGAGATACGCAGTCCCGCAAAAAACTCAGATAACGCTCCCGGAAATTTAATATAACCAAAAATCTGCCATCTACCCGCTCCCATTGCACGAAGCAGATTAATGGAATCTTTATCTGCTGAGTTGAAACCATTTAACAAGCCCACTGCAATTGGGAAAAAGGTCGTGATAACAATGAGAATGACTTTCGGGGTCATCTCATATCCAAACCAAAGTACCAAAAGTGGTGCGATAGCAACCGTTGGAACAGTCTGCGTTAAAACAATCAAAGGATAAAATGCTTTATATAGTCCTTCATACTGGTCCATCAGAACTGCCATCACAAATCCCAACAAGATTCCAAGCGCCAGTCCAATAAAGGCCTCCGCCAAGGTAACCAGCGAATGTTCCATCAAAGTTGGAAATTCCCTAATAAATACTTGCACCACCTGAACAGGTGATGGCAACATAAAAGGATCCACAAGTCCCGTTGCAGAAGCCGTCTGCCATATTATTAAAATCAATACAATTGCGGAGCATGACCAGATTTTACTGGTGATGTTTTGTAACTTTCTTTTCAATGGTTAATACTTCTCCTTCTGGTCTATACGTAATCTTTACATACGCAGAAACAGATTCTGCTCCTGCTCTTACTGCTACTTTTTGACATTCCTTGATAATGTCCATCAATTTGTCATAGTCCCCTTCGATAGATGTCTCACATGGACCCACATAGTAACTTAATCCGGTAGATTTAATATAATCAATCACTTCATCTACAATTCGAATTAATTCGTCGTCATTATCTGCCTTTGGCAGAACTTGAATTGCTACACTTGCATTCATAATTATTCGCTCCTTTTTTTAATAAAAAAATACCTAGGCTAATGCCTAGGTATTAAAATACACGTATTCTTTAACGAATCTCTATCTTCCTACGCTGGCATTATCCAGATCAGGTTCTTGGGTTCAAGATGATCACATCTCGTCTCAGCCGGCTCAATTACCAGCGCCCCTTTCAGTTGTCTATGTAAGTTTATCATTCGATAAACAATTTGTCAATTACTTATCAATTGCATTAATTTTTACTTTGTAAATTTTCTTTTCGCCCGGTTGCAAAAACTTGAGCATACCATTCTTACGCATTACATCACGTCCATCCGGATAGCAGTTTCCGCATTCAAGACCAAGAACATAATCACGTGCACCCATCATCTTCCATTCCACAAAGGCATCTAGCTCTGTGGCATCAAATTCCATAGAAAGCCCAAGGTTTAATTTTGGTTGATAGATGCTTGCCCTACCATTCTCATCCGCAAATTTGTGATAATAGCAACGCTCTTGATATCCCTCAGTTGGCTTTTGCATATGCATCCAATTTTCGATGTCGTTTGCCGCATGGTCATCTCTAGCCACTACCTCTGCTGCCGGAACTGTAATAATACTATCCTCATCAAGAAGCGGATATCCCATATTGATGTGATACAAAATTTCCATTGGTTCTACTCTGTCCCCTGTATTCTCTATGGTATCACAGATTTCAAATGAGTTTTCTGTTGTAAAAACAATAATCTTTCTGCTCAAACGCAACTTTCTTCCAAAAAGAACTTCGTCCCTTACAAATCCATGCACAATCAGTTTCCCTTCTTCTTCTGTCCAATATGCATGTTCGCACGGAGTGTTGGCAATGGAACCATGCAATGGTAATTCCTCACCCTCATCATTACAAGGAGAACCTACTGCTTGAAGCCCACAAGTTGTTAGAAACCCTGCTGTAAATGACTGTAACCAATTGTCACCAACATTATCGTAATATGCCGGTGCTACGTAACCACATGGGGACATATAACTCATATTAACCCCCTTAAAACGAAGCCTCGTTATGTCACACGCACGGTCCGGCGATACTGTCAGCTCAAGACCTTTACCATTATTAATTACGTAAAGACGCATGCCGTCCCCTTTTCCACCAACCAAACGGTGCTCTTCTACTCCATATAGTTGAGATTCATGTCCAATGTATAAATTCATAATCTTCCTCCCACAATCTCTTATTTCTTTCCTATTTAATTCAAATTATAATCAATGCCCCCCTTTTTTTCAATAGATATTTTGTGCTATACTATTGTAGTGATTACCACAATTTGACAGAGAGGAATTATAATATGCTATTCAAATTATTTTATACATTTGCCAAAATAGGGCTTTTTACGTTTGGCGGTGGCTACGGCATGATTGCCATTGTACAAGATGAGTGTGTAGAGAAAAAGAGATGGATTACGGAAGACGAATTTGCAACAGTCCTTACAATTGCAGAATCAACACCGGGACCAATTGCCATTAACTGCGCCACCTATACCGGCTATGCGCAAGGCGGAATTTGGGGGGCAATTGCCGCAACTTTCGGTGTGGTATTACCGTCCTTTGTCATCATATTTTTAATATCTTCATTTTTTGACAACCTTCTGGCATATCCGATTGTTGCAAATGCCTTTCGCGGAATTCAGATTGGTGTGGGCCTTATTATCTTCAGAGCCGGCTACAATATGTTTAAGAAAATGAAAAAGAATGCATTTTCCATTGTTATCTTGGCATCTGCACTTCTCATTATGCTTGCAATTAATTTCTTCGCCTTGAATTTCTCAACCATTTATCTGCTCATTATAGCAGGCCTGTTGGGAGTTATATTCTATCGTATTCAGAAAATTCGTGAAGGGAAGAAGGTGGAATCATGATTTATTTGGATTTGTTTTTAGGATTTTTGAAAGTAGGACTCTTCTCTTTTGGAGGTGCATATGGGGCTATCCCTGTGATCCGCGAAGTTGTTACGGCAAACGGCTGGGTGTCTGAAGAAAAATTTGCTTACCTTTTGGCAATTAGCGAAAGCACACCGGGACCTATTATGGTTAACACTGCAACCTATATCGGAAATGAAGTTGGCAGCCAAGCATATGGCATGTGGGGTGGTTTACTCGGTTCGGCCATTGCAACCTTTACGGTATGTATGCCGGCATTTATTATTATTTTAGTTCTCTCTATGATACTGAAAAATGCACTGAAAAATCCATATGTACTCGCAGTATTAGACGGAATTAAACCTTGTATTATCGGTATCATTATAGCAACCGGACTTCACATGATGATTGAAAATTGTATTGCAAATGGAATGAGCATTCCAAAAAACTGGCAGACATTTATTATTATGGCTGTTGTATTAGTAGCAATGTTTGTGTACAAAAAACTTAAGAAAAAAGCAATCTCACCAATTCTTCTGATTGCAGTTTCAGCAATCAGCGGAATAATTGTGTATGGAATTGTCTGACAATTAAAATATTTTTAATATTTTTTCAGATTTACTATTGACATTTGTTTAAAAGTGCGATATTATACAGTTAACAAAAGAGAAAACTTTTAAAAACAGGAGGTCAGTCCAATGAAATAAGGACTACTAAAACAAAAGTCAATAGAAAGTGAGGTTATATAGTGAAACTTCTAGAAATTCATTAAAGAGCCATTCAATTTGTAAAGAAAGATTGAATGGCTCTATTATTTTGCTTTTATGACCTCTCGATTTGCTTATCAAACTCAGGATTAAAGAAATAGTAATTTTTAGAATCCAATAGGTTCTTTGTTCTTTCAAGAGCTTCACCAAATCTCTGGAAATGCACAACTTCTCTAGCACGCAAGAATTTTAACGGGTCGCGGACTTCCGGGTCTTTAATCATACGCAGCAAGTTGTCATAGACTGTTCTTGCTTTTTGCTCTGCAGCCAGGTTCTCGTGTAAATCCGTGATTGCATCACCCTTTGACTGAAATTCAAGTGAAGTAAACGGTACACCTGCTGCTGCCTGTGGAAAAAGTGCCGCTGTATGGTCAATATAATATGCATCAAACCCTGCTGCTTTTGCCTCTTCTACGGTTAAATTCTTCGTCAGCTGATATACCATTGCACAAATGATTTCCATATGTGCAAGCTCCTCTGTACCTATATCTGTCAAAAGTCCGCCAACACGTTTGTCCGGCATGGTATAACGCTGTGCCAGATAGCGCATTGAAGCCGACAGCTCACCGTCCGGTCCGCCATATTGACTAATAATAAGCTGTGCCGTTTTCGGACAGGTTTTTGTAATATTTACCGGATACTGTAAACGTTTCTCATATACCCACATTACTTACACACTCCTTCCCATGGTATTTTTCCCTCCGGCCAGCAGTAACATTCTGAACCCGGATTTTTTTCATAAATGACATCCATACAAACCTCTGCAAGTGGATAAAATTCCATAGCAAATTCTTTCATAAGTGTTCTTTTTTTCTTTAGCATTGTCTTTAACATGCTAAGTCCTGTCTGATCTTCCGGATGAGTATCCATATAAAGACGCAAATCATCTAAAACAAAACCGGTTTGCTGAATTTGTCTCAACATGGTTTCTTCTCGACTAAATTGTAATTTCTCATTTTCCAGTTCATTATCCAACACAGTAGCGAAAAACTGTCTGTTTAATTCCGGGAAAATAGTTCCCATGCGAAGTGCCTGTTCTTCATCATAGACTTCATTCCATTCCTGTATTGGAACAGATGCTATTGCAAGATGCTTCTCTTTCTCCATTCAAAAAACTCCCTTCTTTTTATTTTGCTCCCACACATAGTATACCTGACCGTCAATGATGGTATACAAGGTTTCTGTAAATACCTCCATCGGATTTCCGTTAAAAATGGCAATATCTGCATCTTTGCCTTTTTTTAGACTGCCCACTCTGTCATCCACCCGGCATATTCGGGCAGCATTGATGGTAATTGCTTTCAAACCTTCTTCTACCGGCAATCCATGCTTTACTGCAACTCCAGCGCAAAGTGGTAAATACTGAAGCATGGTTACGGGATGGTCCGTGGTAATTGCAAATAAAATTCCTGCTTTGTTTAATACTTCGTTTGTACGGAAGTTCATATTTTTTACTTCAATTTTAGATCTAGAGGTAAGTTCCGGCCCTACTATCACCGGAAAACCAGATGCTTTTATTTCGTCTGCAATTAAATGACTTTCTGTCCCATGGTCAATGGTGATATCAACCTCAAATTCTCTGGCAATCCGAATGGCAGTCAAGATGTCATCTGCCCTATGAGCATGTGCTTTTAATGGTATCTCCCGCTTAAAAACAGGAATCCACGGTTCCATTTGAAAATCCTCATTTTGTAGCATACCATTTTCTTTGTCCTGTACATATTGCTTTGCTTTATACAATGTCTCTCGAAGAAGTGCCCCTATTCCCATCCTTGTAGACGGTAGCTGGTCTTTATCACCGTATGCTGTTTTGGGATTCTCTCCAAAAGCCACTTTCATGGCTGCAGGATGCTTTACTATCATTTCATCCATACAGCGCCCTTGGGTTTTCATAAAAACAAATTGACCTCCAACCACATTGGAGCTCCCCGGTCCAACCATAACAGCAGTAATTCCTGCCTCAATTGCATCATGAAATGCAGGGTCCATAGGATTTACCGCATCTATGGCACGAAGTGCAGGCGTAATGGGATTCGTCCCTTCATTACAATCATCTCCGACAATCCCCCATTTTTCTTCCGTAATTCCAATATGGCAGTGTGCTTCAATCAGCCCCGGCATAACCCAAGCACCCTTTACGTCCAATACTTCTTCATCTTCACCAGGTGCAAGGGCAGACATGTTACCTACTTCTTCAATCAATTTCCCATTTATCCGAATATAACCACATTCAAAGTTCTTATCCTCCATGGTAAGAATTTTTCCATTTATAATTAACATAAAACTACCCCGCTTCTGAAGATTTATAAATAATATCTCCCAAACGGGGTAAAATATGTATTACAATAATTCTTTTACTTTCTCGGAATCGAAAATCACTTGTGAAACATGATCTACTTCTATCTGATACAAGGCATTTGCAGCAATATGTTCAGCGGCCTGCTCCAAATCACGAACTCCTTCGATGTTTACAAAATGTGCCACTAAAGCATCAAGAGCCTCCTCTGTTACAATACATTCATTTTCATTCAGCCCTATACGCTTTAAAACCTTTGGAAATGCAAATTTGGAAAAAATAACTTTCTTCTCCTCATCTGTGTAACCCGGAATTTCAATTACGGCAAACCGTGACATCAATGGTGCACTAATCTGGCTCTTGTCGTTGGCTGTTGCAATTGGGTATACACCGCTTGTCGGAATCATACATTCCATATAATTGTCCGTAAATCCAAGATTATCGAGAAGAGTCAAAAGTACGTCTGCCGGATTGCCGTTACCTTTGCCTGATGCAGCTTTGTCAAGCTCATTAATAATGAACACAAGATTGGATTCTCCCGCCATGGAAAACGCTTCCATTATAATACCCGGTTTTGCATTGGAATAGATACGAGAGCTTCCGGTCAACTGTTCCGGATCGTTAATGGAACTCATATCCAAAGATGTCCAAGGTAACTTCAGAATACGGGCAACCGCATATGCAATCTGTGATTTCCCTGTTCCTGCAGGTCCGATTAACAGGATACCATACGCCGGAAGCGTGTGTGTCCGATTAATCTGTATAATCGTTTCAATAATACGCTGTTTCACACGTTCCATGCCGTATAACTCTTCATCTAAGATTTTCCGTGCCTCCTGCGGGTCAATGGCTTCAAAATAATCATTTTTCCACTGAATGTTCATCATAATAGAAAGTGCACGCTGGGCATGACGTCGTTCCTCCGGTGTTACCTCATGGGAATGAGCCACCGCAAGATTCCTTCTAGCCCACAGTCGAATGTTATCCGGCAAAGTTTTTCCTGCACAACTCATGAAATCAGAAATGCTCTGCAAACTTGTAAGTTTCATATCGTCCCCGGTTTCATCAAGTTCCTCATCCTCATCCAAATCACCTTGCGGAGCATTGCTGGCAAATAATCGTTCAATCATGTATTGCAAAAATCCATCCTCTGCAGAAAGTTTCCCGCTTCCGCTGGATGCCATTTCTCTAATTTTATAAACCGCATATCCATCTTCTTGATTCTCTCCCGAAAGCCGCACACTAATATGGTTCTTTCCAAGCCATTTAACCAGGGATACAAAGCGCGCATCTATCTGCAATATGTTTGCACTTATACTACCATCTTTCTCTTTAAATTCAAAAGCTGTCTTTCTGCTTTGGTTTGCAAAAAAACCGCAGGAGTAATGTTCCCATTTTCTCTCTTTATTATCTAATACCAGAATTGGGGTTTCCGTTGTTGCCGACCTTTCGTTGGAATGAAAGGTGGTGTATGTACAAACGAATTCCCCATCATTTTCATTTGATGTGTTCGTGAAATCAAATACCGGCATAATTTCTTCTCCTTTTGCTATTATACAAGTCTTCTGCGAAATATATTTTCCTACTATTTCATTTTCTTTAATTTCTGCACATTCGCAATCACAATCAACTTCATTCCCTTTTCCAATGGCATCTGTGGGTCTATATCCGTAACTACCGCACCAACTTGACGAATTGCAACCACGTTCATAGAATATTTTTTACGTAAGTCTAATTGTAGAAGTGTCTTTCCTTCCCATTCACGTTTCACATCCATCTCCACCATAGAAACGTCATCGGAAAGTTCAATTAAATCCGCAAATCCGGAACTTAATATATTTTTCGCAAGTCTTGTTCCCGATTCTTTTTCTGGGAAAACAACCCGGTCTGCCCCAACGCGGCTCAGTATCTTCTGATGCATCTCGTTAGAGCATTTTGCAATAACTGTTTTTACGCCATACTCCTTGCATAAGGTTACTGCCATGACACTGGCTTCCAAATTGCTTGCCATTGCAACAATCACCACATCTACGTTTGCAATCCCCAATTTTTCAAACACTTCAGGGTCTGTAATATCCGCACATTTACAGATAGGAATATCTGCGCTGGCATCATTCACAAAATCCTCGTTTTCATCAATTGCGATAACCTCGGCACCGCTTTTCACTAACTCTTCTGCCACGGCTCTTCCGTATCTTCCAAGACCGAAAACCGCATATGTTCGATTAATACTCATTTTCTCTCCTTTTTATCCGACAGATTAACCTACACTAATTTCTTCTGTCGGATTCTTAATAATATTTTTCTTTTCCCTCTTGAAATTAAATGCTATAGCAAGAGAGATTGGACCCACACGTCCTAAATACATGGTTGCTATAATAATTAATTTCCCGTAACCATTTAAAATCGACGTAAGATTTCTCGTGAGTCCTACTGTCGCCGTAGCACTGACCGTTTCATAAACAATATCCAAGGCATCTGCATTCGTTACCACCGAAAGTAGAATTGTGGAAACAAACATAATGGCAAAGGACATGCTGGTTACTGCTGCCGCCTTGCTTACTGCTTCTTTGGATAACGTTCTTCCAAACAAATTCACTTCTTTTTGATTGCGAATTGTCGCAAATGCTGAAGCTATGAGCACAACAAAGGTCACCGTCTTAATACCGCCAGCAGTTCCAACAGGGGAACCTCCGATAAACATTAACAGCAGGCAAATAATTGCTGATGCATTGCTTAAATTTTCTTGAGGTATCGTAGCAAAACCGGCTGTCCTTGTTGTCACCGATTGGAAGAAAGCTACTTCTAACTTTTCAAGAAACGTAAATTGACCAATCGTATTCGGATTTCTATATTCAAACAGTAGGATCAGAATACCTCCAACCAGAATAAGTCCTGCCGTCGCGCTAATTGCAATTTTACTGTGCAAGGTGAGGGTTCTCCAAAACTTCACCTTCTTCGTGCGTTTTTCTTTACTCACGCGCATCAAATCCCACCAAACAATATAGCCCAGTCCACCAAGAATAATCAGCAGGCAAGTGGTAATATTAATGATTGGGTTTAGCGTATAGTTACACAAACTATTTTCCGCAATAATATCAATTCCCGCATTGCAAAAAGCAGATATGGATGTAAACACGGATATCCAGATGCCCTTTAGGCCAAACTGCGGCACAAATACCGTCATATAGAGGCAAGCGCCAATTCCTTCTATAATGAGCGTTCCTTTTATTACTTTTTTGACAAATGTTTCTAAGCCTGACAAAGTATTCAGATTAAACGCATCCTGTAAAAGTAATCTGTCAGCCAGTCCCATTCGCTTATGAAGGAAGACTGTTATACTTGCCATAATTGTAATAATGCCTAGCCCACCGATTTGTATTAAAACCAGAATGACTATGTGCCCAAACAAACTCCATGCCGTGACTGTAGGTACTACTACTAGTCCGGTAACACACGTGGCTGTAGTAGCTGTAAATAGCGCATCGATAAATGGTGTCGCTTGCCCGCTTGCGGAACTAATTGGCAAGGTTAATAAGACACTTCCAACCAGAATAGCTGTCAAAAAGCTCAATAAAATATAATGTGTGGTTGTTATCGTAAATCGGGATTTCTTCATTGCATTCCAACCCCTTCTATGTCTTTTAATATATTATAAATATAGGAAATCGGAAGACCTACCACATTAAAGTAATCTCCCTCGATTTTCTCTATATGAATTGCAAATCCACTTTGAATCCCGTAGCTTCCTGCCTTGTCCATTACATTATCGCTTTCAATATATTTCCAAATCTCCTCATCTGTCATCGAATTGACATATACATCTGTTTTCACTGCATGATTAACAACCGTTTCATTGCCTTCTTCATCATAACTCAGAATAGCCACGCCTGTGTAAACTTGATGCTTATCACCTTGGAAACTTTGAATCATTGCAAATGCATCCTCTTTTGAACTTGGTTTACCCAGAATAGCGCCCTGATAGGCAACAACTGTATCTGCTCCTATCACTACCAGATCTTTCGCTTCATTCTGCTCGGCAATATCCCTTGCTTTTAAAAGTGCCAGTTCCTTTACAATATCATCCGGTGTTTCACTGATATAAGTTTCTTCTTTATGACTCACTTGAACTTCGAATTCGTACCCTGCCTGCTGCATTAGTTCTCGTCTTCTCGGCGAAGCAGATGCCAGGATTATTTTCTTTTTCTGCATGATTCATCTCCTCTTAACAAATTTAAGAAATTTTTACCAATTCAAACAAATATTGCTCACAATTGCAGCATATAATGTAAATATCAAATGAAGACAACGGTTGCACTTAAGTATTTATTTACGACCGTTGGACTTCGACTAAAAATTACATGCTGGCATGTTAGCCAGCATTTTTTTATTCATCCGCCAAATCTTCCTCTATATCATCTGCACCGATATTTACTGTATTAATCGTTCTGCGTTTCAATCTGGCCTCATCTGATGCTTGAAGTAAAAATTCTTTAATTGTTCTTCCGTTCTTGATGTGTTTCAGCACAATAATAGGATTTGTGGTGTCACCTGTATGACATGTGATTGTACTTAATTTAAAAATTCTTTCAATCAATGTCATTGTCATTGATACATCTTGAATCTTGTACATATAGCAGTCGTTCTCCGTAATTTTGAAAAAACCTTCTTTAATATTCAACATATCCTCTGTAATGGTGTATGTTGTAAAGTAAATTGGCAGTGCAAATAATGCCGTACGTTTCTTTTCTACAAATTGAATCATGGTATGTACCTCCTGATATTAAAAACTACTAATAGTATATCACAAAAGCATAAATATGTCTCTTTAAAATACAGAAATAAGGTGCCACACATGTGACACCTTTTTCTACACAATATCTTTCTTAGTATATTTCCAATATGCAATCCCAATCCCTGCAACTGCATATACCATTCCTATTGCAATAAGCTTCACGTCTAATTCAACGTTTGCGACAATGCTTGCACCGTCTGTATAAGCAAACGGAGTGAAATGTTTCAAAAACTCTGCACTTTCCGTAAGGTTAGAGATAAGATTCAAGAAATACATCATGACAGCAATCCCAAGACCAATTCCCAGACTTCCACGTTTTAAAAATGCAGAGATTCCGAAACATATTCCGGTTATTTCTATCTGCAACAAGAAATTCGCTATATGAAGCAAATTCACTTCTTTCCAAGGAATCGTTTCTCCAACCGCAACCATTGATAAAATGGAAACTGTATAAACGACCACATTTAAGATTAAAATCTGTGCAAATACTGCCAACAATTTTTGAGTAACAACCTTCGCTCTGCTAATTGGATGCGATAGCAAAAATTCCACTGTACGGTCTTTCTCCTCTTTCGCCAGAACACCTGCACCGCAGAGTGCAGCGAAAAACGCACCACCTAAACCAAGTGTATTACCGCACTCGATAGAGTAATAACCGAGCAAAGTGCCAAAGTTTAGCTGGTCCATCCCAAAGGCAGCTGAAAAGCTCCCCATGTCAGCAAAAACATCGCTGATACTCTCCATTTCTCCCTTCATTTCCGGATAAATAAAAATGCAGATGGCAAGCATAAAGGTAATTGCTCCCGTCCAGATAAGAAGCGAAATGCGATTTTGTCTTAATTCATGTTTTAACAATATCATTACGCCTCACCTCCGTCTACATAATAGTGCATAAAGATTTCTTCCAAATCAGGCTGGGAAATTGACAAATCCTGAATTGGCTGCTTTGATAGCACCTCCAACAATTGTTTAATCTCTCCGCCATACAAAAATGTCAGCCCATTCTCTGTTTGGCGTAAATCGCGCACCTGACCAAGCTCCTTTATATTTACATTTCCCTGTACATGAACACGTTTCGCGTTGGTCTGAGACAATGACTCTACACTATCACACGCAATAAGCCTTCCTTCACGAATAATTCCGGCACATGTACAATTTCTTTGTACCTCTGCCAAAATGTGAGAAGATAAAAATATAGTCGTTCCTTCCGCATTTCGCTCCCGAAGAATTTGGAAGAATTCCCTTTGCATAAGCGGGTCTAAGCCGCTGGTCGGCTCATCCAAAATAAGAAGCTCCGGTTTATGTTGAAGGGCACACACAATAGATACCTTCTTCTTATTTCCATAAGATAATTCTTCTACCTTTTTATTCACATCCAGTTGTAACCTATCGCAAAGCACCTTGGCTTCTTCAGTACAATCCATACCACGCAAATCCGCTGATAATTTCAACACATCCTTTACACGCATCCCAGCATAGAACATGGTCTCTGATGGCATATAGCCAACTCTCTTTAATATCTCCGTCTTATCCTGCACAATATCTAATCCCAGTACTGTGGCAGAACCACTGCTGCATTTAATTAAGCCTAACATGGTACGAATACAAGTGCTTTTCCCAGCCCCATTTGGGCCTATAAAACCGAAAAATTCTCCTTTTTTTACTTCTAGATTTAAATCCACAATTCCTCTGGATTTCCCGTAATATTTGGTTAAATTTATTGTCTGAATTGCATACATATTATTCACCGCTTTTCATTTTATTTCTGTGCAATAGATAAGAATAAGCCATCGGCACAATCATTGCCACAGAAAGAATGATGATTAAAATGACAACCATAATGCTTGTCGGAGCGAGTATGCATAGCAGCATAATAAAGCCACTGACTACCCAGAGTTTTCCACCAAGACGATGCGTTTTATTCCAGTTTTCCTCATCATATAAAGTCCAAGGAAGTTTAATACCCATAGTATAGTTCTGCTTACATTTCGGCAAATAATTTCCAATAATAATAAACATAAGTCCCATAAGAATCAGCATGATTGTATCCACCTTGAATTCCATTCCAAGCGCAGTTCCATAAGTCAAAACTCCTACCAGAACAGAAAGGACCGGACAAATCCAGAACACGAGTTGAAACAGTTTCTCTGAATAATTTTGTCTTTTCGGATCTGCGTTTGACACCAACAGGCAAAACCAATGTATAACAAACAAAAACGCCGGCATCCCAAACACAGCAAACCCCTTACTGCTCCAACCATCTACCACACCTTCCGCATTCCAGTGTGTAGGAACCTTATCCGGCAATTTTCCCCATAAAATTAATCCAATTAAAATTGGAAGCAAAATAATAATTGATGTTAGTATTAATTTCCCTTTATTCTTTTTAATCATTGTTCGTTTCCCCTTTCAAATCTGTAATCCAAAGCATAATCTCTTCCAATACAGATGCATTTAATTCATAAATAATAAACTTCCCATCTCTTTCGTCCCGTATTAAGCCTGCATCTTTTAATACTGACAAATGCCTGGAAATTGATGCACCTGTTACATCAAAATGCTCTGTAATCTCACCTGCAGACATTTTTCCCTTCTTCAATAAATTTAAAATCTCTCGACGAATGGGGTCTGCAAGGGCTTTCAGTGTATTTTGTATGCCCATCTCATCACCTCTCACATTTAACATTTAACCTAATTGTTAAATGTATTGTAACAAGAAAGGCTGACATTTGTCAACCTTTTATAAATATATTTATAACCAACTGCTGATAAATATTTCAAGTCCTATGAGTATTAAAATCACACCACCTAAAATGCCCGCTTTTCCGGCAAGCTTCATACCTGCTTTTCTTCCGATAAACAGACCAACCATACAAATGATAAAAGTAACCAAGCCAATCAACAAGGATGCCAACAAGGCAGATGAAAAGTCGTAATATGAGATAACAAAGCCTACTGAAAGGGCATCGATAGACGTAGCTATCCCCTGTATAAACAGACCCCAAAGACCGATTTTGTTGCCATCGCATGCGTCCCCCTCATTTTTTACACCTTCGCATATCATACTTCCGCCAATATAACCAAGGAGTGCAAGTGCAATCCATGGTATCAGGACGCCAAATGCTTGAAAATACTGCAGCATGGTATGCACACATATCCACCCTGTCAGTGGCATAAATGCCTGAAAGAATGCAAAGATTCCGGCAACACCACACATTTTTCGCTTCCTCATACACGGTTCATTCAGTCCATTTGCAAGCGATACCGAAAAAGCATCCATTGCCAATCCGACACCTAACAAAATGTTACTGATAAAAAATGTGATTCCAAATTTCATATTTAAAAGTCCTCCTGTGTAAAAGCAGAATGTATTATTACACAGCTTCCATATTTTGTCAAGGCGGCTTAGTGGTTCAGACCAAAGCCGTCTCTCCATCGCTTCTCTGACTTGACGACATATTTCAAGAAAACGGTTGACATATTTTCCCACCCGTTGTACCATTGTATTAGCACAATAATACAAGGAGATGATTATATTGGCTTGGAGTTTTACATCAGACAGACCAGTGTATCTTCAAATTGCAGACCGCATTATAAAATCCGTGTTATCGGGTGAATATCAGTCTGGCGAGCAAATACCTGCCGTCCGCCAATTAGCTCTTGAAGCAGCGGTAAATCCGAACACCGTACAGCATGCCTTTGCAGAACTTGAACACGAGGGAATCATTATTTCCAAAGGCACAATGGGACGATATGTAACGGAAGATGCACAAGTAGTTGAAGTCTGTCGCAAAAAAATGGCACATCAGATTGTTAAGAACTTTGCCGAAAGCATGAGTCAGCTTTCCATCAGCAAAGAAGAAACAATCGCAATGATTGAGGAGGCGATGAAATGAATATTCTAGAATGTAAGAACTTGACAAAAGCATACAAAAAGAACGTTCCGGTTCTTTCGAATTTAAATTTGGAAATCCCTGCCGGAAGAATTGTGGGTCTGCTCGGACCTAACGGTTGCGGAAAATCTACACTCATCAAGTTGATTGCAGGACTTTTGCAACCAAACAGTGGTGAAATTATAGTAGGCGGCCATCCGGTTGGCGAAAAAAGTAAAGCACTCATTTCTTATCTTCCGGAACGTACTTATTTCAGTTCCGGCATGAGGGTATCCGAGCTTGTAAAATACTTTGATGAGTTCTATGAAGATTTTGATTCTGAACGTGCATACAAGTTGTTGTCTGACCTAGACATCAATCCAAAAGCGAACCTTAAAACGCTTTCGAAAGGTACAAAAGAAAAGGTACAGTTAATACTTGTAATGTCACGTAATGCGAAACTGTATCTTTTGGATGAACCAATTGCCGGTGTTGACCCTGCTGCAAGAGAATATATCTTAAGCACCATTGTAGGCAACTACAATCCTGAGGCTTCCATTATTATTACAACACACTTAATTACAGATGTTGAGCAAGTGTTGGATGACTTCGTTTTTCTTGGTTTTGGCGGAACAATTCTACGGTCTGGAAATGCAGAGGAAGTCCGAAATGAAAGTGGCAAATCGTTAGACGAATTGTTTAAGGAGGTGTTCAGATGTTAAAGAAGCTTTTAAAATATGATTTCATATCAGTATTTAAATACTGGTGGATTGCCGCACTTTCTTCCTTTGTTCTCTCTTTTGTCGGTGGCGGATGTATTACCGTCCTAAATACTGACCGAGAACTTCCACAGATTGTGTACCCATTTACAATCATTGGGTTAATTTTGGTAATTCTCAGTTTTGTAGTTTTCTCCATTTTATCAGTCATTCTTGTTTATGTGAGATTCTATAAAAACTTTTTTACAGACGAAGGCTACCTAACATTTACCCTTCCTGTAAAACGTACGCAGCTTTTAAATTCAAAGCTCATCATGGGCGTTTCAACCATTTTTATTACTGCAACCGTATGTATTATAAATGTACTCATTATGGTTTGTATTGGTTTTTCTGATACAATATTTTCAAAATTCTACTGGGAAGGATTTGGAAGTGTCATAAACGCAATTATTGATGAGTTAGGGGCTTACCTTATTATTTATGTGATAGAGGTTTTCGTTATTGTTATTTTGTCTGTTATATTTTCAGCCCTGTTTATATTCTGCTGCATAACGTTTGCATCAATTATTACAAAAAAGGCAAAAGTCATTACTGCAATCGGAATTTACTATGTGGCAAATGGTATTTTCTCATTTGTGGGACAAATGTTTTATCTATTTGGAATCACAAGTCTTGCAGGCTGGTTAAGTGAATTGCCTGCAGGAAGCGAATACGGGGTTATTGCACTTATTTTATTAGGACTCATCTGTTTCTTCGGAGTGTTCTGCACTTTGCTTTACACCCTGCAGTATTGGATGATCGACCGCAAACTAAATTTGAGTTAAGGAGGAAAGAACCATGAAAAAATTAATAACTACAATTATTACAACAATATTACTCTTCTCCTGTCTCGGACTTACAGCTTTTGCAAATCCTGCATCGGTCACAATTTCCGATGATTATCAAAAAATTACTTTAGACGGGAATACATATTCGCGCTTCAATGCTTCTGCGATGGATGTAGAATACTTTGACTCCGATATACTAGTTGAATTAAACGCAACACAGCAAGAAACAATAGATGACGTTTCTCTTCAGACAGATGCCGACGCTACATTCATTTACGCAAATATCCACTTTAAAGATGGCGCTGTTTTATCCGTTGAGTTTTTGAGAGATGATTATTTAGAAACTTATCATGAGATTTCTGCTAGTGAAAACGGAACATATATTATCGACTTTGAATATCCGGAAGGCAATACTGTAGCCGTAGAAAAATCGGACCTTTTTGGTAATAGCGTGGTTTTAACTGAGGACGAACTTGGTTGGTGTGACTACTACCCTGTAATAACCCAAAGTAACGATGGAATTTTGACCGCTGATAAAGGCTCGTTAATCATCATTGAGGACAAATATTATTACGTAAATTACGAGGAAATTGACGCAGAGAATTGGCATGATTTTAACCCATATGAATATGTGAATCTGCCAGCATATGAGATTTCAGACACTGCGCTTATCGCAAAAATTCAAGAAGCTGAAGATGCTTACTATTCTGATGACTTTGGATTTTTGCTAGACGACAGCTTAACCAAGGGTGTCTCCGCAGTCTTCTTAATTTTTGTATTTGCTATCATTCCATTTGCGATTTTTGTCGTATTCTTGATTTTAGCGTTTCGTTCAAAAACGGTTTATAAGAAAATGTTCCGTCTGATTTACATCTTATCAGCAGCAGAACTTGCAGTATTTACACTTATAACAGTACTTGTTTTAACAGGCAGGTCTTGATTCCTTTTGAGAATCAAAAACGGTAGTGCATTGCACTACCGTTTTTTTAGAAGAATGGACTCCAGCCTGTTTCTTCATCATCTTTAACATTTTCGTCGTTATTTTCTTTGTTATCTTCTTTATCGTCTTCTTTATTGTCTTCCTTATCTGAGCCTTCGTATTCCGGATGCTTTGGATCTTCCTTGTCAAGTGTTCCATCGTTGTCATCATCATCGTCTTTATCATCTTTCACACCATCGTTGTCATCATCATCATCTTTCTTATCCGGAGTGCCGTCTTCATCTGTATCCTTATTATCATCTTCATCGTCTGACATGAAATCTTCAAAATCAATGCTGTCTCCTTCACCGCTTTCCTCTACTTGAAGACCACCTTCTACGCCTGTATTCTCTTTATCTTTATCTTTCTCATTATCTTTGCCACAGAATACAAGTGCCAACACGATAGCCACTACTAAAACAACAATTCCAATTATGTATTTAATACTTTTCTTATTCATGATATACTTCCTTTCGTATCAAAACAATTTTAAATATTATAACACCTATATAAAAAAAAATCTATAATATCTTACTTTTTTTTGAAAATAGTGTATAATGAGGTGAGAAATAATGAGGTGACAAAATATGAATTTTATTGTTAAACTGGCAGACATTTGTATAGAAATAAATAGTGTGTATCCGGAATTGAAGAATTTTTTAAAGGATTATCTTGTAAGTGACACAACTCCTGATTTTTCAATTACTATAAACGAGGATGAAATCCTTGCAGAACGGGAGGCAACATCCGACAAACAGTTTTCTCTTACTTACCTGGAAACACTTGCAACCTTGCGTAAACTGGCTGAGATACTACCTTCATACAATCGCATCCTCATGCATGGTGCATCCATATCATATCATGGACAAGCGTATCTTTTCACAGCCCCGAGTGGGACAGGAAAGAGTACACATATCCGTCTGTGGAAGAAGTATCTTGGAGATGATGTCAAAATCGTAAATGGTGATAAGCCTTTCATCTCTTTGGACGGGGAACCTTCTATATACGGCTCTCCTTGGGCGGGAAAGGAAAATTGGCACCGAAACTGTTGTATGCCACTGAAAGGAATCTGTTTCGTACAGCGCGGAACTGAGAATTCTATTCGAAACATCGAACCATTTGAATGCCTCTCCCTTTTATTCAAACAAGTGTATCTTCCGAGCAGTGCAGAAGCCGCTGGCCTGACATTAGAATTAGTTGATGCATTGACTAAAAAAGTACCATTGTATCTGCTGACCTGTGATATGTCTGAGGAAGCTGTTCAATGTAGTTTTGAAGGATTGACCGGGCTTACATATCCGTCATCTACGAAATAAAAAAGCACCCTCCTTACTGGGTGTCCAGTAGGGAGAGTACCTATCAAATTTCTTTTTGAGTATTATTTATCCAACGTCTTCATCGTTGGGAACAACAACACATCTCTGATCGCTGCGCTGTCTGTAAGAAGCATACACATACGGTCAATACCAAATCCGATACCGCCTGTTGGTGGCATACCGATTTCCAATGCATTCAAGAAATCTTCGTCCGTTGTATTGGCTTCTTCATCTCCTGCTGCCAAAAGTGCTTCCTGCGCTTTGAAACGTTCTCTCTGGTCGATTGGGTCGTTAAGCTCTGAGTAAGCGTTTGCCATTTCCCATCCGTTCATAAAGAACTCAAAACGTTCTGTGTATTCCGGATTTTCCGGTTTCTTCTTTGTAAGTGGAGAAATCTCAATTGGATGATCCATTACAAAGGTCGGTTGAATCAAGTGCTCTTCTGCATATTCTTCAAAGAATAACGCTAAGATATCACCTTTTCCGTGACGTTCTTCATATTCCACATGATGCTCTTTTGCAACTGCTCTTGCTTCTTCCAATGTGTGAATTTCATTCCAGTCTACGCCTGCATATTTCTTAACAGCGTCTACCATTGTAATTCTCTCAAATGGCTTTCCAAGGTCCATTTCAACACCGTTGTAAACAATCGTTGTTGTTCCAAGAACCTCTTTTGCTACATGACGGTAAAGATTTTCTGTTAAGTCCATCATTCCGTTGTAGTCTGTATATGCCTGATATAATTCCATCAATGTAAATTCCGGATTATGTCTTGTATCAAGTCCCTCGTTACGGAATACACGTCCGATTTCGTATACGCGTTCCATTCCACCAACGATTAATCTCTTTAAGTATAATTCAAGAGAGATACGAAGTTTGAAATCTTCATCCAATGCGTTAAAATGTGTTTCAAACGGTCTTGCTGCTGCTCCACCGGCATTTGCAACAAGCATTGGTGTCTCTACTTCGAGGAAGCCTTGGCCGTCTAAATATCTTCTGATTGCACTTAAGATTTTAGAACGCTTGATAAATGTATCTTTTACTTCCGGATTCATAATAAGGTCTACGTATCTCTGACGATAACGTAAATCTGTATTGGTAAGTCCATGATATTTTTCCGGTAAAATCTGAAGGCTCTTAGATAATAAAGTTACTTCTTCAGCGTGGATAGAGATTTCACCCATCTTTGTGCGGAATACATCCCCCTTAATACCTACGATATCACCGATATCCATTTTCTTAAATGCTTTGTATTCTTCTTCACCGATATTATCTCTTGCAACGTATGACTGGATGGTCCCTTCCAAATCTTGAACATGACAGAAAGAAGCTTTTCCCATAACACGTTTTGACATGATACGTCCTGCAATTGATACCTTCTTGCCTTCTAATTCATCAAAGTTATCTTTGATGAATTGGCTATGTGCATCTGCATCATATTTTGTAATCACAAACGGGTCTTGTCCATTCGCCTGTAATTCCGCTAATTTCTCACGACGTACTTTTCTTAGTTGGTTAATATCTTGTTCCTGTACTTGTACATTATTTTGTTCAGCCACGTCTATTCCTCCTCATCTACCGTATCTAGACACTTCTGTCAATCTTTAATACTTTGTACTCCATTGTTCCTGCTTGAGCTTCTACAACAATGCTATCGCCCACAGCTTTTCCCAGCAAAGCTTTTCCAAGTGGTGATTCGTTTGAAATCTTGCCGGACAAACTGTTTGCCTCTGTAGAACCAACAATCTTGTATTCTACCTCTTCTTCAAATTCCTCATCATACAATAAAACGGTACATCCAACGCTAATTTTATCAAGATCTACTTCTTCTTCGTCCACTACATCTGCATTTTTCAAAATCTTTTCGATTTCCTCAATGCGCGCCTCGATATCGCGTTGTTCATCTTTTGCTGCATCATATTCAGCATTTTCTGACAAGTCACCTTGTTCTCTGGCTTCTTTGATTTTCTGAGCCACCTCTTTACGTCTTACCACCTTCAGTTCTTCCAGTTCATTTTCCAAAACCTTCAGACCCGTATAAGTAAGAATAGTTCTCTTTGCTGTCATGTTTCGTACTTCCTTTCTGACATATTTTTCCTTTTATATATTTCTCGATTCCCTCGATAAATCAATCTATTCTCACAATTTCAACATTATACATGAATGGGGTATTTATGTCAATCTTTTTTTCAACAAGTCCTCAAGTTCCTCGTAAGACTCTACCGCGTTAATCTCTCCTCGTAATTTTGCGGAATTTGGAAGACCTGTGGTGTACCATGCCACATGCTTTCTCATTTCACGAATTCCCAAATAATCTCCTTTATACTGCATCTGAAGTCTTGCATGTCTGAGCATCATTTCCTTCAGTTCCTCATGGCTTGGACGAGCAGGCATCTGACCAGTCTTTTCATATTCGCGCAGTTCTGAGAATAACCAAGGATTCCCTTGCGCACCTCGCCCAATCATAACACCATCGCATCCCGTCTTTTGCATCATGGCGAGTGCACTTTCGCCGGATGTCACATCACCATTTCCGATTACAGGAATAGAAACTGCATCTTTCACTTGACGAATAATATCCCAATCTGCTTTCCCGGAATAGTATTGTTCTCTGGTTCTGCCGTGTACCGCAACTGCTGCTCCACCGGCATCTTCGATAATCTTTGCAATTTCTACTGCATTTATACTCTCATCGTTAAATCCTTTGCGAATTTTTACAGTAACCGGCTTTTGAATGGCTTTCACAGTCTTCTCCACAATCTCATGAACCAGTTTCGGTTGGTTCATCAAAGCTGAGCCCTCGCCGTTTTTTACAATCTTCGGAACCGGGCATCCCATATTAATATCCAAAATTGCAAATGGTAATTCTTCAATTTGCTTTGCCACCTCGCTCATTACTTCCGGGTCTGAACCAAAAAGCTGCAAAGACACCGGTTCTTCTTCCGGATGAATTTCCAATAAAGCCTTTGTGTTTTTATTATGATATTGAATTGCTTTTGCACTAATCATTTCCATACACAAAAGTCCCGCCCCTTGCTCTTTGCATAGCAAGCGAAATGGCAGGTCTGTTACGCCTGCCATAGGTGCCAAAATATATGGATTTGAAAGTTCGACATTTCCAATCTTCAATTTTTTCATTTTATTCTTCTGCTTTCTTACATTTTTCGTAAATCATACGCAGGCCTTCCAACGTAAGCAATGGGTCATAAATGTCAATCACATCTGTCTCCGGCACAATAATATTTCCAAGTCCGCCAGTTGCAACTACGATTGCATCCTCATAACCGTTTTCCTTCATTTTCTTGACAATATACTCTGTCTGACCAATATATCCAAACACAAGACCGCCCTGCATGCTGGATACGGTTTCTTTTGCTATGATGGAATTCGGTTTGCGAATCTCAATTTCAGGCAACATAGCAGCACCGCCCCAGAGTGCTCTCGCCGATGTTCTGATACCTGGCGAAATCACACCACCTTCAAACACACCGTCTGCTGTAACAATGTCGTAGGTGGTAGCCGTTCCAAAATCGATAACAATCACCGGACCGCCATATTTCTCGTATGCCGCAACCGCATCTACAATACGGTCAGGTCCTATCTCCTTCGGGTGTTCTGTATTAATTTTTAATCCCATCTCTAAAGTGCTTGGCACGAAAGGTCTGACGTGAAAATATTTGATAATCGCACTGGTCAAAGAGTGCATCACATCCGGCACTACAGAAGATACAATCACATCTGTAATATCTTTGATATCAAAATCCCGATGTTCTAACAAAGCACAAAGCTGGATACCATATTCGTCGGATGTTCTAGGCTGTTTTGCTGTGGCACGAAAAGTGGCCTTGATTTCCTTACCGTCAAACACACCCAAGGTAATATGTGTATTCCCAACATCAACTACTAATAACATTATACTTCCTCCCCTAAAAAGAATACTTTATAGTATAATTGTAACGCTTCTAATAGTTCTTCTTTGGTTCTTTGAAGTTCTTTGATTTTTAAATGACTACCAATTTCATCAAAGAAGAAATCATTCTCCTCACTTGACACTTCAAACATAAGTTCTCCATTTTCTTCAAAAACCAGTGTAAGTGTTCCTCCTACATCTTCCGTGAATAACACACACATAATTTTCAATTCATCTTTGATATTCTCCGGAAGCGCTTCAAAATCCGGGTTTAAATAAAATTTCTGTTCATAGGAATTCGCGCCACACAGTATCATCTTTTCTTCGTACATAGTTCCTCCTATATGTACCCGTACACTCCTCGCACGGACACTTCACCGGCATACACTTGTTTTATGGTACCGTCTTCTAATCGTACCAGCAATTCGCCTTTTTCATTAACGCCAAGTGCATATGCCGTATATTCATTTCCTGTTTCCAAAATGCATACTTCTCGATTCTTGTTCACAAGGATGGCATTATAATCTTCCTGCAAGAACTTCAAGTCGCCTGCTTTCACAAACCGTTCATACATTTCCATAAATCTTTCCAAGATATCGGTAATTATCGCGTCTTTTTCCATGAGTTTTCCACATTCCAGAAAGAGAGAGGTTGCTTTATCCACAAGTTCTTCTGAAAATGCGGATGTATTCACATTCACTCCAACTCCAACCACAACGTGGTCTATCTCCGAACCATTCAGCTGCATCTCTGTCAGAATACCACATAATTTTTTCCCGGAAATCACCAAATCGTTGGGCCATTTAATCTGCACATCTGAAAACCCTCTCTTCCGAAGTGCATCTGCCACACTATAAGCCATCACCAGCGTAAGCATAGGCGCCTTATCTGTTTCAAAAGTTGGTCGTAGCAAAACAGACATATAAATACTGTCCCCCACCGGAGATTCCCATATGCGGCCACGTCTGCCTTTTCCGGCGGTCTGGCATTCTGCAACCACAACAGTGCCATGCTCCGCCCCATCTCGCGCCAATTCGGATATCTTGGTGTTTGTGGAATCCAATTGTTTATAATATCGAATGTTTTTATTCTCCAAGTGTAGCCACCATTACTGCTTTGATTGTATGCAGACGATTTTCTGCTTCATCAAACACAACATCTGCAAATCTTTCAAACACATCCTCTGTTACTTCATTTCCTTTTACAGCCGGCAGACAGTGCATGAAAATCGTACCTTCTTTTCCTGTCCGTTCCATCAACTGCTGGTTAATTTGATATGGATGTAACAATGCAATTCGCTCTACTGTCTTGTCTTCTTCACCCATAGAGCACCAAACATCTGTATACAATACGTCAGCGCCTTCCACTGCATCTACCGCATCAGTGATTGTAACTGTGGCACCGGACTCATTGGCATATCCCTTACACAATTCTACAAGGCTTTCCTCCGGCCACAATTCCTTCGGCGCAATAATTGCAAAATTCACACCAACCTTGGCACATCCAATCATAAGACTGTTAGCCATATTATTACGTCCATCACCCAAATATACGAAGTTCAGGCCCTTCACATATCCAAAATGCTCCTTCATTGTAAGAAAATCAGCAAGTATCTGTGTCGGATGGTATTCATCGGTCAAACCATTCCACACCGGCACTCCACTGTACTGAGCGAGCTGCTCTACATGCTCGTGCTTGAAACCACGAAATTCAATTCCGTCAAACATACGTCCCAATACGCGTGCTGTATCCTTTACACTTTCTTTATAACCCAATTGAATATCATGCTGGGAAAGATACGTCGGGATACCTCCTTCATCCTGTGCACCTACTGTAAATGCACAGCGGGTTCTCGTAGAAGGTTTTTCAAAAATCAACGCAATGTTCTTTCCCTTCAACGAATTTCCGGTGATTCCTCTCTTTTTCTTTTCTTTCAAATCTGCAGCCAGATCCACCAAATACATAATCTCATCAGCTGTAAAATCTTTCAATGTCAAAAAATTTCGTCCTTTTAAGTTCATCTCATAATCCTTTCTCATGCCCATAAACATATGCACAAAACGTGGTAAATTCATTTTATCTCTACGCAGCTTGTATTGTCTGTATACCTCACACTCCAACTCACTTACAGTATAAATCCGATACTTTGGTACATGAAGCAACTTTGCACTCGCCTCAAGCATTGCAAGATAGAAGTCCATATCTGTAAATTTGCGCGACAATCTCAAAACAAAGGCAATCTCTGCTTTTTCAATTTCACTCAAACTCTCTAGTATCTTTTCATAATACCACTGTTCGCGCGTTTGTTCAATATAATAAATTTGACCTATTAGGCCGTAAATCATCCGCTTGGCATCGAAATATCCAAGTCTGAAATTTCGTTTACTGCGGCGTTTGTCAAATTCAATGATACTTCCAAGCTTAACCTTTGGGGCTATCTCATATAGCATTGCACCTTCCCGAGCTTTGACCCTTTGTACCCGTCCCGGGCCATAGATGCGGATTTGAATAATATCCTTATACCCACGTTCTAACAAAGAATTGACCGGGAAATTGTTGATAATTCCTCCGTCTATATATGTTTGTCCGTGTAGTTTTTCATTTTTAAATCCAAACAAATACGCACTGGCTAAAAGAAAATCTTCCAAAAGCCCATCTGGAATGTCGTGGATACTAAGGTCGATTTCCTTCATTTGTGTAATTGAAAAGGTTAAAAGACACAATTCAATCCCCGACTCACGAATCTTCTTTTCATCGACATGTTGGTGTATTAGGTTCCGCAGAGGAGTAATGTCAACGCCACCCTCCGAAATAATTTCCAGGCCTTTTCGCAAAATGTCACGAATTGAATTTTCACCACTAAACAAGCCTTCCATCCACGCATCATCCACATCCATAACATGGGAAAATGTAATTTCGTTCCAAATCTGTTCCGCCTGTTCCATATCTCCCATACATATGAGAGCTCCATTTAACGCACCCACTGATGTACCCGCCACGGCATTCACCTTGACGCCGGCTTCAGAAAGGGCCTTCCACGCCCCCATCTGATATGCGCCTCTGGCACCACCACCATCAAGGACAATACCATACTCTTTTGTCAAATCAATTACCGGATTCATGTGAACACCCCCATTTATGATGTAAAAGGAGTGTACTTAAGTACACCCCCTCTGTTCGTATCTCCTATTCTTCCTTTGCCACTTCAACAATCGATTTCGCAAGTCCTGCGATACCTTGAAGCTCTGATGGAATAATAATCTTTGTTGCTTTTCCATCTGCTGCCTTTTCAAATGCTTCTAAGCTCTTAATGGTAAGCACTGCCTGGTCTGCTCCCGCTTCTTTCAAGAAACGGATACCATCTGCATTTGCCTGTTGTACTTTTAAGATAGCTTCTGCTTCACCTTCCGCTTCGCGAATTCTTCTTTCCTTTTCTGCTTCTGCTCGAAGAATTGCAGACTGTTTCTCAGCCTCCGCTTCCAAAATCACAGACTGTTTGTTACCTTCCGCCACAAGAATCGTTGATTTCTTTTCACCTTCTGCACGAAGAATGGCTTCACGACGTTCACGTTCTGCTTTCATCTGTTTTTCCATGGCATCCTGAATCGCTGCCGGTGGAATAATGTTCTTAAGTTCCACACGATTCACCTTGATACCCCAAGGGTCTGTTGCCACATCCAATGAAGCACGCATTTTCGTATTAATGGTCTCTCTGGAAGTCAATGTCTGGTCTAACTCTAAATCACCGATGATGTTACGAAGGGTTGTGGCCGTCAGATTCTCAATGGCCATAATCGGATTGGCAACACCATAGCAGAATAATTTCGGGTCGGTAATCTGATAAAATACAACCGTATCAATTCTCATTGTAACGTTATCTTTTGTAATAACCGGTTGTGGTGCAAAGTCCACTACTTGCTCTTTCAAATCTACTCTTCTTGCCACACGTTCAATAATTGGAATCTTGAAATGTAAACCTACACCCCAAGTCGCCTGATAAGCACCCAGTCTTTCCACTACCAAAGCCTGTGCCTGTTCCACAATCTTCACACATGAGAGCAACAATGCTACAACAATAACTACTAAAACTATCCCTAAGAATCCTATAATACCTTCCATAAATTAAGCCTCCTCTTTCTTCACAATCAATTTCACACCTTGAATTCCTTCAATGGATACAACTGTACCTGCTTCAATAACCGCTGTCACGTCTTCTACTTTCGCAGCCCATTCCATTCCGTTTACTTCCACACGGCCCGTACCGCGGAGCGTGTCAATGGTTTCCAGTACAACTGCCTTCTGACCAATCAATCTATCCACATTTGTCTTTTGACGTTCCTTGTTGAAAAACTGAATCGCTATCGGTCTGGTAAGAACTAACAACAAAATGGATACCAATAAGAACACGACAATCTGTACCGGCAGGCCAGCTCCTGCAAAGGCAAGAATAAATGCAATAAGTGCTCCGCCTGCAAACCACACCGTTGTCAATCCCATTGTAAATATCTCAATAATTAAAAGTACTACAAATAGAATTAACCAAAATATTGTTTCCATACTTTCCGCCTCACTTTCAACTTCTTGATATACATATTTTACTACACTCGACTTTAGAATTCAATAAAACAAAAAAAGAGACAGAATTTATTTTTTCTGTCTCTTTAAAACTCCCCTATTAACTGAAGTAATGGTCGCCCAATTTAAAGCTACCTCTTCTTGTATTAAAGAAAAGCGCACCATTTACCGGGTCTTTTCCTTCTAATGCATCCTGTGCTGCATCAAAACATGAACTTGGAATCTTGCCGCTTCTAAGAACACGCGCAAGTTTTCCTGTCATTGCAGGTGTAAATTGTCCTCTTTGATAAATAACTCCTTCTAAAGAGTTTGGAAAACGTCTGCTTTCAATACGGTTTAAAACAACTGCACCTACTGCAACCTTCCCATCGTATGGCTGATTTCCTGCTTCACAGAAAATAATTGCTGCCAATAATTTTACATCGCCCTGCTTTTTTTGTTCTGCTTGAATTTCCTGTATAGTCTTCGCATCTTTTGTACCACCAGCACAAACTACTTTTGCTCGCTCGACTGCTGCGCTACCGAACAAAAGGGATGCTGTTTTTACATAACCCACAACAGCTCCTGAGGAAATCTTTGACCATTCGGTTCCTTCTTCCACTACAGTCACTACTGTGTTCTTATACAGCTTACCGATTACAGAACCATTTACTGCTGCATATACATCCAATTCACCGTCTGTATTTGCAAGTGCTTTTCCGTACCATTCTTGTGTATCAACTGCGGTGCTTGCCATTGCAGATATTTGTTCCAATCCTGTAGCAAGCGCTTCCACTTCCATTTCGAAATTTATTGTTTCCATTGCTTGAGCTTCAGATTTCGAATCAGCGGCAAATACTTCAAATTCTGCTGTGAATAACAAGCAGAGAGCAAGTAAAAGACCGACAATCCTTCTCTTTTCTCCGAAAAACATAATAACCTCCTAATTTTGTAACAATTTTACCTGTACCTATTACATTATTATGCACGTATAATTCAATTTTATTACAAATTGTTACATAATTGTTACATTTCTTTCGCAACAGTTGCGATATTATCATGTTTTTTTTCGTATGTCAAGCATTAGATTGTATTTTTTTTAGTACAATTTTATCTTCTCTGCCTAAAAACTTCAAACATTAGGACCGAGGCAGCTATGGCTGCATTCAAAGATTCTACCTGTCCTTGCATTGGAATTTTTACCCAAATATCAGCCTTTTTGGCCACTTCCTCTCTTAGTCCGTTGCCCTCATTTCCAATTAAAATTGCGGTTCCGGCAGAATAGTCTTCTTGGTCATAAAATTTTTCTCCATTTAGATGGGCCGCGTATGATTTTACACCGTTTTTTCTAAAAATATCCAATAAATTCGGAATATCTTCTATATATATATATGGCACGCGATAAATGGAGCCCATTGTGGAACGAATGGTCTTTGGATTGTAGATATCCACACAATCTTTACTCATAAAAACCGCATCCACACCTGCTGCTTCTGCTGTACGAACAATGGTACCCATATTCCCCGGGTCCTGCAAATTATCCAATACAATAAAGTGTGGATTTTCCACCTTGAACAACTCATTCAAATCATATTTTTCACGTTTTACCACACAAAGAATTCCTTGCGGTGTCTTTGTATCGGAAACATGTCCAAAGACCTGTTCCGATAGGATTTCATATGGAAAATCCTGCAAATTTAGTTCGAGTTTCTTCCTATTAAAAAGAGACTCTGAAATATATACTTTTTCCACACGATTTTTCGGTACTTCGGCAAACATACGAAGCCCCTCAACCACAAACACATTTTCCTCGTCTCGAGCCTTGGCTTTCTTCTGTAATTGAAGCAACCTTTTTATCTGTGGATTACTTGTACTTGTTATCATTTTCTCTTCCTTTCTCTCTAATCCTGAAAGCTAAACTTTAAACCGATATCCCACGCCCCAGATGGTTTCAATGTATTGTGGTTTTGAGGTATCAAATTCAATCTTTTCGCGAATCTTTTTAATATGAACTGTTACAGTCGCGATATCACCAATGGATTCCATATCCCAGATTTCACTGAAAAGCTCGTCCTTCGTATATACATGATTTGGATGCGCCGCTAGAAACGTGAGCAAATCAAATTCCTTGGTTGTAAACGCCTTCTCCTGCCCATTAATCCAAACACGACGTGCCGTTGTATCAATCTTAAGCCCACGGATCTCAATGACTTTGTTTTCTTCTACCGCGCTTCCCACCAGTCTCTCATATCTTGCCATGTGCGCTTTCACTCTGGCAACCAATTCACTTGGGCTAAATGGTTTTGTCATGTAGTCGTCAGCTCCCAGTCCAAGCCCGCGAATCTTATCAATGTCATCCTTCTTAGCAGACACCATAATAATCGGTGTGTTCTTCTCTGCACGAACCTGACGACAAATTTCAAATCCGTCCACTCCAGGTAACATCAAATCCAGAATCACTAAATCATAGTCTTCTGTGAGCCCCTTTTTCAGCCCTATTTCACCGTCATTGGCAACTTCCACTTCAAAGCCACTTAATTCCAAATAATCCTTTTCAAGTTCCGCAATTGCGCCTTCATCTTCAATAATTAATATTCTACTCATTCGCCGGTACCTCCTGATACTTTCTTATTACAAAATACATTACCGTTCCTATTCCCTCTTTACTCGTTGCCCATATTTTTCCGCCATGTTCTTCAATAATCTTCTTTACAATTGAAAGACCAATGCCGCTACCCCCTGTTGCAGAGTTTCGCGAAGCATCTGTTCGATAAAAACGCTCGAAAATATGAGGCAGTTCCTTTGCTCCGATTCCTTTTCCGTTATCTTCTATTTCAACTTGAACGAAGTCACCAACATCTTTAACACAAAGGCGAATGACTTTCTGTGGTTTGTTCATGTATTTGGTTGAATTCGAGACAATATTATTAATCACTCTTTTTAATTGCTCTGCATCTGCAATAATCTTAACATTTGTATCCACATAATTCAAATAGTCAAACTGAATCTGGCGCGCTTCCAAATCGATCTTCAAATCCGTGGCGCAATCATCAAAATAGTCATTCACTGATATCGTGCTAAAGTTATACGGAATACGATTGGAGTCAATCTTGGAATATAAGGTAAGTTCATTAATCAACATATCCATATCATTCGCCTTATTATAAATCGTGCGAATGTATCTCTCCATTTTCTCAGGCGTATCCGCCACACCATCCATAATTCCTTCTACATAGCCTTTAATCGCCGTAATCGGCGTTTTTAGGTCATGAGAGATATTACTAATCAATTCCTTGCTTCTCTTGTCATATTCCACTTTTTCAGAGCTACTCTCCTTCAATCGAATTCGCATTTCCTCAAAGTCACGGCAAAGCTGTCCGATCTCATCTTCCGTCTCAACCTCCAACTCAAAATCCAAGTTGCCATCCTTAATGTTCTGGGTTGCTATTTTCATCCTTCCGAGAGGAATAGCAACGCCTCGATAAATCCAAATAATAAGAAGTCCAGCTGTCAACGCAAGAATAATCACCACCATAAATGCCATATCCGCCATAAAGTGACGTACTTCCGGAATGGCGTCATTGACATTGGTTATGATAAATGCACTGCCCTTTGCCCCGTCAGAGTATAGGAAATCCACTTGTTTCACCAGTATCTGAAGGTCTCCTCCAAAATAGGTACCGTTTTCAGAAGAAGAATCCAAAGCGCCATACTCCGGCAGTTTTCCCCACACCCGTTCTACTTCATATATTCCACTATAAACAGCCGCATCATCCTTTCGTACAACTAGATACGAATTCATAGTTCTTAACTCCTGATTAATATCATTTAAATAAGAAACATCTTCCATCTGCGATGCGTCACGATTCGTGGTAATCTTTAATTGCTGATATGTGGATTCCGTTACCTGGTTCAAGGTGTTAATTGGATTGATAAATACCTTATAGTCAGCATCATGAATCCCATAGTTTTTCTCAATGGAACGGAGCTGAAGGGTAGCAAAACCTGCAATAACAGCCAATGATAGAATTACCGGTAAAATCATAACCGTGATAAAGCTTATAATCAATCGTGTCTTTAATTTCATAATACACACCCTTATTTCGTAATTAACATTATTATAGCATGTGCACAGGGGTATTACACCAAAGCAAATGGAAATTTTTATAAACTTTTTCTAAAACAATTCATAACAAAAGCCAAGGACCTCTCCGATGAATCAAACAGAAAGGTCCTTGGCTGATATTGCACTCTCTTTTACAAATACGCTTTCAACGCATCCACTTTATCTAATTTTTCCCACGGTAAATCCAAATCATTACGTCCAAAGTGACCATAAGCTGCTGTTTGCTTGTAAATTGGACGACGTAAATCTAACATCTTGATAATTCCTGCCGGTCTTAAATCAAAGTTTTCTCTTACGATGTCTACCAATTTCTCCTCAGATAATTTACCTGTTCCAAATGTGTCAATCATAATAGATGTTGGCTGAGCAACTCCAATTGCATACGACAATTGAATTTCACACTTGTCAGCAAGCCCTGCTGCAACGATGTTTTTCGCTGCATAACGTGCTGCATATGCCGCTGAACGGTCTACCTTGGTACAATCCTTACCAGAGAAAGCACCGCCGCCGTGACGAGCCATTCCGCCGTATGTGTCAACGATAATCTTACGTCCTGTAAGTCCACTGTCTCCGTGTGGTCCACCAATTACAAAACGTCCTGTTGGATTGATAAAGAACTTCGTGTTATCATCAATCAATTCAGCCGGAAGCACCGCATCAAACACATATTTTTTCACATCTTCATGGATTTGCTCTTGTGTTACATCCGGGTCATGTTGTGTTGATAATACAACTGCATCCAGTCTTGCCGGTTTTCCGTTTTCATCATATTCTACAGTAACCTGTGACTTTCCATCCGGACGAAGGTAAGTCAAAACACCATTCTTGCGGACTTCTGTCAGCTTTCTTGTTAATTTATGTGCGAGTGAGATTGGATATGGCATCAATTCTTCTGTTTCATTTGAGGCATATCCGAACATCATACCTTGGTCTCCGGCACCGATTGCTTCAATTTCCTCATCTGACATTCTATTCTCTTTTGCTTCCAATGCCTTATCAACACCCATAGCAATATCCGTTGATTGCTCGTCAATGGCTGTGATAACGCCACAAGTGTGAGCATCAAATCCATATTTTCCTCTGTTGTATCCAATTTCATCCACCGTATCTCTCACGATTTTTTGAATATCAACATAAGCACTTGTCGTTATTTCTCCCATAACTAATACCAATCCTGTCGTAATTGCTGTTTCACAGGCAACACGGCTCATTGGGTCTTGTTCCAATAAAGCATCCAAAACTGCATCTGAAATCTGGTCACAGATTTTATCCGGATGACCTTCTGTTACTGATTCTGAAGTAAATAATAATCTTTCCATTTTTCTTTCCTTTCTTCGTTTGTTTCTCTTATAATCAGACTAAAAAAACAGTCCGTATAAGCGGACTGTTTTATATCACTCATAATACAATCCTCTTATTGTTCGATTACTCGCTCAGGTTGGCACCTTCCGTCTCAGGGGTTGCCGTGGCTTCACAGATCCTTTTACCTCCACCACTCTGAATAAGAGATTTTATTTTGTTTCGTTGATGATAATATCATTAATTACTATATACGTCAAGGTATATTTTAAAACGTCATTATTTTCCACGATATGGTTGGTCCGCCGGATAGCCTCCCGCAATCTTCTGCATCGCTCTTTGCACTGCATCTCGAGAGTTTTTCCAATCCTCATCTTTGTACCGATAGTCGAACTTTTTCTCTAACCAATCGATTTCTTCCAAAACACGCTCCATATTGGCTTCCATTTGTGAAAATAATACACCTCGCAATTCCTTCTGTTCTTTTTCGTTGAGATACAGTGGAGCCGCATCTAAAATATCTGCCAAATGATGAAGACATAGGCCTTTTCCCTCTTTCACCAAGTTCATAAAATCTTTATCATTCTTTTTATATAAGTAGAAAAAGGTTGCTATGTACCTCTCATAATTACGTTTAATGTGATTGCAGATATAGCAAGAGTCTTCTTTTGCATGAATCCAGCGACTGACATTGTTCACGTCACCGGCATGCCCGGTATCCTTTCTAAGCTTGTCTATCATTCCAAGTTTTAAAGAATTTGAATAATTCTTCATTTCCTTTTTCATTTCTTTGAGCAACACTTGCAACCTGGTATCCAAAATCAATGCATTTGCCAATGTCTCACCGTATGTAAACATTTTCTGATAGTGTTCCCTGCAAAAGCCCATCTGGTCTGTCTCCGCTCGCACGTGGTCTTGCATATAGGAGGCTTGCGGACCCAACACAAAATCAAGGGCGTTCTGTTCCACATTCCTTTCAATATAGCAAAATGGGCATTCGTCATTCGCACGAAAGGCATCCATTAACGGAATAGTGTATAATTGTTCTTTCATATATATATATATCCTCCGTCTTACACAACAAAAGCTCAGAAATCAATCATTTCCGAGCTTTCAAAAGGCGCAGACCGGATTTGAACCGGTGGATACTGGTGTTGCAGACCATTGCCTTACCACTTGGCTACTGCGCCACATCACATTATCAATTTATTCTGATAATGTATTTATTATAACAAAAAAAATGTTTTTGTCAATCAATTTGACAGTTCTTTCAATTCCATATATACTCACATTAATATTATACGGAGTTTATTAAACATGAATAAGAAATTTTTAACGATACAGGAGTTATGCGTTATTGGTCTTTCTACTGCTCTAATCTGCGTGATAGCACCAATTTCCATACCGATGCCCCTTGGTATTCCGCTTACATTACAAACGTTTATTCTCTCGTTGGTTTCAATCATACTAGGCCCAAAACAGGGCACGATTGCAACATTAATTTACATGATACTGGGTGCTTTTGGGTTGCCGGTTTTTTCTAATTTTACAGGAGGTTGGCAAGTGATAACCGGTCCTACTGGGGGATTCATTCTATCATTCCCACTCATGGCATACTTCGTGGGTTTGGGAGCCGACAAACGCCCCCGTTTCAAAGGTTTTTCCCTACTGTGCGTTCTCGCAGGTAATATGTTAAATCTACTTTGTGGAGCAGCAATGTTTTGCCTTTTGAGTAAAAGCACGTTTGTCGCAGGTCTGACTGCCTGTGTAATTCCGTTTCTTCCTATTACAGTTATTAAAATGGTCCTTTCTTGGATAATTGGTTTAAATATTAAACGGAGAATAGTTGACTGATAATTGTTTTGATTTTATAATAATGTCATACTATTTAATACATAGAAAGGAGTCTTTTTATATGGGACGTTTAGATGGAAAAGTTGCTATTATCACAGGAAGTAACTCTGGTGTAGGTGCTGCTACTGCAAAATTATTTGCAAAAGAGGGAGCAAAAGTTGTTATCAGTGCTCGTCGTCTTCCACAACTTGAAGAAGTTGCTGAAGAAATTCGTGCAAACGGCGGAGAAGTGCTGATTGTACAAACTGATGTGTCTAAAGTGGACGATGTAGAAAATCTAGTTGCTAAGACTGTTGAAGCATATGGCAAAATTGATGTGTTAGTAAATAATGCAGGTGTTCTTGAAGCTGGACTGAAACCAATCGAATGCTATGAGGATGAAGATTTGGAATGGGTGCTCGGAATCAACACGAAAGGAACTCTTTACTGTACAAGAGCCGTTGTAAAAGAAATGATGAAGAACAATTATGGTTCTATTATCAACTTAGACTCCGTTGCAGGTGCGTTCGGAACCGGAGGTGCTGCTTACGCTACAAGTAAAGCTGCGATCATCGGTATGACAAAACATACTGCACTTCGTTTTGCAGGTACAGGAATCCGTTGTAACTCAGTAAACCCAAGTACAATTGCTACTCCAATGGCAAAAACTGATCCTGCAACATTAAACCAAGACATGTTCGGACAAATGAGAAAACACATGAACCTATCAGTACCTGTTAGTATGCCGGAAGACATCGCCAACATTTTATTATTCTTAGCGAGTGATGAATCTCGTGCGATCACCGGTCAAGTTATTGTATCTGACTTTGGTGCAACGTTATAATAATCAAGGGGCTGTCGCATTAACGAATAAAAATTCGTGAGTGCGGCAGCACTTTTTATGCCCATTTTTGTCTTTGTGTGGATAAAATCTGTTTTGAAACTTCAAATGTGGAAAAGAAAGTGTACTTAAAGAAACCTTATCAATTA
>JAFQRJ010000021.1 GCA_017410145.1 Tyzzerella sp.
CGTACAATACCTGTTGCTTTCATATATAAATTTCTCCTTTTGACATTTTTTACTCTGTGAGTATTATCTGTAAAAGGAGAAATAATATACCAAGTTTACACAATAAAACAGCGGACAGAAAACCTGTCCGCCAACTAACGAATGAAATAGGTGGGGTGACCTTCCCACATCTCCTACTCAAGCTGATGCTATCCGGCGACGGCCGCCTGTTCCGTCCTCAGATTTCATTCTATATAGTTTATATTAAATATACTTTAATTATACCTTAGTGGAATTGTTTGTCAAGGGTTTTAATGTACCTTTCTCAATATATCGCTCTGCATTAACTGTACTCAACAGATGTAATGTTTTAGCAAACGCAGTTCCATTCGTAGTTACCCTAACTGCGACTCGTACATATTCCTCTCCTATTTGATAGAACTTAACATAAGTAATAGACTCATCTGAAGGATTTTTCCCTACATAATTAGGATTAGATATAATATCACTTATGTAAGGAAAATATTTTTCATATTCATAGGGATGTCTATTTTTAATATGTTCAATATTACTCGAACCTATGTATATAGGAGTTCCTGTATCAATGTCTAATCAATAATTCTTTACAATATGCATGTTGATGATAGACTACTTTTTATCCATCAACAATTATCTAAATTTTAAAAGCGTGACAATTTGTCACGGTTTCATTTCCTTCTTTTTTTAATCTTTGTTTCAATTTACGCCAATACCCAGTAGCATCTACACTTTCAGTCAATACACCCACAACGTCCACTACCGAAAAATACCACTCTTCTTTTTCTTCATCCCACGTTGTTCGAATCGGTTGGTCTTGTCGCAAATCTTATATAACTTTTGCGACAAAAGTTATTAGTTTTAGGAACCTCGAATTATCTTGTGGATAATTGTAGTGATTGGGTCTATATATAAAAAAACTGCTCCTAGACCCTGAGTTTTATGATTTTCAGTGTCTCACGAAACAATATTTTTCTATAGACCCAAGAATTCGAAAAACGAATTCATTTTTATTATAAAATGGGTCTGGGAATATAAAAAAAATCCATAGACCCAATACATGTCCGTAAAGCAAAAAAAGTCCGGGCGTAAGCCCGGAACTTTGTCTACACTCTGAGGGGAAATCGGTTAGTGAGATTATTGTACACCCCATTCGTTGGATTTTCAATATATTCAAAAGAACCGATTTTTTGTATTTTTTTCTTAACATTGGACATACTCTAATTTATTTGAATTGCGAGGATGTACAATATGAATTTGGTATTAAATCTTATAGGTATTATAGTTGTTTTAACAATCTGCTGGCTTATTTCACGGAATCGCCGCGCTGTAAATTGGAAAATGATTGGCAAAGCACTTCTTATAGAATTTGGCATTGCCTTTTTTGTAGTCAAAATTCCTTTTGGTAAAAAAATCATCACACTCATTTCAAATGGATTAACACTGCTTATTGACTGTGGTAGCGAAGGTTTGTCCTTTGTTTTTGGAGATCTTTATGACAGTTCCAAACTGAGTGTTTTTATTATTCAAAGTCTGGGGAATATCATTTTTATCTCCGCACTGATAGGAGCACTATATTATCTCGGAGTCATTGGTTTTATTGTGAAATGGATTGGAAAAGCGATAGGGAAACTCATGGGTACAACAGAAGTTGAAAGCTTTGTCGCAGTTGCAAATATGTTTCTCGGACACACAGACAGTCCAATCTTAGTCAACAAATACCTAAAACATTTGACCGAAAGCGAACTATTTGTCATATTAGTATCCGGCATGGGAAGTATATCGGCATCTATTCTAGGCGGTTATCAGGCACTGGGGATTCCAATGGAATATTTGCTGATTGCAAGTGCGATGGTTCCGATTGGCAGTATACTGATTTCTAAGATTATCTATCCTCAGACAGAACAATTACACCCCATAGCAGATGTGAAAATAGAATCGAAAGGAACGAATTCCAATGTGATAGATGCACTTGCAGAGGGTGCATCAACCGGTATGCAGATTGTAATTTCAATCGGTGCGACACTTGTAGGATTTATCGGTGCCGTTGCTGTTATCAACCTTTTTTTAGGACTCTTCCATCTCAATTTGGAACAGATTTTCGGCTATCTGTTTGCTCCATTCGGATTTCTGCTGGGTTTAACTGGAAAGGAGATTTTGTTGGAAGGAACTTTATTAGGAAACAAACTCATCCTAAATGAATTTATTGCATTCGGTGAACTTTCCAATCATCTTGGTGAACTAGACGCAAGAGCAGGTATGATTTGTGCCATCTCTCTCTGCGGATTTGCAAATCTTTCCAGTATGGGAATGTGCATCGGTAGTATTGGAGTCCTTTGCCCGGAAAAAAGAAGCGTGATTTCCCGACTCGTATTTCCTGCCATGATTGGCGGTGTCTTTGTCAGTATATTGAGTGCCTTATTGGTTAGTATTGTTTTGGCAGAGTAAAATTATTGTAACTTTTCTGTCTTTATGATAAAGTAGACTTATAAGATTTATCAAAGGAGGATTCTCGTTTATGAAACAATTAAATGAAAAAGTTGCTATTGTGACAGGTGCAGGTCAAGGAATCGGAAAAGGTATTGCACTCTGTCTTGCTAAGAGAGGCGTCAAGGTTGTGTGTACAGGAAGAAGACCGGAACCAATCGAAGAAACTGTAGCAGAAATCAAGGCTGTTGGTGGCGAAGCTTTTGCCATGACTTGTGACTCTGCTGACCGTGCACGCGTGAAAGAAGTTGTAGCAAAGACAGTAGAAACTTACGGCACTGTAGATGTTGTGGTAAACAATGCGCAGGCAGTTGCGAAATCCATGCCTGTGGAAGAAGTTACATATGATTTAATGTATCTTGCATGGTCTACAGGAACCATTGGCTCACTCAACTTTATGCAGGAATGTTTCCCATATATGAAGGAACAGGGCGAAGGTCGTATCATCAACTTTGCATCCGCTACCGGTATGTTCGGATACGCCGGTAACCTTGCATATGGTTCTAACAAAGAAGCGATTCGTGGGCTTACCAAGATTGCTGCTAAGGAATGGGGACAATACGGTATCTGCGTAAACTGTGTACTTCCTGGTGCAGAATCTCCTGCTGCAAAAGAATGGGCTAAGAAATTCCCGGAAAAATACAATGCAATATTAATGCAACAGCCAATGCGTCGCCTAGGCGATTCGGAAAATGATATTGCACCGGTTATTGCATTCCTCGCAGGACCGGATTCATGCTACTATTCCGGACAATGTATGTTGCTTGACGGTGCATATTCTATCGCACCATAATTAATACGGACTATGTTCAGAAACAATGGGATTGCAGATTGATATGCAGTCCCATTATCTTTTGGCTCTACAACAAATGTTGGGGTGTGGGCCGGTGCTTAATCTTGGCATTGAAGGATGTAGTGTTTGCTGCATCTTTTTCTTATGCAAGCAAGTATTCAAAAAAACAAGAGTTTCTAAGATGCCCATTTCACAGAAGCTATTACACATATAAAAAGCAAACTCACAGCCCGTGTTTCTAGCTATATTATGTATGAGAAAACATTGAAAGATTCTATAGAAAGTCTTGCAACTGCAGTTCAGAAAATGTGATAGCGCGGCAAATTGTTTGAGCTTGCGAGTTTTTGAGGCGCTATCATAATCACATCTCTGAACGCAGTTGCCTAGCCTTTCTAGAATCTTTCACCTTGTTGGAAAAGACATAATATAGCTAGAAACACGGGCTGCTCAAACATGCTTTTTATAAGTGACTTTTATTGAAATGGGCATCTAAGAAACACTAAGTTCCTTGCATATGCTTGCATAAAAAAAGATGTGCAACACACACATCCTCTTCCTTTCTAAGCGCTATGCACCGGCCCACACCCCAACATTTGTTGTAGAGCCAATCTTTTTCAGAAAATATATTGTCAACTTTCACTTCATTGTGCTAAAATATACGCATTATCGAAGTAGAGGTAAGAATATGAGTCTGAAAATCCCAATTGAGACTTCTGCAAGGCACGTACATGTCTGCGAAGAAGATTTTAAAAAATTATTTGGCGAAGATGCAGAGTTGACCTATGTACATGAATTAAGTCAGCCGGGGCAATATCTATGCAAAGAGCGTGTTACAATTGTTGGCCCACGAGGCAAATTCGAAAATGTTGCCATACTCGGCCCTTATCGTAAGGAAACCCAGATTGAATTATCTATGACCGATACAAGAAAAATCGGTGTTTCGGGCGTAATTCGTCAATCCGGGTATATAGATGGCACTCCGGGTTGCTCATTAATAGGACCTGCTGGAAGTATTGAATTGGAAAAGGGCGTAATTGTTGCCAAGCGACATATACATATGACTCCACTAGAAGCAAGCCGTGCACGTGTACGGGATAACGATGAAGTATTTGTTATCACAGAAAGTTACGAACGCGGACTGATTTTTGCAGACGTGGTTGTTCGTGTGAGTCCATCTTTTAAACTTGCAATGCATGTTGATACAGATGAAGCAAATGCGTTCGCCAGCGATGTGTCGCCAACCGGTGCCATACTTAAACTGTTCGATGGACAGACCTATAGCCTGCAACAATGGGCTGATGAGATTCAATCAGGAATCAATCGATAATTAATAGGAGGAATGAATTATGAGTAAAATTGAAGAAGTAAGAAAAGCCATGGTAGATGCCATGAAAGCTAAAGACAAAGATACAAAAGATGCACTTTCAGCATTGTTAACAGCATTAAAAAACAAAGCAATTGATAAGAGAGCTGATTTGACTGAGGAAGAAGAAACTCAGGTCATCATGAAGGAAATTAAGCAAACGAAGGAATCCTTAGAGATGACACCTGCGGACCGCACGGAGTTGATTGAAGAATTCAAAAAACGTATTGCTGTGTTAGAACAGTTTGCTCCAAAGATGATGGATGCTGACGAAATCAAAGCTATCATCTCCGGTGTACTTGCTGAACTTGGCATTGATACTCCGACAGCAAAAGACAAAGGTCGTATTATGAAAGAACTTATGCCAAAAGTAAAAGGTAAAGCTGATGGTAAATTGGTAAACGAAATCGTAGGTTCTATCATGTCATAACCAAAACCGACACGAACTGCTGAGCCTATAAAGTCGCTACAATAAATGAGGAGATACGGAAAATTCCGTACCTCCTTTTTTACACCTATTCAGCTGTGTCTTCTGTTGAATCTTTTGCAGTATCGTCTGTTTTATCGTCAGCACTATCTTCTATCGTGCTATCCTTAGACTCATCATCTTCTTCCGGCTCAACTGCAGAAATCTTCAGTCCTTCTAAACTAATTTTATCCCAAACTTTATCATTTACTTTGATTTTGGTGTCTTCCACCCATTTTTCAACAGTCTCTGTATAGAATTCATTTTTACGTTCTTCAATGATTTCTTTCTTTTCAGCTTCTGTTGCATCTTTGTCTAATAGGCTTGTAACCTGAGCTACATAGATTGCAGATTCACCAACGATTACGTCTGTAAATCCGTTCAACTCTAATTTGTCAGCAGCTTTCACTAACTTTTCATCTAGCTCTGATCTGTCAACACTGAACGCTGCTTTTGTTGCAGTTAATTTCTGCTCTTTTGCATAGCTTTCTAAATTACCATTTGCTTTTGCACCGTCCAATAAAGCCTTTGCATCCTTTTTCAGTTTCTTAACTTCATCATCAGACAATTCACTTGTTTGACCTGTACTGCTATCTTGTTTTACTGTATCATATTTTACATAATACATGAGTTTTTGAGCAGCTTCTTCTCCTTTTACTTCCGGAGTATGAGATGCTTTTACAGCCTCATACATCTTTTCGCTGATTGTCACCAATCTCAGATATTCTGCTGCGTATTCAGCAGATACTTTTTCTTTTACTTCGTCTTTGTTTGCTTTTGCAAATGCTTTTGCTGCTTCTTCAATCTTAGCTGTCTCGTCATCTGTGAGTGCTACCTTATAATCTGCTGCATGTGCATCAAGAACATATAATTGTTGAAGTGATTTCAAAGTATCTTCTTTCATACTTTCTTCATATGTCTTGCCCTCTTCTACTTCCATGTCCCATTCCATTACATAGCCATATGATTGGTACATTTCCATCTGTTGTTCCATCATAGACTGTTGATATCTTACGAAAAAGTTAGCCATACCAAGCTCTACTTTTTTGTCCCCAACTGTCATAACGATTTCTTTGTTATCAATTGGTTTTTGTTTTTGGCAACCTGCCAATGCCGATATAGAAAGCGCTGCCACTGCAACGAGTGCTACTATCTTTTTTAATGATTTCATGAATAAATCCTCCTTCGTGCTTCTAAAACAGTATTATAACTCTTTTTTCTTAATCAAGCAATGTTTTTATGCTATTTAACACATTTTTCACAACCTCTAAAATATCGTCGTCTTTCTCTTTCTTGTTTTTAGAAAGTTTCTTATAAGTGAAATATGGATTTGTATCCACAGTAAACTTTAAATTCCCTCTGTATTCCTCTACCATAGATGCGATTCTCTCCACATGAACATTTGCTTTTTCATACATCACAAATTTAATCACATCGCCTTTTTGCTCTACACTGACAACTGAAACACTATGAGCCAAAGCCTTTAATAACGCAATATTTAAAAGTTGCAATACTTTTTTCGGAGCTTCTCCAAAACGGTCTATTAATTCTTCCAGCATATCCTCCATCTCTGCTTCATTTTCAATGGATGCAATCCGTTTGTAAATATCCAGTTTTTGGTATTCATTTGGAATATAAGATGCCGGAATAAATGCATCTACATTTAAATCTATGGTCGTTGTAAACGGTTCTTCCTCAAGTTCGCCCTTCAAATGCTTCACTGCTTCATTTAACATTTTGCAGTACAAATCATATCCCACTGCTTCCATGTGACCATGCTGCTCCGCTCCCAGGAGATTTCCCGCACCGCGGATTTCCAAATCTCGCATGGCAATCTTAAATCCTGAACCTAAATCCGTAAATTCGCGTATGGCAGCAAGCCTCTTTTCAGCCACCTCACGAAGTAATTTATCACGACGGTACATTAAAAATGCATATGCCATACGATTGGAACGACCAACACGTCCTCGAAGTTGATACATCTGAGACAATCCCAATTGATCGGCATCATGAATAATCATGGTGTTCGCATTGGAAATATCAAGACCGGTTTCAATAATCGTGGTCGATACCAAAACATCAATTTCTCCATTGATAAAGTCCAACATGATATTTTCCAGCTTATTCTCCCGCATCTGACCGTGTGCATAGGCAACTGTAGCCTCCGGTACAAGATTTTGAATTTTAGCTGCAATTTCATCTATATCCTTGACCTTATTATACACGTAATATACCTGTCCCTGCCGCGACAATTCTCTTTGAATCGCTTCCCGAACCATTTCATCGTTATACTCCATAACATAGGTTTGAATCGGCATACGGTCGTTTGGTGCCTCCTCCAGCACACTCATATCACGAATTCCAATTAAACTCATGTGAAGGGTTCTTGGAATCGGTGTAGCAGTCAACGTAAGCACATCCACGTTTTCTTTTAATTTTTTGATTTTCTCCTTATGCTGCACACCAAAACGTTGTTCTTCGTCTATAATCAAAAGACCCAAATCCTTGAATTCTAAATCATCACTCAGAACACGATGAGTTCCTATGATGATATCCACCAGCCCTCTTTTTGTATCCTCGACAGTCTTCTTTTGCTGCGCACCGGTGCGAAATCTACACATCAAATCTACGCGCACAGGATATTCTTTCATCCGCTGCATAAAGGTATTATAATGCTGCTGGGCAAGTACGGTTGTAGGTACAAGGTAAACTACCTGTTTATTCTCCTGCACTGCCTTAAAAGCAGCCCGAATGGCAATCTCTGTCTTACCATAACCCACATCCCCACAAATCAGACGGTCCATAATCTTGGTGCTTTCCATGTCCCGTTTCACTGCTTCAATAGCAAGCAATTGGTCATCTGTCTCCTCAAATGGAAACATTTCTTCAAATTCCCTTTGCCAAACGGTGTCCTTTCCATACACAAAGCCTGCTTTTTCCTGTCTTGCAGCATAGAGTTCCACTAGGTCCTTTGCAATTTCTCTTACAGCCCCACGTACACGACTTTTTGTCCGATTCCACTCTTGTCCGCCCAAGCGGTTGAGCTTCGGTTTCCTTGCATCCGCACTGGCATATTTTTGAATCAAATCCAATTGCGTAGCCGGAATGTAAAGGTTTCCGTTACCTGCATAGGAAATCTTCATGTAATCCTTTGCAACTTTATCTATTTCAATCTTTTCAATCCCTTGATAAATTCCGAGACCGTGATTCTCATGAACCACATAATCTCCCACCTTCAATTCGGCGAAATTGAGGATTTTTTGACCTTCATATGTCTTCCGTTTCTTTTTTTTCTTTGCCTTCCCGAAAATATCTGTCTCTGAAATCACCATGAACTTGAGCATAGGATATTCATAACCTTCTGTCACATGCCCATAGGTGACCATGATTTCGCCTTCTCCAACTTCGCGATTCATATCTTCGCTGTAAAAACTGCTCAAATTATAATCTCGCAAATCTTCTGCAAGACGTTTCGCTCTGGTTCTGGAGCCTGAAAGAAGCACAACCCGATACCCCGTACGTTTGAAGCGTTTTAAATCTCTGGTAAGCATTTCAAAACTGTTATTATACGGATTAATGGATTTACTTTGTAAATGAAACACTTCTTTCGCACGAAGTTCCTTGCATTTCATCTCCAATGCTGAAAATGCAACACTATGGAAATCATTGATTTTAGATGCTATTTCTTTGGTCGTAAACAACTTCATTTCCTCATCCGAAACATCATAGCCGCTTTCCATACGATTGGCCTGAGCCTGTACAAACTCTGCCTCTACGCCTTCGCCTTTTTCTATCAAACGCACTGGTTCATCTAAGAACAAAATTGTTTTTTCCAAATCAAAATAATCTAAAAAAGATACTCGTTTTGCCTGCTCTTCCGGGAAATCACTGGCCGGATAAATGGTGATTTCTTTCAGATTTTCAATGGAACGCTGACTTTCCACATCAAAGGTACGAATGGAATCAATCTCATCCCCCCACAACTCAATACGAATTGGGACCTCTTCCGTCAAAGAATAAATATCCAGTATTCCGCCTCGCACCGCAAATTGTCCCGGTCCGGAAATCTGTTCCTCTCTCTCATAGCCCAGAAACACCATGTCCTTTTTCAGTTGCTCAAAATCAACGGTATCTCCCAGTTTGAACATGCGAATCCGCTCTTCTACAACTTGAAGCGGCAACAGAGCGTCCATAAATCCATCCAAACTAGTTATCACAGTCACATTACTTTGCTCCATCATTGCTTGGAAAACTTCCATTCGCTGCTTCAGCAAATATTTCCCTCGCAAATCTGCCTGATAAAATAGTAAATCTTTCGCGGGATAAAGATAAACATTACTATCTAAAAAACGGTATTCCTCATATATTTGTTTGGCCTTCATCTCACTTGAAGTAGCGATGATTTTATAATCAAAACCATCGCCCAATGCATACATCATATGTGTCTTTTGAGAATTTACACAGCCTGCAAACTGCAAAATCCCTTTCTCTTTTTTGCATTTCTTCTGAACTGTCTCAAATTCTGCCAGCTCCATAAGTGGTGCTATGAAAGCCTTCATATCTACTCCTTCACAATTTTTTTGTTAAATTCATTCATGGCCGCATCAACTTCACCTTGCACTATGAATTCTACAGCATTGACTGCTTTTTTATAGCCTTCTTCCATTTCCTCTTTCTCTGCTTTTGAAAAGTGCCCCAGCACGTAATCAGCAAGGTCATAATTTTTCGGCTTTTCCCCAACGCCTACTTTAATTCTTTGGAACACATTGGTGCCCACGTGCTGAATAATATTTTTAATTCCGTTATGTCCGCCTGCACTTCCCTTTTTACGAATCCGGAGTTGTCCTACGTCCAAACTAACATCATCAAAAATAACCAGAAGTTCTGTCTCAACATCCACCTTGTAAAAGTCCAAGACAGAACGCACACTTTCTCCACTCAGATTCATATATGTCTGCGGTTTTACAAGCAGAACCTTTTGCCCTGCAATAATACCTTTCCCACAAAAAGCACGGTGCTTGCGTTCCGTAACCGATATATTATATTTTTCCGCAATTGCATCTATTACATCAAATCCAACATTATGACGGGTTCCTGCGTATTCAGCTGTGGGATTTCCAAGCCCTACGATAACAAACATACTTACACCTCATTTCCTATATTCTTTTTCATTTTACAAGAATGTACTTGGTTTGTCACGCAAAACCCATGAATATTTTACCTTTTATCTACATACATTATTAAAAAAGAAATTTTATCCATCTAGGAGGCACCTATGAGTTCGAAGACAAGAATTGTGGTCTTGCACATGAAAGAAATTATTTACACTGCGGTCTTTGCCTTACTCGGCATTTTATTAATTATATTATTAGCATTTATGTTTTATCCGAAACAAAAAGATTCCGGAAAACAAAAACAACAATATGTTCCGGGAATCTATACTTCCACCATCTCGTTGAATCAAACAACTCTAGAGGTAGAAGTTTCCCTTGACAGTTCCCATATTAATGCCATACGTTTCACAAATCTGGATGAATCCGTTGCTACTATGTATCCGTTGGCACAACCAACTATCGAATATATAGCTGAACAAATCTATGAAACCCAGTCCCTGGAAAACATTGCATACAGCGAGGACAGTCCATACACTTCGCAGGTTATATTAAATGCAATTGAGGATGCCATTGAAAAAGGAAAAATGAAAAATGAATAACCAAACAAAAAGCTTCTGGCTCATTTCTTTGAGTCAGAAGCTTTTTTATGTGTTAAGAAATCCTCACTTATTTTGTTCCGAAGATTCTATCTCCGGCATCACCAAGTCCCGGACAAATGTATGCATTTTCATTTAGTCCTCTATCTAGATCACCAATAAATATCTTCACATCCGGATGGGCTTTTTGTAATTTTTCCACCCCTTCAGGTGCTGCAATTACACACATAAATGTAATGTCTTTTCCACCGTGCTGTTTGATAAAATCAATGGCTGCAACTGCAGAACCACCGGTTGCAAGCATTGGGTCAACTACAAAGATTTTACGAAGTTCAATCGGTGCCGGAAGTTTGCAATAATATTCATGTGGTTCATGTGTTTCTTCATCACGATACAAGCCTATATGTCCGATTTTAGCCGCCGGCATTAACTTAAGCAGACCACCCACAAGACCAAGCCCTGCTCTTAAGATTGGTACAATCGCAGGTTTCTTTCCTGCAATTACCGGACAACTTGCTGTCTCAAGCGGAGTCTCAACATCCACATACTGGAGTTTCAAATCTCGAAGTGCCTCATATCCCATAAGCATTGCAATTTCCTCTACAATCGCACGAAATTCATTGGTTCCTGTCTCTTTGTTTCTCAGCATCGTAATTTTATGCTTAATCAGAGGATGTTCACAAATTACGATATTTTCATTTCCATTATACATGTTTCTTTCCTTCCTTTCTCTTTATCCCTCTACAATCAGATATCTTCCACTTGGCAATGCAAAAACTTCCGAAGCCTCTTCTAATTCATCATTTCCTATATCTGAAATGTCTGTACCGTTTTCTTCGAAATACTCTCTCACTTCTTTCAGGGAATCCACGACGACTGCCATACAGTCTTCTAAAAACGCTTCCGCTTCTTCCATTGTCTCTGCAACCGGTTCATCAAATAATTGTAATTGTTTCTTCAAAAAAATCTTCAAGCATTCTTCATCATATTCATACATGTTATTTTTCTCCTTTTACAATTGAAATTATTTCTTCAGCTTGGTCTACGATATATACCGCACCATGTTCTTTCAAAACCTCTTTCGAGCGAAATCCCCATGTCACACCGATTGTAGTCACTTTCGCGGCACATCCCGTTTCCATGTCTACATCCGAATCACCGATATAAAGACATTCTTCAATATCTACATTCAGTTCCTTTGCAATCATGAACAAAGCTGTTGGATCCGGTTTCCTTGGAACCCCTTCCTGCTGCCCTTGCACACTCACAAATGTGTCTCTGCCAAAAAAGGTCGTCACCACATCTTTCGTCTGTAAATGTGGCTTGTTCGAAAGAACTGCCAAACGTACTTCTGCTTTTTTCAGTGTCTCCAGCATCTCCGTAATCCCTTCATATGGTGCAACATGATAAGTGCAATTCTCCTTAAAAATCCTCCCATACACTTCCATTGCTTGTTCCACATGAAGCAATTCGGGATCTCCCGCTGCTTCTAAGGAACGCTCGATTAATTTCCTCGCTCCGCTTCCTACAAAGGCTTTACACTGCTCAGCCGTAATCTGAGACAGTCCCAGTTCACTCAAGGTGGCATTCACGGAATAGGTCAATGACTCTAATGTATCTGTCAATGTGCCGTCCAAGTCAAAAATGCATGCTTTGTACATGATGTCCTCCTATTCAAGTTTATACCTTTATCATAGTATGAACATGTTTAAATTTCAATAGTTGTTTGTCAAGGGCTAAAAGTTTTTTTATTTTCATATAGATTAGAATAGTTTCATGCCGTCTTGTGCATCATTTTACTATTACAAAATGTAGTAGGAGGATGACAAGATGGCTCTTAATAAAGTGGAAATCTGTGGTGTGGATACGTCAAAACTTCCATTGTTAAAGGAAGATGAAAAGAAGGAACTTTTTGCAAGAATCAAGCAGGGGGATCAGGAAGCGAAAGAAGAATATATTAAAGGAAATCTAAGACTTGTCCTTAGCGTTATCAAGCGTTTTGCAAACAGCAATGAAAATGTGGATGACCTGTTTCAAATAGGCTGTGTAGGCTTGATTAAGGCAATTAATAACTTTAATACTGATTTAGATGTGAAATTTTCAACTTATGCGGTTCCCATGATTATTGGTGAAATTCGCAGATATATGCGTGACAACAGTTCTATTCGAGTAAGCCGTTCGTTAAGAGATATTGCGTATAAAGCAATTTATGCGAAAGAAAATTATCTGAAGAGGAATTTAAAAGAACCGACTATACAAGAAATTGCGGATGAAATCGGAATTCCTAAGGAAGATATTGCATTTGCAATGGATGCCATTCAGACACCTATGAGCCTACAGGAGCCCGTTTATAACGATGGAGATGATGCGTTATATGTAATGGACCAAATTAGCGATAAAAAGAACCGGGAAGAGAACTGGATTGAAGAATTAGCATTACAGGCAGCGATGAAATGTTTAAATGAGCGTGAACGTTACATTATTAAGCTTCGTTTTTATGAGGGAAAAACTCAGATGGAGGTGGCTGAAGAAATTGCCATCTCGCAAGCCCAAGTAAGTCGACTGGAAAAGCATGCGCTTAAAACAATGAGGAATTATTTAAGGAATTAATTGTTATCAATTGGTATGTATTTGAAAAAAATCATTAAAATCTAACCCAAATGCAGCCAAAATTCTTGTTTTTTATGAATTTTTGTTTGTATATGAAATAATTTATATTTTTCTAACTCAAAAAGGGGGACTTTGAGTTAGTTCTTATATAATTATTTTGTATACGAACAATCAAATTTCAAAAAAGAGACCCATCTTACAATGAGCCTCCCAAATTTTCTAATCCTTCATATCCCATTTATCCACCAGATTTTGAATCTGTCCTTCAAACTTAGCCAAATCCTTATTCGCCATGCCTTCGCACTTCATAACCACCGTCATGAGACGCTTGCATGCGAGCACCAGACGGTTAAATGCATTCTGGGATCGAATCTGTGTTGGTTTCTCCACCTTCTTCTTAGCGATACGTTGGCCTGCTGAGATAATTTCATTGCTTGCCAAATCCACGCATCCGCCCGAATACGGCGCAAATGCTTGATATCCGAAGGTGTCTGTAATTGTCTGTGCAAATTCATCCGTAACAGTATCTTCGCCATGAACTACAAACACATGCTGTACATCTGACTCAAATCCCTTTAGCCACTTAAGCAGGCCATCCATATCCGCATGACCGCTGACACCCTTTAGGGACTCTATCCGGGCTGCAACTTCAATATTTTCACCAAAAAGTTTCACTGCAGATGCCCCATCAATTATTTTTCTTCCAAGTGTCCCCACTGCCTGATATCCCACGAACAATACGGTACACTCTTTTCTCCACAAATTATGCTTTAAATGATGGCGGATGCGCCCTGCTTCGCACATACCGGAGGCAGAGATAATAACTTTCGGATTGTTGTCAAAATTAATCAATTTGGAGTCGTCACTGGTTACGGACAGCTTTAATCCCGGAAATACCAGTGGATTCACACCCTTCTCAATCAACCGGAGTGCCTCCTCATCGTAACATGCCCGGCCATTCTTCGTAAACACATTGGTCGCTTCAATTGCCAGTGGACTGTCTACATACACTTCAAAATCCGGATACTCCGGCAATAGATTTTTCTCCTTGATTTCGCGAATAAAATATAAGATTTCCTGGGTTCTTCCAACCGCAAAAGAAGGAATAACCACATTTCCGCCCTTCAAAAACGTTTCCTTTAAAATGCGCGTAAAATCGCCCAAATAATCCGGTTTTTCCTCACTATGTATACGGTTACCATAAGTGGATTCAATGACAATATAATCCGCTTCTTTCACGTCAGAAGGGTCTTTTAAAATCGGTTGATCTAGATTTCCAACGTCCCCGGAAAATACAATTTTCTTGGAAACATTGTCTTCTGTAATCCACACCTCTATGCTTGCTGAACCAATCAAATGTCCTATGTCATTAAAACGAACTTCAATCCCCTCACACAGTACAATCTTTTGACCATAATCACATGGTGATAGCAGCCCGATTGCATCTATCGCATCCTGTGTAGTATACAAAGGCTCATACAAAGGCGCACCGGAACGTCTTGCCTTCCGATTCCGCCACTCTGCTTCAAATTCCTGAATATGTGCACTGTCTCGCAACATAATATTGCACAAATCAGCCGTTGCAAAGGTGGTAACAATCTCTCCCTTAAACCCATGTTTGCACATCAGCGGAATCAGTCCGGAATGATCAATATGAGCATGTGTTAAAAGAATATAATCAATCTCCCCTGCTGAAACCGGAACCTCTTGATTTTCATACAAATCCGGTCCCTGTTCCATCCCGCAGTCTATCAAAATGGTCTTCCCATTGGCTTCCAAAAAATGACAGCTCCCTGTCACCTCATGAGCTGCACCGATAAATGTAAGTTTCATATATCATTCGCTCCTTTTCTATAAGATCTACTAACATTATATCATGTACTTTGTACACTTGAATAGACTTTTATATTTCAAATCGAACCATTTCCCTTTTTAATCGCTGCATAATTTTCTTTTCCAAACGTGAAATATAGGATTGGGATATCCCCAATAAATCAGCAACTTCTTTTTGTGTCTTTTCCTGCCCATCGTGGGTTGCCAAGCCATAACGCATCTGTACAATCATCTTCTCCCTGCTAGACAAACAGTTAATTGCCCTGACAAGTAATTTTCGTTCCACTTCATCTTCCATATCTTTATATATGGCATCTTCATCTGTACCCAAAATATCTGAGAGTAATAATTCATTGCCATCCCAATCTACGTTCAGCGGCTCATCTATTGAAACCTCCAGCTTGGTTTTATTATTTCTTCTCAAATACATCAATATCTCATTTTCAATACAACGGGATGCGTACGTGGCAAGTTTGATGTTTTTGTTTGGATTAAATGTGTGAATTGATTTTATCAATCCAATCGTCCCTATGGAAATCAAATCTTCCACTCCTACTCCTGTATTGTCAAATTTTTTCGCAATATATACCACCAAACGAAGATTGTGTTCAATTAACAATTTTTTTGCATCCTCATCTTTTTCCGTACCCAGTTCCAATATTGCTTCATTTTCTTCATCTACCCCCAGGGGAGCCGGCAAAACATCTGTCCCTCCTATGTAGTGCAACTCCATACTTTCCGGAAACAAAAAAGTCCGGATAAACCGCTTTGGAACGGCCAATTTCATCAACATCTTAATTCCTCCTAAAATAGATTCGGATTTAAAATCATTTCATACGCTCCCTCTTCTGAAACTTTCTCCTCACTGATACCAATTAAAGGCATATCCACCCAACACTCAACATCCCTGTGTATACACATTCGGTCTATTCTAAAAACCGGTAGTACACCTTCCGCCTTTCCTATGGTGCGGTAAGAAACATATCGGAAGTTTTTCCCTTTGCTTTTTTCCAAAAGTTCCTTTGCCTTCCCGCGTTCTAACACACTAATTGGCTGACCACTAATCGGATCCCTAAGGCCATTTCCCGTATCAATCAGTCCTTCCACTTGATAAATCTCATTATCCACATATAAATCCACCTTATAGTGGGTCTGATTCCACCTTTGGATATAGGAAATAAATTTAAAAATTCCAAGAACTATGTAATATGACACAAACGCAAGGAGAAAAAATAAACTCCCTTCGCGTACATATTGCCTGAAATGTTCCATTACTCCTCCAAGCAGAAAACCACCAACATATAGCAGAATGATTGCCTTGAGAAAAGCCGGTATGGTTTTGATTTTTAACCCCACTCGAATCATGCACGTATTTACAAAGATGTGGAATAATACGAATTTGACGAATGCATAGGGTATCGGCAGGACTACAACAATACAAGTGAATAAAGAACCAACAATGGCCCCTAAAAAGATATTTCCGTGTGTGGCAGAACATTTCAACATCCTTTTCACGATTAAAAGCAATATGTAATCCATCATAAAATTTACCAAAAACAATACATCTATATACAATTCGTAGTACACACTCCACCTACTTCCTCTTTCGCTACGAAATGATTTGGTACTCAAGCAAAATCTATTATAGGAATTTTTGCACAAAAAAAATGTCGAAGTCTCTGTGGTTTCCCACAAAGTCTTCGACATATTTCGCTTTTTCTTATTTCTTTAAAAATGTTGGAATCTTAATAGATTGTTCCTTTACTGAACTAACCGGTGTTCTTGGTGTTTCCAATGATGGAGCAGTTCCTGCTGCTTGAGGTTTTGCCAAACCAAGATCAAGTTCCGGCATAACCGGTGTTGGAACTACCGGTGCTTCATACTTTTCTACATTTTGTACCGGCACTTTTCCTTCTAATCTTGATTTTAACTTAGAAGCTGTTCCGGCTACATTGTGCAATCCTGTAGCAATTACAGTAATTGTAGCTTCGTCTGCCTTAGAATCGTCATACATTGCACCAAAGATAATGTTTGTATCTTCTCCAACAAGGTCTTGTACATATTCAGCTGCATCACTTGCATCAAACAGAGTGATATCACCTGAGATATTAATAATAACATGCGAAGCACCTGCAATTGTTGTCTCAAGGAGTGGACTTGCAACAGCTTCTTTAACAGCTTGAAGTGCCTTGTCGTCACCTTTACCGGAACCGATACCGATATGAGCAATACCTTTATCTGTCATAACAGTCTGAACGTCAGCAAAGTCAAGGTTAATAAGTGCAGATGTATTAATTAAATCTGTAATACCCTGAATACCTTGTTGTAACACTTCGTCCGCTTTCTTAAGAGCTTCAGGCATAGTTGTTCTTCTGTCAACTACTTCCAATAATTTATCGTTTGGAATTACGATTAATGTATCAACGTTTTCTTTTAATTTTTCAATACCTGCAAGGGCATTATTCATACGTGTCTTTGCTTCAAAACGGAAAGGCTTTGTAACAACACCAACAGTCAAAGCGCCTAATGACTTCGCAATACGTGCTACTACCGGAGCTGCACCTGTACCGGTTCCGCCACCCATACCACAGGTAACGAATACCATATCAGCACCTTCCAATGCTGCTGCGATTTCTTCTTCACTTTCTTCTGCTGCTTTTTCACCGATTTCAGGCTTTGCACCTGCGCCCAATCCTTTTGTGAGCTTTTCACCAATCTGCATCAATGTTGGTGCTTTTGATGATTGTAATGCTTGTTTATCTGTATTGATTGCGATAAATTCTACACCTGCAATATTTTCTGAAATCATACGATCTACTGCATTGTTTCCGCCGCCACCGACACCGACAACTATGATTTTTGCTGCTGCTTCCATTTCGTTTGTTTTAATTTCTAACAAGAACTTCTCCTCCTTTGTTCCCTTATTTATCTTATACGTCCCTAGACGTATCGCATTTTGCCATACACATATATAATAAATAGTTTTGAGCAAATAATCAATACTTTTTTATCATTCTTCTATGTTTTTTTCAAAACTGATAGTATTACTATCTGCTGTGTAATGTTCCAGATGAAGAACACCGTCTTTACCCTCTAATTCGTCCAAAAGAGTAGTCAGTTGCAATACTTTTATTCCAAAATTACTCTTTCCTAACTGTACGCAGACCTTTTCAAAATGCAGGTTCATACCATTGTCACCCCAAACCAATCTGTCCGGGGATAAATTGTTTTTCTCCAATTCCTTTGTGACACTCACAAAACAATCAAAAACTTTCTCGTTGTCAACTTGCAGTTTCTCATATTTTTTTGCATCTTCTGCTTCCAAACCTTCGATTAACGGAACCTGATCGTCATAAGTTGTAGCAATCTTTAACACCAATCCATCCTCATCGAAATAAACGTAAGAATAATCCTTTACAAAACATCCGATAATCTTCTTTTCTGTTACATGAACCTTCACCTTCCATGGTGCGGATAATTGCACATCAACCTTTTCCAAATATACCGGAAGTGTATAGGCCCCTGTTTTGAATTTGAATAATGTATAAAGCGAATTCGTCGTTAATGGGTCTTCCTTTACCCATGACACGATCTGGCTGTCCTGACTATGCTCAGTACCACTCACCTGTATCCCCTGCACATGAGTTAATAATAGGGTTGCCAATGTAAGATTAACTATGGTAAGCAGCAAAATTACCACTGCGTACAAATAATAGCCGAATTTACTTTTCTTTTTGCGTCTTTTCCCCTTCATTTTGTCCCCCATACAATCAAATATATTGTTCAGATCCAGTCACCTCGAAAACACGATGTGTTTCCTCGGTGAGGCGTATCCGCCAAATAGATTTTGCAAAAAGCATTTTTGCATGCAAGCATTCAACATACTTTTTACAAAATCTGCTTGGCTCTGAACAGTTTCATTGTATCAGATGAGACACATTCAGTACAAGCCCTATTTCTGTTAATAAAAATAAAACTGAAGTACCTCCGTAACTGACAAAAGGCAATGTAATCCCCGTATTCGGTATGGTATTGGTAACAACTGCAATATTTAGAATCACTTGAATCATCATATGGGCCATAGCCCCACTTGCAATCAAAGACCCTAACAAATCCTTGGCATTTACAGCAATCACAAAAAATCGCCATATGAGAAAAAGAAAGAGAAAAATTAAGATTGCTGCACCAAATAATCCCCATTCCTCGCATACAATTGCGAATATCATGTCATTTTGAGCTTCCGGGACAAACCCTAGTTTCTGTATGCTTTCACCACTTCCCCTGCCAAACAGACCCCCGGACCCAATTGCATATAGTCCCTGCAAGGTTTGATAACCTTTTTCATACAACTCCGGATTTCGCCAAATGGCAAGTCTCTCCAACCGATAACTCTCCATAGCAAGAAAAATTGCCATAAATCCGATGGCACTGACTGCCAACCAGATAAATTGCGCATAAAGGGGACTTGCCACAAATACCAAGACTACCCCGATTCCCAAAATGATAATGGCAGTACTTAGGTTTCCTGCACCTACCAGACCTACAATCGGCAAGATGGATATCATAATAAGGAGAAGCATTCCCATCTTTTTCATTTTCTTTCCATTCTTGACAATGAGACTTGCTAAAAACAGAATCACTGCCAGTTTTGCAAATTCAGAAGGCTGAAATGACAAAGGTCCAAAAGACAACCATCTTTTGGACCCATTATATTCATCACCTATAAACAAAACTGCCAATGAAAGAAGGAGTGAGAGCACATATGCCCATACAGCAAACTTCTGCCAAATGTGATAATCGATATTTGCCATCACATACATGCACCCAATCCCAAGTGCTGTAGCAAAAGCCTGTTTCTTTAAGTAATAAAATTCATCATCGAATTTCACTCGCCCATTGTAAGAACTCGTACTGTATAAAATATAAAGTCCTACAAGTATGAGTATAAAAACAACCACCGCAAGGCTATAATCAAAAGCCTGTTTCTTTCTGGGTTTTGCCAAACTATTCACCTCTTATAATGCATTTACGATCTCCTTGAATTTATCTCCACGTTCTTCGTAATTTCGGAACATTCCCCAACTTGCACAAGCAGGTGAAAGAAGTACTGCATCCCCCGGCTGAGCTAACTTCGTACACGTTAAAACCGCTTCTTCTAAGGTTTCTACCATAATGATATTCTCAAATCCCAATTTCCGTGCTGCAGCTGCGATTTTCTCTCTTGTCTGTCCCAGCAGAACAAGATATTTTACTTTCCCATCAAAAGATTCAATCCATTCATCATATTCAGAATCCTTATCATAACCGCCGCCAATCAGCAAAGTCTTGCGGTTCATTGCCTGAACTGCTTTGATTGCCGCATCCGGATTGGTTCCCTTTGAGTCGTTATAATATGCCACGCCTTCTTTTTCGCAGACAAATTCGATACGATGGGCAACACCGGTAAAGGCTCTGATTGTCCTTCGTATTACATCCATTGGAACCCCATATGCAATTGCCATAGCTGATGCTGCCATCACATTTTCATAATTATGGGTTCCGAGAAGCTGTAACTCCTCCACATTACAAAGAACTATCTCTTCTTCATCTTTATAAATGAGATTGCCATCCTCTAAATAAATGCCTTTATTTAGTTTACGCCTGCTGCTGAAATATAGAACCCTTGCTTTTATCTTTTCTCCAAACTTGCGTAAAACTTCATCCTCATAATTCAAAACACAGGTGTCATCTTCCGTCTGGTTTCTCGCAATATCTTCTTTTGCAGCAATATATGCCTCCATTGTATGATGACGGTTCAAATGGTCCGGTGTAATATTCAAAATCGCACTAACATGTGGGCGAAAGGCATGGATTGTCTCCAACTGAAAACTGCTGACTTCCGCTACAGCAACACTATCTTCTCTCATGTCAAGCGCTACCGCCGTATATGGGTTTCCAATGTTACCAACTACATAGACAGATTTTTTGTAGTTTTTCATAATCTCACCCAACAGTGCTGTGGTTGTGGTCTTTCCATTTGTTCCGGTGATTGCCAGAACATCCCCTTTCCCGTATGTAAAAGCGAGTTCGATTTCACCCCAAATCGGAATTCCCATTTGACGCATCTGATTTACAACCGGAAGGTCTGTGGGAACACCCGGACTCATAACGACCAAGTCAAGCGTCTGCATGATATCTTCATGCAAATCTCCAAGAACAACGGAAGCTTTTGTATTTTCACCAATCTGTCTCTTTATTTTTTCTGCATCAAGTGATGCATTACCGTCATACAAAATCACTTCTTTTCCCTGTGTTTCAAGAAGCTGAGCGGCACCGATTCCACTGATTCCCGAACCAAAGACAAGAATCTTTTGATTGTTCATAATTCTATGTTCCTCCTGCTACCTAAATCGCCATTAATGCAACGAGACAAAGGATTGCTGTCACAATCGAAAAAACAGCTACAACCTTGGTCTCCGACCATCCACACAATTCAAAGTGGTGATGGATTGGAGCCATTTTAAAAATTCGTTTTCCGCCTGTCTTTTTAAAATACGTAACCTGAATAATTACGGATAACACTTCCACCAGATAGATTAATCCAACAAGTACAATAAATAACGGCATTTGAAGAATGTATGCTGTGGATGCAACAAAGCCTCCAAGGGCAAGCGAACCTGTATCTCCCATAAACACACTTGCCGGATATACGTTAAATAATAAAAATCCGAGAAGGGCACCTACTACAGCACAGGTAATTGGTTCAATTCCACTCTTTGTACCGATTGCAACAACTGTAAAAAATGTTGCAACAAGTACCGTAACGCTGGAAGCTAATCCATCTAAACCATCGGTAAAATTCACACCATTTACAGTTCCGATAATTACAATAAACATCATTGGAATGGCCAAATAGCCAAGGTCTAAATATTTGCCATCAGAAAATGGAATCAACCATGTAAGTGGAATCTCCGTAAATTTCACAATATAGAATGCAAATACCGCTGTCACCAAAATCTGAAGGCCCATTTTTTGTTTTGGATATAAACCATCAGAACGTTTCATCACAACTTTCAAATAATCATCCAAAAATCCTATCAAGCCAAAGCCAACTGTCACGAACAAAATCGGGATAATGGTCGGATAATCTTTGATATAAAATAGGGATGTGATTGCAATACTACTCAAAATAATAACGCCACCCATGGTCGGTGTTCCTGCTTTTTTCAAATGGGATTGCACACCATCCACTCGTTCTGTCTGCCCCATCTTGAGTTTTCTAAGAATTGGAATCACTACCGGCCCTAAGATGACACTGAAAGCAAATGCGATTAATACCGGTATAAAAATTTTATAATCCATATATACACCTCGTTATCTCTTTTGTTATTATGTGCACAGAACTCATACGATTTCCAGCTCATACACACGATATAGTATACAACTAATTCCCTGTCTTTTCAATCCCCAGATAGGGCAGGATGTTCTCAAAAATTGTCCGGATAACAGGCGCAGCAATGGTCCCTCCATAGTATACACCCTGTGGATTATAGATAATACAAAGTCCAAGCACTTGCGGATTATCTGCAGGTGCAAAACCAACAAAGGAGGAAATATATTTGTGGGCACTTCGAGGCAATGTCTGAGAGGTTGCAGTCTTACCTCCTATCTCATACCCCTCTATAATTGCATTTTTTCCGCCACCCTCTGACACCACACTCTCCAGTAATTGTCGCATTGTCTCTGAAGTCTCTGTAGAGAGTACCTGATCCGTTTCGTAGGAAAACTCTTTCACCTGTTTTCCTTCCTCATCTAGTATACGCACACCAAGGTGGGGTGTCACACGTATGCCCCCATTAATAGCAGTGCTAACCATAGTGGCAACCTGAATCGGAGTAATCTGAAAGGACTGACCAAAGGACATGGTTGCAAGCTCCACCAGACCTACATTTTCCAATTTGTGTGTAATGGTACCTGCCTCCCCCGGCAAATCCACTCCCGTCTTTTTCGTTAATCCAAACTGTTTAAAATATTTGTAAAATGCATCTGCACCAAGGCGCAGACCTACATCAATAAAAACCGGGTTGCAAGAGTTTTGAATCCCCTGCGGAAAGGTTTCCGCCCCATGTCCGGTTGTCTTATGACAACGAATACGCCGGTCTTCCACGATGCGATATCCTGGACAGTAAAAATCATCTTCCACATGCAACACTCCTGCCTCCAAGGCCGCGGCCGACGTAAACACCTTAAAAATAGAACCCGGTTCATAGGTGTCATTAATACAGGTATTTCTCCACATTTTATTTAACAATTCCTGCTTTTCCTCATCATTTTCCGGAAGGGTTGATAGTTGTAGTGTTTCCAAGGAAAAAGGCTCATTTAAATGGAATTCCGGAACATTTACCATAGCATAGATTTCCCCATTCTGCGGGTTCATAATCAGAATTGCAACCTGATCTGCCTGTTTTTCTTCCATCACCTTTTCTGCAGCCTGCTGGGCATATTTCTGAATGTTATAATCCATGCTAAGTTGCAGTGTTTTCCCTGCAATTGGTTCCACTCGCTCTTCTGCAATACCTTCCAATTCAATTCCTCTGGCATCTGTGGTTGTAAGGATGGTCCCGTTTTGCCCTTTTAAATATTCTTCATATTTTACTTCCAATCCGATAATCCCCTGGTTGTCACTTCCTGTAAAACCCAATACCTTGGAGGCAAGATTGTCATATGGATAATAGCGCTTGTAATCTTCGTCGACCTTTACTCCATCTAACTCATATTCACGAATTCTGTCTCCGATTTCTTTATCCACATTTGACTTGATCAACTCTCTGGAGGAAATCTTTTCCACTTTCTTGCGAACAGTTGCTTCGTCAATCCCCAGTTCTTCGGTTAAGATTCGAATTACTTTCTCTGCGTCGGTAAGTTGACTATGGATGACAGAAATCGTACAAACCGTCTTGTTGGTAGCCAAAACAACACCATTGGCATCCACAATCTCCCCTCGTGCTGCTTTGATTTGTCGCTCCCTCTCATGTAAACTCTCTGCCTTTTCCTGATAATACTCTGCCTCGAAAATCATAAGATATGCCAGCCTTCCTACTAGGCCTATCAGCAATAGCCCGGCACACACAAAAACAATCAATTCTTTTCTACGTATATAAGTTTTATTTTTCATAAAAAAACCTCACAAAGTGTTGTTAATTTTTATGAACACTTATGTGAGGTTATGAATAATCCGCTTATTCTTTTGTAATATTTAGATATGGAAATGCCTCTTCCATAATGTTTCTTGCCAATGTTGTAACAAGTCGGCTGTTTGCCTGAATCTCTGTGTTCGGCTCATCAATCACTACGTATACCAACACCTCCGGAGACTCTGCCGGAGCAAATCCCATAAAGGACAATACATAGTTTCCGTTTCCACGTGGCAATTTTTCTGCTGTACCGGTCTTGCCTCCCATGCTGTATCCTTCTACCTTTGCATTTCTTCCGGTACCGTCTGTCATAGTTTGTTTCATGTAAGACTTTAATAAATCGCTGGTTTCTTCAGAAACCGTTTTCTTTAATAAGACCGGATTGATATTTTGAACTACATTTCCGTTCTCATCACGAATTTGCCTTACCACATGTGGTTTGTAATAATTCCCCCCATTAATGAGTGACGAAAATCCTGCAACCATTTGGGTCATAGTAACATTAAAGCCTTGTCCAAAGGAGTTGGTGGCCAATTCCACCGGTCCCATATTCTCCGGCTTGTACAAAAGTCCGGAGGTATCTGCCTCACCCGGAAGGTCAATGCCGGTCTTCTCCCCAAAGCCAAACACCGTCTGATATCTGCAGAATTCCTTGTCACCAAGGGCTGCCGCTATATCCATCAAAACACAGTTACAAGAGTTTGCAATGCCATCGCTCAATGACTGTGAACCATGACCGCCACGATTGTTACATTTAATTCTCGTTCCGGACACAACCCTATATCCCGGACATGTAAACCATTCGTTTCCTGCCAGTGTCCCATTTTCAAGAGCTGACGCCATTGTAAATGGTTTGATGGTAGAACCCGGTTCAAAGGTATCACTGACACAGAAATTCTTCCATATTTTCTGCATTGCCGTAAGTCTCTGTTCATCGGACATTTCTGCAATAGTTTTCTCTGAATAATACTTGGTCAGATCTCTCGGCTGATTCAAATCAAAATTCGGATAAGAAGCCTCCGCTAAGACTTCCCCTGTATTCGGGTTCATAATAATGACCGCCGTATTGGTACTTCCCTCTCCGCTTCTGGCTTCATTTTTATGTTCTTCGTTAAATGCAAGGATATGTTTTTCAACAATACTTTGCAATGTAATGTCAATGGTGGAGACAACTGTCTGCCCATTGATTGCATTTTTCACGGTTCTTTCCAAAGATGAATCTGTATCCTGATAACCATACTCTCTTCCGTCTGTACCATTCAAAATGCTGTTGTAAGATGCCTCAATTCCCGCATTTCCAACATTCCCTGATACAGTAAATCCAATTAAATCAGAAGCTAGGGTTTTGTATGGATAAGTACGGATATAGTCCTCTTCCAGCCAAATACATGAGACATTTGGATATTTTTTATGTTTTTTCCCATCTTCTCCTTCATACGTTTCCTTCTTCAATGCTTCAAAGGCCTGTGCCTGTGCATAAGTCACCTTTTTCGCCAGAATCACATAACGACTGTTTGGTCGTTCTTCTATGACCTCATCAATAGCTGCTGCTTCAATGTCAAAGCATTGTTCTACAGCCTCCTTCACCTGCACAATCGTCTCCCGGTCTTCCTTTTCATCTCCTGAAAGCATAACATATGCATCTAAAATCACATTATAAACACGCTCACTGGTAGCCACAACTGTTCCATTTCGGTCTAGAATATCACCGCGTTTAAACGGGATCAATCTACTGTTGTATTCCTGCTGGTCCAGAACAATCTTGGTATATTTCTCACCATTTGTTGCATTGATATATGTTACTCTCGCGATTAAGCCAATAAAAGCTAGTATGATTGCTCCAAACAACAATACTAGCTTTTTCTGCATTCTCTTGAGAAACTTTTGCCGTATTCCTGACGGCTTTTTACGTTTTCTCTCTGCCATTTATGTCACCCTTTATTATTATTTCACTTCATCTGAACTGGCGATAATCCCACTTTCCGGGATGCCTGCAAACTGAGTTACTGCACTTCCGTCCGGACGCTGATACCTGATAATCTGGTCTTCTTCAGCATATACCATTCCAAACTCATTTATAGCAATATCTCTAATTTGTTCTAAATTCATAGAATTCATAATCACATTATATCTTGTAGTATTCGCCTCTTTTGTATCCGCAAGCTCTTGCTGCAAAGCTGTAATATGGTTTGCTCGGCTGCTTATCTCGGACTGCAATTGTAAATACCGCATACATACAAATAGAACAACAATTGCTGCGATAGCCAAAAATGCCACATAGCCTTTGCTCATATGCATCGCTTTGCTACGATTAGCCTGTACACGTTGGCTAACTTCTTTATGCTTAACCGGACTTTGTACGACTACCGAGTCCTTACGCACCACATTACCATGTACATATGATGCCATACTTTTCACTCCCTCTTATTTATGTTATATACTCCCCTATCTTTAACTTCGTTCAAATATACGAAGTTTTGCACTTTTTGACCGACTGTTTACTTCCAGTTCTTCCTCGCTTGGAAGTATCGGTTTCCTTGTAATCACTTTCCCTTTTGATACATTTCCACAAACACATACAGGAAAATGACTTGGACAGGTACACGGATCTTCATTTCGTTTGAAAATGCTCTTTACAATTCTGTCCTCTAATGAATGGAAGGTGATAATACAAATCCTTCCATCTTTATTTAATAATTCAATCATGTCATCCAAAGTATTCTTGAGAACTTCCAACTCCCTATTAAGTTCAATACGAATCGCCTGAAAGGTTCTCTTTGCAGGATGTCCTGCTGTTTTTTGAAATTTCATTGGTATGGCACGCTTAATAATCTCTATTAATTGTCCTGTAGTTTCGATTGGACCTTTTTCGCGCTCCATCACAATGTGCTTTGCAATGTTTTTCGCAAACTTATCTTCCCCATAATCACGAATGATGCGAAAAAGATCCATCTCACTATAGTCATTGACGATGTCCTTGGCTGTCATTGTTTGACGTCTATCCATCCTCATATCCAAAGGTGCATCTACCCGATAGGAGAATCCTCGTTCTGCCGTATCCAACTGATATGACGATACGCCCAAATCGAGCACGATCCCATCTACTTTGTCAATGCCTAGTTTTTGAAGCTGCGACTTCATATCACAATAGTTGCTTCGGACTATTGTAACTCTCTCCCCGAAGTCACGTAATCGGATGCCTGCAGCCTCGATCGCTGCTTCATCCTGGTCTATGCCTATAAATCTCCCCTTGTTGCTAAGTCGTGTACACACTTCATAAGCATGTCCACCTCCACCAAGCGTTCCGTCTACGTAAATGCCGTCAGGCCTTACGTTCAGACCATCTACGGTTTCTTCCAATAACACTGATGTATGCTTAAATACCATAAATACCTCCACGTAGCGAAAGAATTATATTCCTAATCCTAATTCTTCCATCTGACTTGCGATATTATCCATGTTGTCTTCCACAACAGCATTATTATCATCCCATTTTGCCTTGTCCCAAATTTCCACTCGTTCCAGCACCCCTACTAGAACGACTTCTTTTTCGAGCCCGGCAAATTCTCTAAGGGCTGAAGAAATTAAAACTCTACCTTGTTTATCAAGGCCGCCATCCACTGCACTTCCCAAAAAGAAACGTGTAAAGGTTCTGGCGTTTTTATTTGTCAGCGGTAAGGTTCTTAGCTTTTCTTCAAAGATTTTCCATTCATTGTTCGGATATAAAAATAAACATCCATCGAGACCTTTCGTGATTACAAAATCTTCCCCAAGAATATCACGAAATTTAGAAGGGATAATTAATCTCCCTTTTGGATCGATACTATGATTAAATTCTCCTGTTAACAATGAACTCACCTCTTTTCGAAATGGGTCTGCCACTTTCGCCCCATTTTCTACCACTATTCACCACTTTTCACCACTTGAATTCATTCTATACCACTTTTTTGTGAATTTCAAGTGGTTTTTTTATTTTTTTAAAAAAATTTGGGCACAAAAAAATACGGTGTACTTAGCAATTCCCTTGCCAATACACCGTAATTCTTCAAATCCTCTTATTTTGTTGTGTCTGTTCCATTGAGCGCTGATTCATAGTTGCTAATCGCATTATAATCAACCTTAACTTCCTCACGTGGTATGCTGTCAATAATAGATGTAACTCCTGAATATCCTACCCATCCAAGAGCTGCTATCACTACCACTGAAGCAATGCTGTTTCTCACGATTCTTTGAACCTTTTCTTTTTTCATCGTCTGCTTACGATTTGCTTTCTGTTCTTTATATTTTTCAACTTTTGCCTGACTCATCTCAAACTAGTCCTCCAATTACCTATAATAAAGTGATTATATCACCTTTCTTCTTATTCGTCAAACTCTATTCTGTTCGATACACTAAGTGCAATCCCCATCTCTACTAACAAGAACACCATGGATGTTCCACCATAGCTGACAAACGGTAATGTGATACCTGTTGTCGGAATCACATTTAGCACCACCGCTACATTGAGAATAACCTGCAATGCAATATGTGCAAATATCCCTGACACCATCAACGATCCATACATATCCGGTGCGTTTTGCGCAATAAACATCAATCGGTATAAAAGAATCCCAAACATAGTCAACAAAACAATTGCTCCAAACACTCCAAGTTCTTCACAGATTACCGCCAAAATCATATCGTTTTGGGCTTCCGGAATAACCAACTTCTGGGCACTGTTTCCCAAACCTTTTCCAAAAAAGCCTCCGGAACCAATGGCATAAAGACCTTGCATAACCTGGAATCCGCCATCAGCCATATACTCTTCCGGATGGAGCCATACTAAAATTCTGCGCAAGCGGAAAGATTCACTGGTATCCATTGCCGCATCCAGTATGTATACGAAAATCCCAACCAAACTCAATCCTCCGCCTGCAAGAGCAAGCCAGAAAGCCGTTTTGTGGTGGGCAATAAATATCATCACACAGACAATTCCAAGTACAATGATTGCGGTACTTAGGTTATCCGTTAAAACATAAACGCCTGCCGCAATCGCTGCGCCCCACAGAAATATCTTCCCTAATACCTTCATATTCTTGAATTGCTTTCCAACCTTACAAATTAAATATGGAATTAATACAATCACCGCAATCTTGGCTAACTCAGATGGCTGAATGGTAAATCCGAATGGCATCTTAAGCCATCTTCTTGCATGGTTAAATTCCAATCCAAGTGGCGTAAATCTTACTAACGCCATTAAAAAGAACGCACCCCCGTATGCCAGCCATGCCAATTTAGAAAAATAGTGATAATCTATTTTAGCTACTAAAAGCATACCTGCGAAACCGACAATACTGAAAAGTCCCTGCCTTATTACATAATACATACTATTCCCATCGAAATCAATCTGGGCACTATATGAGCTTGTACTATAAAGCATTACCAAGCCGAAGCACACCAGAAAAATTACGATTGTAAGTAAACTGTAATCAAAATATCGTCTTTTTTTCCCCACTTTTGTCTCCCCTATCGAATACGATCCTATACTCATATTTTCAATTATAACGAGAACCTTTAGGAAAAACAACCATTATGGAACAGTTTTCTAGAAAAAACATACATTAAATTAGAAATGTTATAAGAAAGGAATAACTTGTATGCAGAATTATAGAAACAATGCAATGCCATACAATAACTACCGTCAATCACAGACACCATGTTGTGCAAATGCAGTACACACAGGTGATTCATGTATGATGGACCGAGATACGTATAAAAACAAGTCGCTGGCAATGGCATATGTACCATGGCAAACATGGCGTGACCTTTATGATGCTGAAAAGGGATTTCACTGCGGAACCATTTTCCAAGAACTGAACCTGCCATTTTTAGGAAAAGGAGGAGTAAAACGATGACAAACAAACCTTGCCGCAAAGATTTATTACATTGGATTAACGTTGTCAGTTTCTCTGTAGATGATGCAAAACTTTTTCTTGACACTCACCCGGATAATCAAGAAGCCCTTGCTTATTTCCATGAATATAGCAAGCTTCGCAACCATGCGTTAGATGAATATGCAAAATATTACGGGCCACTTACAGTGGATACTACGGTTGAATCTTGTAGTGACAGATGGAATTGGATTAATGAGCCATGGCCATGGCAGGAAGGAGGATGTTAGTTTATGTGGATTTATGAAAAACGTTTGCAATACCCTGTAAAAATTACACAGACAAATGCAAAATTGGCGCAGGTGATTATGAGTCAATTCGGCGGTCCTGACGGGGAGCTTGCTGCTTCTATGAGATATTTATCTCAACGCTACACTATGCCTTATAAAGAAGTAACCGGTATCTTGACAGACATCGGCACGGAAGAATTAGCACATATGGAAATTGTAAGTTCCATCATTTATCAATTGACAAAAGACTTGTCTATAGAAGAAATCCAAAAGGCCGGCTTTGACAAATACTATGTAGACCATACCTTAGCATTGTGGCCACAGTCAGCCGGCGGAACTCCTTGGACAGCAACTTATTTCCAATCCAAAGGTGACCCGATTACAGACCTGCACGAAGACATGGCTGCGGAACAAAAAGCCCGCACTACCTATGACAATATTCTTCGTCTCGTAAAAGACCCTGAAATTGCAGACCCGATTCGTTTCCTTCGTGCCCGCGAAGTAGTTCACTATCAAAGATTTGGCGAAAGCCTCAGAATCGTTCAAGATAACTTGGATAGCAAGAACTTTTATGCATTTAACCCAGAGTTTGACATGTCAGCAGACTGCGGATGTAAGAATAAATAATGATTCAAAAAACAAACCTGTCGCATTCTCGAAACAATTTCGAGAGTGCGACAGGTTTTCATTTTTTCTAATGAAGGTAATTGAAATCTTTTGTATCCGTTCTTTAAATATCTGGCTTTTCGCCTTGCAACTGAAAATGGCACTCTACAATAATGAATAATGTCTTCTGCATTTAGAATTTCATACTTGCTAAGAATCACATCCGGACACAGAAAATGACTCGCAAATTCTGTGGCCTTCACTTCTTCATCCGGCATAATATATTTGCATGCATGTTCCTGCGCAAACCCGCTCCGAGCATAGTATAGTAATTTCGCGATTACCCATCGCTTTGTTTCTTCTGGCAAACTATCATTATAAAACAGAACATAGCGGGCATCTAAAGTCGCCTTCAAACACATCACTGCTCCATCCTGCTTGTATATTTTACTACGCACCGGTTTTTCACATTTTGAAAAATATTGCTGCCACGAAAAAATGTAGATATTATTCAGTTCCTTATCTCCCAATCTAATTGGAAGTGAATCAATCCCATATTCTATCAGTGCATCGTAAGCAAGAGATTTTACATTCATACAACTTCGCGTTCTTCTTTCGTATCCCGGAAACCATTTTTAATAATTTCCAAATCTTCCTCGCTTAAAGACTCAAAACCTTTTGTCTTGTTTTGGGTGAATGAAGTATTTTTTACACGTTCAAATTCTTTATCCAACACCAGTTGGACCAATTCTCTGCCATGTCTGTCAAGACTTCGGTATTTCTCCATATGCCACATTTCTGACTGTGTCAGGTTTTCCATCTCATCCTGATACAAATGATTCGCATCCACTTGGAGTGCCTGCATCAGCTTTGCCACAGTAGCAACGGATGGTTCACGATTGCCGTTTTCATAGCCGGATAATGTAGTTTTTGCAACACCTATCTTTTCAGCCAATTGTTCCTGTGTCAACCTTGCGTTAACACGAGCTTCTTTTAACCTTTCATAAAAAGCCATATTGAGACCTCCTCTCTTTGCAAATATTATAACGCATTTTGAGTATTTTTCAATATAATATTCGCAAAGCGAGTATTTTTAAAAAGGGGCTGTCGCATTAACGAATAAAAATTCGTGAGTGCGGCAGCACTTTTTATGCCCTAAAATACATAAATCCCAAGCTTCGAAAAGCTAGGGATTTATGGTAAAATATAAGTATGCTAAAACAAAATATTTTACAA
>JAFQRJ010000022.1 GCA_017410145.1 Tyzzerella sp.
ACTTTTTTGATTGATTTATAAAGGCTATTAACAAAGAGGTGATGATACCAAGTATCATCAAAATCAAAGATAATATCTCAAAATCGCTCATATAGTATGCCCTCCTTTCTTACATTTCCATTGCTGGGTTTCTATGTAAACGGAGGTCACAGTCCTCCGGGAGAAGGACTAACCGCCTACCGAATATGGTAGCCTTGGGAGTACATTGTAGCACACAAATATTAGTCCTGAAAGTACTAAAAATATTTTTGTGAAAAGTAACTAAAAAAGAGAAAAATAGAAAACTACGGTGCCCCTCCCTCGGTCTACAACTGACCAGGCAGCTATCGCTGACAAGTAGGGCACTGAAAACACAGTAAAAGAACTTAATTAGGTTTAAGAAGAAATCCCTCTACGAATGATTCGTAGGGGGATTTTTAAGATGATTTATTATTCGACATTTAACACATTAATTTTCCTTTTCTTAAGCAAATAAACATATGCTACAAGTGATACAATACTATCAAAAGCATTTCCAATTCCAAATAGCAAGGCAATTCCCATTAAAGAAGGAGTCCATATATTTGTAAGATATAGAACAAATGCAGTGCCATAATAAACGGTATTTGTTATAACCGATTCAAACAACATATAATTGGTTTTACCCAATCCGTAAAAAGTTGAATCGAAGACATTTTGAATTGCATAGAGCACATAAAATCCTACAAGTAGTAATACCAGTTCAAAAAGTTTATCGACATCTGTAAAGCATAAAACATGTGTCATAAATGGTTTCCAAATAGGAATACTTACAAACCATAGTATCGCAATAAATATCGTGATACTGAAGTAACCCAGAGAATTCTTTCTGATATTGTCATTATCAGTTGAAATTTCTTGCTTAATTAGTTCCCCTAGTTGAAGAACTGGAAGAAGTAGCCATCCCCAAATAAAGTTGTTTGCAACCCAATAAGTTCCTTGTTCTCCAACTACATTTACCATACGTGCAATCATGATCATATAAGCGACGTTACGAACTAAAGATTCTATACCGGAAATACTTCCTATTTTGAAAAAATCTCTAGTCCAAGTAAAGTCAAGTTTCAATTTAGTGAATAATTTAATGTCTTCTTTTGCTAGTAACACAAGAGATACTGTTAGAAGAAGAAAATTGACAAGGATATTTGAGTAGCCAATACCATTCACACCAAGATTTAGTGATATTGGTAGTGAGGAAACAAAATAAGTATCGGAAATCAGGCAAAGTAAAAGTTTTAAGCTGGTTAGGATATATAAGTATTTGCTTTTGTTTATTGTCACAAGTGCAACTAGAGTGAACTGTGTGAGAATTGAAAAAATGTTTGCGATACTTTCTATTTTTATGTAAGTGGCTGATTCGCTAAGTATACTTATATCGGTTGCCATAAAGGAAAGAAGAGGTTTTATAAAACCAATAATAATTGTGGCTAATATTGTGTATGTTCCAAAAGAGATAAACATTCCTGTACGAATGCGATTGGAGAACTCTTTTTTGTTTTCCTTGACTTGTCCAATAAAATAGAATAGAGGTAATATTATCGCTTCGTTCAATATTTCATAAAATAAATTTACCCATGAGAGTTGACCAGCAATAGAGAAACTCCATTCTCCAGGAAGTTGCCCAAGAAAAAATACGCGTACAGTATTATAAATCGTAGGCGTTAGTCCTAAAATAAGTAGAGCGATGTAAAGCTTATAATTGATACGACTGAGTGATAGCTTGAATTTGGTAAACATAATAATGCTCCTTTTATCCTTGATATATATTTATTATAATAGGTTTTCTTCCAAAATCAAATTCGAGTGATATTATTGACATTATCAAAAACATAACCTATACTATAAATGAAAACAAGGCTACCGATAGACGGTTAGTCCTTAAAATAGTTTGTTACACAAAGGTAATCGCTATCTTGTCAGGACGGGCGATTACTTTTTTGTGTGATTTATTAAAGATATCAATAAGGAAGTAATAATACCTAGTATCATTAAGACCAATGATAAAACTTCGTAGTCACTCATAAAAGCGCTTCCTCCTTTCCAAGATTTCTGTTTCCAGATTTCTATGTAAACGGAGGTCACAGTCCTCCGGAAGAAGGACTAACCGCCTACCGAATATGGTAGCCTTGGGAGTACATTGTAGCACACAAATATTAGTCTTGAAAGTACTAAAAATATTTTTGTAAAAAGTAACTAAAAAAGAGAAGGCACAAAAACACGATGTACTGCCGTTGGTCTACAACCCCACAGGCAGCTATCGCTGACAAGTAGGGCACTGAAAACACAGTAAAAGAACTTAATTAGGTTTAAGAAGAAATCCCTCTACGAATGATTCGTAGGGGGATTTTTGTGTTGTGGTAGGAGCGGAGTGTGATATAATGGATGTAGACAAATTTGAATTTGACAGAGATAAATATGTTTGAAATCACAAGGAGTTATTAACAATGGCAAGTTTTCTTTTATTCATTATTTATGTTGCTTTTATAGGCCTTGGTCTGCCTGACTCATTGTTTGGAACGGCATGGCCTGCGATTTATTCGGATTTTAATCTTCCTATTTCATACGGAAGTTTTATATCTTCAACAGTTGCTTGCGGAACAATTATTTCGAGTCTTATAAGCGTACGATTGATTCACAAATTGGGTACGAGTAAGGTAACGGCGTTCAGCACGCTACTCACTGCTGTAGCTTTGATTGGCTTTTCCTTCTCGACAAATATTTGGTTTATGATGTTACTTGCTATTCCACTTGGTCTTGGTGCAGGAGCAATTGACGTTTCACTAAATAATTATGTTGCATTGCATTATTCCGCAAAGCAGATGAGTTTTCTCCATTGCTTTTATGGTATCGGCGTATCGGTCAGTCCTTATATTCTTTCTTTAGTCATCAGTGGCGAAAATGGATGGAGAAATGGTTATCGAATCGCTTTTATAATCCAAATTGCAATCAGCATTTTGATGTTCCTTTCGTTACCGATTTGGAAGAAAATCAACAAAGCAGAAAGCAAAACGGAAACATTAGAAGAAAAATCACTTACCATCCGTGAAACCTTGCGAATATCGGGTGTCAAACCAATGTGTGTTTTGTTCTTTCTAACCTGTGCAATTGAATGTAGTTGTAGTGGATGGGGCAGCACTTATCTTGTTGAATATAAGAATATGACAACCGAACAAGCCGCAAGAGTGATACTTTTCTATTTTGTCGGTATGGCATTGGGCAGATTTTTGTCTGGTGTAATTGCAGACAAACTACATAGTTGGAAAATCATTACGATTGGTGAGTATGTTCTCGGCGTTGCAGTTTTGTTGTTGGCTATTCCTGGCCCTGCATTTCTTAGTGCCATAGGTTTCTTTATGATTGGATTAGGTAACGGTCCATTGTTCCCGAATTTTAACTATCTTGCGCCAGAAAGTTTTGGGCAAGACGTTTCGGCGTCGGTTATTAGCCTTCAAATGGCATTTGCTTATGTTGGGATTCTTTTCGGGCCATTACTTTGCGGTTTATTAGGACAAAATTTAGGAATGTTTATTTTCCCAATCTACATCATTTGTTCCTTTGCTGCCATGGCAGTCATAACTGTTTTGACACGAAAATTGTTAAAAGAGAAACAGGGATAAAGAACATTAACTTTTGGATTATCAGTTCAACAAATTCCAATTTGCCTACATCCAAAAACAAGGATATGTTGACAATGGTGCATATATAAATTATACTATAAATGAAAACAAGGCTACCGATAGACGGTTAGTCCTTAGGAATATGGATTACAAAAGAGTAACCGCAATCTTGTCAGGACCAGCGGTTACTTTTTTGTGTGATTTATAAAAGATGTAACTAAAAAAGAGAAAAATAGAAAACTACGGTGCCCCTCCCTTGGTCTACAACTGACCAAGCTGCTATCGCTGACAAGTAGGGCACTGGAAACAGTAGGGGGATTTTTGTGTTGTGGTGGGAGTGCGATGTGGTATAATGGTTGTAGATAAACTTGAATTTGGCTCCACCATATCAAAAATGGGGGTGGCTTAACAGTCCATTGACGGTTTACCTTGATTACCGTAGAATGATGGGCGGAGGTGAACCGATATGACTGATAAAAAAACATTCGGCTCGTTTATAAAAATTAAACGAACTGAAAAAAACTATTCACAAAAAGACTTGGCAGAAATGTTGTTTGTTACCGAAGGTGCAGTGAGCAAATGGGAGCGAGGTGTATCCTATCCCGACATTACTTTGATTTCCGATATTTGCCGTGTTCTTGACATAAGCGAACATGAATTGATTACTGCCTCAATCGACACAGAAACAAGGAAAATGAAGCATGAAGCAAGGAAGTTCCGTGCAATCCGTGGCACATGGTTTTGGATTCCGACAATATCCTATGGCGTTGCACTTGTAACCTGTTTCATTTGCAACCTTGCCGTAAGCCACACGCTATCTTGGTTTTTTGTAGTATTGACAGCATTGATTTGTGCCTATACATTTGTACCAACAGTGACTTGTTTTTTTGGGTCGAAGAAACTTCTTGCTTTTTGTGTTTCGACATATCTATCCATTTGTCTGCTTTTGTTTACCTGCGCAGTATACACAGATGGGCTGTCTTGGTTTTTGACTGCTTGCATTGGAACTTTAATGGGTTATGTGCTATTGTTTGGTCCTATTCTTTTATCAAATAGTAATTATTCCCGCTATAAGTTTTTGCTTTCCTTTACAATAATTTGTGTCTTAACCATTGTGCTGTTATTGTATGTCCGCATTTGGAATCCTTTCAGGCTTGTTCCTGCGATATTGATTACCTGCTACACTTTTATTCCCGTAATTCTTTGCACTATTATTTGTACCCTTCGTTTTGATGCTTTTCTCAAGACGGGAATTTGTATCGCTTCCAGTGCAGTTATGTATTATTTCACAGATTATGTAGTGGATATGTTGTTTGGCACAAACGAGAATTCCTATCAAGTGAACTTTAATGATTGGCAACAGTGTTTAGAGGGAAATATTTACTTAATATCTCTAATATCACTTTTGTTTGTAAGTGTTATTTTTGTTGGAGTGGGTATTTTTAGAATTTGCAAAACAAAAAGCCGCTTCATTCTCTAAGAAATGATAAAGACTTTATTCCGCAACTTGATTTTGTAGATGAGGCGAAAGCAGAAGAATTCGACAAACAGTTTCCATATAGAGAGAAATTGAAATTACCGGGACAACTTGTGTAAAAGCATTCCAAAGAAACACCAGTTATAGCAACAACGAGTTGCTTTGCAGTTTGATATGTTAATCGTATAATATCTATGGAGGTGAAAAACATTATAGAAACAAATACCGGCTTCCGAATGGAAAAACAGTCAAGTTTTTGGATGACGGGGCCACCTATCTCGGAAATCAATTTGAGTGTGAGTTTGGCGGAGGCAGATGTTTTGGTATTATAGCCAATATGGATTTTCTACTTGTATGTACATATGAGGAAAATGGGGCCAATCCAGAGTTAGTCATTTATAAAAAGAGATAAGTATTTAGGAGAGAATCCTTTCTTGGATTTCCTTTGGAGCAGGAGAAAACTACGGTGCCCCTCCCTTGGTCTATTACAGACCAAGCTGCTATAGCTGACAAGTAGTACATGGCACAAAAGAAAACCTATATTTGAAGGGAAAAGTTGAAAAGGTTATGGACAAGTAAAATTAATTACTTACAAGCCTTGAAAAACAGGTCAAAAAACTGTATAATAATACGAATTAAAGAGATTTTAAAAATGAGAGGGACTAGACATGGAAAAAACAATGGATAAAATTGTAGCACTTGCCAAATCAAGAGGTTTTGTATATCCAGGCTCTGAAATCTACGGAGGCCTTGCAAATACTTGGGATTACGGAAACCTTGGCGTTGAGTTAAAGAATAATGTAAAGAGAGCATGGTGGCAAAAATTCATACAGGAGAACCCATACAACGTTGGTGTTGACTGTGCCATCTTAATGAATCCACAGACATGGGTAGCTTCCGGTCACTTGGGTGGATTTAGCGACCCACTTATGGACTGTAAAGAATGTAAAGAAAGATTTCGTGCAGATAAAATCATCGAAGATTTCGCTGCAGAAAATGGAATTGAATTGACAGAAAGCGTAGATGCTTGGTCAAAAGAACAGATGGAAAGCTGGGTGGAAGAACATAATGTTCCATGTCCAACCTGTGGCAAACACAACTTTACAGAGATTCGTCAGTTTAACCTGATGTTCAAAACATTCCAAGGTGTAACTGAAGATGCGAAAAATACAGTATACCTTCGTCCTGAGACAGCACAAGGTATTTTCGTAAACTTTAAAAACGTACAACGTACATCAAGAAAGAAAATTCCTTTTGGTATCGGACAAATCGGTAAATCATTCCGTAATGAAATTACACCAGGTAACTTTACTTTCCGTACCAGAGAATTTGAACAAATGGAATTGGAATTCTTCTGTGCACCGGATACAGACCTTGAGTGGTTTGCATATTGGAAAAACTTCTGTATCAATTGGTTACAGACATTGGGTATCAAAGAAGAAGAGATGCGCGTGAGAGACCACTCTCCGGAAGAACTTTCTTTCTATAGTAAAGCAACCAGCGACATCGAGTTCTTATTCCCATTTGGTTGGGGTGAACTTTGGGGTATTGCTGACAGAACAGATTATGACCTTACGCAGCATCAGGAAGTATCAAAACAAGATATGACCTATTTTGATGATGAAAGACACGAGAAATACATTCCATACGTAGTAGAACCATCACTGGGTGCTGACCGTGTGGTACTTGCTTTCCTTTGTGCAGCATATGATGAAGAAGAATTGGAAGGCGGAGATGTACGTACCGTACTTCACTTCCATCCTGCACTTGCACCGGTTAAGATTGGTGTACTTCCACTTTCTAAGAAGTTAAACGAAGGTGCAGAAAAAGTATTTGCGGAACTCTCTAAATACTACAACTGTGAATTCGATGACCGTGGAAATATTGGAAAACGTTATCGTCGTCAAGATGAAATCGGAACACCGTTCTGTATTACATACGACTTCGAATCAGAAGAAGACGGAGCCGTTACAGTACGTGACCGTGATACAATGGAACAAGAAAGAATTAAGATTGAAGATTTGAAAGCATACTTTGAAGAAAAATTTGCATTTTAAATTCGGGGTGTAAGATGAAAGAGCAGCTCTTTTTAGAGTTGCTCTTTTTATAAATTTAATAATTAAATTTAAGACAAACTGTCTAAAATATGATAAAATAAACTTGATACTGTGCGTAACATCGCACAAGCGAAAGGATAGAAGTATGAGAAGAATTGAAAAGTTAATGAAAGGTTGGAGTTTTACAGACCAGACAGGTAACAGACAAGCAGTAGAACTTCCTCATACATGGAACGCCAAAGACGGCCAGGACGGTGGAAATGACTACTGGCGTGGAAGCCTAGTGTATGATAATCAGTTTGCCAAACCGGAATACGATGCAGAAAAAGAATGTGTTTATCTGCAATTCCACGGTGTCAATGCAAGTGCAAAAGTAGTGCTAAATGGCAAAGAGGTTGTCTCTCACGATGGTGGATATTCCACATTCCGTGTAGACGTTACAAAAGATTTACAAGAGAACAATCAGATAAAAATAGAAGTGGATAACAGTGTCAATGACCGTGTGTATCCGCAGAAAGCAGATTTCACATTCTACGGAGGCATTTACCGTGATATTGAAATATTAGTAGTTTCCAAAGAACATTTTGATTTGGACTATTATGGTGGACCGGGAATGCAATACCAGACGGAAGTGGATGGAAAAGATGCCACAGTGAAAGTAAGTACTTATCTCAATAAAGCGGCCAAGGACGCGAAGGCGAAGGTTGTAGTTGAGCTATCGGATGCAGAGGGGAATGTAGTCGCTGAAGCAGAGGGAACCGAGGTTGAACTTCAAGTTCCAAATGTACATTTATGGGATGGGCTTGCGGATCCGTATTTGTATCAAATCAAAGCTGTTTTGATGAAGAACGGAAAAGAAGTGGATGAGATTTCCTGCAACTGTGGTGTGCGTACATTTGAATTTAGTCCAAAAGATGGTTTTCATTTAAATGGCAGACCTTATCCGTTACATGGTGCATCTCGCCATCAGGATTTTAAAGGCATAGGAAATGCAATTACAAAGGAGCACCATGACAGAGACATGGAGTTACTCCGAGAGGTTGGAGCCAATACCATTCGTTTGGCACATTATCAGCACGACCAGTATTTCTATGATTTGTGTGATAAAGTAGGTATGATTGTATGGGCAGAGATTCCGTACATTTCCGAGCATTTGGCAAATGGGAATGAGAATACCATTTCCCAGATGAAGGAACTGATTATTCAGAACTATAATCACCCAAGTATTGTGATGTGGGGTGTGTCGAATGAGATTACCATTTCCGGTAGAAGATATAAAAAGCAAATGTTAGAAAACCATCGTGTGTTAAATGATTTGTGTCATAAGATGGACCCGACACGACCAACAACTTTGGCATGCTACGCTATGTGCTTACATTGGAATCCGGTTGCACATATTACGGATTTGGTTGGCTGGAATTTATATCTTGGATGGTATGTACCATTCTTATGGCTCAACGATCTTTGGATTAGGCTGTGGCATTTCTTATATCCGAACCGATGCCTGTGCTATTCGGAATACGGTGCAGAGGGTATGCCGAATCTTCATTCAAAACGTCCAAGACGAGGAGATAACTCAGAGGAGTATCATACAAAATATCATGAGTATATGCTGAAATGCTTCAAACGTTACCCGTACATGTGGGCACACTATTACTGGAACATGTTTGATTTCGCGGCAGATGCCCGTAATCAGGGTGGTGAGCCGGGTATGAATCATAAGGGAATGATTACCTTTGACCGCAAGTTGAAAAAGGATGTCTTCTATTTATATAAGGCATATTGGAACAAGAAAGACAAATTTGTCTATCTGGCAGGAAAGCGTTATGAGTATCGCAGTACTGCAAAGCAGACTATCACCGTCTATTCGAACTTAGGTGAGGTTTCGCTGTATCACAATGGTAAACTTGTGGGAACACAAAAAGGGGAAAATGTTTTCAAGTTTGATATTGTGCTTGCAGAAGAAAACAGGTTGGAAGTTAAGGCAGGCGAATATTCGGACAGTTGTGTTATCTACAAGGTTGATAAAGAAAAACCGGAATATCGACTTGCAAAAGGCGATAGTTCTAACTGGATGTAGATATATATGGATGTAGGAAAGGAAAGAAGGATGGAAAAACAAGTAACAAATCGTGCGAAATTATATCAACTGGTACTGTTTCCAATGAATAACGGTGCTACCAATGTGTACTATATTTTGACGTTGAATTTTATTGCATATTATGCGAGTGGTGTGCTAGGGTTATTAGTTGCATTTGCCACATCAATGGTAACATTTATGCGACTGTTTGATGCAGTGACGGACCCGATTATTGGTGCTCTGATAGATAAAACGGCAACCAAATTTGGTAAGTTCCGTCCGTTTATGCTTCTCGGAAACATTATTATGATTGTCAGTGCAATTTTGCTCTATTTTGGAACTCGTTTGATTCCGGCAGATATGACCGCAGTAAAAATGGTTTGCTTTGTATTGTTTTATGCATTATACGTCATTGGATATACTTTCCAGACAGCATGTACCCGTTCGGGACAGACTTGTCTTACTAATGACCCGAATCAGAGACCATTATTTACAGTATTTAATACTGTTGCAAGTTTGATTGGTATGGGACTTGTACAATTCTTGGCACCGATTTTACAGAAGAGCCTGGGTGGATATAATAGCACAGGATTTTATGATTTTATGATTCCGCTTTGTATTGTAGTTTCGCTTATTATGACAATTTTGGCTATCATTGGTATTGCGGAAAAAGACCGTCCGGAATATTGGGGTATTTCTGCAAAACAGGAAAAGGTAAAAATATCAGAATATGTGGCTATTTTAAAGGACAACAAAGAATTGCAGCGACTTATGGTTGCAGGGGCAGGATGTAAATTGGCGTTTTCCATTGCAACAGGTATGCCAGTTCTTTGTATGCTATATGGTGGACTGATGGGTAACTATGACGGGCTGTATTTGCCGATGATGGTAATCGGATATGTGTTCTCAGCTCCATTTTTCCTTTTGACCGTTCGGACATCTCAGAAACATGGGCAAAAGGCTTCTTTAATGACTTATGTAAGTGTTGCGCTGATTATGTATATTGGTGTGTTGGCAATCTTGCTCTTGTGGCAGCAAGGAAACCCGGCAGTGACGCTATCATTGTTGACTGGTGGTAAAATAACTATTAACTTATATACGATAGCATTTCTTCTTTTCTTCGGAATTGGTTATGGTGCATATTATGCAACTGCAGATATGCCAATCCCGATGGTTGCCGATTGCTCAGACTACGAAACTTGGAGAAGTGGTAAATATGTGCCGGGAATTATGGGTACATTATTCAGTTTGGTTGACAAACTGGTGTCATCTCTCGGAACAGCCATTGTGGGTGTTGTAGTTGGGTTTATTGGATTTACAAAAGCACTTCCGGATGCAGATGTGACATATGTACCTGGTATGAAGGGAGTAGTCATTATCTTGTTCTGTGTTGTGCCAATGTTGGCGTGGATTGCGACTTTAATTGCAATGAAAGGCTACTCATTAACAGGAACGCGTATGAAGGAAATTCAAGCAGTCAATGCACAGCGTAAAGAAGCCATAGCAAGTGGCATGAGCCTGGAAGAGGCCATGGAAAAATTTCAATAGTAGATATAATGAGGCTCCCTAACAGAAAAGTTTGGGAGCCCAATTTATGTTTTTATTACAATTTGATATTTTTAAATAAATCTCCAAGGCTTGTTCCGATGTTCTCTGCTTTCGGAATAACTACCTTTTCTACGACTTCTTCTTCCTTCTTTTCAATCAGTGCCTTCATGCTAAGACTGATTTTTCCATCTTTCACACCGATTACTTTCACATCTACACTTTGTCCTACTTCCAAAACATCAGCCGGTGTTTTGATACGTTTGTCGGAAATCTGAGAAACGTGAACCAATCCGGAAAGACCATTTCCTAAATCAATAAATGCACCATAGTTTTGAAGGCTTTCTACAGTACCTGTCATTACGCTGCCAATTTCTACGCTTGCAATTAAAGCGGCTTTTTCTGCTTTTGCCTTTGCTTTTAACAGACCTTTTGCGGATAAGATCATACGATTATCAGCTTGGGAAGCTTCAATCACCTGAACTTCAATTTCTTGATTTAAGAAATCTTCTAAATTTTCCACATAGGATAATGATAGTTGGGATGCAGGGATGAATCCGCGAATTCCTTCTACCATTGCAATTACGCCGCCATTTACAACACCTTCTATTTTAACAGTAAGTACTGTTTTCTTTTCAAGATAGTCGGCTACCATGTTCCATGGATTTGCATCATCGAAATGTTCTTCCAAATCTGCCATTGTTTCGTTTTGTAATAATTCTTCGCTCATGTCTTATACCTCGTGACTTTCATATGTTCTTTTTCTGTGGCTATTATATCATATTTTTTAAAAATGGAAATAGAAATATATGAAAATATTTGACAAAACACTTGAAAAATGGCAACCTATATTTATAGAAGTGAGGTAAAACTATGGAAAACATGAAAAAAAGAAAAGTGTATGTGGTTGGTCATAAGAATCCGGATACGGATTCCATTTGTTCTGCCATTGCATATGCAAATCTAAAACAGAAAATTAAAACAGAAGATGAGAATAATTATATTCCAATGCGTGCAGGTATGCTGAATGAAGAAACCCAATATATCCTGCAACGTTTTGGTGTGGAAGAACCAAAAATCTTGGCAAACGTACATTTGCGGGTGCAGGACGTGGATGTGAATCGAATGCCGGGGATTGATAGCCATACATCGATTAAAGATGCATGGGCTATGATGAAAGACCGAAATGTTTATACCCTTGCAGTTACAAATGAAGAACAGTTAGAGGGCGTTATCACTACCAGCGACATTGCTACATCCTATATGGATGTGTATGACAGTCACATCATGGCAGCGGCAAGAACGCAGTACCAGAACATTGCAAATACATTGGATGGAGAGGTAGTCACTGGGAATCCACATGCTTATTTTGTCAAAGGGAAGGTGACGGTAGCAGCGTCAAGTCCGGAGATGATGGAAGCTTACATAGAAAAGGATGACTTAGTTGTTTTGGGAAATCGTTATGAATCCCAACTCTGTGCAGTGGAACTGGATGCCAGTTGCTTGGTCATCTGTCAGGGAGCGCAAGTCTCTAAGACGATCTTAAAACTTGCTATGGAACGAGATATTGTCATTATTACGACACCACATGATACATTTACAGTATCCAGATTGATTAACCAGAGTATTCCGGTAAGGCACTTTATGGAGAAGGATGGTTTAACCATTTTTAATACCACAGATTATGTGGAAAACATTAAAGATGTTATGGCGAAGAAACGTGCACGTGACTTTCCTGTTGTGGACAAGGAAGGAAAGTATTATGGTCTTATTTCCAGCCGTCGTTTGATGGATGCGAGAAATAGACGTGTGATTATGGTTGACCATAACGAGAAAACCCAGGCTGTGGACGGAATAGAAGAAGCAGAGATTCTGGAGATTATCGACCATCACAGATTGGGAAGCCTTGAGACAGTTGGTCCGGTATATTTCAGAAATCAGCCGGTGGGATGTACAGCAACCATTATTTATGACATGTATAAGGAAAACTCAGTAGTGCCGGATAAAACAATCGCAAGTTTACTTTGTTCAGCTATTATATCGGATACCTTATTGTTCCGTTCTCCAACCTGTACATGGCTTGACCGTGCGGCGGGAGAAGAGCTGGCAAAAATTGCAGAGATTAATATGGAGGAACTTGCACAAGATATGTTCCAGGCAGGAAGCAACTTAAAGGGCAAGACAGCAGAGGAAATCTGCTTCCAGGATTTCAAAGATTTCACAGTCAGCGATGTAAAGTTCGGCGTTGGTCAAGTGAATTCCATGAATGCCGAAGAACTACAGGAGATTAAAGAATCTGTTCTTCCGTATCTGGAGCAGGTGGCTAATTCAGAAAGATTGGATATGGTATTTTTCATGTTGACGAATATCGTAGATGAAGTGACAGAACTGCTATGCTATGGAAAGGGTGCAAGGGAGCAGGTGCTGGAAGCATTTGACCTTCCATCTGACACAGAGGATATTTTGTTGGAAGGTGTTGTTTCCCGTAAGAAGCAACTGATTCCGGCGTTTGTAATTTCATTGCAACAATAGGAGGGAATATGGCAAAACAAATTTGGAAACCGGGTAATATGGTATACCCACTTCCGGCTGTTATGGTAAGTGTCGGAACAGAAGGTGGGGAGACGAACATTATAACAATTGCATGGACCGGAACGATTTGTTCCACACCTGCTATGTTATATATATCAGTGAGACCAGAGCGACATTCTTATCATATGATTAAGGAGTCGGGAGAGTTTGTAGTGAATTTAACCACAGAAAGCTTGGTGAAAGCTACCGATTACTGTGGAGTGCGTTCGGGCAAGGATGTGGATAAATGGAAGGAAACGGGGCTGACACGTGGAAAAGCTAACGCCTTATCCTATGCACCGATTATTGAGGAGTGTCCGGTAAATATTGAATGTAAAGTGACTGATATCAAAGAACTTGGAAGTCACGACATGTTTATCGCAGAGGTTGTTTCTGTACAAGTCAATGAGGAATACTTAAATGAGACAGGCAAGTTCTGTTTGAATGAGACCGGTCTGATGGCATATTCACACGGAACATACATGAGTTTGGGAAAAGAATTAGGGACGTTTGGGTACAGTGTAAAGAAAAAGAAATAGCGAAAATTAAGAAAGGAACTTTCCGTTTTTGTTCATGGGAAAGTTCCTTGTTTTTTAGTTAGCCAAAGGTTTTACCTTGGCCTTTATAATGCGTTTTAGCATGAAGATACACATGATAACTGAAACCACTTCTGCGATTGGATATGCGAACCATACCATATTTAATCCGAACAGTTTTGCAAAGACAAACGCAACCGGTAAAATCACTACAATCTGTCTTGCAAGAGACATGAACATACTGTACACTCCGTTCCCAAGGGCTTGGAATACACAACTTGAAACAATACAAAAGCCGGCAAACACAAAGCTAAGGCTGATTGTTCTGAGTGCAGGAACACCGATTTCCAGCATGTGTTCAGAAGCTTCGAATAAGCCCAACAGCGTTTGTGGGAATAGCTGGAAGATTACAACTCCCACAAGCATAATACATACTGCAATGGAAGTACTGAGTTTTATGGTTTGATAAATACGTTTTTTGTTCTGCGCACCGTAGTTGTATGCCACGATTGGAATCATACCGTTGGTCAGACCAAATACCGGCATAAATACGAAACTTTGTAGTTTGAAGTATACGCCGAATACGGTGGCAGCAGTAGATGAGAACATCAGCAAGATGTTATTTATGCCAAAGGTTGTAAGGGAACCGATGGACTGCATGATAATCGAAGGAACACCGATTTTATAAATGCTACTGATGGTTTCTTTGCATGGCTTAAAGCCCTTGAAACTAACATGAATTTCTTTGTTAAATTTATGATTAAAGAAAATGCCAAGGATTGCTGCAAAAACCTGACCAATTACCGTTGCAACGGCAGCGCCGGTTACACCCATGGCCGGAAGTCCAAACCAACCGAAAATAAGGATTGGGTCAAGGATGATGTTGATAATTGCGCCCGTTCCTTGCGTAATCATGTTAAAAATAGTTTTTCCCGTTGATTGCAATAAACGTTCAAATGTTATTTGTAAGAAAATCCCAACGGATACGATTGTAATAACAGACATGTATTGTGTTCCGTATTCGATAATTTGCGCATCGTCTGTCTGAATTTCAAAAAACAATCTGGAACCTAAAAGTCCTAAGACTGCAAACACAAGGCTACTTAGGACACCTAGTAAAATACCGTTGTTGGCAATGGTATTTGCTGTTTCATATTTCTTTTCTCCAAGACTTTTGGAGAGTAGGGCATTGATACCGACCCCGGTACCTGCAGCGACTGCAATCATTAAGTTCTGTATCGGGAAAGCCAATGAAACGGCTGTCAATGCATTTTCATTTAGTTGTGCAACAAACATACTGTCTACAACGTTGTATAAGGCCTGTACCAACATGGAAATAATCATTGGCAGGGACATAGAAATTAGTAATTTAGGAATCGGCATAACGCCCATTTTATTTTCTTGTCTTACTGAGTCTGACATATTCTTCCTCCTTTTCGCGTACTTGACTATTCTAACACTATAGAAAAATATATGCAATAAAAAGTAGTGACGAAAATGTGGGAAAATGTTATTATGTAATTATTCAGAGCCAAGTAAATACAAAGTATTTTCGAAGTGGCTCTGAACAGTTAATAGAAAGAGGAATATACATGATACACGAATTTTCCAGAACAGAATTGTTAATAGGAGAAGAAGGACTAAAGCGCCTTGCAAATGCTACCGTTATGGTGCTTGGTGTGGGAGGCGTTGGTTCCCATTGCATCGAGGCATTGGCAAGAAGCGGAGTGGGAACTTTAATTTTGGTAGACAACGACAAGGTCAGCCAGACCAATATTAATCGTCAGTCCATTGCATACTTAAGTACTGTAGGTGAATATAAGACAAAGTTAATGAAGAATCGAATAGAAGATATTAGTTCGGGGACACGGGTATTTACCTATGAGACATTTATTTTGCCGGAGAATTTGCATGAGATTTTCGAGAGAAAAGTGGATTTTATTGTGGATGCAATTGATACCGTGACTGCTAAATTAGCTGTAGCAGTGTATGCCAAAGAGCATCAGATTCCACTTATTAGTTGTATGGGTACAGGAAATAAACTCCATCCGGAGCTGTTTGAGATAACGGATATTTCAAAAACCTCTGTTTGTCCTCTTTGCAAGGTAATGAGAAAAGAATTGAAAGAACGTGGGATTTACCATTTGAAAGTACTATATTCAAAGGAAAAACCGATTGATACGTCGTCACGCACTACGGAAGAAGATAAAGGCATGAGAAGGTCGCTTCCGGGAAGCATTTCATTTGTACCGCCGGTAGCAGGTTTGCTGATTGCGGGTGAAGTGATTCGTGAAATTGCAGGAGTGGAATAGGAGAAAGACATGGACTTGTTTGATTATGTAAGAGAACAAAATAGTGAGAAAGAGTCACCATTGGCATCAAGACTCCGTCCAACAACATTGGACGAGGTGGTGGGGCAACAGCATATTATAGGGAAAGATAAGCTTTTATATCGTGCAATCAAAGCGGATAAGCTTGGTTCCCTTATTTTCTACGGGCCACCGGGGACAGGGAAAACCACTCTGGCTAAGGTGATTGCAAATACGACGAGTGCAGACTTTAAGCAGATTAATGCAACCATAGCCGGGAAAAAGGATATGGAAGAGGTCGTGCAGCAGGCGAAAAACAATAAGGGAATGTATGGAAAGAAAACTATTCTATTTGTGGATGAGATTCATCGTTTTAATAAAGGACAACAGGATTATTTACTCCCGTTTGTGGAGGATGGGACATTGATTTTGATAGGTGCCACTACTGAGAATCCATACTTCGAAGTGAATGGAGCTTTGATTTCCCGTTCAAGCGTGTTTGAGTTAAAATCTTTGGATAAGGAAGATATCAAAGTTTTATTAAAACGTGCGGTATATGACAACGAAAAAGGCATGGGAAGTTATAATGCAGAGATTACTGAGGAAGCATTGGAGTTTCTCGCAGATATTTCCGGTGGCGATGCCAGAAATGCACTGAATGCCATTGAACTTGGTATACTGACAACGCAGCGGAGCGAGGATGGAAAGATACATATTACCCTTGAAGTTGCCCAGGAGTGTATCCAAAAGCGTGTGGTACGATATGATAAGACAGGGGATAATCACTACGATACGATTTCTGCATTTATCAAGAGCCTTCGGGGCTCAGACCCGGATGCGGCAGTTTATTATTTGGCAAAAATGTTATATGCGGGAGAGGATATCAAATTCATTGCAAGAAGAATGATGATTAGTGCATCAGAGGATGTGGGAAATGCAGATCCGAATGCGTTGACGGTGGCAGTGTCAGCCAGTCAGGCAATTGAGCGAATCGGCATGCCGGAAGCCCAGATTATTTTAGCACAGGCGGCAACCTATATTGCCAGTGCACCAAAAAGCAATGCATCTTATCTTTCAATTGAAGCTGCGATGGAAAACGTAAGAAGCAAAAAAACAACCGTGCCGGCACATTTGCAGGATGCTCACTATAAAGGGGCTGCGAAACTGGGGCATGGCACCGGATATAAGTATCCCCATGATTATCCGGAACATTACGTGAAACAGCAGTATCTGCCGGATGAGATTAAGGATGCAAAGTTCTATGAGCCGACTGAGATGGGCTATGAGAAACAGATAAAAGACAGATTGGAGAACTTGAAATAGATTCCGTCTTGACGGAATCTTGCGCGAGGTGCGGTTGCGTAGCAACATCTACCATATACGCACCTCTCCACAAGGGACGCCTTCGGTGTGCGCATCCGTGCGAAGCTTTGCATGTAAATTACATGCAAGAATCATAACAGATTCGCCATTATTTGTGCATAGATTTCCTGATTCTTTTTATTCCAATTATTTGCAATCGTTGTAGCCTCCTCCTTTGTAGGAACAGTTATCGTCATATCAATGAGTGAGGCATCACTTTCAATAATCTGACAGCGAACAGCGTATTCTAGACTACTTATCTGATAGTAGTCCGCTTTGACAGAGATTTCATTCTTTAACTCGTAACGTTTCTCAGCAAGAAAGGAATCAATATCATGCTGGATAGCAGGGGAAATGTTGTTCCGAAAGAACTTGATGGTATCTGTTCCTTCATCTGTCAGATGGTAGTAGGTACGATTGTGGGTTGTCTCCTCGCGGATAAAACCGGCTTCTACCATTTCGGAAATTGCTTGCTGCAACGTAAAATAAGTGGTGTAGCCTTTGTCTAAAATAAATTCAGAAATTTGCCCATTTGTCAATGGGAAATCTAGTTTATCCAACATATATAAGATAATTAATTTATAGAGTGTAAATGGTTCTGACATGAGAACTCCTTTCCTTGACATATATCAGCATCTTTAAAATATTTTTGCATGGTATTCATAACGAGACGTTTGTTGCTTGTCCAAAGTGGTGCAAGCAAAAGGTTCTTGGCTCCGTCGCCAGTCAAACGGTGAACAACAATGTCCGGACGTAAGTGCGAAAGTAATTTACCAAGAAGCAGGAAATACTCGTCCATACTTGGAAGATGAAATGGTGTTCTTTCATAGTAAGAAGCCAAATCGGTATTTTTTAATATATGCAACAATTGTAATTTTATTCCATGAATCGGAAGCGAATTTAAGTAGGAAATGGTTTCCAACATCATCTGTTCCGTTTCGCCTGGAAGGTATAAAATCGTGTGAACAATTACGCACACACCAATCATTTTCAAATCATAAACTGCTTTCTCGAAAACGTCAAGAGTATATCCACGTCTGATAAATTTGGCAGAGGCTTCGTGAATTGTTTGAAGCCCTAGCTCTACCCAGATCGGTTTTATTTGGTTGAGGCGGGAAAGCAAATCTAAAATCTCCGGCGAAAGGCAGTCCGGTCTTGTGGCAATGGATAGCACTTTCACATCCTCATCCCTTAGCGCTTCCATATAAATCTCCTCCAAGTAAGAGACAGAAGCATAGGTGTTGGTGTATGCCTGAAAATAAGCAATATAAGAAGAACCGGAGTATTTTCGTGAAATCATTTGTTTTCCGTACGCAAGTTGTTCCTTTATGGATAAACTGCGGTCGCCGGCAAATTCGCCGGAACCACCTGCACTGCAGAAGATGCAGCCGCGGGTGTCTATCGTACCGTCGCGATTGGGACAGGTCATGCCGCCATCTAGAGAAATCTTATATAATTTTTCGCCAAATGTTTTCTTGATATAAGCGTCCAAAGAGTAATATCTCTTATCGCCCCAAACATTCATTTCATCACTTCCTTGTTGTTTATCATAGCATTCTTCAAAAGGCAAATCAATAAAGAGAAAAAAATACTTTGATTTCAGAAGAAAATCGTGTATAATACAAGAATAGTAAAAGCATTCAAGTCGTCAATTCAGACAGATAAATCCCAAAGATGATGAACGTGAATAAAGAAAGGATTGTTTTATATGAGAGAGAAGTATGAATCTTTGCCATTGGCAACTTTACGTGATTTGGCAAAGGCAAGGGAAATGTCAGGTATTAGTACATTGAAAAAAGCAGAATTAGTGGAAGCAATGCTTGAACAAGACGAAAAAGATAAATTAAAAACAGAAAAAGCCGCCTTGGATATTGAGCAACTGGATAGTGGAGAGGTTGCACACGGTATTCTTGAGGTTATGGCTGATGGGTTTGGTTTTATCCGAAGTGCGAACTATTTGCCGGGAGAGAATGACATCTATGTGTCTCCGTCCCAGATTCGTCGCTTTGGCTTGAAGACCGGTGATATCATCACAGGTAATATCCGAATTAAAACGCAGCAGGAGAAATTCAGTGCATTATTATATGTAACGAAAATTAATGGATATACGACTGCGGAAGCAACACAGAGAAAGAATTTCGAGGATATGACTCCGATTTTCCCGGATGAAAGACTTCGTTTGGAAAATGGAAAGAGCAGCACTGCCATGCGTATTGTGGATTTGCTTTCACCAATTGGTAAAGGGCAACGTGGTATGATTGTTTCACCACCGAAAGCAGGTAAGACAACCCTTTTGAAACAGGTGGCTCAATCTATTTTGAATAATAACCCGGAAATGCATATTTTGATTCTTCTGATTGATGAACGTCCGGAAGAAGTAACAGATATCCGTGAAGCCATTACAGGTAAAAATGTGGAAGTCATTTATTCCACATTTGATGAGCTTCCGGAGCATCACAAACGTGTTTCTGAAATGGTAATTGAACGTGCAAAACGTCTAGTAGAACACAAAAAAGACGTTGTGATTTTACTTGACAGTATTACAAGACTTGCAAGAGCATACAACTTGATTGTACCGCCAAGTGGACGTACTTTATCAGGTGGTCTTGATCCGGCAGCCCTTCATATGCCGAAACGTTTCTTTGGTGCGGCGAGAAATATTAGAGAGGGCGGAAGCCTTACCATTCTTGCCACAGCACTTGTTGATACAGGTAGCAAGATGGATGATGTCATCTACGAAGAATTCAAAGGTACCGGTAATATGGAATTAGTTCTGGATAGAAAGTTACAGGAGAAACGCGTATTCCCGGCAATCGATATTCCGAAATCAGGAACCAGACGAGAAGATTTGCTGCTTAGCCAATCAGAGCAGGAAGCAGTCTATATCTTAAGAAAAGCTCTGAATGGATTGAAACCGGAGGAAGCAGTAGATAATATCTTAAATATGTTTGCACGTACTTCTAATAATGCGGAATTTGTTGAGATGGTTAAGAAAAACAAATTCTTATAGAAACGCAAATAGGTGCCGGGGGCTTAAGAAGTAATATTTTTCTATAGCCCCGGACACCATAAACGTAGAAGGGCTCGGAAGGGAGTTCGGGATTTTCTCTACAGTCTGAATAGTTGTGTTCGTCAAAATTCAAGTCAAAAAATTCAAGTCAAAAAAATCCAAGTTAAAACATGTTGATAAATTATAATTATAAAAATCATAAGATTTTATAAGCATATTGACAAACAATCAGGATAGTGCTACCATCACTTTAACGATAAAGTTACAAATATATTTCATTAAATAATGAGTTTCAAGGAGAAAAAGAGAAGATGGTGGAGAAAGTTTTCGCGATTATTGAGGCAAAACAAGAAGAGTATGAGTCGCTTCTTGAAGAACTTGTTACGATTGAGAGTTATACACCGGATAAAGCAGGAGTGGATGCTGTGGGGAAGAGAATATGTTCTTTTGCTAAATCCAAGGGATTTCACGTACAAGTGGTACCTTTTGAAAAAGCAGGGAATGGTATTTTAATTACTTGGAATGAAAATGCGCCGTTGCCACCAATTGCTTTTACTGGGCATATCGATACAGTTTTTCCGGTGGGTACCTTTGAAAAACCGTTATTTAGAAAAGAAAATGGTAAGTATTACGGACCAGGTGTTAGCGATATGAAAGGTGGTCTTGTGGTTGCGCTGTTAGTTATGGATGCATTGAAGGATGCAGGATATAGGGAACGCCAGTTGAAGTTTATACTGATAGGTGACGAGGAATTGAGTGAAGGATTATCCGGTGAGGCGGGAAAAGCATTTATTCGTGACTCTGCAAGAGGATGTGCGGCGGCAATGACCTTGGAGTGTGGTGATGGGAAGCATGTCACAGTTGGACGAAAAGGTTCTATCAGATATAAGGTGCATGTAAAAGGAAAAGCTTCGCATGCGGGCAGTGAATATGCAAAAGGAATTAGTGCGATTAAAGAAGCTGCATGGAAGGTTTTAGAGATAGAAAAACCAAGTGACCAGGAGCAGATTACATATAATTGTGGTCTTTTCAAAGGTGGTACTTCGCCGAATACCGTGCCAGAAGAAGTGGAATTTACTTTATATAATCGTTATTGGCACATGTCACAGCGTCAAGAAATTAAGGAGCATGTAGAGGGGATTATTGCTCAATCATATATTCCTGGGACACGTTCTACTTTTGAGGTGATAGGAGAACGCTATCCAATGGAGGATACAGAAGGAAATTACGCGTTAGCAGCGCATATTAATTCCGTCAGTCAGAAATATGGTTTTGGCGAAAGAAAGCCATGTTTAACATCTAGCGGTTCTGATGCATCTTATACTACTATGGCTGGAGTGCCAAGTGTATGTACAGTGGGACCTGTCGGTGGTTTCATACATTCAAAAAATGAATATATGGAGGCGGATTCGTTAATAAGTAGTTCTGAGTTGCTTGCGGCAACCATTGTAGAATTACCGAATGATTTTGGGAAAATGGAGTACGAAAGGAGAACATATGGCAACAATTAAAACATTTGTGGGGATACGACCAAATAAGGACAAGGCAGATAAGATAGCTGCACTTCCGTATGATGTGTACAGTCGTGCAGAGGCTAAGGCAGAGGTAGAAAAGGAAGCTTTATCCTTCCTTCGCATTGACCGTCCAGAAACACAATTTCCGGATGATGTGGATATGTACGATGATAAGGTTTATCAGAAGGCACGCGAAATCTTGTGGGATATGGTAGCGAAAGGGGATTTTATCACAGAAGAAAAAGCGTGCTATTACATCTATGAACTCACTATGAATGGAAGAGTGCAGGATGGGTTGGTTGCATGTGCATCTATAGATGATTATTTAAATAATATAATCAAAAAGCATGAGAATACACGAGAGGAAAAGGAGCAAGACCGCATACGCCATGTAGATATTTGTGGTGCACAGACGGGCCCAATCTATCTGGCGTATCGTGCCAGAACGGCCATCCGTGAAGTAATCGAGGCAAAGAAAAGAGAAGAGGCGCTTTATGATTTCACATCTGATGATGGAATTCGTCATCGTGTGTTTTGCATAGATTCACCAGAACAGATTGAAGTGATTAGAAAAGAGTTTGCTAATACCAAAGAAATCTATATCGCAGACGGACACCACAGAGCGGCTTCGGCAGTGAAGGTTGGTCTGAAGAGAAGAGCAGAACATCCGGATTATGATGGTAGTGAAGAATTTAATACTTTCTTATCGGTACTATTTTCAGACGAACAGCTTATGATCATGGATTATAATCGTGTGGTGAGGGATTTGAATGGGTATACTCCGGAAGAATTCGTTGCAAAGGTTGGAGAAGTGTTTGAAGTTGCTTTGGACGAGAGTGAAAATCATTATCCAACGAAAAAAGGTGAATTTGGTATGTATCTTGAGGGAACATGGTATCGATGCAATGTGCATATGGCTGATATGTGCACAGACCCGGTAGAAGGTCTGGATGTGTCTATTCTGCAAAAGAAATTGCTCACACCTATCCTCGGAATTGATGATCCACGTATCGATAAACGCATTGATTTCGTTGGTGGTATTAGAGGACTTGCTGAATTGGAGAAACGTGTTTCAGAAGACTGCAAGGTTGCATTTGCAATGTACCCAACCTCGATTCAAGAACTTTTTGATGTGGCTGACGCAGATATGTTAATGCCGCCGAAGTCTACATGGTTTGAACCAAAGATGCGAAGCGGATTGTTCATACATAAGATTTAAAACCACCTATCACCAAGGGGGGAATATCCCTTTTGGTGATAGGTGGTACTTTTCACTGTGTCAATAGTGCATCTAATTCTCTTTATTGCATGGTACTCCGCTTGAGTTACGTAAAATCAATTTTGGTTCAATTAATACCTGGCGTTGTTCTTCGGTGAGTTCTTGTCCGTCGATCATCTTCAACATCAGTTCTGCTGATTGTTTTCCTATTTTATGTGGACACATATCAATTGTGGTAAGAGGCGGAGCAATGATATCAGAGTATTCATTGTTGTCATAGCCAATTACCGAGATATCCTGCGGTATATGCAAGTTATATTTGGTAAGAGCAGAATATACACCGTAGGCAATATAATCACTAAAGCAGAAGATTGCGGTTACAGAAAGAGCTTTTAAATTGGATTGTTTCTTCAACCATTTGCTCATTGCTTTGTAGCTACCGTCTCGTGTGGCATCACACTTAATTATGCAAATACAGTCTTCTGTTAAATTTTGCTCGGACAGATAGGCATAAAATCCATCATAACGTTCTTTGGCAGATGAAATATACATCGGTGGAGCAATGTATAGAAAACTTCTATGTCCCAAACTGTATAAATGTTTAGCAGCTAAATATCCACCTCTATAATCGTCACTATAGACGAATGGCATATGGGAATTTTTGAATTCACGTTGTAAAAATACACATGGAATTTCAGCCGTGCTCAAACGACTTAAACTGTCCGAATTTTTCTGGCTCGGAACTATGAAGATTCCATCAACACCATGATTTAGCATGTTGTCGATGACAGTGATTTCCTCTTGAGGATTTTCGTTAGAGTTTCCAAGCATCAGAGCATAATCGGTGTTGGCGCAGACATTTTCAATGCCTTTGTAAATGGCCGAATATAGTGGGTTACAAATATCTGCAATAATAATACCTAGACTCATTGATTTTTGAGTTCGTATATAACTCGCAGCATAATTTTTTTGATAACCAAGTCGTGCGGCGGTTTCATGTATCAGTTTCGTGGTATCAGGACCGATATCCGGCATATTTCTTAGACCACGTGATACAGCTTGAATAGACAGATTTAATTCAACTGCAATGTCTTTTAGTGTCACGGACATAATAAATTCCTCCAATAAAAATTACCATTATTATACAGTTAATTATCTATTTTGTCAAAAAAAGTATTGACTAGAAAATAAGATTTATGCTAATATTACTTTAACATTAAAGTAAATGAAAGGAGTTTTTTATGGCGATACAAACTGTTACAGGAGTAATTGAAAAAGACAAAGCTGGCCTTATTACCCCACATGAGCATGTGTTCATCGAACTGACAGCATTTTTTGAAGAGCGTCCGCTTCGTGATGTGGAAAAGCCGGCGGAAGCTATGGTGACAATGGACAGGCTAGGTGTTCTAAATCGGGATCCTTATGCGTTGAAGGATAACTTACGAATGGATAACTTTGAAATTCAAAAGCAGGAAATTCTTCGTTTTCGTAAAGCTGGTGGCGGTACTATAGTAGATGCCACTATGCCTGGGATTGGACGTGATCCCAAATTGCTGCAAAGGATTTCTCAGGAAACGGGCATTCCTATTGTCATGGGCACTGGATATTACGTCTGTTCCACTCACCCAGAAAAAATGAAAACCATGACTGAAACCGAGATTGCCGACATGATGATTTCGGAAATCCAAACAGGTGTAGAGGATACAGGTATACGTGCAGGTGTTATTGGTGAAATTGGCATCAGTGAGGTTTTTAACGACGAAGAACGCAGAGTACTACGAGCATCTGCCATTGCCCACAAAGTCACAGGAACCAGTATTCTTGTACATATTAATCCTTGGACTATCAACGGTCTGGAGGCTGCGGAGATTCTTTTGAATGATGGGGTTACGCCTGAAAAAATTGCTATTTCTCATGTGGATGTGGAAAACAACATAGATTACATCCACTCCCTGTTGAATATGGGTGTTTACATCGAATTTGACAATTTCGGAAAAGAATACTTTGTAGATCGGGAAGCCCGGCGGGATGGCTACGGTCTGTTTGTTCATGATACGGAACGAGTGAAATGTATCCGTACACTTGTGGAAGAGGGTTATCAGTCTCAGATTCTTCTCAGTTGTGATGTTTGCCTGAAAACTTGTCTGCGTACTTATGGTGGTTGGGGCTATGACCATGTTTTGACCAATATTGTTCCTATGATGGAAGAATTCGGCATTAGCAAGGATGCCATTCACCAAATGTTAGTGAAAAATCCTGCAAATTTTTTAGATAATAAGGAGGTTGTATTATGATGCGGATTCCCGACAGTGAGTTTCAACAAAGAGTTGGAAAAGTTCAAGAAATCATGAAACAGGAAGGGTTTGATATTCTTTTAAGTTATGGCAATGAGGCAGAGCCACAGTTTGTCCGCTATTTTAGCGACTACTGGCCTTCTTTTGAGACGGCAGCTGTTTTGATTCCTAAAACTGGCAAACCTATGCTGTTAATTGGACCGGAAAGTTATACCTACGCGTCAGATCGTTCAAGGATACCCGATATCCGCTTAATGAAAGCTTTTAGAGAGTCATCTGAACCAGAATATCCGGGGAAACAGTTAGATACTTTCGCTAGTGTTTTTCATGAATGCATGGGGGACACCTGCATCCGTAAAATTGGCATCGCTGGTTTTCCACTGCTCACAATTGGTATATATAACGACCTAATGGAGAATCTAAAGCCCTATGGTTCTGTTTCTGTGGTAAAAGCGGATCATGTGGTTTCAGCTATTCGAATGATTAAAACCGAAAATGAGTTGGCATGTATGCGTAAGGCTGCTGAAATCACAAAAAAAACGATGGATTATGTTATGGAAAATGTTCATGTCGGTATGACCGAAACTCAGGTTGTTGGACTGGCACTGGGAAAAATGCACGAGCTAGGTGCTGAACGTGAAAGTTATCCACTGTGGGTGCTAACTGGTACAGGGTCTGACCAGGCTATTAGTCGTCCACGTCAGAAAGTTATTAAACCAGGAGATTTGACGTTCTTCCAGTTTGGTGCTCGATATGAGGGTTATGCCTCCAGTATCGGTCGTCCAGTCATATTTGGGAAAGCCACTGATAGTCAGAAACGTCTGATTGAAGCTGGATATACAATTCAGGAGGATATGCTGTCCTTTGTCAAAGCAGGTGTACCGGCTAGGGACGTGGCCATCCGCCATAAGGAGATTGTTAAAAAATTGGGAATGGAAGACCACTACCTTTATGGGCCTTTTCACGGAAATGGTCTGATGGAGGGTGAGGCACCGTGGGTTGAAACGGATTCCGATTACCTGTTGAAAGAAAATATGACCTTCTGCTCTGATATATTTTTAGGTTCACATCAAACACAAGTTGGTCTGCGCATTGAGGACGTCATCCGAATTACTGTCGATGGTTGTGAAAATTTGACCAATTACCCACGCAGGCTGTTTGAAATTATATAAGGAGGTGCAAACTATGGCGAAATTATCGGACAAATTATGGGTGTGGGGACACCCGACAAATGCTTTTGAAAACAAATGGAGTATTACAAAAAAATCATTTATGTCGCCAGGCGACGGTATCAAATGGCTGGGAGGTAGAAATGTATTTTATATACCCACGAGTTACGCTGTTGATCCTGATGAACAGGTTCGTTTACTTGACGATATGCAAACGGTCGGTTGGTCACTGAAGCCGGATAATCTTGATATGGTCATAGCTCTTGGTAAAAAATACAAGAACATGAAAATAGGTATTCTGGATGACTTTTTTAATGTAGAAAATGAGAACAACTACTTAAAATATCCACCTGAAGTATTGAGAGAGCTTGCTGAACGTTTACATAAAGAAGGTATGGAACTCTGGATGGTTGTGTATTCAAAGCATTTTCGCAGTGATATGTGTCCACCTGTTGATATGCGAGAATATTTTAAGGAATTCGACGGGGTTACATTTTGGTTTTGGAATGAAGGTGAGATAGAGTTTTACGAAGAACGAATCAACGACTTTTTTGAACAGACCAAAGGCATACGCAAAATGATAGGTTGTTATCTTTATAACTTTGGTGATGAAATTCCTTCCAACATCGAACCTACCATTTATCAATTAGAAAAAGCACTTGAATACTTAAAAGAGGGGAAGTTTGAAGGACTTATCATGCATACAAACTGTGTGCTTGATATAGGACATGAGGTTCCTAATGTTGCAAGAGATTGGCTGGCAATGCATCTGGATGATGAGCTTTAGTAGGCGTAGTTTTAATATTAGAATAGGCAGAGTGGAAAATGTAGAGTTCTAACGATGGAAAGGAAACTGCGTTTATCAGTAAAGGAATCCAATTGATATGGGTTCCTTTTTTGTTTTAAAAAATTTATAATTATAGATTTTTAAAATGTATAATTATGAACATGTTGACACATAAAGGTTCATATGTTAAAATTACTTTAATGATAAAGTTACAAATAACACACAATTATTAGGCGAGTTGCAATGTGAAAAGGCGAAGGAGGGATAAGCAGACTTTATTGAGATTAATTGTAGCTTAACATTCACTAATACGAAAGGAAGTAGAATATGAAGAGAATAACAAACATTAAAAATGTAAAAAGGTATTTAGCAGTTTTTTTAACGGTGTTATTGGTTGCTCAATTCGGCAATTACTTATTGGCAGAAGCAACAAATAATGGAACGGGTGAGACAACTTCGACCATTTCATCTGGAGGCCCTACGTATATGGCAAAGATACCTGGTTCCTATACAGATGCGAATGGCAATGTACAGGGACGAAATGAGTTGAGTCAGAACATAACTGTTGAACCGGGAAAAACCTATGAATTCAGTTTCAACTATTATGTAGATAAAGAGGATTGCATGCAAGGACGTTTGCTGAATGCAGAACAGTCAAAGCGCGCAGAGGTCATTGCAGCGGCAGGTGAGGTCGGAACAATGGGTGTCACCTATACAACAGCAGGCAGCGAGACAACGCTTGTGCCGTTGATAGCGGTTGAACAGGGTGCAACAGCATATATCTGGAATCTGTGCTTTAGGGAAGCTGACGGTACAGAGAATCTTCTGGTAAACGCAGACTTTTCTGAAAGTGATGGTTCATGGATTGGATGGCGTTGCGGAAGTACGGATGTAGAAAACAAAGGAGAATCCGATACTGCGGAGAGTACATATGGTATCCGTATAATGAATTATGACAGTTCAGTTTTCGGAGCTCCTGAGTATATGGCAAAATTACCGGGTAAACATACAGATGCCAGCGGAACGGAATATAAGTATGTGGAATTATTACAGGTAATAGATGTTGAGGCAGGCAAGACTTATGAATTCAGTTTCAAATACTATGCAGAGGAATCGACCACAGTAACAGGAACTTTGAGGAATGACGTGGGAGGAACTTTACTTGCAACGAGTTCTTCTACAGCGGTTACAGAAATTCAAACCATGAAGGTTACCTATACGGTGGCAGACGGAGTAACGAAGCTTAGAACAATAGTTTCTTTGAATCCGAGCGGAACTGCATATATCTGGAATCTGTGCTTCAATGAAGTCGGTGGAACAGAAAACCTTTTGACAAATGCAGACTTTTCAGAAGGGGACGGTTCATGGATTGGCTGGAGAATACGTGGTCAGGAGGCGACAACCCCAGAGAAGTCTGATGAACTGACTGCGCAATTTGGATTTACAGTCATGAACTATGATGGAACGCTTTTTGCTGGAAGCAGTACAGGCGGAAGTGATTCGGGTCAAGGCGGCACAGGTGGAAGCGGTTCGGCGATTCCGTCAGGAGACCCTACGTATATGGCAAAATTACCGGGTAAACATACGGATGCCAGCGGAACGGAATATAAGTATGTGGAATTATTACAAGCAATAGATGTTGAGGCAGGAAAGACTTATGAATTCAGTTTCAAGTATTACGCAGAGGAATCGACCACAGTAACAGGAACCTTGAAGAATGACGTGGGAGGAACTTTACTTGCAACCAGCTCTTCTACAGCGGTTACAGAAATTCAAACCATGAAGGTTACCTATACGGTGGCAGACGGAGTAACGAAGCTTAGAACAATAGTTTCTTTGAATCCGAGCGGAACTGCATATATCTGGAA